>JAJACQ010000001.1 GCA_022601435.1 Chlamydiia bacterium
AGTATATATAGGAAGATGCTCCCTACAATAAATAGTTACAGTTGGTTCACTATAGATTTCGAAATCTCCACGACTTTCCATCATACGAAGAAACATCGTAGACATACTTCTTGGTGAAGACAAAACGTAAACTATCTTATTTGTATAAAGAGAAAGACTAAATAAAAAACAGACACAGAAACAAAACCAACTATACATGTTCGTTACCTAATAATAAAAAAGTAAAAGAATAGTAAGAAAATATGTTACCGTCAACGCTTATTCAATAGTAATAGGATCTGCTTTCCAACCTCTTGAACACATAATTTTATTAAAATTGAGGTTTTTGATATCATGATTCTAGAATTAACAAAGGAACTCAGAACACTAAGATATGGAAAAAAAATTTAAAAAAATAATGACAGGGCTTTTTGGATTTGGAATGGGAGGATATATTTTATATAGACAATCTATTTATCTTTATAAACTTTTAAGTCATCAAGAAATCCAACAAAAAATTATTTCTAGAAATCATCAATTAATCAGTGTAGGGATACTACTCCCTACTGGATTAATACTTGTTTTATATACTTATCTACTAATCAAAAAATCAAAAGAAAAATCAAATCTTACGTAACTATAATTTATTTATAATGAACAGAAACTAAGATTTGATTTATAAAATATAATGTCTATCGACGATTATTACGCTCTTGTCTTGGCTTTGCTTCGTTAACAGTCAACGAGCGACCCTCAACTTCTTTACCATTCATCTCATCAATTGCAGCTTGAGCTTCCTTTGTGTTACTCATTTCTACAAATCCAAATCCTTTAGGACGATTTGTGTCCCTGTCCATGATGATTTGAGCTGAAACAACTGTACCAAATGATTCGAATAATTCTTTTAAACTATCGTTATCTAAAGAATAAGCGATGTTTCCTACATATAATTTTTTTTCTTGTGCCACTTCGGGTCTCCTAATAAAAAGCATTCCTAATAAATTTATTACTTAAGAATATGCTATACTTTCAAATTTACTTTACACATTTAAAGAACAGAGTAACACCCTGCCTTTAGCCGATAGAAATACTATAGCATATCTTAGGTATTAAAAGTTGCCCTGAATTTAATTACATGAAAAATAGGTCTTGTAAAGCTTAGAATTAAACCAAAAGCTAGTTCTTATGACCAATTTATAATATTTAATAATTATAGATCCTCTAAATCGTTTGCTACATCTTCATCAGAGAAGACTTTTTTTTCCATCGCCTTCACTTCATCCTCTGTAAGGGATGTTTCGATCAACTCAATGGGAGCTCCACATTCTTCGATAAAGACAACCCTCCAACCATCGATCGGAGTAAACGGACCATACAGAATCTTTTTTCCCACTAACTCTTTATCCATGTCATCAACGATAAAAGCTACATGCGCCTGAGTCTTCACCAAATCTGGAAGAACACATCCTTCTTGGTAACGACACCATTGAACATTATAATCACTAATATCGTGCGGAGTTAAAAAAACCTTCCACTCCTCAACGTAATACTCACCCTCTTTAGGCTCATTTGTGGGAATCCCCACATGATGATAAACTCTTGCCATAATAGATTCATTATAACAACAACCCAATATCTTACAACTTCAAAATAAATTTAGAGAATTTTTTTGTCACCGATGTACATTTGGGTACTTCAAGACAAAAAATAAAATAAAAAACCTGTTATACAACCACCTTCATTTTATTTGAGGAGATTTTTGTTATTTTGGTTCGATAGTGTACAAAAGTACTTAAGAGAATCGAAATAATAAAAAAGAACCAAATAAAAGAATTTTAGAGAATTTTTTTGAGGGTAGTTTTCAGTTTTTTCGTCGCCGATGTACACTCAGGTACTTCAAGACGAAAAACAAAATAAAAAACCCGTTAAACAACCACCTTCATTTTATTTGAGTTATTTTTTATTATTTCGATTCGACAGTGTACAAAAGTACTCCGAGAATCGAAATAATAAAAAAGAACCAAATAAAATGGAGGTGGGGAGATTCGAACTCCCGTGCTGGATTGCTCCACAATTACGTCTACATACATAGTCACTTGTTAATACCCTATGAAATGACGACAAGTGACAAGCACATATAACATGGGGCTCTTTTGAAATTCTTGAATCTGGAGGTCAAAAGAGAGGCCCTCTGGATTCACACCAAGATGTATGACAATGAGTTAAGACCTCTCGGTCTGAATCTTAATTCATCGGCGAAATCTCCTTGCGGAGATTAAGCTGCGGCTAACTGAAGACTTTCGTCCATTGTGTTTTCTGCATTTATAGTTTTTCCGGTTTTTTAAGGAGGCCAACCAGAACCCTCCGTATGCAATAATTACTTACACAATCCAGGCGATACCACTCACCCCCTAAAATTATTTTTAAAGCAACTGTTCCTTGTATTCTATCAAAAACCCACTTTTCATCACAAGAATCAAATATTTAAATCTTCTTGACGGTAAATAGTACGTATACGTATAATATTCTTATAACCACTTTTCTTAGGAGGAAAATATGAACAATCCAACTTTAGGGTTTACACTTCTTTTTGTAGAAAACCCGTTAAAGAGCAGTCGCTTTTATCAAGAAATATTAAACATAAAACCGGTTGAAGAATCTGGGACTTTTGTACTTTTTGCTTTAAAGGGATCAACTATGTTAGGTTTATGGTCAAAGTATACAGCAGAACCAAATGTTCAGTGTTCACCTGGGGCATCTGAAATTTGTTTTCCTATCTCTGATGTTGATGATCTTTATGAAAAATGGCAGTCATGCAATGTAACTGTTATGCAAAAACCTACAGATCTAGATTTTGGTCGAACTTTTGTAATCCTTGATCCAGACGGACATAGAATAAGAATCTACAAATTACATGAGGAAAATTGACTATGCAATATTGGATTGCTGTTGCTTCAAGGGATCATGTTCAAAAAGCAATAGCAGGAGGGTTTGCTCAAGTTTGTCATGGAAAAAAGACTTTCTTGAATAAGATGAATGAGGATGATTGGATTATCTATTACTCACCTGTTATCAAATTTGGGAGCAAAGAGCCCTATCAATGTTTCACCGCTCTTGGTAAAGTTAAAAAAGGTCACCCTTATCAGTTTTCCATGACAAAAGACTTCATACCCTGGAGAAGAAAAATATCTTTTCTTGAAACAAAAGATGTTTCCATTAAAATGTTACTTGAAAACTTAAGTTTTATAAAAAACAAACAAAAATGGGGATTTATTTTTCGTTATGGTTTCTTTGAAATCCCAGAGAGTGATTTTCGTATTATCAGAGAAAAAATGGAAGTTTAAATATGACAAAACAAGTAGATTTTGATGAAATTAGCCTTCATGACTCTCCAGAAAAGAGTTTAGGGTTTCTTCTCTGGCAAATTAGTACAAGCTGGAGAAGCTCTATTGAAGCCACTTTAAAAGACCTAGATCTAACACACCCTCAATTTGTCATTCTGGCAACTCTTGGATGGCTAACAAGAAATGGAGATCCTATAACTCAATCATCTCTCGGAATAATGGCAAACATTGATCCGAATACTGTTTCTCAAATCATCAAGGGGTTAGAAAATAAAAAGCTTATTATTCGTAAAAAATCAGATGATGGACGGATAAAAAACCCCTTTTTAACCAAGAAAGGATCTTTACTTGTAGAAAAATCTTTACCTCGAGTTGAAGAGAAAGATAGTTTGTTTTTTAATCATCTGTCTCAAACCGACTTAAACCACCTTACAAGAATCTTTCAGAAACTAATATTTTCTTTTTGAAACAATAAATCTTAAAAAAGAATCTTAAAAACTACATCTTTAAAACCAATTGTATCTTTTAATCATGATATAGAGTATTCTCTTTGCAATAATCATTTACAACAAGGCATCCTCATGGGTTTTTCCAAATTAAATTTAAACAAAGACATTCAAAAGGCATTAGAACTTGCTAAGTATTCTACTCCTACAGAGATTCAAATTAGGTCTATACCTAGAGTTTTAGAAGGTGCTGACATCCGTGCTTCTGCGCAAACTGGAACGGGAAAAACTGCAGCATTTTTACTTCCTGCCCTTGATAAATTGGCTGAAAATCCCAATCGTGGAGGAAAAGGTGCTAAAATTTTAATTTTAACTCCTACTCGTGAGCTTGCTCAACAAATTACAACTCAGGCTGAAAAATACAGCAAATTCATGAATAAGGTTCGCTCTGTTTGTGTCGTTGGTGGAGTTCCCTATCACAAGCAGCAAGCAAAGCTTTCTAGACCTTACGACATTTTAGTTGCCACTCCTGGTAGATTAATGGACTATATGAATAGAGGGAAAATCAGCTTTTCAAACCTTGAGATGGTTATTCTTGATGAAGCAGATAGAATGCTTGATATGGGATTTGCTGAATCTGTAGAAGAAATTTTATCAAAAGCTCCAAAAGAAAGACAAACTCTTCTATTTTCAGCGACACTAAAAGGTGATGTTTTGAGATTATCAAATAAATTTATGAATAATCCTGAAGAGATCATTATCCATTCAACAACTGAAAAGCATGAAAATATTCAGCAACATCTTCTTTTCACTGACAATTTAAGTCATAAAAATGATCTTTTAGATCACATTCTAAACCTTGAAGATCTAAAATCTGCGATTATCTTTACGTCTACAAAAAGACATTGCGATGAGTTGTTAGAAGAATTAGAAGATAAAGGTTTTGCTTGTGATACCCTTCATGGTGATATCCCTCAAAGAGGAAGAAACCGTGTTATTAAGCAATTAAAAGAAGGTCGTATCAATATCCTTATTGCTACAGATGTAGCAGCTCGTGGTATCGATATTAATGACATCACGCACGTGATTAACTTCGATCTTCCAAGAGACACTGAAGATTATGTACACAGAATTGGAAGAACAGGTAGAGCGGGTAAAAAAGGTACTGCCTACTCATTTGCGGGTAACAAAGACTTAGCAATCGTGCCAAGAATCGAAGCTTATACTGGTCAGAAAATTGAAGTGATCGAAATTGAAGGTCTAGAGCCTCAAACAAAACCCAAGTATCCTAAAAAAGGTGGTGGAAGAGGAGATGGCCCTAAAAGACGCGGTGGATTTAGAAAATCTTCAGGCGGTAAAAGAAGAAGTGATCCTAGAGACTTTAAAGGTAAAAGCAGTAGAAGCGATAGAGATGAGCGCAGAAGTGGAGATAGAAGAGAACGAAGCGGCGACAGAAGAGATAGAGATGAGCGTGGAGGAAGAAGCGGTGGCGGCAGAGACCGAAATGAGCGCGGTGGAAGAAGTGAAAGAAACGGCGGTGAAAGAAGAGAACGAAGTGGCGGAAGAAGTAGAGATGAGCGCGGTGGAAGAAAGTCTTTCAGCAGCAGAGGTAGAGATGATTCACGAGCAAGCCACAGAAAAGGACCTGCTTCTCGTGGAAGAAAGACGTCAAAAAGCAGCCCGTCTAAACGTGGGAGCCGCTAGAAACACCCTTACTAAAAAGCGATACTTTTTTAAAGGAGAATAAAAAATAGCAGCTTCAATTTTACGTTCTGATACTCAAATTCATTTTTATTGCGATACGGTGAATCATAATCATGATACTCCAAAATTTGTGCTGAATATAGAAAAACTTTCAGATGTTCTTTCACGTATTCCCGTCAAAGCTGAAAAAGCAAGACACATTTTTATCGAAGTCGTTGTTATATATAAAGTTCATGGGGTGATGTATAATCGCCGTCAATCACATACGGCTCGTAGAATTTGTAAAAGGCCTTTTTCTTGGGAAAATTTAACCAAAATACTAAACATTAAAAGCGGGCTATCGGTTCATGACTGGACTAATAAATTTAATGAAATTCATGAACTAAATACCCTACAATATATAAGAACAGTAGCGCCCAAAAGACTTGACAACCAATAAAATCTAGATTAATCTTTATTTTTTTAATAGAAACTCTTTTGAACTTTTGGAGGAAAGAATGAGCACAATAACTACAGAACATGCTGAATCCAATACAACTTTATTAGAACGTGAATTAAACATAGTAAAAAAACCCACTCACTTTACTTTCAATGGCAAAGTCCTGAACTTAAAGAACGATGAATTAATTGGCTTTATTAAAGGGTTAATATTAACTGGAGCAAAAATAAATGAGTTTGTTTTTTCTCATACTTCCCTTTTCTATGTAGCGCTCTTTCGGTGTGAAACTAGAACTGGAGTTAGCGCTGAAATGAAAGTTGCTAGCATCAATTGTGAATATCCTCTTTCTCTTGAAAATTTAAAAGCCATAAGTGAATTGGATAGAGAACTTTTGCCCGATGAATGGCTTAAATCTACTAGAGCAATTCTAGCTAAAAACAATGAGGAGTATAATAAATTTACTCAAAGTTGTGATAGCTAAGATAATAAATACTTATGAGAAGTTATTTTTGAACTTAAGCACATGATTACTAATACAGAGGAACTTCAAAAAAACTCATCACTTAAATTTTATATAGAAATAAAGACCATTAAATCTTTACAGAAAACATAAAAAACATATATATTTTAAAGTAAAAACATAGGTAATATTTTGGTACAAATAACAACTAATACAGTTATACATTTTTCGCACGATGGCCAATTTGTAATATGTAATAATAATTTAATGCTGTATTTAAATGAAGTTGAAGTAAGTTCAAGAGTGAATTCTTTCGTTTTTAGTAATATAAATATTTTTTATGCTAGGATGCAAACAGGTCGTGTTAATAACAGCACTGCAAGTACAATGAGTACAGCTTCAGTTTTAACCAAACAACCATTTTCTAAAAAAAATCTAGAATTACTCGCTTCTATTGATAAACGACTCTCAAGAAATGCATGGTTGAAAAAAGTAGGAGAAATTTTCTCAATTAACGATTCTGAATATACACAATATAAAACTTCGCTTAAGACTCTTAGTCATAAAAAAAAAGAATAGTTCTTTTGAAACCGGGAATAAATTAAAAAATCAGAAAAACTTTCATATATGAAAAAGTTTTGTGTATTTTACTCGTTCTTTAAATGACTTAACTAAGGGGTATCCCTCCACTATTACCTCTTTTACAGGCGGGGTAATTCCAAAGGTCATATGAACTACTTCCAGGTTTCTAGCAAAAAAGTAAATCTATGAAATGTTGTTTTTTATTAGCACACAAAAAATCTTGACAACCAATAAAATCTAGATTAATCTTTATTTTTTTTTAATAGAAACTCTTTTGAACTTTTGGAGGAAAAAATGAGTCTAAAATCTTTATATTGTATTGGAGCAGTTTTCTCCTATTCAAATCAGGTTCTTGGAGATAGTAATCAGCCCCCTGTAAATGACACAGAAGATACTTGTGATTCTCCTAAAACTCAATGGACAGTTAAAGGTTCAGATACTCACGCTCATTTTACTTTTAACGGCTCACGAACAGCGATTAAAAACGACAACTTTCCGAACTATAAAAAAGAACTACAAGATTCAGGTGTAAAAACAAATTGGTTTGTACTTAAACATCCTTCTTTCTTTTATAGTACACTTTTAACAGTTAATGACACTTGTACTTTGTCAAGTACAAGTATTTCACAAAATACTCCTTTTTCTGTAGTTTATTTAGGGCAAATATTTGCAATACCGCCTGGCTTACCAGATAATGATTGGTTAGAAGCTGTTAAAAAAATTCAAGGGTTAAATCGAATAGCTTATACACAATCACTTGAAGATAAATCTCCATCGTCTTAACAAAAATC
This sequence comes from Chlamydiia bacterium, assembly GCA_022601435.1. Taxonomy (GTDB): domain Bacteria; phylum Chlamydiota; class Chlamydiia; order Chlamydiales; family 2-12-FULL-49-11; genus JAJACQ01. The sequence goes on from JAJACQ010000001.1 coordinate 7,746, forward strand.
CTAAGACTATTAACTCTAGTCAAAAATCAGAGAAAGTTGTGAAAGTTTACTCTAAATAGGTTGATATTTTATAAATACTGACCGCATCAAAACTTATTGAATATAATTTAAATCTTGATATAATTTATAAATCGATTTAAAGTTTAACCGCAAACGCTTTAAATAAATTTAGAAGGATAGTGGATGAAGTTATTATGTAATGTTTTTGGGATAATGTGTAACCAGTACCAAGGTGGGATGCCCCCAGGAGTTACAGAACATGTTGGTGGAATACCCGCAGGATTTACAGAACCTGATGAATGTAACACACATACAATACCACTCAAATCTATTCAGCAAAAAAGACCCACCCATTTTACCTACAATGGTACAGTTAAAAACATGGAGGTTACTGAATTAAATGGATTTATTGATGGGCTATTAGCAAGTGGAGTAAAAACTCATGAATTTGTCATTGAACACCCTTCTTTTTTTTATACGGCGCTCTTAGAGTATAAAATTAAATCTGAGATGCAACATCGTAGCCTTAATTATCAACACCCTCTTTCTATTACAAATTTTAGAACCATAAATAAATTTAGCAAAAAATTATTGGCTCAAGAATGGGAGGACTATGTCATACCCATTCTAAATAAAAATACAGTTGAGTATATTGAATTCATTAAAAGAAACCCTAAAACAGAGGATAAAGAATAAATGTCAACAATATGCTGTGAAATACCAGATTCAGAATGCACCGTTCACACAGAACGTGTTCATTTTAATTTTAAGTTAAAAGATAGAGCAGTAAGTTGTACTAAAGAATCATTAAACACAACCTTAGACTAACACCAAGATGACCCCAAAAAAACTAACACGTTTGCTATAGAGCACCTCTCTGTTGTTCGTGCAGTTCATTTAAAAACTATAAAAGACGGTGCTTTATTTACTAAGATATCCACTACTAGCGTTAATGCTCAGGTACCGATTTCAGATAAATGTTTAAAAGAATTAAATTCCATTGATTCATCTCTACTTAATGATAGATGGAATCAAAAAGCTTTAGAAATTATCTATCGTTGTATAGAGAATCAAACTAATGAATCTAATTCCAGCTCTTAATATTTAATCAAAGTTTTTACTGCCCTTTCAAGTTTGAATGTGATTCCAAATAAGATCACAAAGCTTTGTCTTAACAGGAAGGTTAAAGTCTTGTCCGATATGCATAAGGTTATCTGAGTATTTCATATTGAGTGTTCCATCAACATCTGCGTATTCATTGTAGACATCAAAATATAAGATCCCCTTCTCTTTTGCTTTTGCCTCGAGGGTTTGATTTAAGAGTTTTGTGTATTTTACTCGTTCTTCAAAGGGTCCGACAGAAGGATAGCCTTCCACTGTTAATTCTTTTACAGGTGGAGTTATTCCAAAGATCACTGGGGTTATTTCTAATTTTTTGGCTATTGAAATTATTTGTGAGGTGTAGTTTTCTACAAGGACGCACATAATTTCCCCTAGGTCTCTTTTGTTTTTATGAACTTGATTATAGATGTGGCAGCGCACATCAATTTCTCCAAAGCAAAAAACCAGGTAGTCATCTTTTTCTATCCCCTCAAGATCTTTTTCTTCGCAACCGCGCAGGCCGAATGAGTACATGGTACGAGATCCTAGGTAGTGGACTTGGAGAGGTACTTGCATAATACCTTCTTCGTGTGGGTATAGAATCATATCTTCATCAGATGCCCCTCTAAAAGAAAATCCGCAGTGGCTATCGCCTATTGTATGTATTTTTGACATAAGTTATACTCTATATAAAATTAGCAAAAAAGTCACATGAAACATAAAAATTTAATTATCGGTAAGAACTGTATTCAGGAAATCTTAAAGTTTTCTCCTGAAAGAATTTTGAAAGTCTATTCATATCATGAGAAAGATGATTCCATTTTGAGGCAGATCAAAAAACCGATTATTAAAAAAGCTAAGAAGGCGCTTGATGATATGTCAAACTCTACTTCGCATCAAGGTTATGTCGCAGAGGTTATTCCGAAAGAACCCGTCTATATTGAAGATTTGATTGAAGGATCGAAGCAAAAAGAAAAGAGTTTGGTTGTCATTCTAGATTCAATTTTTGACCCTCAGAATGTGGGTTCTATCTTAAGGGCTGCTGAGTGTTTTGGGGTTGATGGAGTGATTATTTCTAAGAATAAAGGGTGTAAGATCACGCCAACGGTGACAAAGACAAGTATGGGTGCTTCAGAGATTATTCCTATTGCCGAGGTCTCAAATCTTTCTACGACAATCGAGAAGTTCAAAAAAGAAGGGTTTTGGGTTGTTGCTTGCGATGTTAATGATAAGGCTGTATCTATTAATGAGCATGAGTTTGAAAAAAAGACTTTATTAATACTAGGTTCTGAAGGAAAGGGTATTCAAAAAATTCTCATCAAAAATTCAGATTTTCAAGTCTATATTCCTATGCTTGGACAGATCGATTCTCTCAATGTCTCCCAAGCTGCAGCTGTTTTCTTTTCTAGTTTTAATAAGTAATCATTCATTCCTAGAATCGTTTTTTAACTACTTTGCTTTGCATATGAGAATAATGAATCTAAATTGGTTTCTGACTTAAATTAACCTATTTTTTACTTTGTCTATACAAAATCATGTGTTATAATTTTTTCTTCTATATGGAGAATTTATTATGGCGACAATATCTGCTTTTTTACTATACCTAGCGATCTTAGTTCTCATCGCTCTTTTTTCTTATAAAAAAAATCAAACATCTGATGATTTTATGATGGGTTCAAGGCAAATGAATTTTTATTTAACAGCTTTTGCTGCTCATGCAAGTGATATGAGTAGTTGGATTTTCTTAGCCTATCCTGCCGCCATCTTTGTTTCAGGTATAAATGGAATCGCTATTGCTGTTGGCCTCACTAGTTTTATGTTTTTAAACTGGCATTTCATTGCACCAAAACTTCGCACTGAAACAGAGAAATACAACAGCCTGACCATCTCCTCATATTTTGAGAGTCGTTTTTCTGACACTTCAGGACTTATCAGAGTCTTTTCTTCAATCGCCTCTTTAATCTTCTTCACTGTCTATGTCTCTGCGGGACTAGTGAGTTTAGGTGTTTTATTAAACTCTCTTTTTGCGATTCCTTATGCTCTTGGGGTTATCTTAGGAATCTTTATTATCATTCCCTATCTTTTTGTTGGTGGATATGTCACACTCGCATGGACAGACTGTTTCCAGGGACTCTTTCTTCTTGCTGCTATCATACTAGTGCCTGTTTTAGCATCTTCTTATTTTAATGTCTCGTACGAAGCAATACGAGAAATAACTGCACCATCACTTCTTAGTCAAAATGCAAATTATCCATCATATTATCCGATTTTAGAAATGTTTGCCTGGGGACTTCCCTACTTTGGACTACTCCATGTTTTAACAAAGTTCATGGGAATTTCAGATGTAAAAGATATGAATAAAGCAAAATGGGTAGGAATCTCATGGCAGATTTCTGCGCTTGTTGCAGCTACCTTTATTGGGTTAATCGGAAAGTACCTCTATTCAAATGTAGATATCAATCCAGAATATATCTTTATTGAAATGACCACGAAAATGCTTCCTTCATTTTTCTCTACATTGATTCTTTGTGCGATTTTAGGAGCAACAATCACATGTATGGATTCTCAGATTCTTGTAGTTGCTACATCCTTTGCAGAAGATATTTATAAAAAGCTCATTAAAAAAAATGCTACTTCGAAAGAATTGCTTTTAGTCACAAGGCTTGCAATCTTCGGTGTTGCATTAATATCATGTATCATTGCTCTTACTTCAAAAAGCTCAATTGGTGGGTTAGTTAGCTATGCTTGGTTTGGACTAGGAGCTTCATTTGGCCCAGTTGTCTTGTTTGCTTTATTTAGTAAAAACACAACACGCGCAGGAGCTTTAGCTGGACTTATCACAGGATGTATATCAGCAGCTGTTTGGCCGCTTGTACCTTTTCCAATACGCATGCCTACAATGATCCCTGCATTTATATTAAGTGTAATCGCAATTAAGGTTTTTTCATTTCAATGGAAGGCTGAGCAGATTAAGGAATAAAAAAAAGGAGGAGGCTTGTAAGCCCCCTCAAAAGCAATTAAAGAACTTTAGCGGCAAGAGCTGCTAGTTTTGATCTTTCTGTGTGTTTAAAGTAAATAGAACCAAATAATTCATATTCTTTCATTTTACCAACTGTGTAGATCATACCATTTGAATCTCTATCAAGATAGGGATTATCAATTTGGGTAGGATCACCTAAGATCACGATCTTAGTATTTTCACCCACTCGAGAAATCAAAGTTTTGAGTTCATGAGGTGTTAAGTTTTGTGATTCATCGATAATGATAAATGCGTTTGTAAAAGATCGACCACGCATATATGTAATTGCTTCTACTTGGAATTTATTACTTTCTAAAATCCACTTCTTTGTTTCCTCTCCATCTTCACCACCGCTTTCACAGATATAGTCGAGATTATCGAAGAAAGGCGCAAGCCACGATTGAAGTTTTTCCTCTTTTGAACCTGGTAAAAATCCAATATCTTTCCCAAGAGGCATAATTGATCGAGAGATCACGATGCGATTATAAACTCCATCATCGAATACCTTTTGAAGACCTGCAGCAAGTGCTAGAAGTGTTTTACCCGTACCTGCGTTTCCGATTAATGATATGAGTTTTACATCATCTCGCAATAAAAGATCTAAAGCACATTTTTGCTCAACATTTCGAGGTTTTACACCCCAAACATTTTGACGGCCTTTTAATAAAGGCTCCAGCTTATTTGCTTTAGCATTTATTTTAGCAACTGCTGATGCGTTTTCTTCACCTTTTAAAACTAAATATGAATTTGGATAGTAAATTCCTTCAGGAATATCAACCTCTCCATTTTCATAGAATTCATCAATTGAATCTTTTGGAACATCAACTGTAAAAATTCCAGGATATAAATTATCAAATGTTTCTTGTGAACTTTTAAAGCTCTCGGTTGTCACACCAATTGTTTCAGCAATAATTTTTGTTACAGGATCTTTAGATACTAAAGTGATTTCATGGCCATCTTCTTGTAATTGATGTGCAGAAGAAAGTAAACGATGTCTTGTTCTATCAGGAGCAAGCCCCATAAGTACTGAGTTTTTCTTTTTAACATCTGATTCAATGACTATTTTAAAGGAACCACCCTTTTCAAAGCTAATTCCCTTTTGTATATCTCCTTCTCTTGCAACTTGATCAATAAACTTCATGACAGATCGAGCGTTTCTCCCAATCTCTCCATGCATAGCCTTTTTTCTATCAAGCTCTTCTAAGACAACGCTTGGAAGAACAATATCATGCATTGTATAGTGATGAAAAGCTGAGGGATCATGCAATAAAACACTTGCATCAAGCAAGCAGGACTTCTTAGCCACTTCTTTAGCCATTAAAACTCCGTAGGTTAAAATTATTAATTTGATTTGATCTTAGAAATAAAAAAAATAGATCTGGGTGTAAACTCAATAAAACTCACTTTTTCGACTAACTTCTAAATCTGTTTTATGCTCTTTTTATTATTCGAGTGCAAGTTATTTTTTACATTACTTGTGATTAAGGTTTTAAGAAAAAGTATTGACTAAGTGGCTGTGTCCAGGCACAATAGAGGAAAATAAGGTATACTCAATGAATTTCATCTCTCATCTGCTAACTATGTGGGGCATAAAAACCTCTTTTATACCTATTCTTTCATTCATCATCGCATTTTCAATCATCATAGCTATCGCTTATTTTGCACACATCTTATTTAAGATCTATTTACATAGAAGAATAAATAAACTTTTTGAGAAAAAATCCCTTCATTGGGGTAAATCAATCATTGAAGCAAACCTTGTACGAAGGCTTTCTCATCTTGTTCCAGCTCTAATCATTTATACCACCGTGCCATTACTTAATGCACCTAGTCTATCTATTGATGTCACAATTATTAGATTTATTCAGGCTATAATGCTTTTATATATTTTAGGGGCTTTTGTTTTAGTCTTTAATTCTGTGATTACTATTGCAGAAGATGTTTACAAAAAACAAAGAGGTAAAAAAAGAAAACCTATTAAAAGTTATGTGCAGGTTATAAGAATTATTGTATATTTCTTTTCTGCTATTTTAGCTGTATCTATTATTATTAATAGATCACCGATAGCACTCTTTACTGGACTTGGTGTAATCGCTGCCGGTATCACATTTGTATTCAAGGATACTATTACAGGCTTTATTACATCTATTCAAGTCTCTTCTTATGATATGGTTCGTGTTGGGGATTGGATTGTTCTGCCTAAATATGACACTGATGGTGATGTGATTGAAATTTCATTAAACACTGTGAAAATTCAAAACTTTGATAAAACAATTACAACACTTCCTACTAATGCCCTTTTATCAGAAGGAATGACCAACTGGCGTGGTATGCAAGAGGCTGGTGGAAGGCGAATTAAGCGCTCCATCTTAATAGATCTTAAAACGATTAGATTTTGTGATAATGAACTCCTTTCAAAACTCACTCATGTTCCTTACATGAAAAAAGCTATAGAGAGCTTAGAAGAAAGTAGTTTTGAAGGTAGAAGCCGAATAAAAACACTAAGTAAAACAACTCTTACAAATCTTGGTTTATTCAGAGCTTATATTGAAAGCTATCTCACAAACCATCCAAAAATACACCAAGAATTTACGTTTCTAGTCAGGCATCTTGATCCAACTGAATATGGCCTTCCTTTACAGATATATATCTTTACCAATGACACAAACTGGAACCATTATGAAGACATACAATCTGATATCTTTGAGCACTTATTCTCGATAATTCAAAAATTTGACCTTCAAATTTACCAAAGAAAGTAACCTTCTAATTATTAAATGGTTGTACATATAATCAGCAGACTTATGCTTTAAGTGCTAATTTTTATTGACTCTCATACTAAAATTGATTATAATTGAGGTAAATAATAAAGGAGATCATATGAAAATCAACGAACAAATCTTATCTATTCCCCCATACATTTCAACCTCCTGGGATAATGTTGCCTCTTTACACATCAATACAAGTGGTGAATTAGAGGTAAATATGCATGATGGCTCTAAAATTAAAATCTTAAACCTTTCTGCAGATGTCATAGAAAAGATCTTTGATTGCCATGCAAAATCTATTGAAGAAAGCCCTGAAAAGCTCATCCAAGACTCTCTAGGATTAAATCTTGGAAATAGTGGAATGGTCTTATCTGGAATGGAAAATTTCACAGGAATGATGCAGCACGATCCTAATCAAAGTGATGCTCCAAACCTTCCAAATGAAATTTTAGATAAGATCAAAGAAATGGGAAAAGTCATTGGGATAGATGCTGAGACATTTAACATTCCTGAAGGTGAACCACATTGCAACTGCCCTTATTGCCAAATTTCACGCGCTATTCATGGAGTTGATAGTGAAGAAAGATTAGACGAAATGTCAGATGAAGAAGTTTCTAAAGAAGAGCTAACATTTAGAGAATGGGATATAAATCAAAAAAATGAAAAACTTTATGAAGTTTCTAATCCATTTAATCAAAATGAAAAATATTCCGTATATCTAGGTGATCCAATTGGATGCACATGTGGAAAAAATAACTGCGAACACATCTTAGCAGTTTTAAAAAGTTAGACCCTATATCCCATCAGCTTTTTGTTGCATTGAAACGATGTTTATCTTACAATGAAAATTTGTAGTGTATTCTGCAAGCGAACAATTTTTAGAGTCTTGGATAGGGAGGGATTACCTAAATGTTACAAAAAATTATGCCAATTGCGTTAATGATGTTTGTATCTAGCTTACATGCTTATGATCAACAAATCGCAGTGACAAAAGAAACAAAGTTAATGCAAACACAAAAAAGTGTTGCTAAAAAACACCGCACAACAAAGAAAAGTGCGTTTAAAAACTATAAACCTTTTACAGGAAAAGTTCTTGGAAATGGTGTGCGACTAAGACTTAACTCTGATGTTGAATCACCAATTATTTCTGAATTAGAAAAAGATGAATTATTTGTTGTTGTTGGTGAAAAAGATAGCTTCTATGCTGTTGAAGCACCTTCTACAATGGATGTTTATGTTTTTAGAACTTTTGTTTTAGAAAATAAGATCGAGGGAAATAGAGTTAATGTTCGCCTAAGACCAGAACTTACCGCTCCAATCGTTGGACATTTAAACACTGGAGATTATGTAAATGGAAAAATTTGTGAGAAAAATCACAAATGGCTTTCCTTTGCACCACCTAAAAGCATCTGCTTCTTTGTTGCAAAAGAATATTTAGAGAAAGTGGGTGGACCTGAAATGAAAGAGATTCAGGATCAAAAAATGTCAAACTTAAAGTCTTTGATCGAATCAGCTGATCTTTTAGCACAATCAGAAATGCTAAAACCTTTTGAAGAATTAGATATTCAGAAGATCACACAAAGTTACACTGACATTGTTGCTGATTATGCAGAGTTTCCAAAACATATAACACCTGTAAAAGAAAAGCTTGCTAAGATTCAAGAAGAATACATTAATAGAAAGTTATCTTACTTAGAAAACAAAGCAATGATCTTAAGTAAGAATATGCCTTCTCAAAAAGATGGTGATGCTTTAATTATGAATGGTCAAACAGCTTTAACATCAAGAGATCGGATGAAAATGTGGGAAAAGATCGAAGAAACACTCTTTCTTAGTTGGTCAAAATCACATTTAAATAAGAGTATTGATGATTTCTATGATCAACAAAAATTTAAGTGTGTAAAAATCTCAGGTATCGTTGAAGCTTACAATGATCCAATTATGAATAAGCCTGGAAGCTATATTGTTCGCGATAGAGAATTGCCTCGCGCTTACCTTTATAGTACAATGGTTGATCTTCATAAATTTGTTGGTCAATATGTGACATTAGTTGCAAGCGAAAGACCAAATAACGACTTTGCATTCCCAGCATACTTCGTTATGGATATCGAATAATCATCGATTAAAACACCCTATCATAAAAGGCGGAAGAATTTCTTCCGCCTTTTTTACGTCTATAATATGATGAATGTAATAACTAAGGCATTTCTATAAAATGAAGTCAAACAACTACCACGTTTCTTCAAACAACTTCTCTTTGGTTAAGCAAATATAGCAATGCACTTGAAATTGGTTTAAGTAGACAAATTAACTTATTGGATACGTATACAGAAATTGTCACTTCTAACAATGCAGAAACAAAAAATATAGCACGATTTGGTAATCCAATGCCTAGAATTTTTCTTGAACCTAAAAGGTTATAACTATTATCAATCCTAAGAAATCTCAAAGGTGAATTTGAGGTCCGTAAAGATAAAATTGAAGCTTATGTTCAAAGTAAACCTTAATTTCTTTAATGCATGAAAAGCTTCATAATTACCTACTCAAGAATGATATCTTCTTTCTTTTCTAGTTCGATGTGTTGAATGTTGCGTACTTGATTATCAATTGGCTCAAAGACTGAGATTTCATCATCAGAGCTTGCTGACAATTCACCAAATTTTCGAGCGGAAGGTAGAACTCTTCTTTCATAGGAACCGATCGTTTTATTATAGCCATCGATCGCACTATTAAGAGATTTTCCCATACCAGATAGATGTCTACTCATATCAAGGATACGTTTATAAAGCTCTTTACCAAGTGTTTGGATAGCTTTAGCATTTTCTGTCATTGATTCACTTTTCCAACCGTAAGCAACAGACCTTAGTAAACCAAGAAGTGTTGATGGGGTTGCTAAGATAACACCTAATTTTGCGCCATATTCAAGAAGTGTTGGGTCTACTTGCATAGCTGCAGAAAAAAAGACTTCTGAAGGAAGAAACAAAACAACAAATTCTGGCGTCTGGGTAAAGCCTTCATAGTATTTCTTTTTACTAAGCATTTGGATATGGTTACGAAGGTGACGAGCGTGTCTTTCCAGTTGTTTTTGTTTTTCTTCAACATTGTCAGTAGACATTGCTTTTAAGAAGCCTTCAAATGGTGATTTAGCATCAACGATGATCGTACGATCACCAGCTAATTTAATAATCATATCAGGTCGAATACGCCCATTTTCTCCTTCTTCAACGCTTTGCTCAATAAAATCACAATAATTCAACATACCAGAGATCTCAATCACACGCTTTAGTTGCATCTCTCCCCATAGTCCTCGAATTTCAGGCTTTGAAAGTGCGTCTTTTAAGTTCTTAGTCTCTTTTAATAGGTCTTTTTCTGATTCAAGCATTTGACGCATTTGTTGTGAAAAAGCCTCTTTATCTCCTTTTCGCTCCTTTTCAAACAGCCCCATTTTATCATCTAGTTTATTTAATGATTCTTTCATCGGCTTAACTAGATCCGAAAGGACTCTTTCTCGACGTAACTCTTCTTTTCCAGCCTTTTCTTCCATCTTTTCCATAGCTTCTGTTGAGATCATTTTGAAAAGATCTTTTAGTTTATCTTTTGACTCATCAACAAGCTTTAGACGCTCTTCAAAGCTCTTAGTCTGCTCTTGAAGCATAGTTTCAAGCTTTGCCTTCTCCACCTCATTGCCTGATAGCTTAGATTGAGCATCCTCTAGATGCAATTTTAGAGTTTTTACCTCTTTTTGCTTCTCTTTTAGAAGATATCCAGCTCCAAAAATCAACCCCATTAAGCTTAAAATCACAATACTCTCTATCATAAATGCTCCTATAAATAGGCTGAGTTTAATGAAAATAACCATAAAACCCAAGGGAAAGAATAGGTAGGCTTTACCTAGGAATCATTTATCTTTATATAACTCACTAAAAATAAACACATTAGATCAAATATTAAGTAAATTAATAAAAATAATTTTAGTTACTATTTAATTATAGATTTGAGATAATATTATTATGATTAATTTAATATTATCGATTTCTTTATTCTTGAATATATACTCCCTTCCAATAGCGATGGAGAAGGCTCCTAACTATGATAAAAAGATGGAGACTGTTGAGCAAACAGAAGATTTAGAGAGAATAAATACCCGTTTTTTTAACAGAGAGCCTGTTAAATTTAAGAAGTTGATGCCAGGTGAAGATCTAGCAGAATCAGGCAAAGGTAGCACAATTTATTTTGCTTATGCAAACGATGGAACCCCACTTGCAGTAGTAAAGCAGCTTCCTATCGAAGATAGTCTAGATAAACAAGAAATGGAAGATGAGATTTCTTCACTTCATGAGAGATATTTTAGAAATACAAAGCATTTCAAGGTGCCTAGATTAATAGGAACAGCAGAGTTTGCCTCCGAAGAAGAAGCAAATGGTTATATTATTGAATCCATTGCTCAAGGAAAATCTATTAATACACTTGTTAAAGAGACAGGTTCTTCTTCTGGAAGTCATCGTTATAAAAAGTTCCAAACATTAAAACATGGCGTAAAAAAGACAGCTTTATCTTTTGCAGAATTCCATCAATTGAAAAGTTATTCTTCCTATTCAAATTATTATAAAGAAGAATTTTACCACATTAAAAAAACACCGTTTGAGGGACCATATGGTATAATCCACGGAGATGCTCACCTAGGAAATATATTCTACAATCCAAAGACTGATAAGACAACATTTATCGATCTATCCTTTATGCCGCTATCTTTGAAAGGGGCTCCTGTTGGTGTAGATAGCGGAAAGTTTATTTTCACTTTAGAGGCACTGTGTACTTTTTATGGACTTACAAATGCAGAGACTAATGAATTAAGAGATTTGTATATAGATACATATCTGGCAGCAAATCCAAAAATGAATGCTGAATTAATGGAAGAGTATATAATCCTTTGTTATAAAGACTTTTCATTTGAATCAGAAGGGATGTTTTCATCAGATAAAACTGATCAAGGATCATTTTTATATAGATTTGCAGCAAAGAAAGTGAATGCATTGTCTACAAAACACGCTTAACGGCGCTTTGATTTTTTAGAGACTCTTGAAACTTTTTTTGTGACTCGTTTTTTAGCTCTTGATTTTGAAAAAGGCGCAAGCATTAAAGAAATGAAAATATAACCCCAAGAAACGACAAGTAGTAAAATAGTTAAATTGTGAATCAAGCCATATAAGAAAAAGATCGCAAGAAGAGTCCCCACAAAAACAGTTTCAAAAGAGCGCATTCTGAAATTGAAACTTTTGACACTTGCAAAACGGATTTTTGAAAGCATTAGATAAGCAAGGCAAACAGCCACAGCCGATAAAATCCATCCCCGAACATCAGACTCCATAGAAAAACGACTTACAAAAAACGGCGCATGAAATAAGAGGTTTAAAGAGATAAAAGCCATCGCAGAAGCAGGAATTGGAAGCCCTATAAAAGCTTTGTGTTTCTCTTCTTTATCAATACCTTGCTTGATATTAAAACGTACTAACCGCAAAACTCCACAAATCGTAAAGATCATAGAGCCTGCAATAAAGAAAAAGGGTTCTATGCTCCCCGGCTCCAAACGCATTGTACTCAAAAATAAAAGTGAAGGGGCTACACCAAAAGAGATTGCATCACTCAAGCTATCAAAGGTTAAGCCAAATTCACTTTCCCCTTTCATAACCCTTGCAATCGCCCCATCCATAACATCTGCAAAAGCCGCAAGCAGCAAAACAAACGTCATAGTCTTTAACAAACTAAAGGTTGCAATAGGCTCCATTGTTACACGAAAAATCACAAAAAGGCCGCAAGCCAATCCAAATGAGGTGATTAAATTAGGTATTATTGACACTTTCTTCATAATCCTCACTATACCACATCAAACCTTTGTTGCCCAGCGAGGTTTTACCTAGCACTCACCAGAGCTTTTCCTGCGGCAAGAGCTCTGCTCTTGACTCGCCAAAGGGGGATTCCCTCATCTTAGTACCCACATCTTTTTTTAAAATCCCATGGGACGCTGTCCCATACCCTGGTCAAGGACTACGTCCTTAACAAACCTATGCTTGATTTTTTGCAATGCAAAAAATTGGAAAATAAATAATTCTAGTTTTAATATTATTGATTTTAATTATGAATTTTTCAGTTATTATCTATTTTAAAAAATGGAATATCTGCTAAAACTGTTAATGAGTGCCAAATACTATCTGATGCGTCTAAACATTTTTCTATCATTTCTCTTTTTATTTCAGACTTACCAACTTCCTCTTATTTTTTTGTTGCTGCCAAAGCCCTTTCTTGCTCACGCACTATTTTTACAGCTTCCTCATAAGGCTCTTCGTATAAATTTTCAT
>JAJACQ010000010.1 GCA_022601435.1 Chlamydiia bacterium
AGACCACCAGAGCCAATAGCTGTGCCGTTACCTGCATACAAGGTTGGCTGGAAATAGGCTGACGGGTCTACGATAGTCGGGTCTAGTAGGTTGGCGGTATTTAGTGCCTTAAAGCCGGTGGGCGGTGTGTAGGCAAACGCACTCTGACCAAAATTATATGTATTCGTGGCGTTGTACAGAGAGCCAGCCGGACACCACTCTACTGCTGGCAAGGATGCGAAAGCTTCGTTCGTCCCAGCAGCAGGATCGCCAGATGCTTGCCACGTATTGTTTATTGAAAACCAAATTTTAGCATTATCAAGATCAAGCGCAACTCCTACAATTTGACCAGAAGTTACGGCACTTCCGTAGGAACTACTAGTTTCAGCTGGGTCTCTTTTATCTCCCGTCCAGTTCTCAAAAGCGTACCCACCAGCAGCAGGACCAATTTTTGTAACAACCGCCAAACGAGCGAAATCAGCCTCTTGATATTCCGCAATACCTATTAAGGCGGCGTTGCTACCGCCGACTGTCCCGGTTTGCGTAGCCTCCCAGTACCACTTGCCAGAGGATACACCATGTGTGCCAGAGAAAGAGCGCCATGCTGATGCTGAGTTAGCAACGTCTAGATTACCATTTGCCAGTGTTTCACTAGTGCCAAGGTTTATGGAGTTTAGAACACACCAGTTATTGGTGGGCGAGTCAGACATCTGATCCGCACTGGTTAAGCCGCTGCTGGTGAAATCATTCCCGTTGCCAGAGTAGTCAGCACCTAGATCGGCACTGTCTTCGCCTGTGATGTGGAATCCATTTGTGCCTGAGCTGCCAGAGTATTTTTTCGCAATCCACTGTCCGGTGTCGGCATTAACTTCGCCAAAGCTGGAAGGGTCTAATTGCTGCCCATCTACAAAATTAATTTCTGCCATATAGCCGTCAAGGAACGCTGCGCCGCCAAAGTTACTTGCAAGAGCGTGTCCATTAGTAGTATTTACAAAGGTATCATAATTCTGTGCCGGGTAGCTTGCTGAGATAAAACTCGTCTCTTGCGTACCGTTGACGTAAATTTTAACTCTATCAGCGGCTGTTGATTGAGTCGTATCTACGGCCAAGACAATGTGATACCAAGCGCCAGGGTCTCGGAAAAGTCTTGTTGTTGCAAGATTGTACGCTCCACCCCCACCAGTTTCCGCCAAAAACTGGAGATAATCACCTGAATGGAATTGAAACTTGGCGTAGTTGTCGCCGTCCAGTCGTGCATCAAAGGTGTTCATAAACCCACCAAGGTTTGCACGCTTGATCCAATAACTTAAAGTCCAAGTACGCCTGTTGCTCGCAGAGCTAGGGGTACGGTATAAATACCCTGAATCGTTGTCATTAAACCTAATCGACTGGTCGATGGTGTAGCCACCAGCACCTGATGCTCCTAAAAGAAGATTATTATTAAATACCATAGTATTCTTTTTTACTTAACGTCTAATGTTGCAATTGCTTGTACTGCAGTGGAAGTATATGCTATATAGTCAATTCTGTCAACGGCTGAAATTGCAGTACTTAGTGTAGGTGCAGTACCTCCAGTAAATTTCCAATTTGTTCCATAGCTTAGAGTACGTCCTCCAGTGCCGTCTTGAATAACAAAAATACTACCAGTTTGTCCTGCTACACAGTTAGTTGGACTTTCTAATGTTCTGTTACCTGCAAGTTGTACAGCAAAGTTTTGACCTGCATTAAAGTCAACTGCAATATTTGTTCCGTCTGTAAGACTTACAATGTCAGCTACAGCAGCAGTTCCAATATGAAGATTTTTACCTAGAAGATTATCAACTCCTATTGCTACTGCACTAACATAAAAGTCTGTACCACTAACTGTTCCTGTAAGTGTGCCTCCTGCAAGAGGAAGATGATTAGCAATGCTTGTAGCCATTGTAGAAGATACGTTAGCAATACTTGTAGCTAGAGTAGCAGATAAAGCTAC
Source organism: Chlamydiia bacterium (assembly GCA_022601435.1). GTDB lineage: Bacteria > Chlamydiota > Chlamydiia > Chlamydiales > 2-12-FULL-49-11 > JAJACQ01. The sequence continues at coordinate 1,952 of JAJACQ010000010.1, forward strand.
TGCAAAATCGCTTACTGAAGTTACACGGCTTGATACTGAAGCTAGTTCAGCATCTGTAGCAAAACCTGTACCATCTCCTATAATAACATTAATACTTGTAATTGCAGCAGCATTAACGCTTGTAAGAGCAGATACATTTCCTACTACAGTATTAATAGATGTAATAGCATTAGCATTTGTTGTAATATTTGTATTACTATTTCCAATGCTTGTAGCAAGTGTAGCAGATAAAGCTACTGCAAAATCACTAACAGATGTAATTCTTGTATTAGCTGTCCCAATACTTGTCGCAAGTGTAGCTGAAAGTGCTACAGCATAATCACTTACTGAAGTAATTCTTGTATTAGCTGTATCAATACTAGTGGCTAATGCAAGAGATGTAGCAGCTAGTTCTGCTGAAGTTGCGAAGTTACTTCCATCACCAATAATAGTATTGATTGAAGTAATTGAATCAAGGTTTGTCTGTGTTAGTGCAGAAACTGCAGCTACTTCAGTAACTGTAGCAGCAGATACTCCAGCAATTAAAAGCTCATCTGTATCAATATTAGTAGCTGAAACAATACCAAATAAAGCTGATCCTGTAACTGCTAGTGCAGTACTTACAGATACTGAACCAAAGTTTTGATTTGCACTTACAGCAACTGTACCACTAACTGGTATAGTAGTTGTTACTGCAGCATCTACAGTTAGTTTAATACCTGTACCAGCCGTAATAGCTTTTAGTGTACCACCTTCTGCAGATGGAACATTAACAAGTCCTGAACCATCGCCAACAAAAAATCCTGCACTAACTATACTATTAAATGTAGCATCTGTAGCTGATATTTTAGCTGCATTAATTGTTCCAGTAACACTTAGAGAAGCAGGACTAAATTGACCTGCAATAACTAGATTACCACCAACTGAAACATTTGAACTAAAGTCACCAGTTGTACCAGCAAAAGTACCACCAGTAAATGTATTAGCTGTTACACCTGAAACACTGACACTTGTTGCTGCACCAGCACTTACAACCTGTCCTACAGAATTTATTTCTATATTAGTTGCTGGACCATATGAAGCTGATACAACTCCAGTAGGATTAAGAGCAATAGTAGGATTACCTTCAGTTCCATCAGCATTAGTAATTGAAACACCTGTACCACCTGTAAGTGTTCTTCCATAAACACTACCCCCACTTACAGCAATGATACCTGTAGCACCTGTTAAGTCAGCAATATTATTTAGTGCTGAAGCATTTGCCGTAAGAGTAACACCATTTAATTGAAAAGTACCATCAATATTTACAGCACTCTGGCTAAGTTGTAAAGCCGAATTATTTCCTTGCCCATCCTGTACAGTTTGTACTGAAGCAGTTAATCCATTATTACCACTACCAACCTGTAAGAGTTGTTTATAAGTATTAGCAATTTGTGTTCCGGTAAGTGTAGCCATTATATACTATTCCAATAGTTGTCAGTGTCTTCCCAAATTAGTGTAGCATTTTCCCAATCAACTGCTCGTTCAGCATTAAGTTCTGGACGTGGGTTGCGAATTGCTGGATTATCTCGTACATCAGGTGTACGGTTTTGTGGATGATTTTTTAGATCGTATGCACCTTCATAGTCAGTAGGACAAACAAGCATTCCATAACTGTTAAGTTTCATTACACGGTGTGGATACACAAATCCACAAGTATCACACACCGCTAAAGCTTTTTTAGTACTTGCCATAATTATTAAACTCTATTTAGATTTGGCACTATACGTAAACTTGCTCTTTCTTTATCTTCATCCATAGCCCTAGCTAGACGTTCTTCATACTCAGCTTTAATAAACTGAATACGTCCACCCTCAATACCGGGACGTTTCATTGACATAAAGTAAGATAGTCCTGCTGTAAGACAGGGATAAAAACGTCTAGAAATATCTGCAGTCTGTACTGCTGATTTATTTACATCTTGAGTATAACGCACTTGTTCAATTTTTAAAAGGTCTGTTGTATTCTCTGGAATAGGCCAGAGATACATTGTTGGATTATCACGATTACGACGAATAGCATACTGTGATGGACGACCTGTCTGACCTTTACGTGGTATCTTGAGATATTCTTCCATTGTAATACGTTCTAGTTGAAGATCAGTATCATCACGATTAAGAACAACTTCAAGAACATCTACAGTGCTAGAAGCTAGAGCATAGGCTGTTACACTGGTTGAAACAGAAACTGTAGTTGTATTAGCAGTCCAGAGCAGTATACCACGATTCTGCCAATCCTGTAGCAAAAGATTAATTGAACGACGAGCAGACTTAGGATCATGTCCTAGTGTCTGCTCACCACCAATCATTTCCATTGCTTCTTGAATAACTTCGTCAATATCCATTGAGAAGTTATATGTACCACTAGTTGCCATTACTTAGCCTTTCTTTTGACAGCTTTCTTCTTTTTCTTTATTACTTTCTTTTTAGATGGAGCTTTAATAATCTGTTGAGAAATATTAGATCGACCTATAGCCATTAGCACTTCCACCTTTTACGTGCTTGCCTTAAACGACTATTAGGGTCTTTAGCTGCTTTAGGAAACTTTTTCATTTGACCGGCTGATCTAGCACAATATGATTTACGTCTAGCTGCACGTTTACCAGTAGGCTTCTTTTCAGTCACAGCAGTCTTCAGCTTAGAGCCGGGATTTTGTCTACGGTATTTAGCAACACCCTTAGCTGTCATACCAGCACCAGATTTAGTGGGACGTTTATCACCACTCTTGATGCTCATTCCCTTCATACCCTTACCTGTGCGTTTGCGTACAGCCATTATTTAACTCTCCTAAATCTCTTTGTTTTTTTCGCTATTTTTTTTGGCTGCTTTACGAACTGTTTCCCTGCAGCACTCCCACTCCTCTTTGCTCTTGTGGTCGCTGCATACTCCTCCTTCGACATAGCTTTGATAGCTTTCTCTGGAAGATATCTCTCTCCGGTCTTTCCAGAAGGTTTTCCTGACTTGGTTCGCCATTTTTGTTTAGTCCATGCTTTTAGGCTGCGCTGTGACTTTTTAAGAGCCACTTTATTTTCCTACAAGAGCTTTTGCTGCTGCTTTGCAACGTGTAGAAATAACTTTTAAAATACGTACAATAACATGCACTAAACAAATTTTACAATTACAGTTCATTATTTATAACCTCCTCCAGATTTTTTATACTCACTAGCTAGTAGTTGTGCCTTACGGGCTGACCATTGACCGGGATTACCTCCCTTACCTCCAGCTTTTATTTTTTCAAATAAACGCTTACGCATTGAAGGTTTAGTATAATTACCAGCCTGATTAACTTTAGACTTAGGCTTTGCGGTAGTTTTTCTTGACTTTGTTTTTGGACGTTTTACTACCATTAGCTTTCCTTTTACCAGCTTTTTGAAGTGCTATAGCAATAGCTTGTTTCTGTGGTTTACCAGCTTTTACTTCTCTACGAATGTTTTCACTGATAACTTTTTGACTTTTTCCTTTTTTAAGAGGCATTATCTAGCATTCTTTACCATTGAAGCACCAAAATACATTCCAACAATAGCAGAAAGTAAATGTGTATCTAGGGGTGTTATTACTAATCCTTTAAAAGCCTGCCACTTAATAATTTCTTGTCCCTCAGTTAAAAAAAGAAAACCGGGATTCCACTGTGTATACCCTACTGTTACTTCTATGTCAGGCCAAAAGACTGATACTATTTTAGGCCAAATAATAATTGCAGCTACTGCAGATAATGCAATAATACGCCGTGTAATTTGAAAACCTTTATTCTCATAACGTCTTGCTAAGTCAGTAGCTTTTGATTTAGCAGCTAATCCACTTATTGCTCTTTGAAAAGCATCTTGTTTAGCTTTTTGACTTTGACTCCAAATAGTCATTACTCCAGATAGTAATCCAGAGCCAAGCATTGTTATAAGTTCTAAAGGCAAACCGCCCATAATTAAGCTTTCATTACCTTTCCAGCACCACGCATAGCAGCACCACAGCCACGACCTATTTTACCACCAGCTTTACGATAAGTAACTTTACCACCCTTTTTCATCTTCTTCGCCATTATATCCTTTTTAAGATACCCACCATCTTTTTCTTGGACAGAAAAATCAAAAGCGTCATCAGAACTGTCTGCTTTTGTTTTGCCAAAGGGTGTGTCATAAGTATCAATACCACCCTCATATTTTTTACGAGGAGTGTATGTCGTAATAGATTTTTTAGATACTGTGCTAATAGGTGAACCTTCATCATCTCTATAAGAAAGATCAGGCTTCTTTTTCTTAACTAGGGTAGGCTTCTTAGGCTTGTTAACTGGTGTAGACTTCTTAACTAGGGTAGGCTTCTTAACTAGGGTAGACTTCTTAGGCTTCTTAACTGCGTCAGGTTTATTTTCAGAAGTAGCTCTTGAAGCTGTTACAGCTATAGGTGTCGCAACTCTTAAACCTTGGGCGGAATTTGCAGCTCTTTCAACAAAGTTTGTATATTTTCTACGCCCTTTTTTATTATACGCAGTTACAAGTTTTTGTTGTTTAGCAGCTTCAGCAGCAGCTTTTCTTTTTGCAGCGTCAGCAGCCTTTTTCTTTGCAGCAGTAGCGGCTGCTAATTTAGCAGCTTTCTTTGCTTTTTCAGATTGTGATAAATATCCCCGTGTCTCTTCTAATTTCTTTGCAGCATTAGCAGCTTTTCTCCTTGCAGCATTAGCAGTCTTTTTTGCTACTTCTTTTTTAATCCTGTCTTCAGATAATTTTTTAACAGCCTGTCCAGTTTTATAACCAGTTCTTGCTATTCTTCCTGCTTGACCGATACCAAGAGGAAGAATAGTTGCGGCTGTCCATAATGCTTCTACATTAGTCTTACCCCTATCAGTTTTCATCTGCTTTGTAGTAATTTTTTTACCAATGGCATCTGCTTCTTTTTTAGACTTACCTTCTTTTTGAGCTTTAGAAGCAGCTTTTAAACCTTTATCTACTGCACGTTTTTCAGCAGGAGTTCCATAGTTTTTAGTTTTACCTAATACTGTTCTCATACTTCCTTTACGTCTAGGCATAATATTATCCTTATAATTATCTTCTGTTACTTAGTAAAGTCGATTATGTGAGCAGTTATACTTACCAGTTTTACCACCCTTTTTCATCTTCTTCATGTAACCACCACCCATTTTATAGCCCATTTTATTACGAACTTTAGAAGGTAGTTTTCCTAAAGATTTTTCCTTATCTGAAGGAACTTCCATAAGTTTTTTACCAGCTTCAGCATCCATTTTAGATGTACGATTAGCTGAATTAATAACTTCTTTCATATCCATATCAGGCATAGAAGTATAATCTTCTCTCATTTCTTTAGAAATTTTACCACCTTTTTGCATTTTCTTTTTACCGTACATCTGTCTCTCCTGTTAATTAGAATTAGGTACTAGATTGTCATCTGCACCTGCAGGACTTGCTGGCGCTTGCATATCATCTCTACGTGTTCTACGTGCTTGATTTCGCTGTAGATCAAGTACTTGACTGTACTGCTGTTGGTATAGTCCAGCAGTTTGATAGTCTTTTTGAAACATTGAAGCTTCAACCATACAAGCATTAAACAAAAGATCATAACAAAAATCTGTAAAATAGTTTGTGTTGCTTGCTGAAGTAAGTGTAGTAGGTCTAGAAATGTAAACAACCTCTCCTGAATAGGTAGAGGCTGGTGTAGGAGCAACTACTACTGTTGAGCCATTACGTTGACCATAGTAACGTGGTTCTGAAGTTGAAGCACTTACAGGCCAGTAGTCATTAATAAATTCATCAGTTCTCATAAGAAGATTAATCTTAGAACTATTACTTACAATATTAATATTTTTAACAATGCGTGTGCCACTTGGCAGTGTAACTTTATTATTACCACTAGACACAGCAACTGAAGTATAGGTAACTAACCCATAATCATCTAGGTCTTTAACAAGTCTTTCCTCTGCTCTATTCACCATATTTGGAATAAAGTTAAGAAACTCGGTGCTATCATTTTCAGTAGCAGCGATTAGTTCATTGACCAGATAAGTATAGTTAGCCATAGAATACAGCCACCGTAGCAGCAGACGTAGGTGCAGAAACTTTTACTGTTCCATTCATATCCATGCCTAGATCAGTAAAATAAATTTCTGAAGCATCATTTGCAGTTGTTAGAGTAAACTTAATATTGTTACCCTTAATATTTCCATAAGCATCTGTTGAAGTACCAGTGACAAGGAAAGTACCTACACCAGTAGCAAATAGAGAACGAATGCGAGTATCAGAAACTGTTACACTTGATGTAACATCTAGAACTGTACCACTGCCTACAACATATCCTTCTCGAAGAGTTGTTGTCATTTTAGCCTCTCATAAATGAGTATTAATATTTTTTATTATAACACTAGATTGTAAAATAAAAAAGGCAAAGGAGTGTAAAAAGAATTGTTTCTCTCTACACCCCCATGCCTTAGTCTAGTTCAACAGATTCTTAGGAGGAACCTGAAGCACCATAAAAGCCACGCCAATCGGACCAACCGAAGCTGTACCGTTCACGAGCCTTGAATCGGAGATTACCAGTGTCAAAATCTGGTTCCATCTTTGTTGCAAGCTGTGCACGAACAAACATCTTGCTACCATTAGGAACATCAGTTTTAAGATACCAAGCATTGGTGTCAGTAAACCGACGATTAACATAGAAACCACCGGGAACAAGACCCTGATTACGAATTGAATTGATCTTGTTCTGATTGGTTGCGCCATTCGTTGCCGTTGTTGGGTTTACACCAATAACAGTCGTCATCTGGCTGTTCAGAATCTGGTCTGCAGTAAATGCAAGATCAGATGGAACATGAAGTGACTCAGCCTGTGCACCGATTAGAATGCCACGATCATCTTTGGTTTTTGAGATTGTGATAAGCGCAGTCTCAAGTGAAGCCTCAGAAAGATCGGTAGCACCCAAAGTATTGGATTGATTTCCATCACCAATAGTTGGATGTGCTGCTGAGAATAGTGCAACACCATCACCACCAAGATAGCTTGTGCTAAAGCCGTTATTGAAAACGTCTGCAGCTTTTACCTGCTTGGTGTTTGCCATTGCACGGGCAAGACCACGCGCACGAAGTTTGGCAAAGGTGTCATAAAGGTTGTCTTCCATAGCTTCTTCAGTGACTGCGAAAGCAAGGGCAACTGTCTCGTGTGTGTACCGAGCAGTGTAACCTTCCTGTGCGTCGTCATACTGAACTGCAGCACCTTCACTTTTAACAGGTGCAGTGCCGAAGCCGGTAAATAGAACTTCTTCTTCAAATGCACGATCTGAATTTTCTACTTCGTAAAGTGGTTCATGTTCATTATCCACTTCACCATATTCCATTCCAAATATAGCATTTAGACCAGGAAGAAGTTCTTTTGCAATACTAGAGCGATTAATAGCCATTGTTATTTACTCCTTCTTCCCTTAGTTAACTGAAGCATCAGCAGAAATATATGCATCAACATGCTTGACAATACGTACTTCAAGCTGTGGGAATGCGATTTCTGCAGCGACATCAGGGTTGTTACCCGGTTCGTCAATAAAGGCAATAGGACGAAGCATACCAGTACCGGTAGTACGTGTACTAGCATTAAGACCAAATCCTGATTTACCTGTGTAAGTTGAACCAGCTCCTAGAGTAACATTAAAGTTTTGTGAGTTAATGTCACCAATAGAGACTGAAGCATCAGCCTGAATAACAAAAGTTGCTTCTGGATTATCAACAACCATTGCATAAGCTTCTGTTACAGATGTACCAGAAGGCCAGTAAGCTGACCATTTTGGTTCACCATTAGCGACATAACGGCAACCCATAAATACACCTAGTGCTTTATCGGTTGTAGTTGCAAGGACGTTTACGTATCCTGCAGCATTCGTAACAATATCTCCAGTAAAGATATTTGAATTATAAGCACTGGCAATACGATATTCATTTTGACCAGAACTATTAGGTGCACCACCACGAATGCGAGAAGGACGTAGACCGTCAAGTGATTTTGTAGTAGACATATTACACTTTCCTTTCTATGTTCTATACATTGACATGTACACTTATCGGCCTACAGTATTCAACCCTAGTCCTGAAACTTGGGTTGTTTACCGCGACTAATTTGTGTACGGCTTTGATTAGAGATAGGCATTCGAGAATCTGAACTATTCATTAGCTGTGCATTAACTGCATCAACCATTTCTCGACTACGGTTCTCATAAAATTCTTGACGAGATTCAGCAAGCTCTGCTGGCATTTTTGCCAAAGCTAAGTCTCCACGACAGACTGCACCTTCATATCGTCCACCCTCTCTCACGTCAGAGGACTGTAGCATTTCAGGAACTTCTTCTGCTTGTACAAATTCCCAACCCTCGGCTGTCCGTTTACCTACGTTTTGATAGTCTTCTTGATTACGAATACTAATCCTAATCCATCTTAGTGCCATACCTTCGTTATCAAAACGAATACGAACTGATGGAGGAATCTCTAGCCAATTAGGTTCTTCAAATGTTGTACGACGTTGATCCATTTCCCTATTATTACTACTACGTGATTCATTTCGTGTTGTCATTGTAATATCCTTCCCACGCTATTAAGAAATTTCTGTGTACTCGCCATCGGCTTGTTCAGCCTTTAGCTTTTCCGCAGCATATTGTTCAAGTGAAATACCCCACTTATTAGCTCGTCTAACATCTTCTTGAGATAGTTTGACTTTATTGCTTCGTGAGGCTTGCGGTGTGCGTGAAGCACCTGCAACTACTTGAGCAGAATTTGACGGAGTATCCTGCAACCGTGGTGTTGCCACTTGCTGACTTGCATCAGCTACTGGCTCTTCATATAAGTGAGGAAATTGGTTTCGTAGTTTATTATCAATTTCCTCATAAAAATCGTTATCCGAAGGATCATAACCCTCGCTTTTTAGTTCTGCATCTGCAGCTAGTGCTGCTGCAGTTCTAATCTGGTCTTGACCAAACCAAGGATTTTTACTTGCCCAAGCTACAGCTTTTGGATCATACTGACTTTGCTGCTGCTCTGGCATATGCTGTTCAGGTGTCTGACCTGCAGCCTCAATACGGGCATTATATTCTTCCCATGCTTGCTGCTGCTGTTTAACAATCATAGACTCAGCATAAGCCTTAGACATTTCTTCTTGTGCAGCAAGCATACGATCTGTATCACCAGAATCTGCTGCTTGCTTAAATATTTCCCTAGCTTGCTCAATACGACTACTAATTTGTCCTTGAGTACTATCAATGCTAGTTTTTAAACTACTCGATAATTCTTTTTCTTTAGTTTTTACAGAACCACGAAGATTTTCTACTTCACTACGAAGATTTTCAATTTCTTCTTCGCGTTCCTTACGCTGACGAATTAATTGTTTAATTCTTTTTTCAGCGCCTTTTGTTTTAATTCCATCAAGCTCTTCAGGTTTTTCTTCTTCCTGTGCTTCTGCTGTGACATCTTGAACTTTATCTTTGTCAACAGTATTAGCTTCTTGCTTTAGTTCCTCCGACTGTTCTGCTGGTTCACTGTCTTCAATCTCATATTCTACTGTTGAAGTTTCTTTATTAGAACCAGAAACATCAATTTCAGACCATTCTTCTAGGTCTACTTGTGTTTCAGTATTACTCATTACTCTTCCTTTCTCATCGCTAGGTGCGAAACTAACGGTTACGGCTTATAATTAGTTATTATAAACTAATTAATTTAATTAGACAAATTAAATGTTGGGTCTAGATTACTAGGGTTGTCTACACGCATAATAATCTGGTCGTCAAATAATAGTAAAAGTTTTACACCCTTATAAACAAACTTCTGACCAATAAGTTTACCATAAGCTACATAGTCACCCTTTTTACACCAAGCACCATTTGGAAACTTTACTTCGTCGTCATAAGCTAGATCACCAAGGGCTAAAACTTTACCTATAGTTGTTAAATATGCAATATCGTCTTTTGTTGAGTCAGGTAAGAGAATACCACCCTTTGTTTCTTTTTTAATTGAAACAGGACGAATTAACACATGATAACCCGGTAATTTAGGTAAATCCTCGTCTTTAATATCTACATCTTCATCAGTAATCCACTCAGAATTAGATACTGCTTTACCCATAGAATGTACTTGCATTATTGTTCCTCTTCGTATACTCGAATTTTTACAATGTTTTGAATGTTTTCTTTCGCCAGTTCTAGTCCTTCTATTCTTCCGACTACCTGACGATACTCATCATAACTTGAACTTCCGCCATATGCAAGTAAATTTTTTAAATCTTCGACTTGTTTATCAAGCTCTTTTGTTATTTCTTCCCATAGTGTCATTAATTTTTGTTAGCCTCTTTTGCAAAACCTGATATCATATCAGCAGCTTTTAGCATCTTGGCTGTATCTGCAGATTCCTGAGACTTGGCAAGGTCCATAATAGCATCAAGTGCTGCAATAGCCTTCTTAGCGTTACGATCCTTTTCTTTTTCTTGAACATTAGTAGAAGTACGAATACCCTCTTTCATCATGTCAATCTGTATCTGTGCTTCCTTCAGGTCAAGTTCGCGGTTCTTCATCGCAGCTTCAACACTTTCCTTAGCTGTCTGTGCCTGTACCTTAGACTGCTCAACTTGTAGACGCTGCTGTTCAATCTGAACCATCTGAGCTTCAGGTGTAGCCATCTGCTGCATTTGTGCTGCCGCCTGATTAGCTTGAGCAACCTGTTGTGCTGCTTGAGACATAACCATTTCCATAACTCTAGGATCATTAGGATCAACCTGACCAGATGCAATAGCTTCTGGACCATACTGTTCAACAAGCTGTTGGGCTGTTCCTTCAACTTGTTCCTGATATTTCATAATCATATGTTCCTGCATGTTAGCTTGAAGAACAGGAACAATACGCTGCATTAGAGGATTAGCACCATTTTGAGGGTCTTGAATGTAAGCCATCTTAGTTTGAATGTGTGCATCATGGTTCTGACCCATAAAGGCTTTAATTGGTAGACCCTTAACTGCAGCCATAATATCTGAAACTGGATCAAGTGGTACAGACTGTGGCTTGCGTGGCATAATCTTGTCAAGGTTTGGTAAATTAGCAGACTGTAGAATAGAACGATTGAGTTCTTCCATGTCAAACATACCGGGAGGTGACTGCTGTGCAAGCTGTAGAGCCATCTGAGCCATCATCATGCGGTGAGCATTAGAGGGAATGTTAGGATCAGATACTGGAATAATATCAATTCGACCATCAAAGTCTGACTTGTAAATTGTTAGTGTATTTTCTGGAATATCTACAAGTGATTCTTCAGGTAGATATTCATAGTTAATACGACCAAGAATTTTAAATTCGTCTTTTTGAGATTTGTGTAGGCGCTTGTGAATAGCAGAAAAGAATTTACTGCTTGCTTCAAGTAGTGCCATTGTTGTACCAACTGGTCCATAACTTGCTGCATCAGATACAATCTGTTCTGTACTGTCAGCAAACTTTTGAGCAGCAGCAGAAACAAATCCTAACATTTGAAATAGAGTTTGAGAAGGTTCTTTGTATGGTAGTGGTATAATCATCTTAGACAGATCATTACCAACTGCCTCAACTTCTTTCCATTCACCGGGAGCAATAGGATCATTATCTCCAACCATTCGCAACCCTTTAGCTTTAAAACCTCCGGGTAGATTAGCAAACTGTCCAGCATCAACTAAGCCACGCATAGCAGCAGTAGCTGTCATTGTAAGATTTCCAAGGAAATGAATTAAACCCAAACCATAGAAACCAAAGCCGGGTACAAAACGATAGTGTGTAAAGAATATTTTCTTTTCTCTACGCTTATCCTTAATATCATAGTTACGACGAATAGAAAGAACTCGTCTCGTTTTCTGGTCAATAGTTACAATATATGGAAGTGACAGACCGTCATTATCTCCGTGAAACTGCTTCGGTAAATCTAGATAGCAGTGTTGTTCAAGAAGAACATATTGTGGGTCATTTTGTGAAGAAGGGGAAAGACCCAAGATCGTATCCATCTTCTGAGCCATTGGGGTTTGTTCTGGCATAGAAGCATCAGGCAGGTCAACGTCGGCATACATACCTGCGGCTATGTCGCGTTGCATTTCAACTGGACTACGATAAATCACATGAGTATAACGGTCTGCCCGTCGCAGGTCCGTCGCATAATAACTAATATAAAATTGATCGATTGGAACAAATTCAGATACAGGACGGTTTAAACCCTGATCAAAGTATGTTTTTTTGAACGCTGACCCAATAAGGGGTAGATGAAACAACATACGTTCAAATTCGTCAAAGTATTCTGTAATCTGATCAGTAACTTGATAGTTCATAAATTCTTTGACACGATTAGCCTGTTCCTGCTTCTCTTCAGTAACATCACCAACAATTTGTGACTTTACAGGACCGGCAGAAGGAAATAATTCTTGTGTAGCTTTTGACTGAAACTTAACTGCTGACTCAATAAGAATAGGATGTACAGCAGTACAAGCACCCTCAAATGGTTCAGACGCTTCTTCAAGTTTTAGACCTAGTAGATCAAAACCACGTTCAAACATACTTTCCCATTCTGAACGTGATTCTTTATCTGCTTCAAAGTTATCTATAACTTTAGCAGCAATTTCTTCTAGCTCATCTTCATCCATATCTTCTGCTAGATTACGATAAAACTCTTCTGGCTCTTCTTTTTGCTGTACCTTTGATCTTTCATCTGGTGGAGGACGAAACTCAACAACAATACCACCATCTTCTGGGTCAATCTCCATAAGAGCTTCATTGCCGTTCTCATCTAGTTCACCAGTAGCTTCAATCTCAATTGATAACTCACCTACTGGAATTGGATCAAAGGGATTACGTTCAGTTGCCATTTTTTATATTGCCTTTGGTTGGTAATTATATGGATTACGTTCTACTATAGAACCGCCTTGTTTTTTATTATTATTTAATGAGTTTAAATTTTTTTTAAATACTTTTAATCTAGTTTTCTTATCTTTTTCTTTTCCTGCCCACCAATACTTAGACCAAAAATCTTCAATGCTTTGTTCACCTTTAGTAACTTTTGATATATCTGCTTCTTTTTTTTCAAGTAAATCATAAACAGCTAAAGCCATTTGTTGATCTGCTGTTAAAGTTGAAGCATCATAATTTTTTTCATCTATAGCTTTTTTTATCCAAGAAGGAGGATTATTATCAAATATGTTTTTTGCTCTAGTTAATGCAGTTTTCATGCTATTAGGTTCAAACTGCATTAAACCTCTTCCCGGTCCACCACCGTACTGTTCTAGTTTTGGATTCATAGTTTTATCACTTTCGTGATAAGCAATAGGTTTAAGAACTTTATCATAAATATCTGAAGGAGTTCCTTTTCCTTTTTCTTCTGCAATACTTAAAGCTACATCTAAATCATTAGGTACAGGAGGTTTTACTTTAGGAAGAGGAGCTTCTCTTTCCTCAGAATAACTCTTAGAATAATCAGGTTTTACTTTAGGAAGAGGAGCTTCTTTTTCGGATTCTTGAGTCATAATAGGATTTACATTATCACTAGGTACATTATCCGAGGGCAACATTGAAGATAATCCTAGAATAGATGCTAAACCTGCTAAACCTTTACCAATCATTATATTGCCCTTGCTTGGTAATTATATGGATTACGTTCTACTACAGAACCGCCTTGGTTAAAGGCAATTTTTTTATCTGCTTTAGTTGTAGTCATCCTTGTTTTGTCTTTTTTAAAGTCAGATGGTTTGGCTCTTATTGCTCCTTTAGCAAACACAAGAGGACCAACTTGTATAACTTCTTCAGCACTTCTTAAAGGTGATCCTGATAATTTATCATAAAAATAACTTGACCTAAAAGGATTCATACCAACCTGTACCCATTCACTATTGTCTTCAGGATCAATATACTTATTATCTTTTCTATTAGTTAAAATTCTTTCTGCTCTTTTAGCAGTTAAATTATCGTCTATATTTTTCCAATCACCATATATTCTAGCAATTGTTCCTTTATCTGTTCCACCTTTTTCTTTCGTTTTTGCTATATTTAATGCTCCCTTTGCAGAAGATTTAAATTCTACATTATTAAGTGTTGCTGTTTTACCATATCCTACAGCTTTTCCTCCAGACTTTGTTCCATCATGTATAGATACAATCCATTGATCATAATTATCATATGCTGGTATATCTAGACGAGAAGCAACTCTTGTTCCATCTTCTAATTTTTTATTTAAATTTATAATACCTTCTTCAACTTGAGGTTTTTTTAAAGCACCTATTATATTTTCAAAAGAAGGGACTTCAACCATGTTATCTATTGGTTTAATAGGTAAGTCTCTTTTTACAATATTTCTAAATTCTTTAGAAGTAATTTTTCCTTCATCTAATTTTACAGCAGCATCACTAACAGAATCTTTTTGTTTTTGTCTATTTGCTAATTTATTTTCAGATTTCCAAGCTTCTTGATACTTATCTAATTCTTTTTTAGATATTTCTTCTGGTTTAAGTAAAGAACGTAAACCTTTTACTGCTCCTTTACCTAACGTATATCCAGCCACTGTTCCTACTGGACCTCCTACAGTTCCTAATGCACCTCCTGTAAGACCAATTAATTCTGCCAAAACGTCCAAGCCACCCTCAGAACCTCCCTTTTGTACACCAGTTACAAAACCTGCACCGGGAAGCATTTCTGCTGCAGGAACTAAAGCACGAGCTAAGTCAGGTGAAAGACCACCAGCATCCATACGCTGTTCCGCTGGAGTACCTTCAATACTTTGAACTGTTTGTCTTAGACGATTTGCCATAATGGTAGATACTTCCCCCTACTATCTTTTTCCCACTACTTAATTTCAATAATATATCATATAATTAAATTTTATACAACTTATATATATTTAAAAATATAATCCTGTACTGTCTTGCCTACGCAAGTCATGCCTAAATCATTACAGATGTAGTCAGCAATATCCTGTCTAGAAATACCAAAGCTCTCACAGTTATTCTTAATCTCAATATTAATTACTGGCTTAGTTCGTTTAATGGTTTCTGCCGCACCCTTGAGAAACTGCATTTCAAATCCTTCTACATCAACCTTGATATAGTCTACATTATCAAACTCAAAGCTGTCTAGAGTACGCATTTCTGCAGTATACTCTGCATTCTCTGCAGCAATAGACGCTGTACCGCTATTACCCTCTGTTACATAGCCTAGTGATATTTCTTTTTCGTACTTGTCACCTAAAGCACAGTCATAAATTTTGTATTCATTCTTAGCCTCACTCAAGTTTTTATTTAGACAATCTCTATGATCTTTAATTGGCTCGAAGCAGATTGTCATGTTAAACATACGAACAAGATCAACTGCCCATGTTCCTACATGTGCACCAACATCAATAGCTGTACCATAGTTATTTACAAAACCCAAGCTGTGAAACCTGTGTGATTTCTGATATTCTTCTCCGTTAAAGTGATTATCCTTAACTGGAAAGTAAAACTTATTTCTTTTTTCTAGTAGTGTAGATGACATTGGTATACCCCTTCTTCTTCTTTTTATTATTGTCACTACACTAGTAGTAACACTAAACTCTCCAGTATGCAACTCTTTTCTGTCGTCGTGGGTTTTCATCGTCTTCCCAATTAACATCTTCTTGGTGTTCAATACGCCAACTCTCCTTTAGATATAGCGCAGCCATAGTCAAGGCATCAACTTGGTCGTCATGTGGCGCATACGGAAAAGTAGTTACTTCTTCTGCTAATTCGTCAGCCCACTGTTTGTATGCTGGTAGATAGATACGCCCAGACTCAAACAAGGGCGTAATAGCATTCAGCCGTGATGTTTTATCTTTGTCTGGAGTGTATTCCAGAACAGGCAGACCAGCCCTACGCATATCCTGAATTAGTGACTGACCACTAGCTTTCTTTTCTACCAGACAGACATCCGGCCTGTGTGTTTTAAACTGGTCTTGAGCAATTCTTCGTAGGTCTGGATACTCATACCTACCCCTCTTGCTGCCAAGTAGTATCATATTGCTTACAAGCTGTTCTACGCCAGTATCTTCATCTTCATATACTGAATGAAAAATACCCCATGTCTGTATCACACTAAAGTCTGCTGTGCTGCTAGTAGAAAAGGCTGTATCGTATGTTTGCAATACAAACTCACATGGTGGAGGATCGTCATTCTCCCACCACTGTATCCAGTCTTTCTTTACAATACCACCCTCATCTGGCGTTGGATTCTGCATATACAGACTATCCCAATACTTAGAACCGTTAGTAGCACGTATTTCCATCTCGTCTAGTCGTAGAACATCATCACTCTTCCACTCAGGGAAGTATGACGTACCTACAGGTAGTCCTAGTAGATCAGAGGAGTCTTCATCTACCCAGGCTGGAATAGACACAACATGCCATCTTTCTGATGGTTTAAGATGCCAGTCCATTTTTTCTTCTTGCTTTAACAACCAGCCACATAGATCATCATAGTGATAGCGAGTATTAATAATAATAATTCTACCATTAGGCATTAGACGTGTACGAAGACCTGATGGATACCACTCCTTAATGTACCTTCTGCCTGCTGAACTGATAGCATCCTCCTCAGACATTGCATCGTCTAGTATAGCTATGTGTGCACCACGTCCTGCTATCTGACTACGCACACCTGCTGCATAGTAAGACCCACCACCTGATGTCTTCCACTTGCCTGCAGCACGTACATCCTGCCTTAACAGTACTCCCTTAAATACCTTTTGAAAGTCTTCTTCACTTACTAAGTCACGTACAGACCTGCCAAAGTCACTAGCTAACTGATCAGAGTGACTGATAGACATTATTTCATGATTAGCATGTTTACCTATGTACCATGCAGGAAATAGCTTAGAACAGATAACAGACTTAGAAGAACGTGGTGGTAGAAAAACCATAAGCCTTTTTATATTACCATCTTCTACTTGTTGTAACTTATCTGCTAGTACCTCAATATGACGACCCATCTTAAAGTCGGAGACAAGAAGAGGAGCAAACTTCTTGATGAAAGACAAGAAATCCTCATTAGACTTTCTGTATTCTAATTCTTTAAGATTATTTCTTATAGACATAAGAATATTAAAGTTTATTTCTTTTACTTGTTCTTCTTTTTGGTTATGATGATTGTTTAATACTGTTGCCATAATGTCACACTCTCTGATTATTTTAATTAATATAGCACATGCCTCTTGTGAAGACAAGAAAAACATGATACCCTTATCCCTAGATTACGAAGAAGGCTTATATATAGTTATATATAGTTATATATAGTAGTATATAGTA
>JAJACQ010000011.1 GCA_022601435.1 Chlamydiia bacterium
ATATACTTTAAAAGTATTTAATACATCGAATTAGTAGAGCTTCAGGCATCTTCTTTTACAGAATATAGAATGACAGCGATTATGTCACCTACACCACTTGCAACAGCTGTTCCAATAAAAGCGTTCATGAACCCAGTTACAAAATTAAGTTTGCTTATTACCCTGTTTACAGCATCTTCTATAATATAAACATCTTTAAAGATAAACTAATTTTTTAATTTATCTTTAAGATTATGCCATAAAGCCTTTTTCTTTTGTGGATCGGTTTTTACATTTTCTAAAGGCTCAATAATAATGGTTGGAAGAGATGTTTTAATAGTAATTAAGTCCTCATAAATGATATGAGTGGGCTTTTCTTTTAAAATTATTCTTTCAATATTTTCTACACCAAAGACTACGACAGTTTTCATCAAACGTGTATTGATTGCTTCGGATATTTTTTCTACAAAGATCTTAGGAGCTTCTTTACTGACTATAAAAAGTGCTTTTCTATTAAATGGTGTTTTAGCAAGAAGGCTTTCTGCTTGAAGTGCTTTGTATTTTTGTTCCCACTCAGAATAAAACTTATCTTTTTTAACTTGTTTTTTCGGTGGTGTGGGAAGAATTGTTTGAACACTCTTTGTTCTTCTAGGTTGAGGTTGAGGAGGTACAGGGGATTTTACTTGTTTAGGGGGGATTGGTTTTGGAATAACAGGTTGCTCTTTTTTAGTCTGTGTGGGCATAAGAAGAGAAAAAGGAATATCTTGTCTTTCATTCTTTGAAAAATAAAACTCAAGCGCTTTAAAATCGATCATGGAGCCTCTTCTTTAAATAATGCCTTTGAATAGGAGAGTGCATCAAAAGATGAAAAATCGTCAAGTGTTTCTCCAAATCCTACATAAACAATAGGAAGATTTTCATTTTTATAAATACTTAAAGCAACACCTCCCTTTGCCTGTGAATCAATTTTTGTTAAAATCAACCCTGTAATGGGAACAAACTCTCTAAATTTTTTCACCTGCTCAAGACATGTCTGACCAAGATTTGCATCAATAGTTAAATAGATTTCATGTGGTGCTTGTTTATCTTGTTTTTTTGCGACCTGATCAATTTTTTTTAATTCTTCTAATAATTCAGATCGTGATTCTAATCTTCCTGCAGTATCACAAATAATAATATCATAGTTTCCAGCTTTACCTTTTTCCATCGCATCATACATAACACTACTTGGATCTTGCCCATGCTTTGCAAGCACTACATCAATCCCTAGCATATTTGCATGCATCTCCAACTGCTCAGTAGCAGCTGCTCGAAAGGTATCTCCACAAGCAAATAAAACTTTCTTTCCTGCTTCTTTATAGATTTTTCCAAGCTTTGCGATCGATGTCGTCTTGCCACTGCCATTTACTCCCACCATCAAAATCACATGTGGTGTGGTTGTCATTTCAGGGCGAGCAGGAATCTCTTTACTTAAAATCCCAAAAGCAATTTTTTCTAATTCTTTTAAGTAATCATCTTTAGATACAGAAGGATTTAACTTTGCAAAACTAGAAACCTCTTCAATGAAGTGTTCAACAACACTTGATCCTAAATCTGCCTCATATAAAATTTCCTCGAGCATTTCTAAAGAGTCTTCATCGAGGGGTTTTGAGAATACATTTGCTAATCTTGAGGAAAAAAATGAAGCGGTTTTAGAAAGTGCTTTTGAGACTTTACTAAAACCAGATTTTAAAAATTTGAACATCCTAACCTCTTGGTGTAAAAGCGACTATAACAGATCTATAAATAAATAAATATCTAATAAATGATGCTTATAATTCTGTTTTAGTGTATCATCTTCCCGAAAAATTTAAAAGGATATTCATGATTACATCAACAACAAATTATAGCCCTAGTACTACACCTTCGGAGATTCTACTTAGCTTGAGTAAGAACGGGCCTTCATCAAAAGTGCAAAATAAGAGTAGGCAAGCAGTTCAAAGGAATTCAAATAATGAAGATCAACTAGCTTTAGCTATTAGAAATCTTTCAAATTTAAACCCATTACATGGAAATCCAGGTCATGGATGTCCTATGAAAGATATCGCAATGCGGGCTAATGAATTACTAAAATTATATCAAGTAGGACCCGCTCAATTTAAGCAAGGACCTGAGTTCAATCAAATAGAGGGAATAGAATATTTTGCAAGTCTTCCTTGCGCACCTTCTAAACTATATTTAGATTTAGCCTTACTATATACAGTAGGTTTAGGTTGTAATAGAGACTTACAAAAAGCGCACAACTACTTACATAATTTTAAAACATCCAGATGTGATCATCAAACAGTTGATTTAAACACAAGACCTATTGTAGAGCGTATTTATAGTGAATTAAATCTGAATACCGATAGAGTCTCTACAACTATTAAGTCATTATGTGTGATTTTATTAGGAAAAAATAATAATACTGTTAGGTTCATGTTAGAGATGGATGCAATGAGATCAGGGTCACGATAGAAGGGTTTAATTAATACTCTTCTTAAACTGTTTGATATGTAGGGAATATGAAATCCTCTAGGTTTTAAGGAATTTTAGTTGCCAGATAAGAATTTTTCAGTAGTACTGGGACTTAAGTATAGGGGTTCAGTATATGAATATTCATGAGTATCAAGCAAAAGAAGTTTTAAAGCGCTATGGTCTACCAATGCACAAGTTTGTGGTGGTTGACGATGAAAAGTATATTGATCAGAAAATCAACGAATTAGGTGTTGATAAGGCAGTTGTAAAAGTTCAAGTCCATGCAGGTGGTCGTGGAAAGGCAGGCGGGGTAAAGGTTTGCTTTTCAAGGGATGAGATCAAAGAGCAGACAAAAAACCTTCTTGGTATGAAGATGGTAACTAAACAAACAGGTGCAGAAGGGATTATATGTCATCAGGTGATGGTGGCAGATCTTGCAGATATTGCCAAAGAGTTTTATTTCGGAATTATTGTAGATAGAGATCATGCTGTTCCTTTGATTATGGCATCAAAGGAGGGGGGAATGGAGATTGAGGAGGTTGCAGAGGCAACACCTGAAAAGATTCTAAAGATGCCTCTTACTCCTGATGGAAAGATTACTGATAAGCAAGTTAAAAAGATTTGTGACTTTTTAGGATGGGAAGGAAAGTCTAAAGAGCAGGGTATGGAGATCATTCCTGCGATGGTAAAGGCTTTTATGGAGATAGATGGCTCTATTTTAGAGATTAACCCATTAATTCAGGATGGAGAGGGGAATCTATTCTTATTAGATGCAAAAATCAATGTAGATGATAGCGCTTTATATCGTCAAAAAGAGATAGCTGAAATGTATGATCCTACTCAAGAAGGTGAAGCAGAGCAAAGGGCTCATGAGCTTGATTTAGCTTACGTTGCAATGGATGGAAATATTGGGTGTATGGTAAATGGGGCAGGGCTTGCGATGGCTACAATGGATATTATTAAAGAAAAAGGGGGAACACCTGCAAATTTCTTAGATGTAGGTGGTAGCGCGTCTAAAGAAAAGGTTGTTGAGAGTTTTAAGATTATCTTGAGTGATTCTAAAGTGAAGGGGATCTTGGTAAATATCTTTGGTGGGATAATGAAATGCGATATTATTGCAGAAGGTGTTGTGGCGGCAATTAAGGAAGTTAAGTTAAAAGTTCCTTTAGTTGTAAGGCTTGAGGGGACAAACGTTGAAGAGGGTAAGAAGATCATCAATGAATCTGGTTTAAAAGTGATAGCAGCAAGTGATTTAGGTGATGCAGCAAAGAAGATCGTGGAGCAAGTAGAGGGGAAGGTGACATCATGAGTGTATTAGTAAATAAAGAGACGAAGGTCATTTGTCAGGGGATTACAGGGCAAGCGGGAAGTTTTCATACAGCTCAATGTTTGGCTTACGGAACAAAGATGGTGGGCGGGGTAACGCCTGGAAAGGGGGGGCAGGTCTCAGAGCATGGGCTTCCTATTTTTAATACCGTGGCAGAGGCTAAAAAAAGTGTAGGTGTAGATGCAACAATGATATTTGTACCACCAAGATTTGCGGCAGCAGCGATTTTAGAGGCTGAAGAAGCAGGTGTTGAGTTAATTATCTGCATTACCGAGGGTATTCCTATATTAGATATGTTGAAGGTAAAAGAAAGGTTTTTAAAAAGTAAAAGCCGGTTGATTGGGCCAAATTGTCCAGGGGTTATTACGCCTGATGAGTGTAAAATTGGAATCATGCCAGGTTATATACATACGCCAGGGAAAATTGGGATTGTTTCAAGGTCAGGAACGCTTACATATGAAGCAGTTTGGCAAACAACAAGTTTAGGGCTTGGGCAGACCACTTGTGTGGGTATTGGCGGTGATCCTACCAATGGAACGAACTTTATTGATGTTTTAGAGATGTTTGAAAAGGACCCTAAGACTGAAGGGATCTTAATGATTGGTGAGATTGGTGGTGATGCAGAAGAAAAGGCTGCTGAATGGATAAAAAATAAGTGTAGCAAGAAAGTAGCGGCATTTATTGCAGGAAGATCAGCTCCTCCAGGAAAAAGAATGGGGCATGCAGGTGCTATCATATCTGGTGGAAAAGGTGGGGCAGATGATAAAATTAAAGCGCTTCAGGAAGCAAATGTCATCGTGGCAATGACTCCTGATCAAATGGGCGCAGCTATGTTAAGGGCGTTTGGATAATGAAGAAGATACCAGTTAAAATTGCACCATCATTTTTTATAATGGCGGCTATTATTGGATTTATAAATACACAATATTCTTTAGCAGGAACTGTTATATGGACATTAGTAATCTTTATATCGGTATTATTCCATGAATATGGACATGCTTTGGCAGCCACGTTTTTTGGACAAAGTGCGCAGATACAACTTTTTGCTTTTGGTGGTTTAACTCTTCCCCAGGGGAAGAAAATCAAAGGTTGGCAAGAATTTATAGTCATTGCTATGGGGCCTATTTTTGGTTTTTTATTATTTTTTGCAGCTAGTCTAATTCCTATTGAGACTGTATTAAGACTAGGTAGTGTAGGGCCATACCTTGCCTATTTTATCACCGTTACGAAATTTATAAATCTTTTTTGGACGGTAGTTAACCTAATTCCAATTTTACCCCTTGATGGAGGGCATCTTCTTCGCGTTATTTTACAAGGATTCATGGGTCAAAAGGCTTGGAGGGCTTCATTTATAATCTCCTTGGTACTATCAGCTATGGGTGCTGCATTCTTTTTTTATATGGGATATTTGATTATTGGGATTATCTTTTTACTCTTTACTTTCCAAAGTTTTGAAACTCTTAGGCAGTTTAAAAATTTTACAAGAGATGATATGTCACCTAATTTAAAAGGAAAGATGGAAGAGGCTAATCAAATGATGGGCTCAGGAGATGTTGAAAGTGCAAAACGATGTCTAGAAAATCTTTTAAATTCGACTCATGAGGGGATGATTCACACTTTAGCAGTAGAAAACTTAGCAAAAATTTCCTTTGAACAGGGTGAATTTGATAAAAGCTATGATCTATTAAAGAGTGAGGAGAAAAATCTTTCTTTGGATTCATTGATCTTGTTTTATAGATGTTGTTATAAAATGAGGGATTTTGAGCGTGTAATGAAGCACGCAAGTACACTTTTTGAGCAGGCAAAACAAAGTGAAATTGCTATTATTGCAGCAAAAACTATGGGGTTTGAGAAAAAAATTTCTCAGTCAATTGCTTGGCTTTCTGCCGCTAAAGTTTTTGGAACGGTAGATATACATGAAGTAGCTAATAGTAAAGCTTTTGATGAAATACGCGATACTGAGGAATTTCAAAAATTTCTCATGAAAAATCAGTAGATTTCTCCTGAAAAAACTTAAATATATTAAAAATTATCACAGAAAACTTGTGTACTATTCCCACTTGTCATAAGCTGTAGAAATTAACTAACCTAACATGGAGGTCACTAATGAATAAAAACGAACTGATTGAAGAGTTGTCTGATAAAACAGGATTCACAAAATCTGACACACAGAAATTCTTAAACGCATATATTGAAGCAATTCAAAAAGCTCTAAGAAAAGGCAATGAAGTTCAGCTTGTTGGTTTCGGCACATTCAAAATAACAAAAAGAAAAGCAAGAGTTGGAAGAAATCCACAAACAGGAAAAGAGTTGAAAATTCCTGCGAAGAAAGTTCCTTCTTTCCGTCCTGGAAAAGCTTTAAAAGATTCAGTAGCTTAATTTAGCTTTCTGGATATTCAAAAAGATTTTAACCCCGATTCTTTCGGGGTTTTTTTATTGGCAAAATTTTCTAATTCTATTAAAATAACTCTCTACACAATGGAGGTTTTCAATGTATAAGTATCTTTTTTGCTTAATGATTTCAGTATCTATTTTTAACTTTAGTGAAACTAAACAAGAGATCAGAAAAGAGCCGACATGCGCTCATTGTGGTAAAGGCTTATCAAGTGCCTTTGTAGATGTAGTAAAAAAATCAGGTCCTGCGGTTGTTTATATTGAAACAAAATATAGTTCAGATAAAAAAGTGGCTTCAGAAGCAGATAATCAAAGTGATCCATTTAGACAATTCCAAGATGAGTTGTTTGATAAGTTTTTCGGCAGATCTCAAGTACCGAATAGACGAGAAAAGCCTCCTGCTACAGGAAGTGGGTTTATCGTCTCAGATGATGGGTATATCGTCACAAATTATCATGTGATTGAAGGTGCAGCAGAAATTCTTGTAGAAATCTATGAAAATGATGGTGAAAAAGAGTATAAAGCAGAACTTATAGGTTGTGATCCTAAAACAGATATTGCTGTAATAAAGATTGAAGAGAAAAATTTACCGTACTTAAAATTTGCTGATTCAGATTTAATTGAGCAAGGACAATGTATTGTAGCAATTGGTCATCCTTTAAGATTACGAGATTCTGTAACAACAGGTGTGATTTCTGCAAAACATAGAATGAATTTAGCTAATAATCAAATTGAAGATTATATTCAAACAGATGCTTCGTTAAATCCAGGATCAAGCGGAGGTCCTTTGCTAGACTTAAATGGAGAAGTGATTGCTGTAAATACTGCAATTATTCCTCCATCTCATAGAAATATGGGAGTGGGCTTTTCTGTACCTAGTAACATTGCGAAAATGATCTACGAACATGTTAAAGAAACTGGTACTGTAAATAGAGGTTTTTTAGGGGTAAGTATCCAAGATCTTACAGAAGATTTAATTGAAGGATTCGGTTATAAAAAAGGAACGAAGGGTGCTTTGGTTGCTTCTGTATCTAAAGATTCCGTAGCAGAAAGAGTTGGCCTCATTCCAGGTGATTTAATTATCTCTTTTAATGAAAAGTCTATCAAAAATGCCAAAAACTTTTCTACAGAAGTAGGGAAACTTCCAGCAGGAAAAAAATGTAAAGTTAAAATCCTAAGAAAAGGAAAAACAAAAACCCTTTCACTTGAATTAGGATCGCAAATGCCAGAGGCATCAACCAAAGGTGATATCATTCATCGCCTGGGTGTGATAGTTGAAGATATACCAGAGAGTGATGGACAAAAATATAACCTAAAAAAAGGGGAATCTGGTGTCGTCATAAAAGAAATAGTTTCAGGTAGTCTTGCTCACCGCTCTGGATGGAAAGCAGGAAGCGTCATTATGGTTATTAATGGAACAAAAATTACTAAAGTGGAAGATCTTTCAAAAGCTTTAGAAAAAGCTGGGAAGGGTAAAAAGCTTGTGGCACTATTGAGCCTCAAAGGACAGGCTTTATTCACGTCCATCACCACCCCTTAAAAAAAGGGGGAGACTTCGACTTTTAGGTCTATTTTTCCTAATAGGGGCCTTCTGAGTACTACCTGTACACTATCGGCCCCTATTAGAAAAACTAGCCTCTAAAATTAGAAGTCTTTCTCTTTTTTATCTAGTTTTTCTAAAAGAATACTAGCAGGTACTCTTTTGTACATGCGGCGGTCAAGATAAGCAAAAATTCATCTAAATTTGAATTTCTCTATCATTTTTAATCTTTTTTTATTTTTTTGAATGTTAATTTCTTATATACTTATTCTTTAAATTTTAAAGGGTGTCTTATGAGGGTATTATTTTTCTTAATGTTTTTTTGTAGTGTTTTTTCACAAGGTATTGAGTTTTCAATTTCTGGAGGGATGGGGAAGAGACGTTTAAAAAATCTTCAAATGAGATATAATTTATTAACTTTTATTGAAACAGGAACTTATGAGGGAGCTACTACAGGTAAAGCATGTCGCTATTTTGAGGATGTATTTACAATTGAGTTATCTGAAGAATTATATAAAAAATCCAAAGAAAGGCTTAAAAAAACACAAATTACTTTTATTCACGGTTCTTCAGATGAAGAGCTTGACAAGCTATTAAGTCATTATTCTCCAGATAGAACTTTGATTTTTTTAGATGCGCATTTTTCAAGGTGTGATACTGTAAAGGGTAAAAATGATCCCCCTCTTTTAGATGAATTAGTTACAATTCAAAAATATATAAAGGAAAGTACAGTTATTTTGGTAGATGATGTTAGATGTTTTAAGACAAGTTTTGTTGCGCCGATGAATGAATATATAGCTCATTATCCAAAAATTAATGATGTGTTTAACTTTGTGAAAAATAATTATCCTAAAGGTTTTGAATTCTATATCATTGGAGATCAAGCTATCATATACAACACAGAATATTATAAAAATAAACCTTCTAATGGGTTAAAGTTGTTTACAGACTATTATTTAGAAGAAGATTTAGATAGAATGATAGGATTGGCTTACGAATCAGTTGAAAATTTAACTGCAAGAGAGAAAAGTTTAATATGTCAGATGGCTTTAAAAGCTACACAGGTTCCAAAACTTTCATTCATTTCAGCTTTAATAACTAAAAATCTTAATCAGGTTAATTATAAAGAACACATGCAAAAAGCAAGGCAGTATAAATTGGATGAGGAAGTTCTTTCTCGATTAAATAGTCTCTAATTTTAAGCTTCTTTTGAGTTTTGCGTTTGCATTTTCTAGTTTTTGAATATCGCTATATGAGACTTGGATGGCATTTTCGAGACCTGGAATAATAGCATCTCTTAAAGCTCTTTGGATATCTTCTTTTTTAAGAGAAAGAATTGCCTCTCTAAACTGTTGCCTCACTTCCTTTAAAAGTCCTACTTTTTCTTGGAAGTATGTTACAGATGCCCGGCAGCTTACAGGGACAGGAGAGTCTACATCTTGGATGTAACTTAAGATTGCTTCTAAAAGTGCTTTTTCTGAAATCTCATTTTCTAAAAGTTCTGTACAAGCTTGATGAAAAGCTTCAATAGTTGTTTCTATATGTGGGTCACGGTAGCTATAGAAGTTAAGTACACCTGTAAGGATGTTGTATTTCACACCTGATCCATATGCTCCACCTTTTTCTCTGATCATTTTATGGATGTATATATTTTCTAATAGGTAAGTGGCTATTTTAATAGCAGGGGCAAGCTCAGATGTTAAAGTTACTGTTGGAAGCGCCAAAGCATTATGAGCGATGCTAGAAGAGATAATCACACCTTTATTTTCTGCTTTTTTAGGTGTTGGTAATTCTATCCAGGGATGAAATCCAGATGAGCAGTTTGAAATATTTAATAAATCGTAGAATTGATTATTTTTTAAGTCTTCAAATTGTTCTTTATCACTAGAAATAACAATATGAGCGTTATTTAAATGAAAGAGAGTTTTTTTAAATGTATGGAATTTTTCAATAATAATATCTAATTCTGTATCTAAATTTTTAGAAATGTTTTTTATAAATCCGTAGTAAGGAGACCCATACCAGATGTTACTTAAATGAGTCCAAGGTGAGATATGACTAGAGGATTCTTTTAAGGCATAACTCAAGGCTTTTTTATTAATATCACTTTCTAATGCAGACGCAATTTGGAGGATTAAGTTTTTGATACGTTGTTTATCATCTAAATCAATATTTAGAATTAAATCTTTTAATACTTTTAGGCAATTCTCAGTTTTACGATTTAGAAATCGTGAATTTATAGAAAGTGTTGGATAGCATGTGTTTATATTATCTTTTTGAACATTTAGAGCTAATGAAGATGATAAAGACCCAAAGTTTTGTTGTACACGCCTCATGTTTTTTTCCCATGAAAATTCTTTTGTTCCAATTTCAGGGATGATGGTGCTAAAGAGTTTTAAGTAGGGGAGGTCATTTTCTGGAATTTGTGGGATATCAAAAATAAGATCAAAGTAGCAGATAGCGTTTGTAAAAACTTCGTGGTGATATACAGTGCTATCTTGAAACATACATCGATTTACAGGATAATAAGGAGCATTTTTGGGAATATCATTTAAAGATAAACATGGAAGACATTCAATATTTTCATTCTCTGCTTCTTTTTGATATTTTGTAAATTCAGAAAAATCTTTTTGAATGTTTTCTTTTTGTTCATTTGAGAAAGAATTTTTTAAGTTAGCTAAAAAGTCTTTTTCTTGTTTTTCTTCTTGTTGTCTTACTTTTTGATCAGGGTAAAGGGTAAAACTTACTCTATGATTATTTTCTATGAAATGTTTCTTGATAAAATTTGAAAGATAGTTTTTATCTTTTAATTTTTCACGGAGTGAATTTAAGAGGGAGTGAATTCTTAATCCATCAATTAAAGACCCACCTTGTTGATAGGGCATTACAGAGTGGCTCATTAGATCTAGTCCATATGGCCCTGATGATCCTGAGATTTCTAATTTAGAAAATTCTAATTGATGTAGAGCTCCTTCAATCCACTCTACACAAAACCCTTCGTTTGCAATTTGTTTTAGATTGTCTAAAATAACTTTTTCTAATTCTTCAGGTTTTGATTGAAGCCCGATACAATAAAAAACGTATGGGATTTCTCTTGCATCTGAATCGTAAAAACCATAAGCATCTAAACAAAGTTTTGATTGTAAAATTCTTTTCTTTAAAATAGAGGCATCTGTATCCATTAAGATGATATCTAAAAGAGTAAGAGTTAATACATCATCTTGATCTTCAATACCACAAGTTGTAAAACCTAATGAAAAATAAGTGGGGTCTTTATCGCAATTTGTAGAATGATATTTTTCTTCAATAGATTTTGGTTTTTCAAAACGCTTGATTTTATCAATTGGGGGAAGAGTGTTTATTTTACCAAGCTTTTCTGTAAAAACGTTTTTAGATAAAAAATCTAAGTGTTTTTCTAGGGGAATGTCTCCATAGAAAAAGTAATTACATAATCTTTTATCATAATATTTTTTATGGAATTCTTGAAGTTCTTGATGAGTTAAGTTTACTATGTCTTTAGGTATTCCCCCTGAGTCACAACCATAAGTTGTATTCGGGAAAAGATGTTTAACAAGCTGTCGCCACACAATGGAAGAAGGGTTAGAAAAAACCCCTTTCATTTCATTAAAGACGATACCTTTGATCTGTAGATCAGAAGATGTGTCATTGGGATCTACAAATTCTAGTCGATGACCTTCTTGCATAAAACTATTTTTTGTAAGAAGGGGGTTTAAGGCTGCATCTAGATATACAGAGAAGATATTATAAAAGTCTTTTTCTATTTGAGAAGAAGCCACATATCCTGTCCAAAGTTTTGAAGTAAATGCATTCATAAATGTATTACAACTTCTTCTAAGCATCGAGAAAAATGGATCATGAATAGGAAATTTTTTAGAACCACAAAGAACAGTATGTTCTAAGATATGTGGAACGCCTCCATCATTTGTTGGATAAGTTTTAAAACAAAGTCCAAAGAGATTTTCTTTATCATCAGATTTTATATGAAAAACATTTGCACCATTTTCTTCATGGATAGCATGGATGAGGGTAATATGGATTTCCTCAATTTCAAAAATGTCCTTTATTAAAAAGTCATTATATCTATCACCTTTCTTCATTATACCCATCCTTTGATCGATGTAAGGTAATGATTTTACCAAATGAGCTTCTTTCTTTCTACAAAATAAAAAGAGGTCTAAAATGACCTCTTTATTTAGATAGATAATTTACCAAGAAAGAGAAGAGGAAGATTGATATTCTGTCACTCTTGTCTCAAAGAAGTTTTTCTCTTTTTGAAGATCAATCACTTCACTCATCCAAGGGAATGGATTAGTTTTATGATAACGAGCAGAAAGACCAATTCTTTCAAGACGGCGGTCTGCAATAAATCCAACATATTCCTCAAACATAGGGGCTGTTAAACCTAATATTCCTTTAGGAAGACATGATTTTGCATATTCAGTTTCAAGTGTAACAGCTTCATCAATCATATCAGTGATTTCTTTTTGGAAATCTTCTGACCATAGATTTGGATTTTCCTCTTTAATACCATTAATTAAATCGATACCAAAGTTTAGGTGAATTGTCTCATCACGTAAGATAAATTGGAATTGCTCTCCTATACCTGTCATTTTATTTTGTCTATGAAGAGATAAGATCATAGCAAACCCACTGTAGAAGAAAATTCCTTCCATAATGATATAATAACCAATCAGATTTTTTAAGAATATGCGAGCACCTTCTTCAGTCTCTGTTGAAAAACCATCTTTTAAAATTTCTTCTGTGATTTTCATCTCAAATTGATCTTTTTTTCCAATCACTTCAATTTCATTATACATATTGAAAATCTCAGATGGATTTAGATCTAAAGATTCAACAATGTAGTGGAAAGTGTGTGTGTGAATTGCTTCTTCAAAAGCTTGACGAAGAAGATAT
Source organism: Chlamydiia bacterium (assembly GCA_022601435.1). GTDB lineage: Bacteria > Chlamydiota > Chlamydiia > Chlamydiales > 2-12-FULL-49-11 > JAJACQ01. Next base: position 12,672 of record JAJACQ010000011.1, read on the forward strand.
TGGCGGGCTTCAGGATTTGTTACATGCTTAAAGATTGCAAGCACTATATTGTTTGCAACTAAACTTTCTGCTGTAGAGAAAAATCCTAAATTTCTCATAACCATCAATCTTTCAGCTTCTGATAAAGCATCAGATTTCCAAAGTTCGATATCTTTTGACATAGGCACTTCATTAGGCATCCAATGATTAGCACATCCGTTTAAGTAATGCTCCCATGCCCATTTATATTTCATGGGCATGATTTGATTCACATCCACCTGGTTACAGTTGATCAAGCGTTTTGCTTTTGCTTCAAAGCGTTTCTTTGTTTGATCTTTTTTTGTTGTAGTCATATATTCCTCAAGTTTAGATGTTAGTTTTTATTGACAACTCTCACAGCCTTCTTCCATAGAGCAAGCCTGAATTTTAGTTGTTCTCTTTACTTCAATTCTAGATGATGCTGATTTATTTTTCATCCATCTTGGTTGAATACCACGTTTATTGATATCAGTTGTAGATTTTTCAATAGTTGTAGCAGCAAGTGCTCTTAAGTAGTAAGTTGTTTTTACCCCTTTTCGCCATGCAGCAAAATACATTTCATCAAGTTTTTTTCCACTTGGCTCTGCTAAGAATAGGTTTAATGATTGACCCATATCTATCCATTTCTGACGACGTGAAGCACATTCAATTAACCAAAGTGAATCAACTTCAAATCCTGTTAAATATTTATCTTTTACTTCATCAGGAATACGCTCTACTTCTTGAATAGAACCATCAAAATACTTTAAATCATCAAGCATTTCTTTATCCCAAAGACCTAGCTTTTTTAATTCATCAATTAAATAAGTATTTGCCATGGTAAACTCACCAGAAAGATTTGATTTTACATACAAGTTTTTGTAGTTTGGATCAATAGAGGCTGAAACTCCTAAAATATTAGCAATGGTTGCAGTAGGAGCAATAGCCATTGTATTTGAGTTTCTCATACCTTGTTTTTTCACAAGAGCTCTTAATGAATCCCAATCTTTTTTTGAAGATCTATCCATATCGATTTTTTCTCCACGCTCTTTTTCTAAAAGATCAATTGTATCAATTGGCAAAAGCCCTTGATCCCATTTTGATCCTTTATAACTTTGGTAAGCACCACGCTCTTTTGCTAAGTTTGAAGATCCTTTGATCGCATGATAAGAAATTTTCTCCATCACATCATCGGCAACTTCTGCCGCATCAAAGCTTGCATAGCTAATACCTTTTCTATGAAGAAGATCTTGGAAACCCATTAACCCAAGACCAATTGGTCTGTGCTTAGCGTTTGCATTCTTTGCTTCTGGAATAGGATAGAAGTTAATATCAATAACATTATCAAGCATACGAATAGCTGTTGTTACTGTATTTTCTAGTCTTTCTTCATCAATATTATTATTGCTATCTAAGTGAGCAATTAAATTTACAGATCCTAAGTTACAAACAGCGACTTCATCTTTTGAAGTGTTTAATAAAATCTCAGTACATAGATTAGAGCTGTGTACAACACCAACATGTGATTGAGGAGAACGAACATTCGATGGATCTTTAAATGTGATCCAAGGGTGCCCTGTCTCAAAGATCATGCTAAGCATTTTTCTCCATAGATCTTTGGCATCAACTTTTCTAGAAAGAGCAATTTTTCCATCAGCAACTTGTTGTTCATATTCTTCATAACGTTTTTCAAAAGCCTGCCCATAAAGTTCATGAAGATCAGGAACATCAGAAGGTGTAAACAAAGTCCAGTGTTTATTTTGCTCAACTCTTTTCATGAATAGATCAGGAATCCAGTTAGCAGTGTTCATATCATGAGTTCTTCTTCTTTCATCACCTGTATTTTTACGAAGCTCTAGGAAGTTTTCAATATCAAGGTGCCAAGTTTCTAAATAAGAGCATAAAGCTCCTTTTCTTTTTCCTCCTTGATTGACAGCAACAGCTGTATCATTAGCCACTTTTAAAAATGGAATCACTCCTTGAGAGCGGCCATTTGTTCCTTTAATTAAAGATCCAGTAGCACGAACAGAAGTCCAGTCATTTCCTAAACCTCCAGCCCATTTAGAAAGCTGAGCATCATCAGAGATCACTTTAAAGATATGACTTAAGTCATCATTAATAGTAGATAAATAACAAGAACTTAATTGTGAGTGAGGTGTTCCTGAATTAAAGAGGGTAGGTGTTCCTGGAGAATAAAGTAGCCTTGATAAAATATTATAGAATTCAATAGCTCTTTTAGTTTTGTTATCTTCACGAATAGCTAAACCCATACACACTCTCATCCAGAAAATTTGAGGAGTTTCTAAACGCCTTTCTTTGTGGTGAATGAAATATCTATCATATAAAGTTTGTAATCCTAAATATTGAATAAGGAAATCTCTTTCAGGCACCAAAGCTTTTGATAATTCTTGAAGATCAAAATCATAGAGCTCTGTAGAAAGTCTTTCTACAGAAATTCCTTTTTGAATGTAGCTTACAAAATACTCTCTATAACTTTGCTCAAAGCTCTTTTCGCGGGAAGAACATTCAAATGTCTCTTTATAGATTTTTTCTAATAAAAGTTTTGCAGATACATAAGTGTAGTTGGGTTCGATCTCAATTTTTGCACGTGTTGCCATAATGAGAGCTGTATCAACTTCAGACTCTGTAATACCTTCATAAAAATTTAAAAGGGCTGCATGAACAATTCCATCAACTTCAACATTTTCTGTATCTCTACACGCATGAGAAACAATCTGCTTTACATCATTTTCTGTAATTTCATATGTAGCACCTTTTTCTCCAGTTATCACAAAAGATTTCCCAGCAACTTCTTGAGTTTTTTCTTCTACAACAGTGTTGCGAGAGCGAATATACCTTTTTGCTTCATCAAAGTAATTTAAATCCATTAAAGTGTTTTCGATAATCTCTTCTAAAGCTTCTCTTGTTATAGTATCTTTTTGAAGGGTTAAAACAGCCTCTGTCACTTGTGAGGTGATTTCATTAATTGAGATAATAAAATTATCTTCTGTTTGACCTTCAAAACCATGATGGTTTCTAAAAAGGTTTTCTAAAGATGAAGAGATCTTCATAGGATTAAAACGTCTTTTTGTAATGCCGTCAGCACTTAAAATCGTAATAACCTTTCTTTCTTCTTCTCTTTGCTCTCTTTTCTTTTCTCTATAAAGGATATAATCTCTTGCCACATCATGGAAATTGTTTTTCATTAGTGTGATCTCTACTAAATCTTGGATACCTTCAACAGTAAGGGTGACACCTTTTTCACCAAGATGTTTAGCTTTATCTTCTACAATAGTAGTTAAGCGAGTGATGGTGTTTTTTGTAGTCGTAGGAAGGGGTTTTTCTTTAGGAAGATTTTTTGTATCACAAAAAGCAGCCTTTAAAGCTTTTTCTATCCTTTCTCTAGAAAAAGGAACCATACTTCCTTTTCTTTTGACAATTGTCAAAGCATTAGTTTTTGCTTTTTTAGAAGTCTTTATGTTTTTCATCGAGCTTAAAATCTTTTCATCTTTTTGCTTCTTATTTGTTATCATCTCTTTATCTTTTTTCATAACACTCCTATAAAATGTTTCTACCTTCTAAATACAAGATGTAGTGTTTATTGTCTATGCTAATACTATATATTGTATTTCATACCTATTTGTCTAGATAAAAAAAATGTTTCTTTCTAGAGCTTAAATCATTTGCAATTTAATGAATATCTTTGGTAGATTAGAATGTTTTGTGTTTAACAAAACAGAAAAAATAGGGTATTGATAAACATCTAATAAAAACTCTTCAATGGTTTTGTTAGTGTCTAATTTTTGATAAGACTCTAAAATAAAAAGAGTCGAGATGATTTCTCCAAAAAGATACCACCCTAAAGAAAAAGAAGGTACATCAATTAAATAAAGGCTTTTGATCTTTTCCTTTAATAAAAGAGCAGGAAAACTTTTTGGATCCATACCCTTATAAATTTTTAAAAGACTTGTAAGGATCTTTCTTGTTTGTTTTTCTAAAGAGATAAAAGTATCTTCATTTTTTTGAGGGAGAATAAAGGAGAAGGTATTCTTAATATAATTCTTAGCCTCTTCAAGCTCTAGATCCTTAATAGCATCATTAATAAATGCTTGCTTGATATCTTTTTGTAAAAGTTCAGGCTTTACCTTGGCATAGGTTTCTAAAAAAGCAATGACTTTATGCTCAATAGAGGAAAGATCAACTTCAATCTTGTCAATCGGGGGATTATTTAAAAGCTCTAATAAAAAACTGATCTGTGTTTCAAAAAAACCAGAGAGAAAATAACCAACCTGTGAATTAAAATCTTCAATCATAGAAAGGGCATCCTTAATATGAATATATTGAGATGAGTAATAAACTTTAAATTGCTCAGGTAAATCTGAACGTGTGGCAATAAGATCTAAACTTTTTTCTAAAATGTGTAAATTAATACAAGCATCAAAGACATTCTCTATATGCGAAGATTGTTTCGTCTCGATAATCTCATAACGCCCATCATTAAAAAGAGCAACTAACGAACTATGTAATTCATCTGAATCCTTTGCTTCTTCCATGTTCTCATAAATTAAACGCCTTAAAGTATAAGGAAGAAAGAATGGGGCATTTTTGACAATGGAATCAAAGACAAGCTCAATCTCTTTATGCATTTGATTTAAAATCTTATGACAAATAGACGATGAGTTTTCTTTTTTTACAGAGCAGATATGTAAAAAAGATAATATCTCTTGAGGAGTAACTAAATCTTTCTTTGTAATCTTAGCAAAATTAATAGACTTTAATCTTTTAACACTTTCATGCTTTGTAAGCGGAGCAAATAACTCCTTATCGGAACGAAGCTCTTTCTTTAATTCTTTAATAAATCCCTTAACACTTACAATAAGCTGCTTCTTAATCTTCTCAGAAACCTTACCTCTTACACTCTTTAACTTGTAGATAATGAATAGATACTCATAGATGTTATTTGTTAATAATTTTGCCTTGGCTAAAGAATTCTCTGGATAATTCGGATAATGCGAAATAGAACAAATCTTTTGAAAAGCAGACGCAATGTTTTGAACCTTCTGAATCTCCTTCGGAGGATGGTGATCCTCCTCTCCAAAAACATACACATCCTTCCATAAACTACCATTCGATAAATTCTTTAAAATACGCCTAAACGCAGGAATCTCAAAAAACAACTCCACCGCCGCCGGAAAAGTCTCCTTCTCATACAAAGTTATCAACTGCTCACCAAGCAAAATATTGAGATCACGATTAGATCTTTTCCAGTTAGCGGAAAAACTTAACAACTTATTAGCCTTAGGCCTTAACTTTTTTAAAGATCTCTGCATAGTTTTGCAATAACAAAACCATATTAATTTGTACAGTGGGGAGTTGTGTCTTTTGGCGCCTTTTTAATTATCTTCGGTCTCCGAGTACCATTACGTACACTATCGACCAAAGATAATCAAAAATCCATCCAAAATACACAACTCCCCATCAATCACATTTCTTTTTGTCTAAAATAATCTGCTTTTTCAACCTTTGGAGGAGAACTATTCATAAATCGCAATCTTTTATTCTTTCTTTGTGTTGTATTTAGATGTTAAGAATAAATCGCTTACTTGACGATTAAGTAAACATCATTTAGATTGACGTTTGTTTTTTATAAAGAGGCTGTATTTTTTATGAGAAGATTATGTTTGTTGTTTGCTGCAATTCCTATATGTTTATTTCCGGAATTAAGAGATCTATCTAGTGAAGGAAATGATTTAGCATTAAGGAACCATGTAAATGTAATCACTGGAAAGTTACATCTTTATAGTCAAGATCATGTTGTGAAGGGAGCTGTGCCTCTTTGTCTTCAAAGAACTTATTCAAATCACATAAGTAAAAAAGATAAGAATACCAAGTGTCAATTTTCAAATGGATGGAATCTGTTTTCTCATACTCATTTAATCTTAAAG
>JAJACQ010000012.1 GCA_022601435.1 Chlamydiia bacterium
CGGAGATCAAAAACAAGGAAAAACTAGTCGATCATGGAAAATCATAGTTACTTCATAATTACAGAAATGGCTCAGAACATCAAATTGAAAAAATTGTTAAGAGTAGGGCTTTTAGTTTTGGAGGCTAGTTTTTCTATTTTTGGTCGATAGTGTACAGGTGGTACTCGGAGACCAAAGACAAGGAAAACCTAGTTGATTATGGAAAATCATAGTTACTTCATAATTACTGAAATGATTCAGAAAATCAACTTGAAAAAATTGTTAAGAGTAGGGCTTTTAGTTTTGGAGGATAGTTTTTCTATTTTTGGTCGATAGTGTACAGGTGGTACTCGGAGACCAAAAATAGGAAAAATAGACCCAAAAATCAAAGCCCCCCCCCCTTCTAGTATGTGATTTTGCCGGTAGTTTTGTTATCTAACAGGGTCTTTAAGTAAAAAGCGCCTTGAATGAGTAAAGGTATTGAATAAAACAACAAGTGCCAGTTGAGGACGTAATAGGGCCAAGCGGCTGTATTAAGGGGATGAATAATATTTGGTTTTTCACAAAGATACATATAGTTAGCGCCTAGGTGAATATTAATTCCGTAGATGCAGATGACCACAAATTGCATTATACCGATGCTTTTGACTGCTGCCCATTTTCGTGGTGCAAAGTTAAGGCAGAGGGTCATGAAGAGTGGAGCGATAACGGTAAGGCCGTGGGCGATAAAAAAATCTATAAGAATAAACTCTTCACCTTGATAGACAACTGCTGGTGTAAGGAAGGCTTGAATTGGACCTGCTATTGCAAAGAAAAGAGCAAATTCAAATAAGAAGGCATTTTGTGTTATAGCAGCAAAAGCGGCAACTAATTGCATCACTGAGCAAAACGACAAAGGTAGAGAGGTTTGAAGGGAAAAGTTACCGTTAAATAAAAGGTATGCTTCCATAAACAAAAGATCAAACAAAAGGTAGAAACCAATAAACCTTAGTAATCTAACTTTCCATATAGAAGGTATATAGCTTCCCAAAAGTAGAAATATTGTTGTGATAAAAACAAAGCTTCCCACTACGATATACCAAGCAGGTGTTAGGGGTATAATGTATAGGTAAGTCATTTCGATCTCCTTTTTATATAATTATACCAAGGTTTTAGAAAAACAGAGCAAGTCATTTAAATTGAGTGTGATGAGTATAGGCTTGAAGTTAAAGCAATAAAAAGTATCATAAGAAGCCAAAGGACTTTTGTATGAAAAAAATAGTGATCTTAGGAGGAGGATTTGGAGGGGTTTATACAGCCATTCATCTCGAAAAAATGCTAAGGCATTATCGTGATTCTATTGAGATTGTTCTAGTTAACAAAGAAAACTATTTTACATATCAACCAATGCTTGCAGAAGTAGTTGGTGGATCAATAGACATATTAGACTCTGTTACTTCTTTAAGATCTTTATTAAAGCACACTTCGATATATATACGAGAGGTCACAGACATAAATTTAGAGAATAAGCAGATAACACTCTCCCCTAATTTTTCTCATAAGGATGTTATCATTAAGTATGATCATTTAGTCTTAGGGCTCGGAACAGTCACAGATTTCAGGACATCACCAGGAGGTTTAACAGAACATGCGCTTCCATTTAAGGATTTATCAGATGCTCTATCGTTAAGAAATCGTATCATCGATGTCATTGAAACAGCAGCACAAGAAACGAATGAAGAAGAAAGACGGACGTTATTAACTTTTGTTGTTGGAGGTGGAGGTTTTTCTGGCGTAGAAGTTGTAGCTGAGATCAATGACTTAGCGCGTAAAAAAGCTAAGAAATATCCCACCATCAACACTGATGAAATCCGTGTAGTATTAGTGCACAGCAAAGATCGATTAGTAGATCGAGAACTCTCTCCTTCTTTAGGGAAATATTGTGGAAAGCTTTTAGCTAAAAGAGGTATCGAAATCTTTTATAAGACCCGTCTTGTTTCCGCCACTCCTCATGAGGCTATTTTAGACAATGACACAAAAATTCCAAGTCGCACAATTGTATCAACAGTTCCATCTCTTCCAAATCCGTTAATAGAGGCTTTAGATCTACAAAAAGAATATGGAAAGGTTATTTGTGATAGCTACCTACAAGTAAATAATCATTCTGATCTCTGGGCAATTGGTGATTGCGCCTATATTCCTAGATCGTATAAAAAACCTGATGAATTTTCACCTCCTACTGCTCAGTTTGCAACAAGGCAAGCGCCTATTTTAGCAAAAAACATCAAAGCAAGCATCATGGGTGGAGAAAAAAAACAATTCAACTTCAAATCTTTAGGTCAAATGGCAGCACTGGGACACAGAAGAGCTGTAGCAGAAATTTTTGGTATTAAGCTTTCAGGATTTATAGCCTGGGTTCTTTGGCGATTTATCTATCTTATGAAAATCCCTGGATTTGCAGCAAAGATCCGCATATCAATTTCTTGGTTTCTAGATCTACTTCTTTCTAAAGATACTGTTCAATTAAAAGGAAGACCGAAGAGCGGCTTTGAAAACCTTCATTATATCGATAAAGAAACCATCTTCCAATCAGGAGATATAGGTGATTATCTGTATGTCATTGCCAAAGGAGAAGTGGATGTAATCAAAAATGATCAGGTTATCACCACATTAAAACAAGGTGATTACTTTGGAGAAATGGCTCTTATGTCCACAAACAAAAGATCTGCAACAATAAGAGCAAAAGGTGAATGTAACATCTTAGCTATCAAAAAGCATGACTTTGAAGTCTTGATGACTCACTTTTCTGAACTCAAAGAAAACTTTGTTAAAACAGAAAATGAACGTTTAGAAGATCTTAAGAGGATTGTTGAAGGTGAGTAAATAGATCCTTTTCAAATCCTGAAAGATAAGAAAAATAACCTGAAGTAAGATCAGGAGTCTTTCTTCCAAATCGAGCATAATTTCCCGCCATACGACAAATAAACATCAAGAAAGACAAATCAAAACACTCAATATTTTCTTTTAATAGCTGACAATCATCGCCTATATCATAAACTAAATTAGTACGATACATTTCTAAATAACCTTCAAACCCAAGACCATCTAAAATTAAACGCACTAACTTTTGTTGATCTACAGAAAATTTTTTCATGGTTGGCAGTGAGTCTGCATGCATGACAAGCATCTCACTTAAACTCTCTACTTCATAAACCCAAGCCAACTGTTTATATTCAGAGCTCTTTGAAATTTTTGATAGCACTAAAGAATAAAACAAAGCATCAGACAATGTCTTTCTATCAAAGATACTTTGATCTACTAAACCATCCAATCTATCACACAGATCGCAAAACTCTACATATCTAAAACGAAACTTTTCATCAACTCCAATGAATAAACTCAAATACTCTGAATAGTCCTTAGAAAGTAAAGCATCTAAAAACTTAAAACTTAAGAAAATATCTGATCCTTCCTTTTGAGAATCTTCTTTGATCCAAGTAAATTCCTCGAAAAGGTTTTCATATCTTTTTCTTTTATAATCATTTTCTAGTTGATCATCATAACTATTTTCTTCTATGCTTTTTTCCGAATACATTGAAAAATAAAGACTAAAAAAACAAACTCCAAAAAGACAAAAAATAGAAATTAACCGCTTCATTTTTGTAGTCTAATTAGAAGAGAAAAGACCGTCAATAAAAAAATTTAACTATTGCTTTCTACGCTTTGAGTCCTACGAAATACATAGAAGAAATTTCCTGATAGACATAAAAGCATACTAATCATAAAAATATATGTTGGGTGAATAAAGTAAAGCAATCCCCATCCCATTGCAGGACCTACCAGACCTCTTATCCCAACCATCAAAACGTTCACTGCTGTAAATTGAGTTGACGAATGCTCTTTAGAAAAAATAGGACCTGATAGATGCCAAACAAGATGACTCCCTGCTTGGGAAATTCCCGAAAATAAATATGCTACATAAATAAAACTTATTGAAAACTGAGAGAACATTAAAAAGAATGAAAAAAGAGCAAAGCCACCAAGGACTAAAAAGACAAAGAAGTTAAAAGAAACATTTTTCATTAGTGTATTCCATATAGGAGTTGTAAAGACAACTCCTAAAGCTTTACATATACAAAATGAAATCATCAAATCTGAATAAGAAATAAAAAGCACATCAGTAAAATAAATCTGAATCACAGGTTGAATAATCATCAACCCTAAGCCTCCGATCATAAAAGACCATAAAAAACGAGCAAACTCTGGCTCTTGTTTTAATAGAGAAAATCCCTCCTTAACAGGAGCACTAAGTGTTTGCTTAACTCCTTTAGATAAGGTTTTGACTTGATGATCATTGTCGATCATCAGAGCTTGAATAAGAACAGCAATTAAACCCAAAACAAGAGAAATAGCAAAAGATGCTTTCCATACAAACAGTGAGTCATCAATCCAAGAAGTACATAAAATCGTAATTAATATACCCGTTGAATAACCCACTATTGTCCCTTTGGAAAATGTCTTTTCCCACTTTTCTCTATGAACATTGATCTTAATTGCCTCCATCCATGCAGGTGTTTCTGCACGGGTAAAGATCATGTACATTGTCGAGCCTAATATATACAAATTGACATCATTAAAAATCAAAGCCGGAATAAACGCTATCCGAGCTAATATCCCTGCCCATAACATTGCATATTTAAGAGTCATCCCTTGTCTTGAAACAAGCTCACTAAAATAAAAAGAAAAAAAGGATGAAATGGGCTTTGTGCTAGTATAGATTACAGTGTGTAATGCTGTTGCCTGTAAATCTTTCAATAAAAAGTAGGGTAAAAGCAAATAAAAACAGACGAAAGGCTCTTTTAAAATAGAGGAAGCAATAATCGCAAAGCGAATTTTCTTATGACTTAAATCTGTAATCATTTAAAGCACCATAACAAATTGAATAAAATTAAATCAAAGTCTAAACAATCCTTAGATTAATTTTTTTTGTTCTGCAATGAGTATAGCATACGACAAATAACTATCTTTCAGAAAAATCTTCTTTTTCTTCTTATTCACTACAGCTTCTAAATAGCCTTTAACATAAGCTGCTTTTACCTCATCAAGACTCAACTCAACCGTTCCACAAATTGCCTCTGAAATATCTTTATTATTACTTCGACGCTTTTCAACATGCCCTAAATAAACAGGAACTCTTGATGAAACTGTTCCTGAATCAGGGGTCACTTCTCCCAAAAATTCAAACTTAGAAGCCAAAGCTCCTGTTTCTTCTCTTAATTCTCTTTTGGCGGCATTCATTAAAGATTCACCTTTTTCTATCTTCCCACGTGGCATCTCTACCACCCAATCTCTAATAGCATGTCGATACATTAAATTAAGTATAATCTTACCATCTTTATTTACCGGCAATATCCCAACACAATTATTAATATTTCGATCTAAAGAACCACGCTTAATTATTCTATCAAATGTCCCTGTACTTCCTGAAGGAAATATTACAGCATCACGCACCCAAAGCCAATACTTATCTTGTGCAACTATCCCAACTTTTGAATGATCTCGAGCCTCTTTTTCTGACTCTCCTTCTTTCATATAAGATTTTGCTTGAGCTTCTTCTATCTTTCTAACAGTTTTTTCTTCTAAGACAATCTCAATCTTACCATCTTTATAATTTCCAACCTCGCCTAAATGATCATAAACTCTTATAAATTCTAGATACTCATAAAAATGAGAGTTATCTATTTTTGGTTCAGAAAAAAAAGAAAAAGCTAACAGCAACGATAATAACATAAAATTTAAACCTTTAAAGACACTTTTTTACTGTAATAATTTATAAGGTATATTAACAACCAACAAACATCCTAGCAACACTTTTTTTCTAAAAGAGCAACACTTTCTACATGTAAAGTCTGAGGAAACATATCAAAAAGAAGAATTTTTTTTAATTCATATCCTTTTATAGCTAATAGTTGAATATCCCTAGATAGGGTTGCAGGATCACATGATGTATAAACAATCTTAGAAATATTTTTTTTGTCAATTGCCTCAATTACATCCACGTGAACACCCTTTCTAGGAGGATTGATAAAAATACAATCAAATGAATCTAACCCAGAAAGCTTTTTTTCTACTTCTCCTTCAATAAAATCAATTGATACCTCATTTGCCTCTGCATTCATTTTAGCATCTAATACAGATGATGAAAAACTTTCAATCCCTGTAACCTTTATATTCTGCTGAGCTAGATAGATCGCAAAGCTTCCTATACCACAATAAGCATCTAATACCCTCTGTCCCTTTTTAAGGCTTGCTAATTCAAATGCTCTTTGATACATCAATGAAGCACACTCTCGATTCACCTGAAAAAAGGACAAAAGAGAGATCTTGATTTTTAACCCCAAGATCTTTTGAGTCAAAGTTCCCTCTCCACAAACTACAGTTTCTACTTCTGGATAAATACTATTAGTCGCTTTTGCTTTTTTACCATAAACGACACCTTTTACACCCGGGATCTTATATATCTGCTCGCATAATTTTTTTATTTCTTTAGATATGTGATTTAATCCAATTAACCCAATCAAAACTTTTTTCTCGAAGTCGCTCGATCTCATGACAAAATGCTGTAAATTTCCAGATCGTTGTTTTTCACTATAAAAGGTTACGGTTGATTCAAGGAGTAAGGTCTTTATCTTTTGATAAATCTCATCGGCAAATGGATCATGTAACATACATGTGTCAATTGAAACAATCTCATGGCTACGCTTTTTATAAAAACCTACCTTCTTTTTTCCACCTTCAAAAACCAAAGGAAGAGCTATTTTATTTCGATACCCAAAAGCCTTAGGCGAGCTTATAAAGTCCTCAATCTTGTCCTCTGAAACTTTCGCAATCTTTTTTAAAGCTCTTTCAACTCGACTTCTTTTAATTCTTTTTTGAAGAGCCGCGTCTGCATGTTGAAGCTGACACCCCCCACATTTAGAAAAATAAGGGCACGGCGGCTTAATTCGATGAACTGAAGGTTTTATAATTTCTAAAAGCTCTCCTTTTGAGTAATTTTTCTTTTTTAAAATCACCTTGCAAAGCACTTCTTCTTCAACTAATGCATCATCAACAAACAACACTCCTTCTTCACAAGAACCTATACCCTCGCCTGTTGAAGAAAGATCTCTAATCTCAGTCTTTACCTTTTTCATGACCGATAGAATAAAGGGATGCAGAATAGATTGCACTATTAATTTTTTTTTGATAAGTTGAAAAAAATATTTGATTATTAAAGTTTTTCTTATGCACAACGCTCCACTTACCAAAAGGGTCCATCTAAAACACCTTTCAAAAGACAAAAAGCTTTTGGAAGCTATCTTTGCTCCGGCGGAGGGTATGAACTTAATCAGTTTTAGAAAAGATGGTAAAGAGTTTATCGATCAAAGCACCAAAGCTGATTTTGATAAACGCTTTGCAGGACTTGGAGCATTAATTGGCCCCCATTTTTACCATCGAAAACAAAATGAAATTCCACCTTTAGATCCAGAGATATTTCCACACATCTCATCACTCGGAGATTTAAGCAAAACAGATCCTCTTTCTCATGGGATTGGAAGATATGTCTCATGGAATTTTGATAACACCTCTTCTTCAATTACAGGAACAGTTTGTGGATTAGACACTCACAATGGAAAAACGTTAGCAAGCCTTGAGGGGTTTAACTTTAAGCTTCACTTTTCCTGTCATTTAACAAACTCAGGACTCAATATAAAATATGAAGTCACAAATGAAGAAAAGCCTACAACTATAGGCCTGCATTATTATTTAGCACTCAAAGATAAAAAGGGATCTGTCACGATCAAGAGTAAAAAACAGTATAATGATATGGGAACCTTCAAAGACATTCCTAATAAATGGCGTGATTCTCATGGCAATCTACACTTTGATCTAAAAAATGAGAGTGACTTCGGATTCTTTCCTGATACAACAGATAATACAGGACAAGCTGTTTTAAAAACCAAATCTCACTCTTTAAAAATCAGCTACAAAGCCTTTAGCGACCAACATGCCTTTCAACTTTACCATCCAAAAGATGGTTCTTTTGTCTGCATTGAACCTGTCTCTGCAAAAAATCCCCGCGCTCCAGAAGGCTTAAATCATAAACTTCACATTAACATTGAGGTCTTATGAAAAGATTAGAATGCTTATATCCTATGACACTGTCTTTCTTTGTTCCTTTCTTACATATTTCGAAATTAAATGAGTCCCCAGTATTATTGTGGAACCTAATCAAATACAAAGGGCTCGCTTCTTTTTTAAATGAAATGATCCCTATAAGAATTGACTCTCTTATTGCCGCTTTTTTATTCTACCTTTTCATAAAGCATTTAAGCTCAAAAATCTCATTGTTGATTGGAAGTCTGCTTTTAATCACAGCTCACTATCTTTTGCTTTCTTCTTCTTTTATCTATGATCATGCAGCGCTTTTCATTATCGCTTCATGCTTCTGTTTAAATAAAAGCGATCAAAGCAAACACCTCTTTTTTTCTTTATTCTATCTAACTGTTCTATATACATTTTCAGCATTTATCACTTGCATTCACTACTACGGTTATAATATCCCACTTTTTATGATGATGATAGCTCCTATACTCTGCCTCTTTCTACTTTCAATCAAGCAAGTCTATCCTTCAAAAACAATGCTTATCTCTCTCTTTCCTCTAAATATACTTCCTCTTGCTTATTTAGTTCATAACCCATCAATCTTCTCAATTCCATTTACCCTAGCCTCGATTCTTTTAATCTCTACTTTATTTTTAATGCTCGTTAAAAACTCTTACCAAAGTCTTTTGATTGCAATAGGTATATCTTTAGTATCTTTATTCATTATCCCAAAAGAATTGATTATCCCATTTAGCTTTATTCCAATAGCATTAAGTCTGACTCTTACGCAGCTTTTTTATGCTTCCAAACGTCCCCTACCTTCTCGTAGACATGTTTTACAGCATTCCACGCAACCTTATGCGCTGTCTCTTCGTTTTTATAATGAATATATGCATTATTAAAAGCGCTCTTATAAATCTCTTGAGCATGCTTTGGTAAATGATTTTTTACCCCAATTGGTAAATCTCTTAATCTTTTGTATGGCATTTATTCCTCCTAACATAAAAAAAGTCCACATGAATAAAAAGCAGAAAAAATTTGAGTAATCAAAATAATAGTAAAAGCACCAAAGGCCACTTTTACAAATAGATTAGCTTTTATTTTTTCTTCTCTTTTCATAAAAAACATCATAAAAAATAGCGTTAATGCCACTGCAAAAAATAGTATCGCCGACCATACATACATCGGTAGCGATAGAATCTTTGGTGCATGTGAAACACCATCATTGATCAATAGTTGAGACCACTGATACAGTGCTACAATCGATCCTAAGACACATGAGAGCAAACTACCTGCTAAGTTTTTAAATGAATAAGGACCTTTAATATTAAATAAGAGAAAGACTCCCACCCCACACATAAAAAATCTTTGTAAAATACATAGTGGGCAAACTTCCATTCCATTTATAAACTCTTCATAATAAGAGACACATAAAACAAAAACAAGAAAATACAAAAGCAACGAATTAAAAAAGCTTAAGATCTTCAACTTAAGGTCCTCCTAGTGGAAATGTCATATAACCCAATAAAGTTGTAACAGACACAACTAACAAAGTCAATACAGTAATAATAAATGCAACCCTCTGACAATTCAAAAGATCCAGTACTACAGCTCCAAATATGATTAAAAACGCTAAACTCATACTTATCATTAATCAAATATGAGCTGTTCTAATCAAGTAATTTAAAATATTATTTATGATCTTTTAGATACTCTATTATGTCATCTGATTCGTGCATTGGCTTTCCATCAATAAAAAGGCAAGGCACCTGGCCTTTTTTAGCCAACTCCATAAGGACTTTCTTATTTTTAGATTTCTTTACATCCTTAATAACCAGGCTAATATGATTTTCTTTAGCGTACCTAAGCACTTTTTTGCAATATTTGCATTTCTTTGATACATAGAGGGTTAAAGTGTGTTTTTCTTGAACAGCTTCTGTTTTAACAGCTGTTTTTCCATAGAAAACCCCACCAAACAAACAAAATACAGGAATTAAAAGATATTGCATAATCACCTCTATATAGATTATAACTTATTTATCAATTTAATCTTAATTGATTTATTCTATTATAATAGAGATGCTTTTATTTACTATAACTGATCCACTAGAAGCAATACTAGCTTTTCCAGTAATATTCAATCGATTTTCGCCTAATTCAAGCTCTAGTCTGCCCCCTCTTTGCGAGGCTTGTAATGCGACTAAATCATTCTTTTTTAGCCTATTTCCCCAATAAGGAGCTAAGATACAATGAGCAGACCCTGTAACTGGATCTTCTTTTGTACCGTGGGGCATAGCAAAGAATCTAGAAACAAAATCATAATTCGCTTTGCTCGATTTTGCCGTAACAATGATGGTGTCCTTATATTTAGCCAACGCAGCAAAATCAGGAGTCATATTGGTAATGATCTCTTCATCCTCATAGACAAGCATTAACATAGTAGCTTGTACAGCACAAGTAGGCATCTTACTAGATAATGCTTTAAGCACAGAATCAGGAATCTTAGATAATGATACTTCATTTCCAGGAATCAGAGGAAAGCTCATCGTTAAAGAGGCTTGATTCTTAAAAACAGAAAGTGGCCCAGAATGCAAAGTATCAAAACTCACTTTCTTTGTTTTTCTATCTATCATAGAAAAATAGACATGAGCACTTGCAAGAGTTGCATGACCACAAAGGGCTATTTCTTTCTGCGGAGTAAACCAGCGGATAAGAGGATTTTGATTAGATCTTAGTTGAACAAATGCTGTGTCAGAAAGATTTATTTTAGTAGAAATCTTTTGCATTAAGTCATCATCAATTGAATCATCTAAAAAAACAACTGCAGCAGGATTTCCTAATAAAGGAGGTTCTACAAAAGCATCTACTTGCCAAAATTTTAGTTCCATCTCTTTATTATAGACCAACTAAATAAATGAATCAAGCTTAGAGCCATAGCAAAATGACGCATACAGATAATAAGAAAGCAAAAGACATTTTTATCCATTGTCTTTGTCTTTTTGTTTTAATCATACTTTTAATCTTACAACCATAGACCAACCACACCATATAACATGGAAAATTAATAGCTATGACAACAGCTATAAGCTCAAGTGCATTTAGAACAACGCTATAAGAGTAATCAAACATTCCTGCAAGAGTTATGCAAATAAGCCAAACTTCTGGATTTACCCACTGGTGTAATGCTGTTTTAAAAAATCTCATTGCTTCAGTCGGCTCTGATTCATCTGTGTCTGGTTTCTTATTTATTTGACCTGCAAAAAACAAGACGTTTAAAGTTCCTAGATTTGCCACTATGACATGAATACTTTTATTATCTTCAAAAAAATAAACAAAGCCAAACGCAGATATAAAAAGCATGATGCTTACAGCAAACATTAAACCAAAGTAATGCGGCAGTGTTTTTTTATAGCCATGCTTTTCACATGAATCTTGAGCGGCCATATTATTAGCTCCCGGAGCTATCATTGCCGCAACAGCAAAAAAAATAAATCTTAGGATGTCTATCATCTTTACACGTTAGTTGTTTAAGATGATTGTATCAAAAAAAGTACGGTTTTATTTATGCGCTTTAAATCCAAAGAATTAGAATAGATAAGACCAAAAGAAGAGCTAAAATGACATTCAGCCTTGTTCTTTGTTTTTCGGAGTTTATAATTTTTTCTAAGCCTTTTCCAAAACTCATCCATATCAATAGACATGGAAAATTAATTATCGAGATTGTCAGTAATAATAAAGCTGCGTTCAACATAAATTCATCACTTAAATGAAACATACTAGTAAAAGAGATGCATATCACCCAAGCTTTTGGATTAACCCATTGAAACAAAGCAGCCTGCATAAATGTTAAAGGTTTAGCTATATTTGTATCTGTTTTTTTCTCGTTCATCTGAGAAATCTTCCAGGCTAAATAGAGCATATATAAAGAACCTATAACCCTTATAATCAACTTTAAACTAGGAATCTTCTCAAAAGCATAACCAAAACCAAAGGCAACTGCAAAAAGCATCACTCCAACTCCAGATATAATCCCAAAAAAATGAGGCATACTTCTTTTATACCCAAAATTTAGCCCAGAATGCATGATCATCAAGTTATTTGGACCTGGAGTTATCATTGCAGAGAATGCAAAAAATATAAATTGAAAAAGGTGAATCATTTCTTCTCTTCACTAAAAGTGTTTTTACAATAAGTTTCTTTAATAAAGAATAAGGATACCAAAAATCCGATTAAGTATAAAAGAGGAATTAAAGAAAGACTCATCTGATAGCCATGAAGAGGATATATTGGAACACCATGAACAAGAGAGACCCCATCCCAATATCTATTAAGTATAAAGCCACCAATCGGTTGAAGTATCGCTCCCCCTATTACAACAGCCATATTATTAAATCCAATAGATGTTCCTACAATCTCAGGATGATTATTATCTCTTACTAAAGCAAAAGTGATTATGTGGGCAGATGTTCCCACTCCTGAAAAAAATAATAAGACACAAATCCCTATAAATGAAAGATTAGAAAAGAACAAAAGACTCGAAAAGCAAAGTAGTCCCACTAAAGAACCTATAACTAAAATAGGCTTTCTTCTCTTAATCTTAGAAGATAAAAACCCTACAAATGGAGAAGACAAACCGCATCCTAACCACATCATCATTGTTCCAAAAGACGCATGAAAGGCAGATAGCCCAAATCTAGTGGCCAAATATGGCACGCCCCAAAGAGCGGCAAACATAATGATTGGTCCCCATCCAGTAAATGCATAAATCGCACAGAACCAAGATTGTCCTTTTTGCATCACTCTTTTTAAATGAGACAAAATTGAATGTTCATGAGAAGAACCATCGGCAAATTCATGACGAGGGTGATCTCTTAAGAAAATAATATAAAGAAGGACTAAAACAAACCCAGCAATCATCAATCCCCACATAAGATCTCGCCAACCATAAAGTTGTACAGCTTTTGCAAGAGGAGTCTCCCCTACAATGGCGCCAAAACTCGCCGTAAATTGGGTGATCCCAACAAATGTCGGAAAAAGCTTTTTGTCAAACCATCTAGAAGCAACGACTAAAACTCCTATGAATGCAAAACTAGATCCAATACCCATTAAAAAACGACCAACCGCTGCCGGATAAATAGACTTTGTCAGCGAAAAAAACAATATTCCAAAGGCACAAAACAAAGCGGCTGTTGTAAGTAAGGTTCTTGGGCCAAAACGATCAAAAAGTAAACCTGCAGGAATTTGCATTGCCGTATAACTATAATAATAAACAGATGCCATCCAACCAAGTGCCGCTGCATCGATCGAAAAATCCTTCATTAACTCTTTAGTCATCACACTAGGAGAGACTTGTATCGCCATTTCATAGATTAAAAACAGTGTCGCTAAGAAGAATATGAATATACCTAACGAGAATTCTTTTTTAGTCATCTTCATAGTTTGATCTATACATCCAAAGAATTAATAGACAAGGAAAAGATTTAATCTTAAGATGTAGCCATGAATGCAAATAATCTTCCCTCAAAAGTGTTTAGCCAAAAAGAACTTAAAGAAGAAGACCCTGTTTTAGTTATTGGCTATAATGAAACCCTCCTTCAAAATTTACCGCCCGGCACTTGCATTATTGACCCTTCCTTATCAAAAACAAAAGCAGGTTTTCATAATTTCCCAAATAAGACATTTCTAACTAAAGACTTAAAAAGCTTTTCTCTAGGAAAAACCTTTCCTACAATTCTATCACATAACACCCTTCACTTATGCAAAGACCTAAAAGAGATAATGATACAGATTCAATCCCACCTTACAGGTGAAGCAATCATTTACTTTCCACTAAAGCCTATTTCACATATTCAAACCTTTTTAGCTGATGAAAAGTGGAAACCCTATAATAAAGGTATTTATCAAATAAGAGATCGAGTCGATATCGAAGAAGCAACCCTTGCAGCCCCTTTTTCTAACATCTTGATTGAAGAAAAGATAGAACACTTCTCTTTTTTTTCAGAAAACGAACTCTTGCTCTACCTAAAAAAAGAACTAAAGACTCTTACTAGTCTCAATAATCAAGAACTAGAAGAGACTGCAAAAGACCTTAGCTCCCAAATATACAAAATCCACGACAAAGATCAGATTTTAAGTCTTCCTTCGTCGTGGATCCTACTTACATTATCAAATGATGATTAAAGTTTAATTATCCAGCATTCTGCATAAGAATAGAAATAACTCTGCTATTTAGCTGAGCTTCAATTTCATTGTCTTCAACAGCAAAATCATAATCAACATCTTTTTGAAAAGTTTCGAAAATAGGTTGTTTTTCAATAAGCTCAGCAATCTTTGACTCTGTATTAGTTTTTGCAAGCTCTGTTTGAAGATTAGCAACTTCTAACTTCTGCTGATTTTTTTCAAGTTTCTTCTCTTGCTCAAATTTTGTATTTGAAATAACTGTACGAGCAATCATACTTGCGACAGCAACAGATCCTGCAACTGCGCCAATAACAGCTACAGCTTTTAAAGCTCCGATAGAATTAATTAATCCAAATAAAGCTCCCCATGATGCAATAGAAGCAGGAAGAGCAATTGCTAAAGCTACCACAGCAAGAACAGCAAGAACTATTCCTACAATCATAAGAATTTTTAAGTTTTGCTTTATTTTTTCTTTGCTTTCTAGCTCTGCTTTTAATTCAATTGACTCTTCTATTCTATGAGTTCTAGCAGTATACTTTTCCGTTTCACCAATAGCACGAGAAGTGCTTTCTGCAACTTGTTGTATAGCCTTATTAAAAACCGGCTCTTTTATTAATCTACTTGAAACAGCATTTGCATAAGTTTCAATTCTTGCATCTAGTGCGTCTTTAGTATCTATAGACATAACATCTCCTTTTATTATTATAAAACAATTATGCGATTATTATAACAGAACCCCTTTTTAACTCATAATAAAATTCGATAGAAATCATTTTTTATAATAAACAAAATTAAAACTAATTTAGAATATAAAACACCTTAAATTAAAAAAAATTATAAAACCACGATTTATAAATTGAAACGAAAACTAAATAAAAAATTATATACAAAAAACTAATACTCTTGCCTAAAAAGAATTCTACTAACTTTTCTTGCCAAATTTAAGTTGAGCAAGTTTTTAGTTAAACAAATTTTCAGCACTGCTTTGCAAGATTCTAAATCTACTTTTTCTCTATTAGAACTTTCTCGATAAACTTGTATGACCCTATCGAACAAAAGGCCTATATCCTTTGCTTTTATTTGATAGCGATTTAAAAGCCCTCTTTCTGTTCTTTCAGTTACAATGACCATAGTTACATTTTGTTCTTTTAAATGGTTAGTAACCTGAGGTCTGCCAGTAAATCTAATTACATCCATTTTTGTTGAAACACCAGAAATATCTCCTGGATTTTCCCAAAGAGAATTTTCATGAAAATCCATTCTAAACAAAAGTTCTTTTATGCCGATTAAATTCCACATCCCTTTCTCCAGAAATTAAGAGTATATATGAAACTAAAAAAACTATTTACGAATTTTACTTCATATTACTAAAAATTGGGGGAGGTGAGATTCGAACTCACGTAGGTCGTAGACCGAGAGATTTACAGTCTCTTGCAATTGGCCACTATGCGACTCCCCCCTCTTAAAAAATTCTATTAAGAGAAAGATTTTGCTGGAGATGGGACTCGAACCCGCAACCGTCCGATTACAAGTCGGGTGCTCTACCAATTGAGCTACTCCAGCAAAATAGAAGTGATGAGTTTAACAAGTCTTGAGAAAATCGGCAACCATTATTTTAATTAATCATTTTTTTTCACATCATTGCTGTTAATTTGCTTTGAAATTCGGTCCTTCAAAGAAGAACTTTTATCACCTGCTGCTTGGCCTCCGGCTTTGATGCGGTCTAATAATGAGCCGCCCCCTCCTGATGAAATCACGCTGGCACCTCGAGAAGCTAATTTTTTCTGTTTGCCACAACATTTTTTATACTTTTTGCCTGATCCACAAGGACATGGATCATTTCTACCACATTTTTCATTCATTTTATACCTTCTCTACCTAATCTTAAACCCTATTTATACCAATGCTTGCAAGGATTAATTGCTTTGCCTTATAGTATAGCCATGGAAACAATAAAAAGTATAGAAAAACAAACTCCCACAAAATTAGAAAAAAAACTTGAAAGTCTTATAAGGAAAGCGCTTTATGATTTTCAAATAATCAAATCATCCCCTCTTGCAATTGCCCTTTCAGGGGGTAAAGACTCCCTCACCATGCTCTATTTCCTTAAAAAAATCTCAGGGAAGGGATTTTTAGATCTTAAGATCCACGCCCTTTATGTAGATGGGCAATTTTCATGCGGACCCTCTATTTCAAAAAATCATATATCAAACTTCTGCAAGCAGCTCGATGTACCCCTCCACGTTCTTGAATCTAAAAGAACTTTAGAAAATCTTGAATGCTATTCCTGTTCACGAGAAAGAAGATCTCTTATCTTTAACAAAGCAAAAGAGCTCGGTTGCAAAGAGATTGCCTTTGGTCATCATAAAGACGATGTTCTGGAGACTCTATTGCTGAACCTCCTTCATAAAGGTGAATTTGCATCACAACTTGCCAAGGTGCCTATGCATGACTATGGGATTACAATTATCAGGCCATTATACTATGTACTAGAAAGTGAGATTTTAGAATTTGCAAAGCAAAAAGGATTTTTCAGGTTAACTTGCCAATGTCCTATTGGAGCAAAATCAAAAAGACTCGATGCCAAAAGACTACTTAAAATACTATCTGAAGAATTTCCGAATACTAAAACTAATCTCTTTCACGCACTTAAGGAATATGGAAGTGATAAATCACTTCGTAAAAAGAGTCTACCTATCATATGATGCTTTACATATACCCTCAAATTGGTTATGTAAGGAATAAACTTTTAAGGAGCTAATAATATGGAAAAATTAAATATTGTAATCACAAATGATGACAGTGTATACGCACCAGGAATATTTAACCTCTATAAGGCATTGTCAACAATTGCGAATGTGACCATCGTAGCTCCGGCAACTGATCAGTCATGTAAAGGATCAGGGGTATCCCTTCCTAAATCAAGAACTATAGAAGCAGAGCAAATTCAACTAGAAGGTGTAGAAGGAAAGGTATGGAAAGTTCATGGGACTCCAGCAGATTGTACAAAATTTGCTCTTCACTATCTTTGTGAGAAAACACCTGATTTAATAGTTTCAGGGATTAATAACGGTAGCAACGCAGGAAGAAATGTTCTTTATAGCGGAACAGTAGGAGCTGTTGTTCAATCAACGTTTGCTGGGGTGCCAGGGATTGCCTTTTCTGCAATGTGGGATGACACAGAAGATAAATTTGAAAAAGCAGGAAAGTATATTCCCTCAATAATTAAGCATTTTATAGATCATAAGATTCCAAAAGGGACATTAATGAATATCAACTTCCCCTCCCAACAAATTGATGGGATAAAAGGTTTTTCGATGGCAAAGCAAGGGAAGAGCTTCTGGGATCTTAGAGTTGGTAGTGATACAAGTCTCAAAGGAACTAAGCAGTATCCTCTTTATGAAGAATGGGATCATCAGGATGAAGATCCAAATAGCGACATTCATCTTCTCACAGAAGGCTATATCACTTGTGTACCGATTCACGTTTATGATCTCACAGATCATGATCATCACGATAATCACAAATCCCATTTCGAGAAACTAAACGATCTTCATTTTACAAAAGACTAAGTCATCACAGTTTCTCTACTACTCAGAGCTTTCGCGTAATTATGAGGTTATTATGGATTTCCATAACGAGAATGGATATTAAGATTTTTTGGAGCGCGTATGAAGGTCGAGTTTATGAAGGCTTTCTTTTTGAATTTCGAATAAAAGCTCGCGAGCGCCTTCGATTTCATAGAGACGGATATATTGCTCCCGTAGTGCATTGCTGTAAAAACTCTCTGGACGGAGGGTGCTTTCATCTTCATCATAATTATCAGCCTCGATCATTATATTGAGCAACTTGCTATATTTTTTTTTAATCGAAGATTTTTTATTCTCTAAAGCAGTTAATGAATCAATTGTCTTTAATTCTTCAACAAGATCTTTGACAACAGAAACGCCCTCTACCCGCCATTCAGAAAGGGTTGAAGGACTACAAGACGCTAAAAAAAGGAGGCTAATTAGAAAATATGTTCGCATATGAACAATTATACTTGCTAAAATATTAGGGTCAAGGATACAATGTTGCTCAAATTTCACAACAATTCATTCGAAGGAATAAATAGCTGTGATTTTGGGCGTATAGCTCAGTGGTAGAGCACCTGTCTTACACACAGGCGGTCAGAGGTTCGACCCCCCTTGCGCCCACACTCTTTTGCGGGAGTAGTTCAATTGGTTAGAGCACCAGCCTGTCACGCTGGAAGTTGAGGGTTCGAGCCCCTTCTCTCGCGAAGTTTTTTTTGTCTATTTCAAACATATAATTTATGATAACAAAGATTACATTTTAAGAACTCGATCATCATCGAGTTTAATAATATCTGCAACTGCAGTTTCATATAAAAGATCCTTACAGACTTCCTCTTCTCTATCAATCGATAACGCCTGAAACTCCTCATCCTTTTCAAAGAAATAATCCTGAACCCTTGATCTCCACTGAACAGAAACCCGACGCTCTAATTCCTGATCGCCAATTTCAGAATCATTTCTTCTCTTTTTTATCTCATCCACTAAACTAGAAGTATCCTCAATATAATCGTTAACTAGTTTAAGCTGCCCATTATAATCTTTAATTTGACTCAATAAATTATGGACCTTTTCTCTATAAGCTTCTTTAAAAGGAGTTTGAGGTTTTGTATAAATCAAATGATGACATAAAGCCAAAATTCCACCAATCCCAAGCGATCCAGCCCCAGTAAAAAAGCATCCAAAAATAAATGCCCCAAAAATACCTGCACCCATCATCCAAGCAACCGCAAACGTCACTAATGCAACTAATAATAAAAAGGCCGCCGCAACTAAAAAAACATTTCTTGCAATCCTTAAAAGATTTTCTGATTTGTCGATCTCTTGAAGTTGAGGAAGATTAACATCTGCTGCCGCTTGCACAAATTCCCTTGAATTATCAAGACTTCTCTTAATTTCCGATGACGCAGGACTTTTTTCCATTTCTTCATAAGCCAAATCTACAACCAACTCAATCTGGTGATCTATACTTGAAACACTTGACCCTGAACTAACTGATGACATCTCAACCTCTCTTAAATAACTAGAAATTATAAAGTAATTGAAGAATTGATTTAAAGAACTTTAATAAATGTTTACATTAATTATGAAATTCTATGAGTTAAAGGTATGTGTTTTTCAGCAGAAGCCAGTTTCGCAGCATCCGCAGTACTTCTAGTCACGGCGGTGTATACCATCAAAAAGACCTTAGAATCTAAGGACCATTCTTTTATGCTTCTTGCTTTAATTCCTCTGCTATTCGGATTGCAACAACTTAGCGAAGGCTTTATCTGGCTTTATTTAGGACAAGACGGCAACCTCGATTACTTCTTATCTCTTATTTTCTTATTCTTTGCATTTTTGCTCTGGCCTGTTTGGGTACCCCTTTCGCTGGGTGTTTTTGATCATCCACGAAAGAAATTCTTCTATATCACTGCATTTTTCGGGCTCATCTTCGGATGCCTCCTCTACGCCGCACCTATTTTTTATAAAACACGCTTCGACATACACTTATGCGATCATAGCATCTGCTACCATCTATCCCACCCAATGCTAAACCCTTGGGGTGTTGCCTTCTACCTATTCTTCACCATCGTCCCCTTCTTTGTGGCCAAATCCTATATCATAAAAGGTCTCGGCTTATTAATCGGCATCTCAGCTCTCATCTCAGGTATCTTTTACACAGTCGCTTTCACCTCTGTCTGGTGCTTTTTCTCAGCCGCAATATCAATCTATGTCGGCTACATGGCCTATCGCCTTAAAAAAGTCACCCAAGACACTCTCTAACCCCTCTGATTATGAATATTATGTAAAATTGATAATTACCTCATAATTACCAAAGTAAACAAAAACTATAACTTTCCACATTTAAAGACGCAAGCAAGATAGATATTTATATAAAGTATTTAGATTTATGATTTCTTGCCTTAAATGCCTTAAAGACATAAAGTCTTAACATAATTAAAAGACTATAAAGGAAAATTTATGGACGCACTAAAAAGACTTGGCTTTTCCCTATATCATAAAGCCCCTTGTTTTAAAGACTACCCTCAAAGGTTAAGTGATTTTATTCTCACTAAAACAACTCAAGTATTCTATCGCTCACAACGTTATCAAACTAATTCTAATACTTCAGCAAATACTCCTAGGAAAGTATCAACACAACATAACTTTCAAACACTTTTACCTTTACTACAAGCCTCAGCAACTTGTATAGCAATGTTTTTAGCAACTGATCGTAACACAATTGCTCATATGCGCACCACCGGCGAGGAGATGTTCCCTCCTCTATTCGATTATCGTGACCGCCAAGTCAAAGTTAAATATGACAATGAACATTTCGATATACTAAGAGCTAAAATCAAATATAACTCTATACACAACTCAAACGAAGTGAAAATTCTTCTTCAAAATCACTTTTCAAATAATATACTTATGTATAGGAAAAGCGACAACAAAAAGGAGCAAGAATTTTTAAACAAAATTATTCAGTATTATGCTTATGAGCTTGATGGAGATAAAAAACATCCAACTGCCTTAACTGCTAGACTTGTACTATATACAATTTTTTCATTATGCCTAGAACAATATGACGGCACAAAAAACTATTGTAACTATCCCAATTTAGATTATTTAACTCTTATTAACTTAACCAATTCCATAGAAAATAATGAGATTTACGAATTTGACAAAAAACTGCTCCAAATGAAAGATGCCTATTTCAAAGTTAACAGAGTATCTGAAGATGAGGTTTTCTTTACTTAGTTTACATTTATTTAATGTTCATTTAATCTTTTTTAAGAGCAAGGAGGCCATATGCATTTTCTTCTATTCTTAAATGTTTGTTTGATTGAGCCGGTAAATCCAACATTAGTGCGAGAGATTTATCCGCTTGCGTGGGAGATGTTGCAAAAAGAAGCTGATAAAAAAAGTTCTTTTGCTATTGAAAAGAAGTCTTTAGATCGCTATAATATGGCGGTAAAGAAAGGTGATTTCAATGGTAAAGACAAGACCTCAATCTAAGAGTTTTCTCAATCTATTAAAGACGTATCTCTATATTACGTTCGGGGCTCTTTTAACAGCCATATCCATTGAGCTTTTCTTATACCCAAACAATTTAATTGATGGTGGTATAGTTGGTATATCACTAATTATTGGTAGATACACGGTACCAGAACTTATTCCAGTGTTCTTTATCTGTCTTAACCTCCCCTTTGTATATTTAGCGTATAAGTATATTCGAAAGTCTTTTATCATCCCCATGGGAACAGCAATTATTTTATTCTCATTGTTTTTAGCACTATTGCAAAATGGACCAAAATTTCATGGTGACCCAATAGAAATTATTGTTTTGGGCGGTGCGATTTTAGGTATTGGTGTAGGCCTTGTAATTCGTCATGGAGGCTGTTTAGACGGCAGTGAAATTTTAGCGATCATCACAAACAAGCGTTATGGATTCACTGTTGGCCAGGTTGTTTTACTTTTTAATATCTTTGTATTCACTGCTTACGGGATCATTTCTTTAGATTGGCATGTAGGCGTTAAGTCTCTGCTAACATACATAGTTGCCTTTAAAATGATTGACCTTGTTATTGTAGGCCTTGATGAGATCAAGAGTGTTAATGTTATCTCAGCCCACTCAGATCGTATTGCTAAGAAGGTTTTAAAAGAGTTGCAGCTCGGGTTAACAATCACACAAGGGCGCGGCGGGTATTCAGGAAGCAATACAGAAATCTTAAACATCATTGTAGAAAGACTTGATCTTGCAGAGCTCAAGGGTCTTATTTTAGATGTTGATCCAAAAGCGTTTATTAGCATTACGAATGTCTATGAAGTGCTTTATGGTGGAAAAGCTTATTCAAAAGCAAAGCTGCGCAGTAAAAAGAAGCAACGAACCTTAAGTTCTACCAACACCAAGTAAAGAGACGATCTTTTCACCGTATCCGCTTTTAATATATTTTTGGGCAAGTTTTTCAAGTTCTTCATCAGAGATCCATCCATTTTGGTAAGCAACAAACTCAACAGAGCCTACCAAGACATCTTTTGTTTGTTCAGATTTTACAAAATAGGCAGCATCAAACAAAGAATCAAAGCTTCCGGTATCAAACCATGTAACAGATTCATCAAAGGTTTTAACGTGCAGCTCACCCTTTTTAAGGTATGTGTTATTGATGTCAGTGATTTCATACTCTCCACGATCAGATCTTTTAAGCTCTTTTGTGATATCGACAACTTGATTATCATAAAAGTAAAGACCAGTAACTGCTAAATTTGTAGGTGGATTTGTAGGTTTTTCAACAATTTGTGAAAGATTTCCGAAGTGATCTTTTTCTATAACACCATATTTAGTTGGATTTTCCACAGTTTTTGCAAAAACCGTTGCTCCCTTTGTTTTAATATTTCTATTAAAAAAGTTTCCATAGTTTTTGCTATAAAAAATATTATCTCCAAGTATCAATACTACAGGATCATTTTGAATAAACTCTTCACCAAGTAAAAAAGATTGTGGGATGCCTTCAGGGCTATTTTGAATTGCGTACGTAATATTGATCCCAAACAAAGATCCATCACCAAGAAGGGTTTTAAAGCGCTTAATATCAAGATCAGTAGCAATAATCATTATATCTCTTATTTGAAGTTGCATAAGAGTTGATAAAGGGTAATAGATCATCGGTTTATCATAAACAGGAAGCAGTTGTTTACTCACAATCTTTGTCAGTGGATAAAGCCTGGTCCCAAGACCCCCTGCTAAAATAATTCCCTTTTTATTCAATTTCTATACCCCTTTACTAATTCGATCATCTATCGATGAAATAACATGTTTATTATTAATGAACAAGTCATCCTCTAATATTTCTATAAAAAAAGGTAAAGTGGTGGCCACCCCTTTTATAAAAAATTCCCGCAAGATCAATCTGCTTTTATGGATCACATCAAGGCGGGATTTTCCCTTCACAATTAATTTAGCAATCATAGAATCATAAAAAGGAGAGATTCTAAATCCTTGATAAATTGCAGACTCAATCCTAATATCTTTACCTACAGGAGGGATATACTCTTCAACTAAACCAGGTGTTGGACAAAACTCTTTCTTCGGATCTTCAGCATTAATACGAAATTCCATAGCATATCCTAAAACTTTCACATCCTTCTGAGACATGTTAAGCTCTTTTCCCATAGATGATTGGATTTGCAATTTCACCAAATCAATTCCAGTCAACTCTTCAGTAATTGTATGCTCTACCTGAACACGAGTATTTACTTCCATAAAGTAAAATCTACCTTTAGGATCTAATAAAAATTCAACGGTTCCCACAGAGTCATAACCTGCTTCCTTCATTAAGGATACAGCAGAATTACAAAGATTTTTTCTTTGTTCATCATCTATTGAATCAGATAACGTCTCTTCTATCAATTTTTGTCTTCGTTTTTGCAGAGTACAATCTCTTTCAAATAAATGAATCACATTACCAAATTTATCAGCAGCAATCTGCACTTCTAAATGCTTAGGATTCTCAATTCTTTTTTCTATATAAATAGAATCATCATCAAAGCAATGCTTAGCCTCTTTTTTTGCTGAAAGGTAACCACGCTTAAATTCTTCTTTATTAAAGACTATCCGTATTCCTTTACCACCACCTCCAGAAGATGCCTTGATAACAACCGGAAAACCAATTTCTTCTGTAATTTTTAAGCCTTCTTCTAGACTCTCAACCTTATCCAAAGAACCCGGAATCACAGGACAATTTGCCTTCTGAGCTAGTTTTTTTGCTTCCATTTTATCACCAAGCAAAGAAATCTTATCCGAACTAGGTCCTATAAAAATCAAACCCGAGCGCTCAACAATCTCTGCAAATAAAGGATTTTCACTTAAAAAACCATAACCAGGATGAACGCCATCTACTCCTGCGATTTCACAAGCGGCTATAATCCTTGAGATATTTAAATACGAATCTTTTACACTTGCTTTACCTATACAGATTGCTTCATCAGCAAGTTTTACATGCAAAGACTCTTTATCAGCTTCACTATAGACAGCCACTGCCTTAATTGATAACTCATGTAGCGCCCTAATAATGCGGCAAGCTATCTCGCCCCTATTTGCAATCAGTACCTTCTTCATCACTCCATCACAAATAAAGGTTTGCCAAACTCAATAGATTCCCCATCTGTTGCTTTTATCTCTTTAACCATCCCATCACGTTCTGCCTTAATTTCATTCATTACCTTCATTGCCTCAATAATACACAACGTATCACCTTTTTTAACTCGATCACCTAGTTCTACAAAAGGCTTTGAGTCCGGAGAAGCACTTCTATAAAAAGAGCCTACCATTGGAGCATTGACAGTATCTTCTAAAGAAATATCAGCAAGCTCCTTCATCCCAGAAAAATCCGGCATCAATGAACCCGTAGACTGCCCTTCTCTTTCTAATGAGATTTCTAGATCCCCTTTTTTAACTGATAATTTGGCCAAGCCAGATTCTTTAAATAGTTTGATCACTTCTCTTAAAAATTTAAGATCCATATCGCCTCCTGATTTTAAATACGTTGGACATACTCTTCGTTTGCTGTATCCACTTTAATAATATCACCGCTATCTATAAACATTGGTACCTCTAATCGAGCCCCTGTCTCTAAAACAGCACGCTTATTTGAAGCACTCATCGGATTAGAAGCATCTAAATCCTCCGTCTTTACAACCAATAGCTCTAAAAACTGAGGAAGCTCAACAGAAAATATTGTCTCACCATAAAAGTGAGCATCGACTATAATTCCCTCTTTTAAATAGTTATCTTTTCCACCGACAATATCTTGATCAACCAAAACCTGTTCAAGATTCTCAATATCAAAGAATAGATGTTTTTTATCTTCTAGATAAAGATATTCAAGCTTTCTTTCATTAAGCTTTACTTCCACAACATTTTGATTTTGCTTAAAGCTTTTCTCAACGACTTCATCGTTCATTAGATTCTTAAGCTTAGTCTTCACAAAGGGAACCCCCCTTGCCATTGTCACTTTTACAGAAGACTCAACGCGATAAATCTCATTTTCTAAATTTATAATCATTCCTGGTGTGATTTGATTACTGGTGACAGATACTGTATCTTCCATCTTTCTCTCCTGATTTTTCATCTGATATGTTCGTTATCTTACCATGCTCAACTATTTTCATAATCTCGACTGCAAGTTTATCCATATCATGTCTAATTAAATTTCTATTCATTAAATCACCCTTTTGGGGCTCACCACTTTTTCCTATTAATTTTTGCTCTACAACCAAAGCTTTTGTATCATGTAGATCGTTAACGACTAAATCACCTTCTTTGCTGTAGACTTTCATCAACTCTTCATCTGGAACTTCATTATTAACCAAAATAACATCAAAGACATCCTTTCCAGTATATTTTTCAATCTCATTAATATAATCACTTGTAGTAAAGTGAGTGGTTTGCCCTTTTTTATTCATCAAATTAACAACAAATACCTTTGTAGCCTTTGTTTTTTGAAGAGCATCTGCAACCCCATCTACCAAAAGAGATGAAATAAGTGATGTATAAAGGCCTCCAGGACCTAATACGACAACATCTGCATTCATGATCTCTTGAGCAACCCTCGGATTAGGCTTAGGGTGCGGTGTTAAAAAAATCTTTTCATAGCCTCTGTCAATCTTATTTGACAAGTAAATTTCTTCTTCACCCTTAAGAACCTCCCCACCTTTTAAAATCATTTCAAGATGAGTCTTGCAGGTGGTTACAGGTATAACCTTACCCTTCATATTCAAAATTAACCCAAGCTCTTCTATAGCTCTTTCAAAACTCCCTGATACCTTTTCTAATGATGATAAAAAAATATTCCCGAAGCTATGCCCTTGAAGTCCACCTTTTTCAAAACGGTAGCTCATCAAATCACGCATTAATCTAGATGAATCTGATAACGCAACAATACATTGCCTCACATCTCCTGCTGGTAAAACTCCTAATTCATCACGTAATATACCTGAACTTCCACCATTATCAGCCATGGCAACAATTGCAGAAAGTTGAATATCATATTTTTTAAGACCGCTTAAAACTACGAAATTCCCAGTTCCTCCTCCTATCGTGCACACTCTCTTTTTCAATCAAACCTCCCGATAAGAATGGAATTTCTCCACAGCCCCTTTCAAATCCGGCTGCTTATAGAAAAACGAACCACAAACAAGACGCGTAGCCCCTGCTTTTACAGACTCTAATCCCGTATCATAATTTATGCCACCATCGACCTGAACATCATAAGTAAAATTGTACTTTTTCTTATATGCACTTAAAATACGAACCTTTTCAAGCATATCACCCATAAATGACTGCCCTCCAAAACCTGGCTCTACAGTCATGATCAAAATCTTATCTAAATCCTTTAGATAAGGAATGATTAGTTCTACTGACGACTCTGGTTTTAAAGCAATTCCTGGCATGCAATTGCATTTTTTAATGTAATCAATTAAAAAGCGCACATCTTCTGTTGCCTCTATGTGAAAAGTGATCTCTTGACAACCCACTTCAACGTATTTTTCAACATATTTATCAGGATTATAAATCATCAAATGAACATCTAAAATAACATCCTCATGAACAGATTCTCTAATCCTTCCAATGATATCTGGCCCAATAGTTAAATTGGGAACAAAGTGCCCGTCCATAACATCAAGATGCAATATCCTAGCGCCTGCCTTGACACCCTTTCTTGCCGTTTCGATCGCATTTCCAAGATCCCCTCCAATCAAAGAAGGCTCTAACTCTAGCTGTAGTGTTTGTTTTTTCATTTTTCCTATTATACCAGCTTTAGTGTTTTAGACAAAGAGACATCTTTTGAGAAAAAGCAACTCGCTCTTCTTCTTCATAAAATTTAAAGCTTGCCCCTAAGTAAAATTTTTCTTGAATATACAAAGTAAAGAAAAGCAAATCGCCTACTCGATTCTCAAAAGCTTTTACTTCATTTAAGAAAGCTTCTTTTTTCTTTTCTGACCTCACCCTTGCAACAAACAAAGCTTTAGAATCTATTTTTTCAACAAGCATTTCTCGTCCGATTTTATAAGAGAATAGATCATAGAATGAAATAAAAAATTGAGAAAGATCTTTAACGCTAATAATGGCACGAAGCTCAGATGGCTGGATTGCATAAAAAAAGTTTTCTATTAAAACAGAATTTTTAATTCCCTTCTTTCTTAAATTCCCTTGTAAATCAGATAAAGCCCCACCCTGCTTTTCTAACATTCCTCCATTATAATCACGAACAGGACCTAACCGTTTTTGCAAATCGTAAATTATCCTTGCCCTTGCCTTATATATATCAACAGAATAATCTTCCCTCATAAAGGCAGAAATTTTCATATAATATGACATTTCAATTCCCTCTTTAGCCTCTCCTAGCATCCGCACATGATTGATCTTAAAGTGATACTTTTTCTTTTCACTTTTTGCAAATACATCAAACGCAGAATTTGTCTTTCTACCTTTGGCACGAACAATAATCACAGTAAAAATCAATTGATCATTTGTTTGTGATTCGAATAAAACGGCTACCTGAGGATAATCTTTTTTTGTCTTTAATTCTTTTGAAAGAGCTACCGTATACTTAATCACTTCTTCTGTATTCTGGGGCATGAAAATTTTTCTTGCAAACTTCTGAATGTGCATCTCTAAATACTTTACTAAATTTTCTTCTAAAGATAATTCTTCATCCTTTGAAATCACCCCTTCTTTTTTTTCTATCTCTAAATAAAATAAATTTCCTTTTTCTCCTTCCAAAGAAATCCTCTTAAAAGAATCATCTACTAACACTGCTTTTGGGATGAACTTTCTACATGCCTTGAGAATATGATTCTTTCCCAAACGCTCATTTTCATTTATATGTGAAAGACCTAGCATAACGGATAAAACCCTCTTTCTTCCAAAAGGCTCTTCAACAAAAAACCTCCGAGCTTTTGCAAACATCTCTCTTGACGATCCGCTCCTTCCTTTTTTGCTAACTCTTTTAGAAATCAAATATAACGTCATAACAATGCGAGATAAATCTTTTGTCATCCGATCTTTTGTATAGACCTCTTTTGATGACTTCATAAATTCATTCATCATTGGAATCAAATCATAATCATAAATATTAGGGAATCGATGAATATAACGCATCACTCTTTCTTGAACAAAAACAACCTTGTTATCAACAGATCCGCCCTTCATTTCCATACACATTCTTGCATAAAACACAGACTTTAACCCAAGCCTTAACTGCTTTTGCAAACCCTGAATAAACGCATAACAATGATCTAAAGAAGAGTGATCCTTTAACAACAAAACAGTCTCTGTCACTATATACTTCTTTGTATCAAGCTCAAAAAATCGATATGGCAAAGAACAAAAACTTTGGATTTCTAACTCTGAATGGGTCTCTATTTCTGAATAGATAAATTCATAAATAAACTTTGCCGATCCAACTTGAAAATCTGACATAGTCTTAATCTCAAAATAATCATGATCCTTATGGGCAAACGAAACAAGCGGCAAAAACTTCTCAATACTTTGCTCATTCAACGCTTCATCTTCTAAAAGAAGTGAGTTAACCACTTCATTCCCAAATAGCTTTTTATGATCTTTTGCCTCATCTACATCAGATAGATCAAACATATCCCTAGTCATGCCAGCCCTTATATATGGTATATATATTATCCTTTAATAGAAGATAGCGCTTCTTCATATATTTTTCCACTATCTCTTTTTTGACCTTCGACACAAAACACTACACTGCCAACTTTATCCTTTAACTTTTGATCAAAAGAACGCACATTCAAAATCATCCCATTTTTTTCGGCAAGCCTTACACAACGAGGGTGAAGCACAGCAGACATTCCTGTTCCAATCACCGCTAATGCTCTTTTGTAAGAAAGAGACTCTTCTATTTTTGCATCTGAATATTTTTTTGGATCTTTTGAATATACACCTTCTACATCCTTATAAAAAACAATTCTTTCTGCATCTAAAGCAATCCCTAAAGCAACTGCTGTTGTATCAGAGCCACCACGTCCAAGCGTTGTAACCTCTTTATCTAAACTCATTCCCTGAAACCCTGCAATAATCGGCACCTTTTTATCCTCATATAAAGATAAAAGCCTCTTTGGACGGATCTCTAATATCTTTGCTTCGTTATGTTCATTGGATGTAATAATTCCCGCCTGAGAACCAGTTAGTGAGACCGCATCAATCCCTTTTTCTGATAACTTCATGGCTAAAAGCGACATCGATACCCTTTCCCCGACAGACAAAAGCATATCCTTTTCCCTCTTCGGTGGATCCATATGCACCGAGTCTGCAAGCGACACTAGATAATCAGTCATCCCTTCCATCGCACTTACAACCACACACACGCGATCGTAATTCTTACTTTCTTGTAAAATAATTGAGGCCACATTTTCAAAATGGGATAAATCCCTTAAAGAAGCACCACCAAATTTTAATATTAGCGTTCTTGCCATTTAATCAACCCTCAATTAAATAACAAATACTATATCAAATACTAACTCTTGCTACAAGACTTACTTGACTAACAGTCTTTAGAGGCTTAATGCTATACTTTAAACTTTGCGAGGACGAAGATAGTTTTCTATGCTTAACGCAAGAATTGAAAGGTTTGCAGATCTTTCCATCTCAATTAAATGTAAAGAATACACTGTCATTCCTACAGAAGCCGCAAATAATCCAGTAATAATCCCTGCTAAAACAAAAGCTCCTAATCCACTTGTTGCCGCAACAGCTACTGCGATCGCGACCGCAGCTAACAAAATAACAACTATCGCTATCACCTTTTGCGCAGACACTTTATTTGACATTTTATCAAATGTCTCAATTGCCAATTTAAGCTTGTGATCAGCCGGCGTTTTCGGATCATCAACTACGCCTGCAATCTGATTACAAGTTTTATACCCGTACATTTCTGTTACATATGCTTCCATAATAGTCCTATTTTTAACATCTTATGGGAATATTATATAATAAAATTTATTTTAAATCAACTAATAAATTCTTTAATACACCTAAACACCTAACCGCCATAAACTTACAAAACACCCCGTTACTTACCCCCTTTATCTCCTTATATATAAAGAGCGCCCTCTATAGGCCATAGATATGAGGCGACAGTGTACATGATGGTACTTTGAGCCCCGTATTAGGAAAAAAGACGCCAAAAGACAAGCCCCCTAAAATAGACATTTTTGCATAAAGATTAGCAATCGCTAAGAAAATAATTGAAGAGCGCAGGATTTTGGATGAATTTTTTTCTATATACGGGGCGACAGTGTACATAATTAGTACTCCGAGCCCCGTATTAGGAAAAAAGACGTCAAAAGACAAGCTCTCCCCCTTGCAATTATTGAACGGAAGTGTTATCGTCTACGGGAATTAGTGAAACTTAAGGAGCAATAAGCAAATGTCAAATCAACAAACAGCTGAGTGGACTGATGATGAGAATAAGATCATTATCAGTGAGGACTACTCTAAAGAAGAAATGGAAGAGTTTAAAAATCTTCTTACTAACAAAGAATCGTCTAGTGAGGCGGGATCGGTTACTAGACTGACTCCTGGTCAATTATTATCTGGTGAGATTGTAGAAATAACTAAGGGTTTTGTCGTTGTCGATGTAGGTCTTAAATCAGAGGGATTAATTCCTGTGGCTGAGTTTGGATCTTCTGATGAGATTGAGCTTGGAACTGAGATTGAGGTATTACTTGATGCAACAGAGAGTGCTGATGGTCAGATCATTCTATCTAGAGAAAAAGCTAGAAAGTTCCGTCGTTGGGAATATATTCAAAACAATTTTGAAGAAGGCTCTATAATTGAGGGAATAATCACAAGAAAGGTTAAGGGCGGATTGATCGTTGATATCGGCGGCATGGATGCTTTCTTACCTGGATCACAGATTGATAACAAGCGCATCAAATCTTTAGATGAGTACATTGGAAAATCATTTGAGTTTAAGATCTTAAAGATCAATCTTGAGAGAAAAAACATTGTTGTTTCAAGAAGAGAAATCTTAGAAGATGAAAGACTTTGTAAGAAAACTGAACTTTTAGAGCACATCCATGTGGGTGATCTATGTAAAGGTACAGTGAAAAACATTACTGATTTTGGTGTGTTCTTAGACCTTAACGGTATTGATGGATTACTTCACATTACTGACATGACTTGGAAGCGTATTAAGCACCCATCAGAAATCGTACAAATTGGCGATGAGTTAGAAGTTGTTATTTTAAGCATCGACGAAGAAAAAGGCCGTGTGGCTTTAGGATTAAAACAAAAAGACCAAAACCCTTGGGATGCTATTGAGCAAAGATTCCCACCTGGAACTCATGTAAAAGGAACTATTGTGAATCTTGTTTCATATGGTGCTTTCATTGAGATCGAAGATGGCATTGAAGGTTTAATTCACGTATCTGAAATGTCTTGGGTAAAGAATGTGACTGACCCTAGTCAGATCGTTAATAAAGGTGACGAGGTTGAAGCAATCGTTCTTTCTATTCAAAAAGAAGAAGGAAAGATTTCTTTAGGCTTAAAGCAACTAGAGCAAAACCCTTGGGAAGATGTTGAATCAAGATACCCTGTTGGAACAAAAGTTTCAGTAGAGATTAGAAACTTAACAAACTATGGAGCTTTTGTTGAGCTAGAACCTGGTGTTGATGGGTTAATTCACATCTCAGATTTAAGCTGGATCAAAAAAGTTTCTCACCCATCAGAAGTCTTAAAGAAAGGCGATGTTGTTGAGGCGATCCTTCTTTCAGTAGATAAAGATAGCAAGAAAATCACTCTTGGTGTGAAGCAACTTTCTACAAATCCATGGGATGATATCGAAAAGACTATCACAATTGGTGACACTGTTTCAGGTGTAGTGACAAAGATCACAGCATTTGGTGCTTTTGTGGAGCTAGACAATGGAATTGAGGGTCTTGTTCACGTTACTGAGCTTTCAGATGAGTCTTTTGCAAAAGTAGAAGATATCGTTTCTGTTGGAAGTAAAGTAAAAGCTAAAGTTCTTAAAATTGACAGAGAGCACAAAAGAATCTCTTTATCGATAAAAGAACATTTAGTTGAAACAAACAATAGAGATGCTGATGATATTATCATTGGTAGCTCTGATGATGAAGAAAAGTCAGACGATAGTTAATTCTTCAAAAAATAAAAAATGCTTTGTTTAGATGTATGAATAGGTGACATCTAACAAAGCATTTAGTATTATTATAGAAACAAAAACCTATTACAACAGTTTTGCCTTGAACAAGGTTACGAGAGGATTAAAATGAATAAAGATCTAATTGCGATGTTTGAATACTTAGAAAGAGAAAAAGGTATCTCAAGAGATGTCATAGTTTCGGCGATTGAAGAAGCTCTCATAACTGCTGCCCGCAAAGGCGGTCAAGGAATGACCAATATCACTGTTCAAATCAATAAAAAAACAGGTGATATTCTTTCCATGACCGAAAAAGAAATCGTAGAAAATGTCACTTATCCAGCAGAAGAGATTTCATTAGAGGATGCTCGTGAGATAGATCCAGATTGTGCAATTGGTCAGTGGTTAGAAATAGAAATCGAGCCAGAATCTTTCGGAAGAATTGCAGCAAATGTTGCCCGTCAAATGATCTCTCAAAAGATACGTGGTGCTGAAAAAGAAGTCATTTACGAAGAATACAGACACAGAGTAGGAGAGCTTATCTCTGGAACTATCAGACGTGTGACAAAAGGACACACTTTAATTGTAGATATTGGTAAGATCGAAGCTATCCTTCCTGGCCGTTTCTATCCTAAGTCTGAGAGCTACCACATTGAAGATCGTATTTTAACCCTTCTTTATGATGTACAAGATACTGAAAATGGTGGTGCAGAGGTTGTTTTATCAAGATCTCACCCTGAATTTGTTGCTGCTCTTTTTGCGACTGAAGTACCTGAAGTTAATGATGGTATTATTGAAATCAAAAAAATCGTCAGAAATGCAGGTTACAGAACAAAAATGGCTGTGATTTCTAATGATGACAAAATTGATCCAGTAGGTGCTTGTGTTGGGCTAAGAGGTGCAAGAGTTAAAAATGTCATTCGTGAG
The DNA here is from genome assembly GCA_022601435.1 of Chlamydiia bacterium. Taxonomy (GTDB): domain Bacteria; phylum Chlamydiota; class Chlamydiia; order Chlamydiales; family 2-12-FULL-49-11; genus JAJACQ01. The sequence continues at coordinate 33,455 of JAJACQ010000012.1, forward strand.
ACTAATGGCGAAAAGATGGATATTCTTCCTTATTCAGAAGATCCATTTATCTTATTAAAAAATGCACTCTCCCCTTGCGAAATCAGGCAGGCTGAGTTTTTTGAAGATGAAGATAGGGTTGAATTAGTCGTCAATGATGAAGATTATCCTATTGTACTTGGTAAAGGCGGAAGCAATGCAAGGCTAACTGGTGAGTTAGTTGGATTAAAGATCGATTTCCATAAAAAAACAGAGTATCAAAAGAAAATGATTCTAGAAAGAAAACAGCTATCATTGCTTGAGCTTCCTTCTCTAGATGAACCAATCTCATCGATTGAAAATATTAACTCATTGGCGTTAGGCAATGTAACGGCTGCAGGATTTGACACGCCTAAGAAAATATTAGAAACAACACCTTTAGAATTATCTACTAAAGCAGACATTACGCTTGAGATGGCGGAAAGTGTCTTAGAAGAAGTAAGAAAATCTATATTAAAGGAAACCCAAGGGACGTAAGAATTGGCTAAAAACTTTAATTTAAAAGTTAAAAACTCTCAATTAGCAGCGGTGCTTAAGCAAAAGGGTCTTAAAAAAGAACCCAAAGCAAAGGCAAAGCCTGCTCCGACAAAAACTGACTCTGATAAAGAAGAAGTCGCAAAAAAGCCTGCAAGAAAAGCAAAGGCTGGGCCTACTTTTATCCCTCAAGAGCCTGCTAAAGAACCGCAAGTTCCTGTTGAAGAGATCATCAATACAGAACTTATAGAAGACACAGTGACTCCTCCTTTGCTTACTGAAGAAGAAAAACAAGAGTCGATTGATGAGTCTTCAGAGCCTCTTACTATCAAGGATGAAAAAGAACTTAAAGACAATGAAGCTGCTGATAAAAAAGAAAGCCCAGCTGTTAAAAAACTTTCAGATGAAGAAATTAGAAGACGTGAGCTTGCTAAACCTATCGAAGAAAGACGCATTGTTTCAAGAAATAAATATCAACGCCCTGAAAGAACTCCTAAACCTACAACTGCATCAAAAGATACCAAAACTGACTCAAAGAGATTACCTAGAAAATCACCAACTGATGCAAAAACCACTCCAAAGCCTGGATTTTCCGGACCTCCAAAGACACCAACGCCTGCTGCAAAAGACAAAAGAGATGATAAAAAGAAAAAAGGAATGGAGAGTTATAAAAGGCAAGCCTTTAGCCGTGTTTTTGATTCTAGAAGTGGAATGTCCCGTGATGAAACATGGAGAAGAAGACGTAACAAAAAGAATAAAACTTATGTAGCTCCAGAAGATATTGTTAGACCAAAGAACATCTCTGTTAAAATCCCTATATCAGTCAAAGAGCTTGCTTCTGAGCTGAAGATCAAGAGCAGTGAAGTGATTCAAAAGCTATTTTTAGCAGGTTTTCCATTCACAATAAATGACATCTTAGAAGATGAGACAACTATTGAACTCATCGGAAATGAATTTGACTGCAAAATAAAGATTGATACTGCCTTAGAAGACAAGCTTCAAATCACTGATAAGACAATGAAAGAAGAGATTCAAGAGATCGATGAAAAAGATTTAGTCAAGAGACCTCCTATTGTTACAGTAATGGGTCATGTAGATCACGGTAAAACAAGTATCATCGATGCATTCAGAAATAGTAATTTAGCAAGTGGAGAAGCAGGGGCTATCACTCAGCATATTGGAGCATTTATGTGTCATACTGCGCATGGTGACTTCTCCGTTATTGACACACCTGGACACGAAGCTTTTACAGCAATACGTTCTCGTGGTGCTACAATTACAGATATCATTGTTTTAGTGATTGCTGGAGATGAAGGTATCAAGCCTCAGACAGATGAAGCTATAGAAAAAGCAAAAGAAGCGGCTGTTCCTATTTTAGTTGCAATCAACAAGATGGATAAGTCAGGATTTAATGCCGATAACATATACAAGCAACTGGCAGATAGAGATCTATTACCAGAAGCATGGGGTGGAGAAATTATTACTGTTAATTGTTCTGCAAAGACAACAGACGGTATCTCTCAGCTTGCAGAAATGATTGCACTTCAATCAGAAATACTAGAGCTAAGAGCAAACCCAAATATGCGAGCACGTGGATCTGTTTTAGAGTCAGAACTTCACAAAGGTTTAGGAGTTACAGCAACATTGCTTGTTCAAAATGGAACATTAAAAGCCGGTGATGCTGTGGTATTTGAGCATGAATGGGGAAAAACAAAGACAATGCAAAATGAGCATGGGAAGCTTCTTGATAGCGCCTCCCCTTCCACTCCTGTAAAAGTAACAGGACTTTCAGGGGTACCGCCTGCTGGAAATGAATTTATTGTGGTTGCTTCAGAAAAAGAAGCCCGGGATATTGCCTCTCAAAGAAAAAGTGTTCATAGACATATGAAACTTAAGCAAGCAAAAGCAAGAAGTGGCATGAGTATGCTTGATCAAAAAGTTATGGATATGCAGAAAAAGACAATCAACATCATCATTAAAGCAGATGTTGGTGGATCTTTAGAAGCAATGAAGGATTCTTTGCTCAAGATACCAACAGATAAAGTGATCATCAACTTTGTACATTCAGATGTTGGGCAGATTTCTGAATCTGATATTGATTTGGCACATGCTTCAAAGTCTATTATCTTAGGTTTCCATACAAAAGTTGAGCCTCATGCAGAAAGTATGATTAAGCAAAAGAAAGTAAAAGTCATTTTAAATGATATTATCTATCATATGATTGATGATGTAAAAGTTGAAATGCAAAAGCTTCTTGATAAGGTTCGACATGAAGAGCATGTTGCTACTGCAAAAGTTATTGCTGTCTTTAAATCTTCAAGACTTGGAAATATTGCCGGATCAATTATTACTAAGGGCGTGTTTAAAAGATCATATGTTGCCAAATTAAGAAGAAATGGCGAAGTTATTTTTGAAGGGCAAGTAAACTCACTCAAGCGTATGCAAGATGATGTGAAGGAAGTTAAAAAGGATACTGAGTGCGGAATTCTTTTAAATGGATTTACTGATTACCAAGAAGATGATGAGATTGAAGGTTATGAAATCTCTTATCTAGAGCAAGAATTATAATAATAGGAAATAATAATGGCAGCGCCACGTAGAATTCAAAGAGTTAATTCTCTACTTAAAGAGGTCATCTCTGATGTAATTCGCCTAGATCTTAAGCATTATGATCTTCCGGATCTAATTACAATTACAGACGTAGATACATCAAGAGATCTGCAATATGCAAAAGTCTATGTTAGTCTTGTAAATGGAACAGATCCTGAAAAGCAGCATCTGATTATTGAACTTCAAAAATGTGCTTCAAAGATTGCATATATGGCTTCTAAAAAAGTTGTAATGCGCTACTTCCCTTCTCTTACATTTAAGATAGATAATACTATTGATGAATATATGAAAATAAATGATATATTAGAAAAGGTTAGCAACGATTATATCGATGAAGATGAAGATACAGAAGATCTAAATGAAAATGAGGGGCCCGAAGATTCAGAATGACAGTCCAAGAAGAGCAATCATTTCAAACTAAGAATCATGGTATCTTACTCATAAACAAGCCAACTGGCCGCACTTCATTTTCACTCATTCCTAAGCTACGTTATCTATTTAAAGAAAAAAAAATTGGTCACGGGGGCACATTAGATCCTTTAGCTACAGGTGTTATGGTTTATCTCATTGGTAAGCAATATACAAAGCAAGCAAATTCATTTTTAGATGATTATAAAGAGTATGTAGCCACAATTTTACTCGGGGAAGAGCGTGATTCTTATGATATCGATGGTGAAATTACTAAGACATCAGCAATAGAGCCTAAGCTTGAGGAAATAGAAGAAGCAATCAAAAGTTTTAATGGTGAGATTTCTCAAATACCGCCTATGTTTAGCGCAAAGAAAGTAAATGGAAAAAAGCTTTATGAGCTTGCCAGAGCAGGCAAAGAGATTATTAGACAGCCTAAAACCGTTCATATGAATACAGAGATACTTTCCTATGACTATCCACGCCTTCAAATCAAAGTAAATTGTTCATCAGGTACATATATACGTTCAATTGCACATGATCTAGGAGAAATGCTTGGTTGCTTTGGGTGTATTGAAATTCTGCAAAGAACAAAATCTGGAAATTTTTGTTTAAACGATTGTATTAACCTTGAAGATGTAGAAAAAGCAGATGATCTTAAGAGCCTGCTGATAAAAGAAAAATGAAAGTATATCACTCATTAACAGAAGCCCCAGATTTAGAAGAACCCATTTCTTTATGTATAGGGATTTTTGATGGTGTTCATAAAGGTCATCAAAAATTACTAACAGCCTTAAAAGGTCACCGCGGGACATCTATAGTTCTTACTTTTTCAAATCATCCCCTCACCCTCTTACGACCAGAAGAATCTCATACTAACATTTTAACAGCTGAGCAAAAAATTCAAGCCTTACAGCTACAAGAAGTAGATGTAGCAATCATTCTTCCGTTTTCTAAAGATATAGCTCAGATGTCATATCAAATATTTTTAACAGAAATACATAAAGCAATTCCTTTTAAGCATCTCTATGTAGGTGAAGGTGATGCTTTTGGAAAAAATCGAGAAGGAACAAAAGAAAATCTGATATCATTTGCACCTCAACTAGGGTTTATTCCTCATTATGTTGAAAAGCTCAAAATGGATGATCAGATAATCTCAAGTACCTGGATAAGGAAATGTTTAAAAGAAGGTGATGTTAATTTAGCAACAAAGCTTTTAGGAAGAGAGCCCTCTTTTTCATCAATTACAAAAGGTGTATTAAAACCCGGAAAATATCCAGTAAGAGTCTTACTAGATGGAGAAAGGACATTTACAGAACAAATAATTCATGTAGAAGAAAATGGCTACGAGCTTGAAGAGCCTGGAATAATAACTCTAATAGATAGAAAGGATTAAGAACATGTCAACAAACTTATCATGTGGGATTGTAGGATTACCAAATATAGGAAAATCAACCTTATTCAATGCTTTAACGAAAATGATGATTGCAGCAAATAACTTTCCTTTCTGCACAATTGAGCCAAATACAGGGATCGTAGATGTACCAGATCCAAATATAGCCACCCTTTCAGATCTTTCAAATAGTGAAAAGCTTGTCTATGCATCAATTAAGTTTATAGACATAGCAGGACTTGTAAAAGGAGCATCCAAAGGAGAAGGTTTAGGAAATAAATTTCTATCAAACATCAGAGAGACAGATTTAATTATTCATGTAGTGAGATGTTTTAATGATATTAATGTAACGCATGTAGATGGGAAGGTAGATCCTGTAGCAGATGCAGAAACAATTAACTTAGAGCTTATATTAGCAGACCTACAAGTGGCTGAAAATGCTTTAAAGAAGCATCTTAAAAAGTTTAAAGCACAAAAAGAAAAGCCTTTTATAGCATCAGTTCTAGATAAGATCATAGCCCATTTATTAACAGAGCAACCTTTAAGGACATTAGAATTTACAAAAGAAGAGATGAATGAGTTAAAGATCCTCCCCTTCCTAACAATGAAGCCAATGATTTACGTGGCCAATATAGCAGAAGAAGATCTCGAAAAAGGAAAGAATGAAAACTCTGAAAAGCTTAAGGCTTATGCCGAAAAACATAACTGCCTCATGGTTACAATATCTGCAAAGATAGAGCAAGAGCTTGCGGGCCTTTCTGATGAAGATGCCAAAGAATACCTTTCATCATACAATTTAACAGAGAAAGGTCTTGATCGTCTTATAAATACAGCCTTTTCACACCTCGGTCTCATCACCTATTACACAACTGGAGAAAAAGAAACACGAGCATGGACGATTACAAAAGGAACTAAAGCACCAGAGGCCGCTGGAAAAATACACACAGATCTACAAAAAGGTTTTATACGTGCAGAGGTGATCTCATACGAAAACATGCAAAAGCATAAAAATCGTGCTCAAGCAAAGCAGGCAGGTGTAGCTAAGATGGAAGGTAAGGATTACGTAGTCAAGGATGACGACGTTATTTTGTTTTATACAAACTAGGTTCGTCTCCGGCGGCCAAAAAGGCATTCCCCCTTAAACCCATGATTGATTTTTGCATACGCGCAAAAATAAGTATGGGACTAAACAAAGATTCATGCCTGCAATTTAAGCAATCAGAACTAAACCTTAATCATTGCTTGATAGGACAAATATTGGTTGATAACATTCCTTTCTAGTTACACGCCCTTGTATTCTATATAGCTCTTCATCAAATCCATAGCTTTTTATAAGCTTCCATCCATCAAGAAGCATCGGCAATCTAATATCTCCATATTCTCTATGCGCATTCCAAATCACCGCATCCGGACCCAGAGGAACTGCTAAAAACAGCAATCCCCCAGATTTCAGCATTTCCTTAACGCTTTTCATAGCTTTTAAATCTCCATTTGGATCAAGAGGATCCCCATACCTTCCTAGTCCATCGTGTTCAAAGCTAGAAATTGATAAAACAGCATCAAATTTCTGAGGTTTTTCCTTATACTCATCAACTGTTAACAAGGTTAGTCTTGAATCATCAGTCTCAATTTTATTATAATCAATTGTTATTGGTATTCCTCCATAATAAAGAATCACACTTTCATACCAGGGATTTGTCGATCCTAGAACTCCTATTCTCTTACCTTTTATACTAGTTATATTTTGTTCTAAAGCCCTATATAAAAAAGTATCTGTGTTTCCATAATAATGTGCCTGACCAGCTCTAATTTTTTCAAGAAAATCGGAAATAATCTTTTTACTGTAAAATTTTGGTTCAGAATAGGTCCCGTCAATATACCATTCCTTTATTTGGATTTGTCCATCTAATGTATATTCATTTAATAATTCTTCGGGAATTTCTCTTGGAGGCTCTGCATAGACACAACACACCAGCAAACAAGTAAGTAAGACGATTAAATTTTTCATAAAGGCTCCCTTTTAATTAGAATCAAGAGTATAAGGGACTAAGCTAGTTTTGCTCTATTAATTTATTTGGATTTGCATCCTAGAATTACACACATAAGGATGTACAAAAAAAAATTATGAATTATGTGCAAGGATATTATAGCTTCTATATAAAAATAACATCGGAAAATTCCACTAAAGATATTTCTAATTGCTGAGCTTGTCCCCTTTTTAATATTTCTATCATGTTTCTTAGACTTTCTGGGCTTCACTGTAGGTCAAGTCTTTTAATAAAAAGCTATATTTCTACAAAAGGAATCACAAAACAGTTTTACTCTTTACCTAGATTAGGGATTCTAAAATAAATAATTACATTCTTTAGTTTCTTTTTATGGAAAAATGATTACTATTGTGAAAAGCCTAACTATACTTTATAATTATAGGTTTTTGAAACAAGAGCTTAAGCCATGGCAGAAAAGAGTGAAAAGGCGACCCCGAAGAAATTGCGGGATGCCCGTAAGAAAGGACAGGTTGCAAAGTCAAAGGACTTTCCGTCAGCTTTTACATTCATTGTTTCAATCACAGGGGTTTTAGCTTTTTCCTCGTATTTCTATCAAAAGTTAACTGGTTTTATCATTCAAATGTTCTCGTTAATTCCCACACACGATCAACTTCATACTCGAATTGGTGGTGTATTAATGGGTGTGATGGATACTATTTTTTACACTTCACTTCCTTTGATGGGCGCAATTACGGTTATTGGGGTTCTTGTGAATTTTTTAATCGTTGGACCTATGTTTTCGATAGAGGCAATGAAGTTAGATATTAAAAAGCTTAATCCAGTGACCAATTTAAAGAATCTTTTCAAGATGAAGACTTTTATTGAGCTCTTAAAATCGATTCTAAAAATTCTTGGGGCTGTTCTTCTAATCTATTCTGTGGTATACACTTCACTCGGTGAAATTATTGGAACTTGTGGATTGCCTGTTGAGATAAGTGCAACGATATTTGCAAGTTTTTTAAAGAAAGTTGTATTAAGAGTAGGGCTTTTCTTTTTAGCGGTAGGAATATTTGATTTAGTTTTCCAAAAGAAGAATTTCGCCAAAGAGATGAAGATGGAAAAATTTGAAGTTAAGCAAGAGTATAAGGATACTGAGGGAGATCCTCATATCAAGAGTCGCAGACGCCAAGTAGCGCAAGAGGTTGCTTATCAAGATGGTCCAGCAACTGCAAAGCGTGCAAAAGCCGTTATCACCAATCCCACGCACATAGCTGTAGCTATTGAATATGATGCAGACGAAGAACCTGCACCCAAAATTGTGACAATGGGGCTTGACAGAGTAGCAGAAGAAATAATAAAAGTAGCAGTATACAACGATGTTCCTGTAATGAGGAATGTTGAGCTTGCACATCTTCTTTATTATAAAGCAAACTCTGGAGATTATATTCCAGAAGAAGCTTATGAAGCAGTAGCCGAAGTCTTAAAATGGATTTCAAAACTAGAAGAAGAAGCGCAAGAAGAGGAAACTCTTGATATATTTAAGTAATGAGGAAATATGTTAGAAAAAGTATTAGAAATATTTAAGGGTTCTAAATTCTTACAAGCTTTATCCAGGTCAAGTGATCTGATGCTTGCAATGATGGTATTTGTCATACTTGGGATGATCATTATTCCCCTACCTCCAGAAGTTTTAGATGTTTTAATTTCTATTAACTTAACAGCCTCATTAATTCTTGTGATGGTTGCCTTATACATCGGAAAAGCCACTCAGCTATCCTCTTTTCCATCTATTCTTTTAATCACAACTCTCCTTCGTCTTGGTATTGAGATCTCTGCATCCAGACAAATTCTGTTAAATGCCTATGCCGGAGAAGTCATCTTTGCCTTTGCAAATCTTGTGGTTGGAGGAAACTTCGTAGTCGGTGGTATCATTTTCTTAATCATTACGATTGTTCAGTTCATCGTTGTGACCAAAGGTGCCGAGCGTGTAGCTGAAGTTGCAGCTCGTTTTACTTTGGATGCTATGCCTGGTAAGCAGATGAGTATTGATGCTGATATGAGATCGGGAATTATTGATTCTGCACAAGCACGATCTTTAAGACTTGCTCTTCAAAAAGAAAGTCAACTTTATGGAGCCATGGATGGTGCTATGAAGTTTGTTAAAGGGGATGTTATAGCAGGTATCATCATTGCCTTAATTAATATTATTGGTGGACTGATCGTAGGTATCACTATGCATGGCATGCCTGCTATGCAGGCTGCGCATACATACACTCTATTATCAATTGGTAGTGGCCTTGTTTCTCAGATTCCATCATTGATTATCTCCTTAACTGCCGGTGTAGTTACAACACGTGTTTCATCAACTGATGATTCAAATGTAGGACGCGATATCACCTCGCAATTATCACAACACCCTAAAGGATTAATGATGGCAGCGGCAATGTTATTATTAATCGCTGTTGTTCCTGGGTTTCCTTCCTTATTATTCTTATCAATTGGTGGAGTACTTTTTGGATTTGCTTTTTTTAAGTATTATAAAGGTAAAAAAGAACTTGTATTAGCAACTGCCGGGACAGGTGCTGTAATGGAAACAGGTGTTGATGGATCAACTGTAATCAGAGGCGGTGGAGATGAGTTTGCGCTAACTCTTCCGGTGATTTTAGAAGCAGGTTCTTTCATTGCTGATCTTGTTAAAAAAGATCGCGAAGGAGGAAGATTTATTGAAGAAAAGATTCCTAAAATGCGCGCTGCCCTATATCAAGATTTAGGCGTACGCTTTCCTGGTGTTCATGTAAGAACAGAGGCCCCTGCTCTTGAAGCTGATGAGTATAGCATCTATTTAAATGAGGTTCCTTTAATGCGCGGACAAGTGATTCCAGATCACGTTCTAACTTCTGAAACAGAAGATAACCTCCATCGCTACAACATCCCCTTCACAAAATCAAAAAATATAATGAACCAACCAGCTTTGTGGGTAAATAAAGAGTACAAGGCAATTCTTGATAAATCTGGAATCAAATATTGGGAAATTTTAGATGTAGTCATTTTACATCTTTCTTATTTCTATAGACAATATGCGTCTGAGTTCTTAGGTATTCAAGAAGTTCGTGCTATTTTAGAATTTATAGAGAAAAATTTTCCAGACCTTGTGAAGGAAGTTTCAAGACTTGTTCCCCTTCAAAAACTCACAGATATCTTCAGACGTTTAATCCAAGAACAAGTCTCTGTAAAAGATTTAAGAACAATTTTAGAAGCTTTAAGTGAATGGGCTCAAACAGAAAAAGATACCATCTTATTAACTGAATATGTAAGAACCTCATTAAAAAGATATCTAAGCTATAAATATTCAAAAGGTCAATCTATACTGCCCGTATATCTTTTAGAACCTGAAATTGAAGATATGGTTCGTGGAGCAATCACTGAAACATCATCAGGAACATTTTTACGGCTAGATGGTGATTCTATACAGCTCATCCTTCAAGCAATGAGAAATACCGTAAAGCCTACACCCCCAGGTGGCACATCTCCTGTATTACTAACTGCAATTGATGTGAGGCGCTTTGTTAAGAAGCTTGTAGAAAGTGAGTTTCCAGATTTTGCTGTTTTATCAACTCAAGAAGTTGTTCCCGAAATACGCATACAACCTCTTGGAAGAATTCAGTTAAGTTAACATTCTTTCCAAACCAAGAATCTTGCTACATCAGCATCATAGTAAGTTCCTACATCGAAGTAGAGCTCTGAATGCTTTTCTTGATACATTCCCCTAAAACAAAAAGGAACCAACTGTCCGCCAGTATGACTTACAACATGTCCATCACTTGAAAAATCAATTGTTGCTACCACTTCTTTGGATTCTATATCTAATATTTTTCTTAAAGACCCATCTTTATCTAAAACAGGCAAATATGGTTTATTGTCCATGACTACAAGGATAATCTTTTCATTAAAATCTTTTAACACATAACTATCCATCTCACCTAATACATGTTTAGTAAGAATAAACTTTTTTCGCTCTTCTACAAGGCCACGTGAACAAACAACTTTAGAAATATATTTATCTCTTGAGAAGTAAAACACCTCATTATCTAAACATCTATAAGTCTTGATTTTTCCATATTGATCAAATATATATTCTATACTAAATATATCAGCTATCTGCTTTTGGTAGATCCCTTTTACATGATCTTTGACTATGTCATTAGACACAAAATCATAAAAATTAGATAAATAAACAGGATCTACTAATTCTGTCTCTGGAAGTACAATAGAATATGATTCATTTGTATTTAGATTGATTGATGAAATTGCTCTTATCTCATCACCCTCAAAATGATATGTATATATCACTTCATTTGGAAGAGAAAAGCTAAACTTTTCAATGCTATCATATAAAACAAGCATCTCGTTAACACTTACTTTCTTAGCTTCAATATTTTCTTTAGAAAATAACGACACTGCTATTAACAAACTACAAATCAACGTGTAAATCATATTCTTTCCTTCCCAATTAAACATTTGTGTCTTATTTTTATTAATATAAGAGAAAATGTAAACAAAAATTATTAACTTTTAGGGATATAAATGTCTGATTCTTCACATGTTCCGGGTATATCACCCACAGGAGCCTCCTCATCACAAGAGGCTCAGCGTGCACATGAACTCGAAATGGAGTCCGAAATAGAAGCTGAAATTATCAATGAAGAATCTCTATTAGAGGGTGAAGATCCTATGTTTGGGCCTATGTTTATGAGTAAAGAGTCCCAAAATCTTAAAGACCGCCTTAGACATGAAAGCACCAAGCAATCAGAAGAGTCAGATGATGAAGATGAGTTCACCCCAAAACTTATCGATGATGTGACAAAACAAGCCCGTACCACCGAAAAGAAAAATCCTGAGATGAATCACAAAGCTCTTCTAGGGATGAAAGCCGACATCAAAGAAACAGATGATGCCGAAACCATTTATGCAAAAGTCCGTAAGTACTACAAAGATGAGTATTTAGCTGATGAAGCCCTTAAATTCTTAGAAGCAACAACCAACCCTCATACAAAATTAGGGCAAAATGTAAGACAGGCACGAATTTTATTAACTACTCGTCATGAACGAGAAGTCAAAGCAGGAAGAAATATCAATGCCACGGCTCAAGAGTTTCAGAAAAAAGGTTTAGCATCAGCAGGTTCACTCCGAGAGCTTTATCAAGATGTAACCAAAGATCCAAAAGATCCTGCTTCCTTATTTGATGAGCTTAATGAATCATTTGACTTTAACAAGATGAAGCAAGTTCTTTCATTCCTTCTTCACTCACTTGGAAAAGATATGAAATCAAAAGGACCTTCTATCTCTGTAGCAGAATTATCACGACTATTTGCAGAAACAAGAACAATGCAAGCAATCTTAGGTATTTATAAATTCTTCTATAGCAGAATGAATCTTTTGAAAGAGAGCTTTGCAAGAGAAAATTTAAAGTTTCCTAAAAGTCTTAACTTTGAACTTCTTTCTAAACTTTTTTCTAAATATATCCAAGAACGATACCCCTCGCCTGATAAGGTTCTAAGACTTGCCGCCGAGCTCGGTATTGAAGAAGAACTCATCGCACAAATCATCATCTACACCCAATATAGAGATGCTCTACGAGGTGTATCACCAAAACTATTCCGCTCTTTAAAACATAGACAAGAACTTTTGATGGCGCTCATAGAAACAATCAGTGAATTAGATGATCTATTAGAAGAAGACGAGGATGAAGAAGACGATGAGGACGAAGAAGAAAAGCCAACAAAAGGTTGGAGTCAAAAGGATACAGTGGAGTAAAACATGTCAGTATTTGATGAATTAATTGAAGAGTTATCGGATCGTCTAAATATGGACATCTACCCTGATACAAAAAATGTTGTATCCCTTTTAATAGAAAAGAAAGTAAAAATTCAGATTCAACCTGATAACTTTGATGAGTGGTTAATCATCGGAGCAACAATTGCAGAACTTCCCCCTGGAAAATTCCGTGAGCATATTTTAAAAGATTCATTAAAAGCCAACTTCCTTACAGACAGACATGTTGGAGCCCTTTCATACATGGAAAAAAATAATGCACTTATGATTCACTTAAAATTACCTATTGGATCCGTAAAAATTGATACTGTAATAAGTAATATCAAAGCACTGACTAAAAGAGCGCAAAAATGGCAAAAAGCTATTGATGGAGGGCATGCATCGCCAAGCGATGAGCTCCCATCTAAAGAAGCAAGCTCTAATAAATCAATCTTTGGGTTTTAAATGGAAGAAATAACAGAAGAAGATATCTATTCCCGAATCAAAGAAGGGCCCATACATGAAGCATGGCACCGTATTGGAATTAAACATCACCACGGAATAAATATCCCCCTCTTTTCTATACATAGCGAAAATAGCTGCGGTGTTGGCGAATTTTTAGACTTAAAGCTTTTGATTGAATTTTGTGCCTCGGTCAATATGGGGATCATACAACTCCTCCCTCTTAATGATGCAGGTTATGAAACAAGTCCATATAATGCCGTATCATCGCAAGCACTCGGGCCTATATACATTTCAATTAGATCTCTTCCATTTGTTAAAAGCGATGAAGACCTTCTTCTTGATCTTGCAGGATTTAAAAGATATACCTACCTTCAAAAAGTAGCTTACAACGCAGTACTTGCAGCAAAACTTGAGTTTTTGAGAAAGTATTACTATAAGTATTTTGATAACTTTAGTAAAACTCTCACTTACCAAGCTTTTCTAAAAGACAATCCTTGGCTTCATGATTACGGACTTTTTAAAGCTTTAAAGGATGACTATGCCCATCGGGGATGGTTTTCATGGGAAAAAAAACACCAAGACATTTCAAAAAGCTATAAAAAACAACTTTTGAAAGAAAAAGAGACAGAAATCAACTTCTACATCTTCCTCCAATTTCTATGTTTTACTCAAATGGAGGAAGTCAAAGGCTATGCACAAAAAAAAGGTGTCATGCTCAAAGGAGATATTCCTATATTAATAAGCCCAGAAAGTCTTGATGTATGGCACGCCAGAGAGAATTTTGATTTAGATTATTCTGCAGGCGCCCCACCAGATATCTTTACACCAACAGGTCAATGTTGGGGTTTTCCGATATACGACTGGAAGCATATTGAAGAAACCAAATATTCTTTCTGGGAAAATAGACTCAAGACAGCAGGTTGTTTTTATCATATGTATCGCATAGATCATATCATCGGTCTCTACAGAATATTTGCCATCACAAGAGGAAAAGGACCTGAAGCAGGGGTGATGATTCCAGAAGATCCCTCACTTGCTCTCAGACAAGGTGAACACATCCTTAGAAAGTTTTCTTCAATAACAAAGATGTTTCCAATCGGAGAAGATCTAGGAGCAGATATTGAATATATAAGAGAATCTCTAGCAAAACAAGCAGTGCCTGGAACAAAGATCCCCCGTTGGGAAAGAGATCATCTCGGAGATAAAGCATTTATAAAGTACGAAGATTATAATCCATTTAGTGTCACAACTGTCTCAACCCACGACTCAGAAACACTTTCTCTTTGGTGGGAAAATAACGCAGAAGAAGTAAGGCACTTTACAACAGCGCAAGGAATGAAGTATACAAAGCATCTTACACAAGAACTTCGCTTCCAAATGCTCAAGGATTCTCACCACACAAATTCTTTGTTCCACATAAATCTTCTCTCCGAATACCTTGCGCTTTTTAAAGATCTTGTCTGGGAAAATCCCCATGATGAACGGATTAACCTTCCCGGAACAGTCCTTCCCTCCAACTGGTGCTATAGATTACGTCCTTCTTTAGAAATGCTTTTAGAGCATAACGATCTTAAAGATAGTATGAAAAATTGTCTGCCAAAAAAATAATTTTTAACTCTTAAGTATTTATATAAAAGATACATAGAAATTAATATTTGTTTTATAAATTTAAATACTATCTTTAAAATACATTATTTTTTATGATCCTTATTCTTAATAAAAAATATGACTAGGAGGTCTACAAAATGAAACGTAACTTAACAAACACTTTACTTATGGCATCAACGACTTGCCTTTCCCTGTTCAGCGGAATACTAAGTGCCGTTGATCCACTTGATATCGATGATTATCGAAGTCAATTATATAGCGATGTAACTCCTTTAGAGTATGGATCAGATGAAGAAGGAAAACCTACATATTTAAGGGTTCAAAAATCAACAGGAAATTACCTTTACCTTGGACCAAACTATGTATTCTTTAACGATCCAGGTGTCTTTTTACTTAGTGGTGAAACAGAAAGTGAGCAAATCCCTGATGGTAGAAAAAGAGAATATGCATACATCACAAGGTTTCTTAAAAATGACTATGGAATGGAATGGGGATTTTATACTACTGAGGAAGATGATCTTCATGCAGATGTCTTTATTGAAGGAACCTCAAAAGATATTGGCACAACACTTGTAGTTAATATAGACGACGAAGAATCAAAAGAGTTTATCATAAATGAAGAAATGCTTACTGATGGTTATTTTCAATTAGATTATTCAAATATAGGTGCTGGATTTCATAAATTTAAAATTGTGCTCAAAAATCACCAAAGATCTGGATCATTTAAAATCTTTAATGTAAGACTTTCTGGAGAAAAAATTAATTCTTCTTCTGCTGTACAGATGAGATGGCGCCCAAAAGCAGCTTGGTCAGATTGGTCTAGCTCCAAAAATCCAGATGATGGAAGAGCTTGGATCATGGAACTTTCTAGTGATAGCAAACTTGGTTTCTTTGGCCCTATTTCAACTAATTTTGGTTATTTTGGCCCTGTTTTTAAAGATGGCGGAAAAGCAAGAAGCATGAATATGTCTGTTTGGAGCTCAAATAAAAGTTCTGGCCCAAGAGAACTAGATAAACAATCTCACCTTTTAGGAATTGGTTCAAGTGAAGGTTACTTTGGAACATGGTCTCATGAGGGAAGAGGTGTAAAAGTAAGAGGTTGGGATAACTTTGAACCCAATACATCAGGAAAATATGTCATTGGCTTAAGATTTACTCAAGATGAAGATTTTAATACATTTTATGGCTATTTTTGGAATGAAGTGACAAACAAATGGCAACTTTATTCAATCGGAAGAAAAAGAAATGTGGGTCCAATCGATAACATCAAAACAAAAAGCTTTATAGAAGTTGTTGGACATACAAGAGAAGAAAGAAGCAATCATGTGATTCGAGAAGTTCAATACAGAGGATGGTTATGCGATTCAGAAGGTGTTTGGACTGATCTTGATCAAGTAAAAATACCAAGAAAGAAAGGAGTCGGCAATAGACGAAGAATTATCTCTGAAGATGGTGAAAGATTTGTTGTCTCAACAGGCGGCTATACAAATTATGAGATAAATCCAAATACTTATACTTTAAAAAAGCCTGAAACTACTAAACTTCCAATCTATATGCGACCTAAAAAACTGCGTGATTTCTATAAAGTTCCATTTATTCCGGTAGTCAGAAATGTATCTCTTGGAGATGATGGTCAATTTACCATCAAGCTAAGACCTAATACAAACTTAAGCTCCACTGTGAAAGTTTGCTGGGGATCTGAGAATGCATTAAGTAACGCTCCAAACTGGGAACATGAAAAAGAGTTCACAATCGAATCTGGAAAACGCAGAAGAGTTGTTACTCTGAAAGTACCTGCAACTGAAGATGCTCGTTATTTTAGAGTCTTAGTAAGCAATGAAAAAGCGCAGATGTGGACTTTTGAGACATATGATCTCTATCCAGAAGAAGAGGTAGCTGAAGTTCCAGAAGAAGAGGTAGCTGAAGTTCCAGAAGAAGAGGTAGCTGAAGTTCCAGAAGAAGAGGTAGCTGAAGTTCCGGAAGAGGAAGTTGAAATGCCTGATGAGGATATTGATATGCCCGATGATGAGGTTGAAGTAGACGAATAAACCTAATCAACACATATTGGTTTTCATGCAAAGAGGCTCTGCCTCTTTGCTTTTTTTGTGATTTCTAATTCTAGATATTATATAGGTTGTTTCCAAATTTTTGTTATGATTTTTGATTACAAGAAGTAACAGAGATATGGAAGGGATAAGAGTCTAAGAAGATCGAAGAGCCTTCTACTTGGCATTGTGGGTACTTTTTTGTATCAAAGTGGTATTTGTTAACAAGTACAGCTAACTCTTTATTTTTATATACACGCTTATAGCCAATTTGGTAATCTTCTGTAAGGATAGGCTCATAGGTGCCATGAAGAATAATATCCCGATTTTGTTTTCTAAACTCTAGGCCTTTTTTGAGGATAGACATTTTAATATTAGCGTTTGTGTCGATCAATTCTTTGCGGAGGGTAAAATCAACGAGGCGGCGATTATCAGGATCGACAAGGTTTGCGTTCTCTAGCTCTTCGCCTTGATATATATCCATGACGCCAAAAAGGCCCATTTGCAAAACCAGAGCGGACAAGCTTTTCATTAAAGCTGCTTTTGCAACTTGTTCTTTGAAGGGTAAAAAATGCTCCATAAATTCTTTATTTTCGATCACCTCTTTAACCCACTTTTTCAATCGCTCTTCATATTCCAAATTTGGGGTTAAATGATCAGAGTAATATTTTCCTTCGCGAGAAGATTTAATCATGTAATCTGTCATTCTTACCACTAGATTTTCATCAGAGATAGCGATCAGGTTTTGAAAGAAAAAATAACTCATTCGCATACTTTTTAAAGAAGGATTTGTCTTCATAAAAAAGTTAAATTGCTTTTCGTATTGATCTGGAATTTCGCTCAAGATATGAATACGCATTCGAGCATCTAGGGATCGTTTTGTATCGTGTGTTGAAAGCGTATGCATCGTATTTGGAAAGTGTCTATGCAATTCTTTTAATCTAGTATGGAAGGTATTATTTGAAATCCCATATTGTGTAGGATTACCCCCAACTTCGTTTAATGAGCACAACCTTACATAACGATAATTATAGGTATCTTCAGAACCTTTAGCAAAAACCGCAGGCAAAATTTGCTGAAGCTTTATTAACGTTTCACGATGTTCTGGTTGAAAGATATCTTTTTTAAAAAAATTTGTGTTTGTAAAAGAAGCAGCTTCTAAAATAGCTTTTTCATCTTCGCTTGAAAGTGAGTTCATTGTTGCGTATGTTCGATAGATTGGAAAGTGTGCTAAGAATAAAAGTAGCTCTTCTTTTTCAATGCCAAATAGTTTTGTAAAACGATTTGTTTCTGAGAGCAAATACTTGTTTAAGTAATCAATTTTAATTTGTGCAAGATCAACTTCTTCCTCTTGATTTTTCGAGTAAAGTTTTGTAATTTTTTCTTCACCACTTTTATCTAGCAATACTTGATCAATCAAGAATAAAATATCGTAGCCAACGCTTCCATCACATTTAAAATCCAAAGGAAGCAACTCCCCTTCTTGTAGGATTTTTTCTAATGCAATATATAGTTGAGGAACGTCTTTATTAATCTTATCCAAAAATGCTTTTGGATCTTTTAGTCCATCAGGATGATCAACTCTAAAACCTTCAATCCATCCCTTATTCACGTAATGAAAAATCTTAGAAAAATAGAGTTTGTATAAAGCCTCGTTTTCAATATTGATCCCTACTAATTCGCATATATCAAAAAAGCGCCTATAATTAATTTCTTCATGTATATTAAAGCAAGTTCCCGGACGAATAAGCTTTCCATTTCCCCACTTCCAATCAATATCAAAAAAAGGAGCAAAGACAGATTCTTTTTCTTTTTCAACAACATCATTCCACCAACGATTTTGAGTATCTGCTGCCATGTGATTTGGTACAATATCCATCATATGAATAATACCATGTTTTTTACATGCCTTACAAAAGGTAATAAATGCTTTTTCTCCGCCTAATTCTTCACTAATCTGAGTCGATGAAATGATCATATAAGGATTATTAGATCCCTTCACTATCTCAAAGTAAGGGCTTGTATAAACCATTTCAATGCTAAGTTTCTTTAGATAAGGCAGAAGATTTGTGGCTTTGACAAAATCAAAAGATTTTGACAACTGTAATCTATAAGAAGAAATTGGAATTTTCTTTTTCATAACTCCTCATTATAGTAATATTTTTTTATGAAGCGAATTATTTTCCTATTTCTTTTTCCAATAATTTTTCTTTTTTCTCGGACAGGAGATGTAGAGACGCTTTACAGTCTTCAAGATCCACAATGTCTTTCAAAGCTCTTAGCATTTTATCACCTCCATAAAGATAATGATCACGGGAAAAAAGCTCTTTCTCAAGTTTTTGCGTTGATTAACAAACATAGAACAACGCCTATTGAGCTAAACGCAATACCATTATTTCATAGAATGGATCTAGATAGTTTTTTATCTTCATTGACAAAACAACCCGAAGAAACCTTAAAACCTCTTTCAAAAGAACAGCTTAATTTTATCTCAAAGATTTCAGATCACCTTCATCATAGAAAACTAAAGGGACATAATGCTACATCGCCAGAAGAAGTCCTGAAGCTTGCACCTGAAGAAGTTGATCTTTCAAGATCCATCTTCTTATCGCAATATGGAAAAGATCAAATAGACGTCATTAAAAGTTATGAAGCAACCTTAGATCTTTTTGCTCTATCCATTCTTGCAAGACTAGATAAAAATCCTACAGATAGGCAAATAATCGAAAAGATCTCTTACTTTATCTTCTATGAGATGCTCTTTAGATTTCCTCCTCACTCATTATGGATTAAAGACATCGATCAATACTCATTTCTTCCTTCCATCTTAGACTCACATCACGGTGTTTGTTTAGGTGTTTCGATCCTTTATTTAAGTATTGCACAGCGTCTAGGTTTAAATTTAACTATCTGCACACCTCCTGGTCACATATATCTAAGCCACCAAAGCCTAACAGATGAACTCAATATTGAAACTACGGCTCGAGGTATTCATATTCCCACAAAGAACTATTTGAGCATCCAAACAAAGCATGTTGAGCATAAAAACATCAAAGAAGTCACAGGCCTCTATCACATAAATGCCGCCTCTGTTTATTGGCAGGCTAAGAATCACAGAAAAGCTATTGAGCAGTATTTAAAAGCTTTAAGTTTTATACCAAATGATCCCCTCACCCAAACCTTTTTAGGTTACAACTATCTCTTTATCAACGATAAAAAAACAGCTCAAAAGTATTTTAATAATGTTAAAGGTCGAAGGATAGATGGCTCCATTTCAACAAACACCATCATAGAAGATTATCTATCTGGAAATGTGGATGAATCAGGGATACTAGCAATTTATGATCATTTAGATGAAACAAGAGAGTCCATTTTCAATAAGCAAAAAAAACTTAATGAAGTTTTAAAAAAATTTCCTAAATTTAGAGAAGGCATCTTTCATTTAGCTATAACATGGCTTCAGCTTGGCCGAAAGAAAGAAGCCTTAGAAGTATTAAATCGTTATCATGAAGTAGACCCTGTAAACCCTATTGTCGAGTACTATTTAACTCATTTAAATTTCGTTAGACTAAAGCAAGCCCAAGCCAAGAGGCATTTTAAGGGTCTTAAATTTCTCTTAGAAAAAGAAAACCATCAACCTGAGTGTTTAAAAGAGTTAGCGATGATGCTAAAAACATCTTCATTACTAGATTAAGTTAATCGTTGAACAGAAACAATTTTACGAGTCCACTTATTCTTCATTAAGAAAGGATATTGGGCATCTGGATGTGGTCCCTTTGTTATTTCAACAGGTGCAGGCCCTAACCACCCGGAAGTATATGGAACATCTTCAGGATACACTGTCCATTGAGTTCCATTTTGTAGTGTGATAATTCTACCACCGCTAGATACTTCTGAGATAGTTGAATGCATACGCACTTCATGCATTCTTTCATGTTGAGCAATTGCTATTTCTGCAGGAGATCCTCCCATTGAAGGAGCCGCTAAAAGATACGTGGAAAATAAAAAACAAATCATAAGTCTAAATTACAGAAAAAAACTGATAAAAACAACTTGATTTTTGAAAAAATTTCTGCAATTAGAAAAATAACAAAGGAAGAATTATGAGCATCGTTGCTAAAAAAAGAAGAACGTGGAAAAGAGCACCTGTAAAAAAAGTCACTAACCTCATTAAAGAAAACAACAAACAAAGAATAGAAAAGGTCGTGGTTGAAGGAAAAAGTGCCTTAATGATCACCTACAAAAATGAAATGACACTGAAAAATTTAACCTACCTAAAAAAAATCACTGAATTTTTATCTAGCAAAGCACTCCCCTTCTCAAAACTTATATCTTTTGATAGAAGTACTCATGGGTACAGAGGAATTTGGAGTTATTGTGAAGGAAAACATAAAGCTGTTTGGTCCCATAATGAATACGCAGCTTTTGGTGAATTCTTAGGAAAAATGCACCTTGTTACTAAAAACTATAAAGAAAACTCTGTTTATAGACTTCCCCTTATTCTTCGTCTGAGAGAGAAGTATGAAGAACTAAAAAGTTTTATCCCTTCTTCTTTTGATAATTTTCCTCATCTTTTAGAAATAGTAGAAAAAAAATGGCCTCTGTTTTTATCGACGGGTCTTGTTCATACAGATCTTTTTACTAACAATGTTCTTTTTAAGCACAACGAAGTTTCAGGTATTTTACAAAATCACAACTTTCAAACAGATGTTCTGCTTTATGATCTAACTCCAGTAGCAAAATCTCTTTATTTTTCACCTTGTACGGATATCAAAGAGAAAGAGTGTGCTTTTTTTACCGCATACAACTTATATTCTCCTCTTGCAAAAGAAGAAATCTTAGCTTTACCAGTCCTTACATCTGCAAAATTACTTTCTACATCCCTAAACATGATCGAAAATCACTTAAAAGAAAAGTCTTATAACGAGTCCCAATTAAATGCAGCTGCCATCTCATTAATTCACGCAGAAAAAGCTCTACTTCTTAACCAATAAATCTTATACTAAAAGCATGCTGCACGTATTGAGACTAACCATTTCCCCAGTGTTATCCCTCATCATCATTATGATGGGAATCAGCTGCTTAAATACTTTTATCAGTTTGAAAATGACATCTGATGGTTTTTCTTCTTTAGTTACTGGATTTTCTTATTCATCTTATTATGCTGGAATGATGCTCGGAGCTATTTATCTTGAAAAAGTCATTCATTCAAAAGGTCATATCCGATCTTTTGCGATGTTTGCAGCAATTTCATCTACAACAATCATGCTTCAAAGCTTCTTTGACCCTCCGATTCCATGGATTATATTCCGCTTTTTTACAGGAGCAGGAGTTGCAGGTCTTTTTATAGTTATTGAAAGTTGGCTTCTTTTAATGGCTTCTCCTAAAACAAGAGGTGCTGTGTTATCTATTTACATGATTGCTCTCTATTGCGCTCAATCTATTGGTCAATTTGGAATTAATCTTGTTCAAATTAACTCTGTAATGCCGTTTAACTTAAGCCTTATTTTTTGTACTGCTTCTATTATTCCTGTATGCATCATGAGGGCAGCTGCGCCTACACTTGCAGAATCAGAATATATCAATGTATTTTATATCATGAAGAAAGTTCCATTAGGCTTTTTCTGTCATCTAACGGCCGGACTTGCGTTGGGTGCCTTTTATGCCGTAGGTCCTATCTACGCTTCAAAATCAGGATTTTCACTCCTCGAAATCTCCCTTGTTATGGCTGTTGCGATACTTGGCGGTATGGCTCTTCAATGGCCTATAGGAAAGCTTTCTGATCTTTTTCAAAGAAGACATATTATCATTTTAGTGTGCGCAGGCCTTTGTCTTATTTCTTGTTCTATTGCTTTTTTTGAACATATCTCATTTTCACTATTACTATTTTTACTCTTCTTATTTGGTGGCTTTGCCTTTACAATCTACCCTTTAGGAATTACCTATACATCAGATTTTTTCTCATCAGCAGGTATTACAGGAGTTACAGCTGCAGCTTTATTAGTTTTTGGATTTGGCTGTATTATTGGACCCTCAGTAGCTCCTCTCTTTCTTGCTATCTTTGGACCCACTGGCCTTTTTGTCTATATAGCTATCTTAGCCATTTTATTAGGTATTTTGGCAATATATCGACAACAAAAACTTCCACCACAGTCTGAAATTACAAAAGAACCGTATCATATACACCCTGGCTCTACAGCTAAATTTCCTGAGAACGATTAAGCATCAAATACTAAAATTTTAAAATAAAAATTATATACCTTTTATCTTGAAAAAAGTGTTGTAAAAGTGTAAAAAAAAAATTTTACACTCAAATTTATTTTGGAGTAATTATGAATAACTACGATGCAATTGTGATCGGTTCTGGACCTGCTGGCCAGAAGGCTGCTATTGCATCTGCAAAGCTTGGAAAAAAGGTGGCCTTACTAGAAGCTTGGGATATCGGCGGTTCTTCGTTACATACTGCAACAATTCCCTCCAAGACTCTAAGAGAATCTATTTTAGAACTTACAAACTATCGAAGTAAAGGCTTTAATACAAACAACATTCCAACGCTAGATCGAAATGAGATCTCAATCACCGACTTAAACCATCGAATTAATTGGGTAAAGAGTCACTTAAAAGCTACCATCAAACATCAACTCAAAAAAAATGGTATTGATTTATTTATTGGCCATGGAAGATTTTTAGATACAGAGAGTATAGAAGTGAGATTAAGAGATGGTGATAAAAGGATTTTAAAAGGAAATAAGATATTTTTAGCAACGGGATCAACACCTAGAAAACCCTCTGATATCCCCTTTGATGGAAAGCGAGTTCTTACTTCAACTGATTTTTTATCAATGGATGAAATTCCAAAATCGATGATAGTTATTGGAGCAGGAATCATTGGTTGTGAATATGCTTCAATGATGTGTGTTTTAGGCGTTAAAGTAACTTTAATAGATCGTCATCCGAACTTGTTAGCATTTTTAGATAAAGAGATTGCCTTACATCTTCAAGTAGCACTTGAGGAAAATAACTTAACATTTCTGTGCGAAAAAGAATTTGAATCTATCAAGATATTGGGTAAACAAGTAGAAATCACAATGTCAGATAAAACATCGATTACAGCAGATAAAGTACTTATAGCCTCCGGAAGAGAAGCAAACGTTAAAAATCTAGAAATTCAGAAAGCTAACATCAACCTCAATAAAAAAGGGTATATAGATGTGTCTAAAAACTTTCAGACTTCTCAAGAAAATATTTATGCAATAGGAGATGTAATAGGCGGGCCATGCCTTGCCTCTACTGCCTATATACAAGGTGCTTTTGCAGCAAACTGCGCCTTTTCTAATAATGCTTGTAAGACAATGAATATTTATCCATTTGGAATATATACAATTCCTGAGATCTCCTATATCGGAGAAACTGAAGAGTCTTTAAAAGCAAAAAATATCCCCTACGAGGTAGGACGTGCTTATTTTTACGAAATTTCGCGCTGTATAATCACCGGAAATAAAACAGGATTATGTAAATTACTGTTTTGCCGAAAAAATTTTACCCTCCTTGGAGCCCATATAATTGGGCGTGGAGCTACCGAAGTGATCCATATTGCGCAACTTGCGATTTCATTAAATGCCAAAATTCATTATTTTGTAGATCACGTTTTTAATTTTCCGACATATGCGGAAATGTACGCATTGGCAGCACGAAATGGGATAAACAAAGTATTACTACAAAAAAACGAGGAAAACATAGTATGACGATATACAACATATTTGATTATGCTGAAACATCAAATGATTTTGAAGATGAGTCCGCCCAGGCATTTAAGACTATGGGTGACAACTATATTCAAGATCCAAGCTCAAAGAAAGATGCCTTCTTGTCTGCTTTTTTTGCACGCATGTTTTTCTTATGCCTTCTTATAGTCGACACCCTTTGGGGCGCTTTATCAATTACAATGTTTTCTCTAAAGCTCTCTTTAAACGTCATCACTTTCTTCAAATCTAAGAAACTAAGAAAGTCCTTAAAAAAATCTATTCTTGCCTTAAGAAGATCGCTTGTATGCTTTATAGCCCTTTTTATCGCTATCATCTCTCCTGCTCTCGGCATTATGTTCTCATGCATGTACTTTTTAATGTATGACAAAAATGGGGTTGATGAAATCGTTCCGTCATCACTAAAAGGACATTTCAAAGAAATCCTTCCATCATCACCATTTGCTTAAAACATGACAACCTTCACTTTTAAAAAAGCTTCAATCTCACATAAAGATCTTATCTTTTCATGGCTAGCAAAACCTCACATACAAGAATTTTGGGATAACAGCTCTGAACATAAAGAAGATATCCTTATTTTTTTAGAGGGACGAAAGAAAACGTCCACCTACTTTAAAGGCTCATTTACTTATTGGATTGGTTATATAAATAACGATCCCTTTGCGTTTATCATGACATCAGAGATTTTACCAAAAGAAGATATTCCCCAAATTTGGAAAGAGCATCTTTCAAAAACAGGGAAAACTATAGGAATAGATTTTTGTATTGGTAATGAAGAATACCTAGGAAAAGGATATGCAGCAAAAACACTTGAAGCCTTTACAGACTATATAAAAAAAAGCAACTCGCAAATAGATAGATTTTATATAGATCCAGATGAATCAAACCCAAAAGCTACTAGAGTTTATGAAAAAGCCGGATTTAAAAAAGTGGGAAGCTTTTCTGTAGAGAAAGGTTTTTTTAAAGATCACGAGTCATTATTGATGATCAAAACTTAGCTTCGTTTTTTAGGAAACACACCGCTTAATAAATCAAGCGCATCTTTTGCCTTAAAGACTACAGCAAAAAAGAAAAAGAAGACGCCATACACAAAAGTAAGAGACGTAAAGTGAGTAAATTGCTCTGAGAACTTTCTTGCCAATGGCAGAGAATAATCTCCAAATAATAAATAGACAGAGCCATCATTAAACAACTGAAAAGCAACAACAGCAGTTACAGTTCCTGCACAAATAGAGGCCAAAGTAATTTTAATAAATGACTCTTTGAGCTTTTTAAAGATCTTGATATGTAAACGTCTAATAAGGAACCATAGATTAACATAAGCAGTTATGCTTGTAGCCACCGCAATAAACATCACAGGCCATTTTAAGACAAAGATCATAATGGCGTTAAGAGTCGTGTTGACAGACACAGAGATTAGCGATCCTATCATCGGCGTACGATAATCCCGTCTTGAGTAATAAGCAGGCGCCAAAAGTAAAATAAAAGAAATGGGAATCAAACCCATGCCATAAGCCCATAAGCACATTGTAGTATTATAAACGGCATCAGAAGAAAATTCGCCTCTTCCATAAAGTAAGTTAATAGAAGCAAGACCCAAAACAAAAATTCCAATCATTCCAGGAAACAAGATAGAGTACATTCTTTTTAAGCCGTATTGAAGCAAAGAGCGGTACTCATCAAGTAAGTCTCTTTTAATGGAGCGCGTAAGCGCAGGCATTAAAGCTGCAGAAATAGCGATTGCAAAAAGAGCGATAGGAAGCTGTTGAACACGGTGGGCATAACTTAAAAGTGCAGGGCCCGCAGGAGAAACAAAGCGTGCCATCAAAACATCTAAGGAACTATTAATCTGAACAGCCGCCACACCAATAACGCCATAAAGTACTGGAGAGATCATAAGCTTTAAATCATGACCGAAAAGTTTTGGAGAGAACCACTCCTTTACAGATATCAACGAAGAGATATACCGTTTTACAGAAGGAATTGTGACTACCCACTGAAAAGCAAAAGCAAAAACAACGGCAATAGAAAGCCATTGCATAGCTGCATCAGGTGCATAGCCGCAAACAGCCCAAACAGTGCCTATCCAGATTAGATTAAAAGCAACAGGAGCAACACCCGGAATAAAGAAGTTCTTCTCACATTGCAAAAGAGCCATAGATAACCCAAATAGACAAATAAAAATCAAACCAGGCAATTGGATAATCAACAAGAACAACGTTTCAGCAACGGTCTGTGAAACAAAACCCGAATAACAAAGAGGAACTAGCAAAAGCTCCAGTCCTACGACGATCATTAACAAAACCAAACCAAGAGACCAAAAAACATCGCGGAAAAAGTACGCTCCCCCCTTCGGATCCTTTCTTCTTTTTGCCTCAAAAAAAGGAATAAACCCGTTCAACAGTGCGCCCTCTCCAAATAATCTTCGTAGTAAATTCGATAAGCGAAAAGCAATTAAAAAAATACCCACAGCAGAACTCACGCCAAAGCAGTACGCCATAGACAAGTCACGAACCATTCCAGTCAAGCGACTCATGAATGTACCCGTTAAAAAATGTAAAGCCCCCTTGGCAACGGACTCCTTCGAATCTGACACTTCCATATCTCTTATCATACTACATATTGATATGCCTGTCTACATGCAAGGGCTCTGCCCTTGCATCCCGCCAAAGGGCTATGCCCTTTGCAAACCCATGTTTGATTTTTTCCGTACTCGCAAAAAATAATATATCAATTACCTCACTCTTACTCTGCCTACCCCCATTCACTCCCGTAATTATGAGATTATTATGAATTACTTCCTCACAAATGCCTCCGGCGGCCAAAGGAGCAATGCCCCTTTGGAAACCCATAATTGATTTTTTCCGTACACGCAAAAAATAATAATTCAACTACCTCACTCTTACTCTAATTACCCCATTCATTCCGTAATTATGAGATTATTATGAATCATTGCACTTATAAAGTTATTTTAATTTTGAAAATTCAACTAAAAATTTAAAAACTAGTTTTGGAGGATAGTTTTTCTAAATTAATCCGTTACCTAAAAATTTGGAAGTGATGGATTTTGATGAAGATTTTTCTTGTTGTGGCTGCGTAGTGTACAATAAAAGGTACTTGAGCAGCCATAACAAGGAAAATATTCGCAA
Source organism: Chlamydiia bacterium (assembly GCA_022601435.1). Lineage (GTDB taxonomy): Bacteria > Chlamydiota > Chlamydiia > Chlamydiales > 2-12-FULL-49-11 > JAJACQ01. The sequence goes on from JAJACQ010000012.1 coordinate 61,187, forward strand.
AAGCTGCGCTTCCAAAGTACTTCGAGGAGTGAGATAGGAATAATAGACCCAAAACTAGCATTTTTCCCTTGCAATATTTTAGTTGATGTCCTACAATCTTCGGGAAAATAGAGGTTAATTATGTCTAGAAAGTGTGAAATAACTAAAAAAAGATTCGGTAAAGGAAAAACTTACAACTACCGTGGGATCGCAAAGGCAAAAGGCGGCATTGGCCTTAACATTACTGGTTCTGCAAAAAGACAACACCGTATCAATTTGACTGAGCAGAAAATTTGGTCTCCTGAGCAGAAGCGTTTTATTAAGATGAAGCTATCGACTCATGGCCTTCGCATCATTGACAAAGTAGGTGTTGATGAAGTTCTTAGAAGACAAAAAAGAAAAGCTGCTGAAAAAGCTAAGGCTATGGCAAAATAAATTTTTTGTTTTACTCGTATGCATTTTTGCGTTTGGGTGTGGCTATTATGTTTATCAATCCGTTCATATAGAGTATCCGACGAAAGATCGGCCTATTGTCTCATATTTTGAGGAGTCAGGGCATGATCTTAAGTATATCTATTGTTCCCTTCTTCAAAAAGCTCAAAAGTCCATATTTATATCATCATTTGGAATAAGCGACCCTGACATTCTCCGGATATTAAAAGAGAAGAGGTTAGCTGGCATCAAAATCATCAACCATAATTCCAGACAGCAAAAAAGTCTTCGTAAGAAGGTCCACGGCCTTTATCACAGAAAGATTCTCATCATAGATAATGAAGAGCTTTATATTGGCTCTGCCAATTGTTCTATCCCCTCTCTTTGCTTTCATGGCAATCAGATCTTAGGCTTTTACAATCAAGCATTAATCAAGGCTATAAAAGAAAATAAATCTCATATTTCAGATGAACTGTTTTTCTATTTATTACCAGGTTCCTCAAAGCAAGCGCTTAGTCATCTTCTGAGTCTTTTAAAAAACGCTCAAGCAAAGATCACACTTACAATGTTAACATTAACGCATCCAGACATAATTGATGAACTTATCAATGCACATCAAAGAGGTGTATCCGTAAAGATCTATTTAGATCACGGATCTTCCAAAGGCTCATGTAAAAAATATATCCAAAAGCTAATTCAATACAATATACCAATTAACACTCGTCAAAAGTATGGTCTTTTACATCATAAATCTGCTATTATTGATGATATCTATGTCTTTGGCTCAACAAATTTCTCAAAAAATGGATTTGGAAGAAATGAAGAGACATTAATTGTCATGCCTTGCATCCCCTCTCAACTTAAAAAAGATCTTAAAACGTTTATTAAAAATACCGATTATTATTCTGTAGCGATATAATCAACGATTCGTATAATGCGGACATGAGCCCATCTGTTTTTTCTTTAGCATTTTCACTTTTTATCCTAATGGATTCTTTTGGCAACATACCCATCTACCTATCTATCTTAAAAAAAATTGAGAAAAAACGACGAGTTAAAATCATCTTTAGAGAGATGATCATCTCCCTCATACTCATTATGATTTTTGCCTTTTTTGGAAATACATTCTTTGATTTTCTAGGAATCTCTTCAAAGTCTATGTACCTTTGTGGAGGAATTATTCTTTTTATCATAGGCCTAAACATGATTTTTCCTAAGCAAGATGAAGCGTTTAAAATTCAAGGTGAACCGCTCATTTTTCCACTTGCCGTTCCTCTTGTTGCCGGCCCTGCTGTCCTTGCCGCCGTCATGATCTATGCTCATAAAGAGATTGTCTACACAACACTTCTTCCTGCAATAGTTATTGCCTGGTTTGCTACAAGCATAATCCTTCTATTAGCAGGTAAGCTTACATCTTGGATTGACCCACGTGGACTTCAAGCAATCGAACGTCTCATGGGATTGATCCTGATTATGATTGCTATCGAAATGCTCCTAAAGGGCTGGCATCTAGGTTATTCATAAAAAAACACTTCTTGCAACTAATTGCTTATGTTTTATAAACTTGCTATGCAAATTTAACAAAAATATACTTATGAAAATCGCTTATTCAAACCTTCATTTATTAGAAGCTCAAACACCAGCTCTTTTCACTATTGATTGCTTTAGTGAAAGATTTAAGGAACTCTTTGCATTTGTTGATAAGATAGTTAATAATAAATATAAAAATCTTAAAAACTCTCATTTGACTATAAATATAAGGACTTCTGAATTACGACATTGCGCAACAAATCAAAAGACTAGCTTTTTAAAGACTATTGACAAAATTTCATCTATTCTAAAACCGCCTTTTTCCTTTACTGTTGTATTTAAAGATCATCTCGGCTATTCACTTACAGTAAAACCAATGCAAAGTCCAGACAGTCCATACATCATAAATTGGAATTCAACATACACTCTATAAATTTTTAATAATTCTATAGATAACTCATTGATTTTAACTTGTTCATTTAAGTTTCTATTAATTTGGTAAAGTCAATATTTCATATCCGTCAGAAGTGACTAAAATAGTATGCTCCCATTGACCACTTGCTCGATTATCTATTGTTCTTGCTGTCCACTCATCATCTTCATCAATCACAGCTTCTGCCAATCCTGCATTTATCATTGGCTCAATCGTAAAGGTCATACCCTCTTCTAATCGGATTTTTGATTTATTGCGGTGATGGAAAATTTGAGGCTCTTCGTGAAATTTAACGCCTACTCCGTGAGACACAAATTGATAAACAACACTACAACCATATGATTTTGCTACATCTTCAATCACATCAGCAAGCTCGTAAACTTCTACTCCTGGCTTGATAATAGCAATTGCATCATCGCGGCATTTTAAGGCCACATCAACGACAAGCTGTCTTTCTTTACTCACCGTTCCAATTGTTACCATACGGCTACAATCTCCAAAATAACCATTTAATATACAGGTATAATCGATGTTCAGGATATCACCTTCTTGCAAAGGACGATCATCTGGTATACCATGACAAATAACTTCATTTAAGGATGTACAGATTGATTTTGGAAAGGGCGGTGATCCATAACCTAAACATGCAGGGATCGCTTTTGCTTCTTTAGTAAGCCTGATTGCCAGATCATCAAGCTCTTGAGTGGTAACTCCCTCTACGGCAGCTTTGCACAGCTCATCCAAAATCTGGGCAGCCAATTTACAGCTTTGCCTAATTCCTTCTATTTGCTCAGGAGTTTTTAATAAGATGTTATGTTTTTTTTTATAATAGGCAGCTTTTTCCTCAAAAGAGGTTAAAGGCTTAACTTCAGGATAATGGCACTTCTTCCATTTCTTAGCACTTCCGCACCAGCAAGGATCATTTCTTGTAATCATAGCTAAGATTTTAGAACATAAAGTTTAAATTTTCAAGCCTTTTCCTAGATCATTCATAGAGATTTTTGCCTTCTTATCATCTTTTTTAGGCTTTTTTTCTCCACGCCAAACTTGCCATTTAAAAGGCTTATCATTTTCTTGGAAATAATTCTTAAGCTCTTCCATTAAAGCCGTTGAAACGCTTTCATTTTCTTTTAAGATTTCAAGATTTGCAATCAACTTTAAGATCTGTTGCTTTGAATAACCAGAGGCTGGTTTTTTTTGAGCTTCAATCTCTGCTTGAAGCTTTTCTACTAGTTCTGTTTTATCGCCAGCTTCTAACAAAGCATTTTCTTCTTGAAGTGTAGAGATCTTTTGAACAAAAGATTCCTTTTCCTCTTTAAGCGCATTGAGATCTCTTTCAATGTTTCTTAAAGAGTCTAACTCTTTTTCTAGTGCAATATTTTGCTTCTTAACCTCTTCATCTTTTCGAATATCGTTTTGATAACGCACTTTATCTAAAAGCTCATGTTTTTCTTTAGAAAGAATTGCTGCCTCTTTATGAGTCACTTCAACAAGCTTTTCTAGCGCCATGATTTGACTACCCTTTTCTTTTAGCCCTTCTTTTGATTTGGCTAAATCATCCTCTAAGCGAACAATTTCTAAATTATGAGAATCCCTTAATGTCTCAAAACGATTCTTCCAAAGACCTTTTTCTCGATCATTTTCTTTAGAAACTTTTTCATCTTTATGATAAAAATCTAAAACTTCTTTTGATAGGAAATAACCCAAAGTTAAGGTAACCATCATTGAAAGGCTCCACCCTCTTGACCAGAAGGTTTCTGATTTCCAGGTAATTAAGAAAATCATCACATTAAAAACCAAAGATGAAACATAAAAAAGAAAAACAAATCTTTTTGATCCCACCATAAAAATCACAAAAGAAATGGCAGCCATAGAGATCAAGATCGCCTCTTTAGGTGATTTCAAAAACAAAAGTGTCACAGCCAGCAAAAGCAGATTCAACACAGGTAAGATCAAGAGTAAGCGATATCTAGCTTTGATCGGCGCAAACACATATTTGATAATGGTTTCTTTCATATAGGTCCTAAAATAAAAAAAGTCGATTCTCTATAACTTACCACCCCTTTTTGTTTTCTGCAAACACTTCTAGACCTTTTGTGATCATCTTGTACCCATCGACAAATTGCTTCTTTGAAAAATTCTCGTTTGGAGAGTGAATACGATCACTTGGAAGGGCTGTTCCTAAAAAGGCACATTCAGCACCTGCAGCCTTTGCCAAAATGGCGGTTAAAGGAATTGACCCTCCGCAGAAATTAAATTTAATCTTTTTTCCAGTAATTTCTTCTATCACTTTAGCAAAGACTTTAGAAGAAATATCACCCGGCCTTGCCCATGCACTATTTCCTCCTCCCTCAATTTCTACATCAACTTTTAAACCAAGAGGAGCCACTTTCAGTAAATGCTTCTTAACTTTTTCTGCAATATCGACGGGATCTTGCCCATCTACTAAACGACAAGTGATCTTTGCAAAAGCCTCTTTTGGAATAATAGTCTTTGACCCTTCGCCTTGATAGCCTCCGCCTATACCGTTTACCTCAAATGTAGGACGAATACAAATGGCTTCATTTGCCGAATAACCCGCTTGAGGTTTAAAACATGTCGCTTCGGTTTCTTTTGCATATTGCTTTTCATCAATTTCAAAAGAAAGACTCTTTCTTTCCTCCTCATTCAAAGGCTTGACTGTATCATAGAATCCATCAATTGCTATATGACCGTTTTCATCGTGCGCAGAGCTCATCATCTCACAAAGGGCCTGAATAGGATTATAAACAGCACCTCCATACTCTCCTGAATGCAAATCAAAACCAGCATTAGAAACTTTAACCTCCAAAGCAGTAATTCCTCGAACACCTAAACTTAAATGAGGATTTTCATAAGAGCCAAATCCTAAATCAACAATCCAGACAGAGTCTGCTTTTAATTGATCTTTGTATTTATCGGCGATTATATCAATTCCAGGACTTCCAATTTCTTCACCACCCTCGATTAAGATCTTAATATTCAACTTCGGATCTTTGTGTTTTTCATAAAAAGCTTCCACTGCAAGCATTGAATAAAAACTTTGTCCTTTATTATCTTCTGCGCCTCTTGCATAAATCACTCCATCTCTTTCAATCGGAGAAAAAGGATCAGAATCCCAAAGCTCTAAAGGATCTGCAGGCTGAACATCGTAGTGACCATAAATTAATACTGTCGGATAGCTTTCATCGATCACTCTTTCTGCAAAGAGAACTGGAGCTTGCAACTCCTCCCACCGATAAACATCCATATCTAATCTTTCTAGGCGCTTTTGAACAAAATCCGCTCCTTTAATAAGCTCTTTTTCATAGGATTTATCAGCAGAGATACTTGGAATCGCTAGATAGTTAAAAAATTCCTTCCAAATATCGTTTTCATTTTTTTTAAACCATTCTGAATAAAACATCTATTCTCCTTGCATAATTTTTGATGCAGTATCAATCATATAAGAAGCTAAGTATTTATCACCCTCATATTTCATTTCAACATCCATTTTTCCATCTTCTTTAGATTCGTGACATGTGATTAAGACATAACAAATAGTGCGAGATTTACTTTTTCGTTTTAAAAAATTTTTTACATCTTTTTTTGGTATTCCTTTTCGTCCGAACAACCCTTCTATAATCTTTCCCATTAAGCCCTTTTTCTTTCTTTATTACTAGCAAAAATCTCTTTGAGAATGCTTTATGAAAACATATTTCGTAACATTGATCACATATTAGCCCATATAAATCAATAATCTTTTATCAAGAGAACTTTTGCTTTTTACTCTAAAGTAGTGTATACTTGGTATAAGAGATAAGGAGACAATATGATTAGAAGACTTTTTTTATTCCTAGGGCTCAATATATTAATAGTTGCGTGCGTATCGGCTATTTTAGACATTTTTCAAGTAAAACCATACATTACAAATTCAGGACTTAATTTTGAGGCTTTGGCTATCTTTTGCTTTGTATGGGGAATGGTAGGCGCTATTATATCCCTTCTGCTTTCAAAAAAAATTGCAAAGTGGATGCTTAGATTAAAAATGATTAAAGAATCAGATCAACTAGCACCAATGGAACAAAAGCTTTTCGACATGATTCAAAACATTTCAACAAAAGCAGGACTTTCCATAATGCCTGAAGTTGCCATCTTTAAAAGTCGCCAATGTAATGCTTTTGCCACAGGATCATCAAAGAATTCAAGCCTAATTGCAGTATCAACAGAGTTACTAGACACTCTCTCAGAAAAAGAGCTCGAGGCTGTAATTGCTCATGAGATGACGCATATTACAAATGGAGATATGGTTACAATGTGTTTGCTTCAAGGCGTTATAAATGCATTCGTTATGTTCTTAGCAAGAGCTCTTTCGTATGCTCTGGTATTTGCAAATCGTGATAATAAAAGAAGCTCTGGATCTCCATTTGCATACTTTATGCTAACAATGCTATTTGAAATGATCTTTTTATCGCTGGGATCAATCCTAATCTTCTACGTCTCACGAAAAAGAGAGTTTGCAGCAGATAATGGGGCGGCCTACCTTACAAGCAAAGAACAAATGATCAGCGCACTTCAAACTCTAGATGCCTCTTCACAAATTACAAAGAAAGAGTATGAAAAGCAAAAGAGTTTTGCCGCCATGATGATAAGACCTGCAAAACCAAAATCTCTCTCAAGATTATTTGCTACGCACCCATCAATAGAAGAAAGGATACAAAATCTTAAGCAGTTAGAACCTCATTCATGGGCTTTTAGCAACTAGAATTTGTTTTTTTATGTAATCAACATCTGAATTTTCGATATAACTGATAATGCTGCGATGCCAGAAGTGAAAGCCTTTTTCTCGCATTTCGGTAATAGCGCGGGCTTTATCCCATCCTTCAAAAACAATGCGGTACATCGCACACACAAGACCTGTTCTATCAGCTCCGTGGAAACAGTGTACGTACACAGGTAAATTTGGTTCTTTAATAAATATCTTCAAAAATTTAATAACAGCAGTATCAGTAGGATGAAAGGGATAGATAGGAACATGGATACAAGCCATCTCACCTTGAGTAAGGCGAGCTAATTTCCTCGTATCGCTATTTCTAGCCCGTAAATTAACAATTACACCTATACCCTTTTTCTTCAGTTCTTCTAAGCCATATAGTGTAGGTTGCCCCCCACGGTACAATCTCTGATCTTTTACAGGGCTATAGTTAGGAAGATAATTTTTAAAAACATGGCGACGCACATAAAAAAAGAAAATCTCCGAGCCGCCCAGAAAGCCAGCACCTATCCAGTCAAAAATAGATTTAGTTAGTTTTTTCAGCATTTCCATTCTAGGGTAAACCATTAGTATACTAAATCCTTCATCCATCGTCAATCTTTCATTGTATGCTGGGGCTCTGCCCCTGCACCCCGCAATAGCTCCGCCCTTGACTCCCCAAAAATACAAAGTCCCTTTAAAACCCAAATTTGAATTTTTTGCATCGCAAAAAAATAAAAAAGGAAAAATTGTTTTAAATTCTATTTTTTTAACAACTTTTTACGTATACTGGCTTCTGGTCTAAATAGGTAATAAAATGTTGAAATCAATAAAACTGTCTTCTGTTAAAGTCTTTTCTTTGATGTTCGGAGTGATCTTTTTACTTAATCTAAACTACACCATTTTAAAGAGTGCCAGAAGAACCTTAGCCGTTGCAGATCTTGGAGGAAGCGCCATATCGATTCCTTTCTTTGAGCTATTTGGGACTTTACCCGCTGCTTTATTAATGACCTATCTATTGACGAAGATTTTAAAGAAAATGTCTCTTAAAAGAGTTTTTATCAGCACGATGACTATTTTTACAATTTTTTTCTTTCTATTTGCAGCAATTTACTACCCCAAGCTTATTTTACTTCAAAAGTCTATTGCCACACCATACTTATTGAAGGGATCTTCGATGGCTTTCTACGTAATGGGAGAGCTTTGGAAGCCTACTCTTATCCAAATCCTTTTCTTAGGATTCATCAACCTCAACTTATCAATGGATGAGGCAAAGAGTATGTATCCTTCTTTAATGCTCGGAGCAAGTCTAGGAGCTGTTGTTGCAGGCCCATTAACCGTCTTTTGCAATTCAAAATTATTATGGAAGCTTGCTCCTATTAACTCATCACATTGGAATAACTCTCTTATATTGATGATGCTTGTTGTACTTGCAGTAGGACTTATCTCTTCTGTCTTTTTTATGCTCCTTTCAAATAGCTTTCCTCAGCAAGAGAAACCATTTGAAAAAGAAAATTCAAAATTTTCCTTGAAAGAAGCGATTTCATTCTTTTTTCAATCAAAGCCACTCCGTCTTATGGGATGGATAGTCTTTGCAGATTACATTGCCTACTCCTTAGCAGAAATCCTATTTTTAGAAGTACTAAAGCTTAAATATCCTCTACCAACTGATTATTGTACTTATATGGGATACCTCTCATTATGGCATAGCGCACTAACTGTTCTTTCTGCTCTTATACTTGCTCCTTTTGTACTTAAAAAAACAAAATGGATTACAAGCGCTATCATACTTCCGATTGGACTATTATGCGTCGAAGGGATCTTTTTCTTCACTGTTGTCGGCAAAGACATTACAATATCTTTACTGAATCTGTCTACTGAGTCATACCTGTCACTAGTTGTTGCTATCGGCTCTATTCTATACTGCTCATGCAGAGCTATTAAATATACACTATTTGATCCATGCAAAGAGCTTGCCTTTATTCAAATGCCGAAAAGCTCACGTATGAAAGGTAAGATCATCATCGATGGCCTCTGCTCAAAATTTGGGCGAGGAGCAAGCTCTGCAACCGCAATCTACCTCACTGCTCTATCAGGATCCCTTCTTGCAAGCGCTACGCTTTCTTCCGTTGTGGCTCTGTCTGTTTGTATAAGCCTTATCTTTGCAACCTCAAAATTAGGTAATCAATTAGACACTCCCGAACTGGCCTCTATATAAAAAGACTAAAAAAAAGCAGACATATTATTAATATGCCTGCTCTAAATAGTAAAAATTATCTAGTTTACTTCTCTTCTGATTTTGCTACTGCTTCTTCAGTAACTCCCTCTTGATCAGCACCAGCTTCTGCTTCAGTATTTTCTAAAGCTTCTTCTACTTTTTTCTTCTTTTTCTTTTCAACGATTCTGTCTGGTTTGACTTCTACAGAAATTGTTGCCATTACATCTTCTGGAAGCTTAAGTGTGACTTCATGCTTTCCTAGAGATTTAATTGGTAAATGAAGAGCTACATTCTTTTTCTCAAGCTTGAAACCTTCATTAGAAAGAAGAGTAAGAATATCATTAATAGCAACAGAACCATACATATGTCCATCACTATCAACTTTTACAACTGTAGAGAACATCTTACCTTTCAGATCTTGAGCCATCTTTTCTGATACAACTTTATCTTTCTTAGCTTGCTCTGCTCTTTCTTTCTTTAATTTTTCCTGCATTTTTACAGTTGCCTTAGTGGCCATAATAGCCTTTCCTTCTGGCAACAAAAAATTACGTGCATATCCAGGAGCTACAAAGGCAACCTCGCCTTTACGCCCATGGTTAGTCACATCTTCTAATAATAATACGTGATACTTCATGGTATTAACTCCTATACTTCGTTTGATACAAACGGCATCAATGCAATGCATCTTGCGCGCTTAATCGCTTTTGTTACATATCTTTGTTGCTTTGCTGTAATACCAGTAATTCTTCGAGGTAAAATTTTACCTCTTTCTGTTATAAACTGCTTTAATAATTCGACATCTTTGTAATCAATTTCTTTATGAGAAGAAATTTTTCTACTTTTAGCAAGATGTGGAGGGGGGCTTGATCTATGCATTTGTTGCTCCTCTTTGTTCTTGATTGTTAAATTCAATTGTATCTGCTTCAGGTACATTTTCTACTAATACATGCATGCATCTTAAAAGATCTTCATTTAGAGAATTTTCTCTGATGAACTCTTTAATAGATCCTGTCGGCAAATCAAAATAAACTACGTAAAAATATCCTTCACGAGCATTTTTAATCTGATAAGCAAGCTTTTTTCTTCCCCAGTCAATTGTTTTTTTTACATCACCACCACCTGCAGATATGACAGCAGAGATCTTTGCAAGTGCTTTTTCTTTTGCATCATCTGAAAGTGATGTACGAAGGATAAAAATTCCTTCATATAAATTCTTTCTCATTTGTTTCATCTAATTTCTCCTAGATCTTCTTTTTATTTTTCTGCCTGACTATGTTCGTCTGATAAAAATTTTGTTTTTATCATCTCAATACTTTCATCAGCAATTTTATCCATCTGTTCTTGCTCATCTTTTGTAAAATTACTCAATACATAGTCAGATAAATCATGTGTTTGTTTTTCTCCAATTCCTATACGTAGTCTTGCAAAAGCTTGACTCTTCAGCTCTTTCTCAATGTTTTTTAAACCATTGTGTCCACCTGAAGAACCACCCATCTTTAATCGCAATTCTGCAAAATCAAGATAAGTATCATCACTTAAAACAAGTAAAGAAGAACTTTCAATATCATAATAACTCATACACTTTCTTACCGATTCACCTGATAAATTCATATAGGTTGTCGGAAGCAAAAATATGATCTTTTTCTGATTGATCATTCCCTTGGCTACATAGCCATCTACCTTAGACTCTTTTTTAAATGTTAGTCCTAAATTCATGGCAAAGTGATACAAAACATAAGCACCAATATTGTGCCTTGTTTTTTCATACTCTATACCAGGATTTCCTAAACCAACAAATAAAAATGGAGACTTTTTCATATTACTTCTTCGTTACAGATACCAATACTTGCTTAGGATGAATTTTCAATCTCATGCTCTTTGGAAGCTCAAGCTCTGAAACTCTTGATTGATCACCTAAATGTTTATTTTTTACATCTATAACAAAGTGCTCTGGAATTTCTTTCACCAATGATGAAACAAACACAGAACGCTTAACTTTTTTTAGCTGTCCACCTTGAGTCACACCCTCACACTGATCAGCATTTTTTAATACCACAGGAATGTGAATCGAAATTCTGTCATCATCTTTTACTCTCATAAAATCGATGTGCTGAATCTGATACGATGTTCTGTGATAAGCAATGTCTTTTACAAATGCTGTAAAAGTCTCTTTACCTAACGTTAGTTTAAAACGTACTGTTGCTAAGCCACCCTCTTCGACTTGACGAAGATGCGCTTCAAACACTTTTTTTTCTAATTTTACGGAAACACTTTTTCCTGACTTGTCATATACAACTGCCGGAATAAAGCCTTCTCTTCTTAGAAGCTTTGTTCCCTTCTTACTCTCTCTTTCCAATAAAGTAATGTCCATAAACCACCTTTAATTTCAGTTCATCTTATAAGAACTCATATTACCTTAAACACAAAAACCACTAACTCTCGGAATCAAAACAAAGAAAGAACTTCTTTGAATAAAAACTTTGAATAAGAACCGAATAATCGGCTATGGGTTCTTCTGTTGCCAGAATACTTATTCTCAATAAATTTATTTTTAGCTTAAAAAATTTAGGATGTATAGTCCCCGCATTCTATGCGATAATCTTAAACTATTTTGGGGTGGCAGGATTCGAACCTACGCATGGCGGTACCAAAAACCGCTGCCTTACCACTTGGCCACACCCCAATCTATTTTGAGAAACAGAATAAACCTTAAGCCTTTTTTAGGCAAGTTTTGATTTCTGTTTTTTTTTAAATGGAAGATAGGTATAAAAAAATTAATTATGCATATTACACATGTCGCAACAGAATTTAGCCCCTTTGCAAAGGCCGGAGGATTAGGAGATGTCATCCACGGGCTATCTCGCCAACAAGTCAAAGACGGTCATACTGTCTCTGTCATCCTTCCTAAATACGATATTATCGATATAAAATTTTTTGAAGCTATTGAGATCTATGTTCAAGATCTTTGGACCTATGAAGATGGGGTAGAATTTCATAATACAGTCTATAAAACATCTTTTGAAGATATCACTATTTATTTGATTGAACCACACCATAATTGCTATTATTTTAATCGAGGCCTTATCTATGGTGCTATGAATGATACCGAAAGATTTCTTTATTTCTCTCGTACTGCAACAGAATTTCTAAATAACGAAAAACAAAAGCCTCACATCCTCCACCTTCATGATTGGCCAACTGCCGCTATGGTACCTCTAATTAGATTTTTAACGCCCCAATTAAATGCAGAAATCAAATCTCTTATCTTTAATGTTCATAACATGGAACATCAAGGCCGAATCCACCCTAAATACTTATCCCGTATAGGACTAAATGGTGCAGACTTTCTTTCTAAAGAACGAATGCAAGATCCGGTTAAACCAGAAATGATCAATCTGCTTAAAGGCGCTATCACCTACTCAGATCAAGTAGTGACCGTCTCCCCTACCTACGCTCAAGAAATTAAAACCCCTGAGTTTAGCTTTGGACTTACACAAACAGTAGAGAAATTCAAAAGCAAACTACACGGTATTTTAAATGGCATTGAAATAGATACTTGGAATCCAAAGACTGATCAATACATTAGCCATAAATACCCAGCAAACAGCACTTTTATCCACGATATAATCCGTAACAAAGAATTAAATAAAAAGGCTCTTTTCAAAGAACTTGGCCTTGCTCCAAAGATAAACGGCCCTTTAGTAATCTGCATAACCAGAATCGCTTCACAAAAAGCTCCCGAGCTTATACTGCATGCATTAAAACAAGTTAATGAACTAGGCGGAACTTTTATTCTTCTCGGTTCAATCTGCGAACCTCAACTAGAAAAAGATTTTCATCAAGCTAAAGCCGTCTATAAAAACCATCCTAATATACACCTATGTTTTGAGTTCAAAGAAGACCTCGCTCACAAGCTTTTTGCCGCTGCAGACGCTATTTTTATACCGTCAAAATTTGAACCATGCGGCCTTACCCAAATTATCTCCATGCGCTACGGTACTGTCCCAATTGGTAGAAACACCGGAGGCCTAAAAGATACAATTACCGACATCTCCAAGCCCCTGTCCACAGGGTTTATTTTTAATGATCTTGCAAAAATACAAGTTGATAAAGCTTTGGAAAAAGCTTTTGATCTTTATGCAAATCATCCAAGTAAATGGCAAAGCCTCATACAAAACGGAATGAATAGAGACGCTTCTTGGGCGCCTGCTGCAGCGTTATATGAAAAAATTTATACCTGTGGAGATAAACTTAAAATTGCAAAGTAGAAGAAATCAAATCATACGGAATGGCTAATAATGCCTGACGATTTGCTTTTACTTTCTGATCATCAACCTGCACACGCACATTCTCAAAAAACAACTCTAATGGACCCACAAGCTCAGTTAATGCCTCAAAAGCTTCTTTATACCGACGCTCTTTTACATGCTCATGATAAAAAGTCTGCAAATCTTTAAGCTTTGTATGTAACTGTCTTTCTTCATCTTGTTGAAGTAAATTCTCAGAAAAAGCAGGCTGATGTTCTCCTAGGGAACCTTTTACACGTTTATACACTTCTAAAAGCCTTGTAAAATCATCTGCTTCATGACGCGTGCGTGCTATTGCCTCTACACATCGAAAGATATTATAAGGATCATAACTATCATAGACATTACACATCTCAATATCAGAAGCTGAAAAGCCATGTTCTTTCAATATAGGCTTTATTCTTTGAATAATAAAATTAAGAACGTTCTTATCTTCGACAATCGCCCTTAAATCAAAGCTTATCTTCCTTTCTATCAAAATTCTATTGATTCCAACGGCAGAACGCCTTAATGCATAAGGATCCTTAGATGATGTTGGCATTAAACCAATTCCAATATAGCTCATCAAATTATCAAACTTATCAGCCAAAGAAACGATCATTCCATTCTCAGTTGTTGGAATATCTCCGCCTTCGCCTATTGGCATATAACTCTCTTCAATTGCGACTGCTACATTATCAGACTTACCAAACACATGTGCATAATACTTACCCATGATCCCTTGTAACTCTGGAAACTCATAAATCACATCAGAAGCTAAATCAGCCTTACAATACTTTGCAGCATCTGACTCAAACTCTATACCTAAAATCTTTGATAGCTTTTCAGATAGAGTACTAATTCTTTCTACCTTGTTATAGATCGACCCAAGCTTTGGATGTAAAGTCACGTGCTGGAGTTTTTCATTCCATGTATCAAAAGAGGATTTTACGTCTTTATCATACAAAAAGAGACCATCAGATAAACGCGCTCTTAAGACATTTGCATTATTATTTACAATTGACTCGGTAGGAGTTCTATCAACTGCTACAATAAAGCTTTGTGAAATTTTTCCTGTAGACTCTTTCAATGGATAGTAACGCTGATGCTCAATCATCTCTGAAACAATTAATTCTTCAGGAAGATGCAAGAATTTTTCATCAAACACACCAACAGCAAGCTGTGGATACTCGCTTAAATAGATAACTTCATTTGTCACATCCTCACGCCTTACAAGCGATCCCTCAATCTTTTCAGTTAATTCAGAAAGCTGTTTATCAATAAACGCTCTTCGCTCTACAACAGAGACAAGAACTTTATTTTTCTTAAGCTTTGCTAAATAATCCGTTGGTTTTGAAATACTGATCTTTGATTCTTTTTGCTCTTCAGTTACATAGACTTCATTTGAAGACCTGATCCCTTCAATCTCAATATCAATAACCTGCTTATCTAAAAGTGCCACTAAAGATCTTATAGGCCTTGCAAAAAGCACACCCTCTTTCCCCCACCGCATCTTCTTTGGGAAACGAATCGATAAAATTAAATCCTTTAAGCCATCTTGTAAAAGCTTTCCCACAAAAATTTGCTCTTTAGTCCATTGATAAACTAATCGATCCTCTACAATTGATAAATTCTCAATTTGCTCAAGTTGATCCTTTGATGAAATTTCAAGTTTACAAGACCTAAAGAATCCAGCACCCTGCTTTGTTAACGCACCATTTTCATCAAAAGCAACGTTTATAGCAGGCCCCTTCTTCTCTTGAACAGACTCTTTTGTAAAAGTATCTAAAGCATGAACCTCAATTGCTAAACGCTTCTGAGTTGCATAAACATTTATCTCTCCAAAACTCACTTCTTTTTCTAAGAAAAAGTTTGTAAATAAACTTTCTAATGAATTCATTGCCCCAGAAATAGCATTTGCAGGCAAATGCTCTGATCCAATCTCCAATAAAAAATCTGCATGACCTTTAGACATCTCTGTTACTTCTTTAATCGGAACAGACTCTTTTACCTCTTCATGAATCTTAAATCCTTGCTTTTCTCTTTGAGCTAAATAACCCTCAGCTGATTTACAACAAAGTTTTCTCACCCTGTGAATCATAGCAACACGCGCAGTTGTTGAAATGGCACCTAAAGCATCTAACATATTAAAAGCATGTGAAGCTGACACTGCCATATCATAAGCAACAATAGGCAATCCCTTTTCTAAGGCAGATTCAGATTCTTTTTCATAATCATCAAATTGACGCTGCCACATCTCTGCAGAAGCCTCATCAAAATTGTATGCACTATACTGCTTCTCTGAATCTAAAAAGACCTCACCGTAAGTTAAATGCTCATTGTAATTTAAATCATAGATATTATCCTTCTTCTGCAAGAATAAAGAGAGTCTTTCTATCCCATAAGCAAGCTCTGCCGGAATCTCAGTAAGCGGTATCCCTCCAATTTGCTGAAAATAGGTATACTGAGTGACCTCCATACCATCGCACCAAACCTCCCATCCAAGACCAGAAGCCCCTTGCGTCGGAGATTCCCAATCATCATGAACAAAACGAATATCATGCTCTGATAAATCAATACCAATTGCTTCCAGCGACTCTAAATAAAGCTTTTGCATGTCACTCGGCGTTGGCTTCATCATCACTTGAAATTGATGAAAACGCTGCAAACGATTTGGGTTCTCGCCATAACGCCCATCCGTCGGACGCCTTGAAACCTCTACATTACAAACCTTGTAATGCTCCGGACCCAATGCTCTTAAAAAAGTCTCTGGATTAAACGTCCCAGCACCTGTCTGTAGATCGTGATTTTGCTGGACTAAACAACCCTTGCTCGCCCAAAAGCTTTGCAGCTTTAAAATGATATCTTGAAATGTATACATACCAAAAAATTATCTCTCATCACTCAAAAAAGATCAAGCCAAAGATTATTCCTTAACCCAGATTTTTAATATTAAAAAGCTATCCATCTTTTTGGTCAAAGTATGGACTTTGTAAGAAGAGATTTATCCAATAAACAGCGTCATGCTTTCTACAAATATGACTTATTAATTTCAACGAAATAACTCACCCTGACACTCTTCTGAGTAAAACTAACAATTATTCAATAAAATTTTTTAAGTAACCTCTAAGCCATTTGATTCTATGCTTTAGATTGACACATTCAAATTCAATTCTATTTACATTATATGTAAAATAATTATATTGGTTATTAGTTTCAACACAAGTAGATTTCTTACGTATACAGCCGTTAGCAAATAATTCTCCATGATATGATTTAAATATTATGATTGTGTTCTGCTGGGCTTGCTTCCACTCTAACAATTCTTCTTCTAGAACTGCTTGATTATCCAACACAGCTTGCAACTTAATTTGTATCCCTGCCTTATTTAAGCCTTGCATACCCCCCACCCTTCTTTTCGAGTTTATTCTAACATACAAATAAATTAGAGCAAATAGATTCAATAAATAAATTTTACATATAAAAAAATTATTTATACATCTATCTCAACCTCCTCCTTGATTTAAAACTCACAAAATCATACTATAGGAAAAAACAAATATAGCAAACTTATGCGTCAGACCCCACTCATCATTACCTTGAGCAGAATAGCTCTTCTTCCTATCTTCCTGAGTGTCTATATGTTCTATCAGCAAATGGGCATATCACTCATTTTTCTTCCTTACATTCTTCTTTTTATTGTTGCTGTACTAGAATTTACTGATATTGCAGATGGTGCTGTTGCAAGACGAACAAATCAAGTGACAGACCTTGGAAAGATTCTTGATCCAATGGCAGATACGATTGTAAGACTTTCTATCCTTCTCTCATTTACACAAGGTATCATAAAACTTCCTTTACTTCTTTGCCTGTTGTTTGTTTTTAGAGAGATTATTATCAGCACGCTAAGAACGCTTTGTGCACTCAACGGCCAAGCATTAGCAGCGCGCATGTCTGGAAAGATCAAGGCTGTAATTCAAGCAGTTGCGGTTATCATCATCATATTATCAATCATTCCTTATTCTTTAGGTTTGATCTCTCTTGAGATGCTTCAAACAATCTCATTTTGGACGGTAGCTTTTGCAGCATTTTATACCCTATTATCAGGTTTTGAATATCTCTACATCCACCGAAACGACATTAAAGCTTCACTTCAAACAAGCTAAGTTTTTTTGCTCATAGCATCTTACTTTTCTTTTAAAGTTAAGATACTTTAGCTTTTAGATTCAGAATCTTCACCCAAATAGCAACAAATGGCGCCAACATGAAACTTGGTATAAAAGAAAAGATTCCTAAAATTTTCCAGGCACCGCCCATCAGCCAGTAGACTCTAAGCATAGCATTTCCTTTCATCCAAACACGTTTTCCATCTAAAATAATCATTTTAGATTTTTTCTTTCTCATAAATGCATAATTGCCCTGGAAGACAAGTTTTGCTTTTTTCCCATCCAATGAAGAAACCATAAACATCTTTTTATTCTTCACGTCCCCTATTCTTTTCACTATTCTTTTACAAGCAGGGCAGCTTGTATCGTAAAATAATCGTCTCATGCAATCTCCGTAATAATTTTTTTATTTTTCTTAACTTCGGCAAATTCTTTTGCGAGGGCAAACAGTTTATCTTCAGAGACATTATCGGCTTTAATCTTTTCTTTTATCTCATCACATCTTTTAAGCCACTCTCGATCCAATAACTTCTGACACAAGATCCTCACACCCTCTTTTACTCTCTCAACATTCATGCGCTTTGATTTAAAGTTTTCTATAATCACCATTTCATTCTCATCTAAAGAGGCCCCTAAGTGAAGCATATCAATTTCTCGTCCTTCCTCAAATAGTTCTTTTGAAAACTCAAAAACCTTCTTAATCAACTCATTTCCTAAAAATGACGTCTCAATATTTTCAAAGATGACACTCAAAAGCTTTTTATCTTCAATTAATAAAAGCCACCTCACTAAATCCTCTTCTAAAACATCTGCTGCAATCTTTATAACCTTCTTCACAGCCTTAGGAATTTGCGGCGCCGCAGTTGTCACAACAAACTTACCAGGCACATTAAGCAATCGAGCCAGCTGTTTTTCCCCTTCATGAATCATTAAAGGATGCTTCCAATCTTTCATCATCTTTTTAACCTCAGACATCAAAGCATTTTTTCCAGCAGGAGAATCAGCTTTTCCATCTTTAGAAAGCATTTGAACCAAGAAGGTTAAATAACTTTTCTTTGCCTTGTAAAGCTTTTCAAACCCTTCCTTTCCATATTCTATCAAGAAAGTATCAGGGTCCATCCCATCGGGAAATCTACAAATATTTACCTCAACACCCTCTTTTTGAAACAACTGCCCTACTTTTAAAGCAGATTTATCACCTGCGCTATCTCCATCAAAACAGATAATAACTTCTTCGACTGAAAGTTTCATCAATTCAGCCACATGCAACTCACCAAAAGCTGTTCCTTGAGAAGCAACTGCATAATCAAGGTCTTCATTGATAAATCTCAAAGCATCAATCTGCCCTTCGACAATAATAACCTTCCCATCTTTTGCAATACGCCTTCTACTGTAATTTAACCCGTAGAGTGTTCTTGATTTTTTAAAGATCTTTGTCTCTTTAGTATTAACGTATTTACCGCCAAAAACCTCTTCGTTAATCTTTCGCCCAGAAAAACCAACAACATTACTCATCCCATCATGAATCGGGAACATGATACGCTCTGTAAAAAACACCCTCTTTGTTGACTCTGATAAGATTCCTGCCAGCACGAGTAATTCTTCAGAAAACTTCTCACTTCTATAAAATGCTTTTTGAAAATTTTCTTGATGGGGAGCGTACCCTATCATAAATTTTTTAATAAACTCTTCTGTAATGCCCCGTTTAAATAAATATTCTAAGGCTATTTTACCCTCTTCACTATGCAATAAATGAAAATGAAAGAACTCAGCAATTTTTTGATTGATACGGTACAGATCGCGTTTATACTCATCCTTTGCTTGCTGCTCACCCGTAAACTCAAGCCTTACTCCATATTTATTTGCTAGATATTCCACCGCTTCTCGAAAGGATATCCCTAAAAAGTTCATTAAAAAAGCGACCCCATCACCGTGCGCTCCACAACCAAAACAATGATAATGACTATCTCCCGGATTTAGCGTAAACGATGGGGTTTTTTCGTTATGAAAGGGGCACAAGGCTTTTGTCTTGGCTCCAACTTTTTTAAGATCTATGTGCGATCCAACGATCTCAATAAGATTAATCTTATCGCGTAGTCGCTCTAAACATTCTTTTGTCAATAAAGGCATGAATCCAGTCTAACAAAAAAAAGAGCTAAAGTCCATTCGATTTTTCTTTAAGAAAAACTAACAATTTGATACGATAATGCCCTATGAGCACCATCAAAACAGACGAACTTACTAAATACATTAAAACTGTTTATACAGCAGATAATGTCATCCCTTTAGGCTCACGGGTATGCGATCCAAAAAACAATGCAAAAGCGCACCTAAAAAAAATAAGCACTGATTTAAAACGACTACTTGAAGAAAATGACCCAAAAAAGATCGAAGAATGGATGAAAAAAACAATCAGACAGATTGATGGCCCTGATTTAAACGAAACCATTAACAAAATAACAGGCGCATGACAGACACTATTTCCACAACTCCCATGATGAAGCAATGGCATGATTGTAAAAAAGAGGCAGGCTCTGCTCTTTTACTTTTTAGACTCGGAGATTTCTATGAATCCTTTAATGAAGATGCAGAGATTTTAGCAAACACCTTGATGATCACATTAACCAAGCGTCAAGAGATCCAAATGGCTGGCATTCCTGTTAGATCAATTGATGGCTATTTAGAAAAACTTATTGATCATGGTTTATCAGTTGCAATCGCAGA
Organism: Chlamydiia bacterium; assembly: GCA_022601435.1. Taxonomy (GTDB): domain Bacteria; phylum Chlamydiota; class Chlamydiia; order Chlamydiales; family 2-12-FULL-49-11; genus JAJACQ01. The sequence continues at coordinate 81,705 of JAJACQ010000012.1, forward strand.
GCAAACTCAAAACCCTAAAGACGTTAAAGGTATCGTTGGGAGGAAAGTCACTCGTGTATTAACTCCTGCGACTTTTACAAGCTCAAAAGATCAAAATTCTGGATCAAATAATTTTTTATTGGCCATTTCTCATCTTAATAAATCATACAGCATCTCTTATACAGACACCTCTACCTCAGAATTTTTCTTTTCAAGCTTTACAGATTCTGAATCAATGATCAATGAAATTGAAAGAATTAACCCAAAAGAGATTTTAATTGATTCAAAACTCAAAGACAAAACGCTTCCCTTTTTAAAAACGATCGAATCACAGATTAATGCCCAGCTCATCTCAGTTGATTCTTTTTATTTTGATCATAAAATGTGTATTGATAAATTACATAAACATCTAAAAGTTGCCTCTCTTGACGGCTTTGGGCTGAAGGGTGAAACAAGCTCTATTAACGCATGTGGTGCTTTATTCTTTTATTTGGAAAATGAAATTTTCTTTGATACAAGCAGCATCTCTTCCATCAAAAAGCGAGATACAGCCAAATTCTTAAGGCTTGATCATGCAGCTTTATCTCATCTTGAGATTTTTTCAAGCACCTCAGGCTCGTCACTTTTTGAAGTTATGAACTACACTAAGACTGCAATGGGAGAAAGACTTTTAAAGAACTCCCTTCTTTATCCATTGATTAACTCTGATGCAATTAAAAAAAGACAATCCTTCATAAAAGAGCTTTTAGAACAAGATGTTGATCTTTCAAAAGACTTGAAAGGGATAAAAGATATTGAACGATTAATGACAAAGATTGGATCAGGACGAGCAAACCCTGCAGATCTATTTTTCTTAAGCTCTTCTTTAGATAAAATCCCAGGGATCATCAAGACTTTATCAAACACTTTATCTATAATGACCAAAAGCTTCTCCCCTCTTGACCTTGTAAGCACAATCTTAAACACTCTCGCTATTTCTGAATCTGAATATTTCATCGCCCAAGGAGTTAATGAAGAACTCGATCATCTAAAAGCTCTAGAGAAAAATTCCACAGCTCTTTTGAAAAACTATGAGGATAGATGTAAAGAGAATCTAGGAATTAAGACGCTCAAAATTGGGCATTCTCGTTCCTTTGGATATTATTTAGAAGTGTCTAATAAATCCAAGCACCTTGTTCCTAATTCTTTTATCAGGAAGCAAACACTTGTTAATGGCGAGCGCTACATCACAGATGAACTACAAGAATTAGAAAGTAAAATTCTTTCTGCTAAAGAACAAGCTTTGAGCCTTGAGCAGAAGATATTTGTAGATCTAGTTAACCTTTGTATAGACCATCAAAAAGAAATCTTCGAACAAGCAAAACTCATTGCCAAAATTGACCTTGTCCACTCTCTTAAAACAAAAGCACTATCCCGTGGCTACATTTGCCCAGAAGTAAATGAGGGATTCGACATTGAAATTGAGCAAGGAGCACATCCGACGCTTCTTCAAATGATGAAGAAGGAAGCTTTCATTCCTAACAACATCTCTTTAACAAGTGATAAGTTCCTCTCCATTTTAACTGGTCCAAATATGGCTGGTAAATCTACTTATATTAAATCAGTTGCACAACTATCAATTCTTGCACAGATTGGATCATTTATTCCTGCAAAAAGCGCAAAGCTCGGGATAGTGGATAAGATTTTTACTCGAATCGGAGCTTTTGATGACTTGCAGCGCGGCCAATCAACTTTCATGGTTGAGATGACAGAGACTGCAAACATCTTAAGAAATGCCACAAAGAGATCGCTTATTATTTTAGATGAGATCGGCAGAGGAACAAGCACATATGATGGAATAGCACTAGCAAAAAGTATCGCTACATATATATCAAGTGACGTAAAAGCCAAGACTTTATTCGCAACGCACTATCTAGAGCTTACGGATTTATCGCAATCACTTGAAAACATAAAAAATATTCGCTCAACTGTATTAGAAGAGGGTGAAAAGATCACATTTTTACATAAGATTGAAGAAGGTAAAGCAGATCAAAGTTATGGCGTATTTGTAGGTGAACTAGCAGGATTACCTAGACGGGTGATTTTAGAGGCCAAAGAAAATCTTAAAAACCTCTCTTTAGATGAGGATCAATCTTCTGTGGTGAAAAAAGCAAAAACCGTGCAATATGATATGTTTACAGAAGAAGAAAAACATCCTATCATTTTAGATCTTGAATCAACAGATGTAGATCACCTAACGCCTTTTGAGGCCCTTGAGAAGTTAAATCAATGGAAAAAAAGTCTTTAAAAGAATCGCCCTTTGACAACATTCCCGATAAATGCGGTGTTTATTTGATGAAGGATCAACATCAAAAGATCCTCTATATTGGGAAAGCCAATAATCTTAAAAAGAGAATGAAGCAATATCAGACAGGTAAAGAGGACACACGTCTTCAGATTCCTTTTTTGTTAGAAAAAGTTCATTCTGTAGATACCTTCATAACCTTTACAGAAAAAGAAGCGTTGATATTAGAAAACACGTTGATTAAAAAGCATAAACCCCGCTACAATATTCTCTTAAAAGATGATAAAAACTATACATGTGTTGCTTTAAAGATATCATCTGATTATCCAAGTATTTCATTATTGCGCTATCCACTTAAAAATGAAAAGGCCTATGCCACATCAAAACCTTTTACAAGCTCTCTTTCTGCAAAGACTCATTATGAGATTATCAGGCGTGTATTTCAAATTAGATCATGTTCTGATCAAGAGTTTAAGAATCGAACAAGACCTTGTATTCTCTATAATATCGATAAATGTTCGGCTCCATGCGTAAAAAAATGTACAAAGAAAGACTATAGCGATTCAGTAAAAGGAGCAAAGCTCTATTTATTAGGTGATACAAAAAAGGTGACAAGCTATTTAAAAGAAGAACGAGCCAAAGCTTCGCAAGATCTACTCTTTGAAAAGGCAGCTCATTTTCATAAGATGCTTCTTTCAATAGATGGGGTTAAGAGTCATACAGTTTCTGTAACAGCATCAAAGAATATAGATGTCTTAGCAATCATTCAAAAATCTGGTTTTTGTATTATCTATAAATTGATTTTTAGAAATAAGCTTTTAGTAGATGGTAAACATTATAGTTTTTCAAACATCGCTTCAAATACAAATGCTACCCTATCGGCATTCATACATCAGCATTATGAAAAAAATGATGAGAAGCCTGATTATATATTCACGCCAGAAAAGCTTATTGATGAAAAAGCCCTATCATCCCTTCTAAAGATAAAGATTGAAAATCCAAGGATTGGAGAAAAGAGCAAGCTTGTTTCCCTAGCAATAGAAAATGCAAGAGAAGTGTTAGAAAGAGAATCTTTACAAGAAGAAAGTTCTGATGAGATATTGATAGAGCTTAAAAGCAAGTTAAAGCTTAAAAATCTGCCCATCATGATAGAATGTATAGATACATCATGTCTTTCAGGGAAGGATGCAGTAGCATCAGTTGTTGTATTCAAGCATGGGATTCCAGAAAGATCGCTCTACAGAAATTATCATATAGATTCTAAAGTTTATTCAGATGATATCTCAGCAATGAAAGAGGTTATAAAGCGTCGGTATAGTAAGATAAAGACCTATCCAGATCTTATAATAATAGATGGAGGAAAAGGTCAGCTCGGCATCTTAGATAAAGGATTAAAAGAACTCAACATAATAAATATAGAGATTGCAGCGCTTACAAAGGAACAAAGTCGTCATGATAAAGGTCTCACAAAAGAGCGGATATTTACTCCCAACCAAAAAGAAGCTTATACATTTGATAGGCATAGCCACCTTCTCTTCTTCTTACAAAATATTCGTGATGAGGCACATAGGCGCGCCATCACCTTTCACAGAAAAAAGAAGGTGAAAAATTCAATAGCTTCCCTCCTCGATGTCATCGAGGGAATAGGACCAAAAAAGAAGCAGCTACTGCTTAAGACTTTCGGTTCAATAAATGGAATCAAAAATGCTTCCGATGAAGAACTCCTTGCTCTCCCCTCCATCTCCAAGACCGACCTAAAAAACCTCCGCGATATTATTGTCTAGTCTTGGGGCTCGGCCCCAAACCCCGGGAAGGCTCAAAGACCCTCTCCAAACCCATGCTTGCTTTTTTTTTATCAAAAAGAAACAAAAAATTAAGAAATTAAATAATTCTAATTCTAATATTATCGAATTTAATTATGATTCTTTCAGTTATTAAACACATATTCCGAGCTTAAGCATGGCATTTGCATGTATTTCGCCCTTTCAAATTTGAAGTGCAACATTTGAGAAATAGGGATACTTAAAAAAACAGAGGGTCATGCCTGCAATTCTGCAATTTGCATTTAAATGAAAGACTAACTCCATATGCAGTCTAATATTGATAATATTAAAAAACGGAACGTTTCAAATTGCAGAATTGCAGGCATGACCCTCTAAATATAAATTTTAAAAAAGATGGAATTATTAGCTATTTCTTATTTTTTGCGATGCAAAAAATCATATAGGAGGTTGTTAAGGGTCTTTGATCCTTGACATACGAATTATGAGGTGATGAATTCTTCCATCTCTTCACTTAAGTCGGCCGCGTCTAGTTCGTCTTCTGATTGAGTCTCTTCGAGGCGAGGCTTTTCTAGTAAAAGATTTTTAAATACTACATGAACAGAAGAGACATAAAGGCCAGTTAGTCTTGTAATCTCTGAAACGATCTTGTCTTGAATTTCTGCAGATTTTTCTGGAAGTGAGATTCCGTAGTAAACGTTAAGCTCAACTTTAATGCTAACAGATAGATTTTTAGGGTCTTGCTCTACATAGATACCTTTAATTCTTTCAAGACCTTCACGGCCCAAAAGGTTATCCATTAAAGTTCCTTCTAAAAGAGCTATACCCTCAATGCCCGATAAGCACTTGATTGTAATCGATTGAAATACACGAGTCTCGATATCCCTGATAAAAATTGTCTCAGGCACATCAATCTCTTTTGTATCTATATCTTCAAAATTGTCTAATTCATCATCGCTCATAGCTATCTCCAGAACATTTCCATTAGGATTGTCCTGTATTTACCATTTTTTTCGCAATAATTAAATACCTTATTTTGTAAAAAATTTTTTTGAACCCCTTGAAGTTCAATTGGTATTAAACTCTTATATACTATATACTCAACAAATTGTTTCCTAAAAGAGAAAAAAGTTATAGGATGCAACTATATATGGAGATATCTATGAATGAGCCTAGCACCCTTTTTACATTATTAGTTTTAATTGTATCTACCTTAATTACAATACTTTGCTACTCAATAGCTAAAAAAAAGAAACGGAATGAGTTTTTATGGGCTTTCTTAGGATTTTTCTTTGGAGTCTTTTCCTTATTGGTCATTTTATTCCTACCGGCTAAAAAAGGCTCTAAACAACGCGTTAAAGAGACTCCTGCTCCAATTACATCTATGGAGAATGAGTCCGCAGAAGCCTTGCCTGATGATGGCACCTTCGAAATGCCTCGAGCTCCCCGCATATCAGGAAGTAAAGTCCTAAACTGGTATTACATAGACTCAACAAATGATAACAATATCCAAGGACCTCTCCCAATAGATGAATTTCGCAAAGAGATTCATGCAAAACACTTAGACGACTCTTTATATATCTGGTGCGAAGAATTTGAAGAATGGACTCAAATCTGTGACTTCTCAAATGCCTCCCTACTTTTGGATGCTGACTTTATTGAGTAAAGTGTATATTTAAAATTTTAAATTTAAACATCAAATCGGGTTTATTAATTTTAAAGAATATTTTACGTAATTAATTAATTTGAATATTATAACTAATTAATTAATTAACCTTTTTATAGTTAATTCATTGATTAAAACTCAAACATTCCCCATAATTAACAGTGAAATTAATAACAATTTACATAATGAGGTAAATCATGTCACAAGTAAACTTAAGCTCAGCATCAGCATCTAGCATTGAAATGACTGTTGTTGCAAATCACACACTAAACCATACTGAAAAAGAAGATCCGATTACTCTTGCTGCAGGAATGTTCAAAAAAGCAGAAAATGACTACAATAAAGCTCAACATGATCTTTCTCTAAGAGTAAAACCTTGGGCTGAGCAGATTTTTGACGGAACTCTAGAAAGTGCACAGGGTAGAGTAAGAGCTGTAGTAGCTGCAATTGCCTATGTAGTGCTTGCTGTTATTACAGCTGGTATTTCTGTGGGAATTGATTATCTAGTTGCTCACCTTCAATCAAAACATTTAGAAAAGCAAGAAGAGGGCGCTACAAATATTCAAGCTTTAGCTCGTGGCTTCCTTGTAAGAAAAGCTCAAAAAGATGAAGCATCAGCAGCAAATATTCAAGCTTTAGCTCGTGGCTTCCTTGTAAGAAAAGCTCAAAAAGATGAAGCATCAGCTGCTGCAGCAACAAAAATACAAGCCGTACTTCGTGCAGGACTTCAGAGAAGAGAGGCTCTTAGAAGACATTTAGATCCTGCTACTCATGCAACACCCACACAAGAAGCTACTAACAACACCGCTGAGCAGAATATAAAATCTACTCCTTTAACTGCAATACATGTAGAAAATAGTGGGGGCAATAATAATGGATTGAATCAACTGTATTTAGATGCTAAAAACGGTTTAAGAGGCAACTATTTAAAAAACCTCTAAACTTTAAATGAACTGCAGCCTTAAGTTACATAGTATGCAACGAATGGCAAAAGTGCGCCAGGTGAATCCTGAAAACAAAGCCATTTAAATTTAGTCTTATTGCCCTTCCTCTGAAGGGCATTTTTTATCACTAAAATCAAAGAAAATAATTTGAATTAAAAATTTTATATATAATTTAAATTTTTAGTTATTATAAAATTAAAATTTATTTACTAATAAACTAAATCCTCTTGATAATAAACTGTTAATACAAGCATAATAGTATTATTAAAACATAAATATAAAAAAACAGAGGTTCCTATGAGCAATCCAATAATATCAACAAATGGAGATACTTCAGTTCTTCCTCCAAGCATTCAACTAGAGACTCCGCCTAAAGTAGAATCATGGGCAAAGCAGATTTTCACAAAATCACCTGCTGAGAACGCTCTTGTAAACAAAGTAGGAAAAGTTGGTCGAGGCCTTATCGCATTTGCTTATACAGTTTTTGCTTTAATCTCAGGCGGCCTTTCTATAGGAATTGATCTCCTTGTTTCTCATATCAGAAATAATAAATCTAGCACACCTTCTAATCCAACAAGTCCAACAAGTCCAACAAGTCCAACAAGTCCAACAAGTCCAACAAGTCCAACAAGTCCAACAAGTCCAACAAACTCAATTGACTCAATTGACTCAATTGACTCAAAAGATCCTACAGTCACACCTACTGTATCAACTACTGTATCAACTACGGGATCAACTAAAACCTCACTTACAGCAATACCCACAGTAACACACACAATCTCACCTACAGTATCTGCTAAAACATCACCAGCTGGAACTCCAACAAGTCAAGGCGCTCAGTCAACCGAACCAAGTGAGGATGAAGCCCCCACACAGGCAGAACTGTTAGCAGCAGCTGTAAAAAATTCTTTAGGAGCGATGATAAAGAGATTTGGTAAAGATGACGTTACTAATGCGGTAATACGTGAACTAAGAATCAATCAAAATTCAATTGCATCTCCACTTCCAGGAGCGATACCTCCTCCACCTCCGGGAATGATACCTCCTCCACCTCCGGGAATGATACCTCCTCCACCTCCGGGCAATGTTCCTCCTACAGCAAAAATGACTGTCAAGCAAAGAATAGAGCAAAGAGCTATTACAGAGTTGATTGCTCGCAAACAAAGAGAAGGTACAATAATTAACGAGGCAGAAGCAAGACGCATTTTAAATCCTGGCAGTAATAGTAACTCACAAAGTGACTTACTTGCAGAAATTAGAGCAGGTGGAAACCTTACTAAAGGTAGAAAGCGCCGTCGAAATAAGAAACAAAAGAAACCACTTACTATTGCAGAGCAAATTGTACTCAAGCGACAAGGCAAAAAAAACCTATCACCTGCAGCTATTGAAGCTCAGCTTAATAAACGTAGAAGTAAAGCTAGTTCAGATCAAAAAGCAAAAAAAACCCCACTCGAACTTATGCAAGAAAGCAAGGCTAGAAAAGCTGCTAAGCAAGCCGCGAAAAATGATAAAGTACCTCAGAAGACTTAAGCAAAATAAGGTAGATCTATTGGATGCACGAAGAGCATCCATGGCTTGTCACATGGTTCGCTCTGACGATGATTCTGATGATGGTAATTGATAAGATTAACTTGATTAATTCAAAAAATTAGTAATGTTTGCTAAATCTTGAAAAGCCTTTCTATATAGAAGGGCTTTTTTATTATTAGAAACAAAAATTAACGATTAATAATATTGAAAATTAATTAATAATAACCCATAATAAGAGCTTGATTAAACTAAAAAGTAGGTGAATATGACATCTGAAGTAAATTCAAATTTTAATGCATTTGCAATGCAAACTTATACCCCTGCAGCACCACTCCTTGAGCAGATATACGGACCTGAACAAACACTTTCTAAAAAGGTTAACTCATTTGTATTTGAACTTATCAGGGCCGCATATTTATTAATTGCTACTGTAACAGGCGGACTCTTGATCGGGCTTGATTATCTCGTCATTTTCTGCATTAATAAACACAGAAGTGAAGCCGCTTCTTCAAGCATAGCTTTTTCATCTTCAAATTATATAGAGTTAACTGAAATCCCTCCTAGGCAACGTCCCGATGCAGATTCAAATGACCCTCAGCTACCTTCTGATACAGATTCAACCGACTCTCAATCATCTTCCGATTCAGAATTAGAAGACAACAACAAACCCTTTGTACAAATGACAAAGAGCATAACAGTTTTTCAAACTAAAAATGAGACACCAAAATCAAATAGTAAGCTTAATATGAAATCTACAGCGTTCTCAAACGTCCAAGTACCTTCTGAAATCACATCTAATAACGAACAAACTTTCCCAACATCAGATAGTGAAATACAACAAATAGACACTAAAACCCTCCCCTCTCTTTCTAATCAAAGTAGACCTCCAGGGTTCACCGCCTTTTTTGAAGATGGTAGCAAAGAAACTTTAGATTCTTTTTTCATCTCATCTACTACAAGTCTCCATGAAACAACAACACCCAGCTCAACACAATCAAAGACGCCAGACTCAACTGTAGCGGGCTCTTCTTCTCGAGAAAGACTTAATCTGAACATAAAACCACCTCTTAAGGATCCAACTCCTATTCCAACTTTACACGTATGGAATCAATCACCACAATTACCCCAAGGAAGTACTGCCAATTCTCAAGCTAAAACCACGGCAGCTCAGTTGGCTAAGACAATGCTTAACAAAAACGCTCTTGATAGGCCATTGCAACGCTTGACAGGACAAGCTACTGCTTCCAGAAATAATATGAATAAAAATCTAACTTCCCCTACTCATAACAGGAATAAAGTTTTCACTGCTGATCAAATCAGAGATATGTGGGCAAAAAAAATGGATGAGTTAGCAAGACAAAGACCACAAGCAAAAAACTCTAATGAATTTCAAGTTATTTCGACAAGCACTCAATCAAATAGCCGAGCGCCTCAATATGCAGAATTATGCTCACTCTTATCAGCCTTCTTAAATAGTCAATGGAATTCTGCCAGAAGCTTTACATTTCCCCCTACACCCTCTCATGTTTCTACTCCATCTACTCAAAACCTTCATGATGGAACAAAAAGACAGCCTACTTTCATGACTCACCTCCAAGCAATGTTTATAAAGATGGGACAAAGAAAAGCTAGTGAGCAACAAGAGACCTCAGCAGACCTTGCAACAACACATCAAATCGTTGATATCACTTATCAATCAATCAGTGACCAAAGACAATCCGCTTTAGGATTAGCTGCTATCTTTTTTAATAATCCAGAAGTAGCTGATGGCAACGACAATCAAGCTATAAGTCTAGAAGAATGGCTACGTAGAGCAAATGAGTATTTAAAAAATAATCAAAGTGAAGCGCAAGAACCATTATGGAGTCAATCACCTAACCCTGGGGATCCACAGATTGAGGTAATAGAAACTTAAGTAGAAACAACTACACCAAGAAGAACTAATCAACAACCTACTGCAACAACACCTACTGGAACACCTTCAATAAACCGCGGTTTTATTGCTGGCCTTACGAAGAAGGTACTTAAAAATCTACCAAAATAAAATACGGATATTATTCTGCTCACAAAAAAAGCCTAAATCATTTCTGATTTAGGCTTTTTAAATTCTATTTGGTAATTTAAATTCTTACCAAGATGATTTTGTGATTCCAGGAATGTAACCTTCTAAGGCCATTTCTCTGAAACAAAGTCTAGACATACCGAATTTTCTCATGTATCCCTTAGGCCTTCCTGTCAACTTACATCTATTGTGAAGGCGTACTTTTGAAGAATTTGCCTTCATCTTATTTAGATCATCCATTGCTTTACCTTTCTCTTCTTCTGAAGAATCGAAAGATTTAATAATTTTCTTTAGCGCTGCTCTTTTTTCTGCAGAATTTTTCACCATTTTCTGGCGGCGCTTTTCTTTTTCAACAAGTGCTTTTCTAGCCATTAGATCTCCTTCCTATTTTTTTCTTAGCAGGGCCTTTCTGGCGTTGCTTTCTTCTTGAATCAAGTTTATTTATTACGTACAATCTACCTCTACGGCGGACTAGCTGATCGCCTTTACTTTTATCTGCTCGTATTGATGCTCGAACCTTCATAACTTTCCTATTTGCTTTAAATTGTTAATTTAAGCAGGTATCATATCATTTTGCAGAATTATTGACAAATAATATCTAATCCTCTATCCTTTCTGTCATTAATGTTAATAAAAAATTGAGAGTCATGAGTTATGAAAAGAACATACCAACCGAGCAAGATAAAAAGAAAAAGATCACACGGCTTCCGCGCAAGAATGGCGACCAAAGGTGGACGCAGAGTCTTAGCCCGCAGAAGACAAAAAGGCAGATGGCAGCTCACTGTTTAAGTTTTTCTTTTACAAAGAGCATGCATGTTCGCAAAAAGTGGGAATTTAACCAAATTCGTAGACGCGGCATAAAGTATTATGGAAGATTTATTTGCTTTCAATATACCCCCCTTGATTCAACTTTTTCAAAATTAGGATTAACGGTTTCAAGAAAATATGGAAACGCTGCTCAAAGAAACTTTTTGAAAAGACGTTCACGTGAGCTCTTTAGAAGATTACAATCCAACTTCCCTCAAAATATTAATTTAAATATTCTACCGCTTGTTCACACGAAAAACGCCTCTTTTGAGCAGTTAGAAGATGATTGGAATAATTTTATCACACATTTAAATAAGGGCATCATAAATGGCAAAAACACAGCTCAACCCCTCTCAACTCAAAGCTTGCAGGACAATTAATGGACGCATTCTAGTTCTTGCAGGCGCAGGATCTGGAAAGACATCTGTTTTAACTGAGCGCATAGTCCATTTAATTGGCGATCATAAGGTTCAGCCGGGATCAATCTTAGGACTTACGTTTACAAATAAAGCAGCAGCAGAGATGCGCCAGCGAATCGCCAAAAAGATTGGAAGGACCATGTCCAAAGACGTAATCCTCCTAACCTTTCATAGCTTCTGCCTAAACATCTTAAAAAAAGAAATCCATCATCTTGGCTATACAAATTCCTTTTCTTTATATGATGAGAAAGACAAGATGCGCCTTGAAGGCGAAGTCTATGATAAACTTTCAGAAGAGCAGGAAGAAGAAGGTGTCAATGAAGATCTCTTCCGTGAGAAGATGAACGATGTCTTAAAAGCCTATAATGCCGTAGATTTCGACGGCCTGCTAGAACTAACAGTAGCTCTTTTTAAGCAACATCCTGAAGTAAGAAAGAAATACGAAGAGAAATTTCACTATGTCATGATCGATGAATATCAAGACACTAACCCAATACAATACGAGCTTATCAAGCTGCTCACACAAAAGCGCAAGAATCTTTTTGTTGTTGGTGATGATGATCAGGCAATCTACGGTTTCCGCGGCGCAGAAGTTGACCATATCCTTTCCTTCCCGCACGACACCTCTGTAAAGCTTGAAGAAAACTATCGCTCTACACAACAAATCCTCAATGTAGCCAATGCCATCATTGCTAAAAACTCCAAGCGTCACGAAAAAGAACTTTTCTCTCAAAAGAAAAACGGCAATAAACCCCACATCTTCCATGCCCCCACAGAAAAAGAAGAAGCCGAAAGTATCATTAGACGTATCCTCTATTTAAAAGAGCACAAGAATCTAAATTGGAGCGATTTTGCCATTCTTTATAGATCAAACAACCTCTCAAGGACTTTTGAAGTAGCCCTCATGCAGGCATCTTACAGAGAAGAAGGTCGTTTTGTCAGATCAATCCCCTACCATGTTGTGCAAGGAACATCTTTTTACGAACGAGCAGAGGTGAAAGATCTTTTTGCCTATCTAAAAGTACTAAACAATCCAAAAGACACAACTGCCCTTTTTAGAATCCTCAACTATCCAAAACGAGGTATTTCCACTAAAACAATCGAAGCTCTTAATAAAGAAGCGACCCGCATGGATTGCTCAGTCTTTGAAACACTTGAATACTATGATCATATAGACATCTCTGCGCAAGGGAAAATCGGTATCTCCATCTTTAACTCTATCATGGATAAGGCCAAATCTAAAAGAAAGCTCGCCAATAAGGTACAATTCTTAATCGATGAACTAGACCTTAAATGTGAAATAGAAAAAGAGGTGAAAAGCGATCAAGCCCGTATCTTTAAATGGGATAATATCCAGACATGTCTAGAGATGGCAGAAACAGCTGATGAAGAAGGCGCTTCTTTAAGCGATTTTGTAAATGGATCAATCCTTGATGAACATAGCCATTCACGCAAAAAAAATAAAGAGGGAGTGAACCTTCTCACCTTCCACAGCGCAAAAGGCCTCGAATTCAAAGCCTGCTTTATCGTTTCCTTAGAAGATGGCCTTATTCCTCACGAAAGAAGCTTAGAAGAAGGCAATATCGAAGAAGAGCGGAGGCTTTTTTACGTTGCTATCACTCGAGCAAAGAAATATCTCTACCTTTCTATGGCACGCTCAAGATTATACAGAGGAAAGCCCATGAACAGAAATGCTAGCCGCTTTCTTTTCGAAATCCCCAAAGAACTTTTAGAATTTGAAGCCTTTAACAACCATATGCCCCTTGATTAAACTTCATTTTTTAACATTTGATGATACCTTCCTTTCAAAACCCTAGTTAATTTAATCTTTAACTTTTATTTATTTCTTGAAAGTATATCCTTGTTAATTACAAGCTTCATTGGTATAATTTCAATTCAGATATAAGGAGAAAAATATGGATTCTTGCTCAGCAACTTCTGGGGCATCATCTGCAACAGTAGACCTCAGAACATCAAGCTCTACAACACATGAAAGAACCTCAAAAGAGACACAATCTACTTTAGAAAAATTTGCAATTCGTAATGCCGAGTTTGATCAGAATGTAAATGAGACTGCACCATATACTGCGAATCAATGTACCTATTCAGAACAAGTAAACCTGCAAAAACCTACAGACAGAAAAACTAAAAATGTATTTAAAGATTGTACTGTCCAACATACATTAACATCAGAAACAGAAGTGAAGTTTAGAGGTTGTTTTTTTCCTTTAGCTATAGCTTCTATAGATAGAAGATGTAAACTAACTGCTCCTTCAGTTGATATTAAGAAATGTGAAATCCACAGAGATATCTATGCAGAAGCCTTAAAATCTAACAAAACAACTGTACATGGCAACGTATTTAGCTCCTCCGCAGCAATAGAAAATACGACTGTAAACGGAGACATTTCTTGCGTAAATCTTTCCTTTAACAGAACAACAGCACGAAATGTAACATGCTCAAACCATAAACTTACAATTACAGATTCAAAAATAAAGACTCTAACAATAGAGATTCTAGCCACTAGCTCACTGACTGCAAGTGGTCATACATGCTACCTTCTATCAACCGACAAAGTTGAATACAATACAGATGAATCTGATTGGAGAATCAACGGCAAACCATTCCTTTCAGTACAACTTATAAGAAGATCCCCACCTCATATTACTCTTGTAAACAGCTCTGTAGAAAAAGTTATCTTTAAAGACCTAAAGGGCAAGGTCATAATAAAAGGACGATCACTTCCTCCTATTATTGAAAATGGTGAAGTCACAGGAAAGCCTGGCATTAAAAAAAGGCGTAAAGCAAAAGGAAGCGTGAAATTCTTTACCGCAGGAGCTACTAAAAGAAAATCCAAATCAAAACGTAAAACAAAAGGAAGTTTGAAATTTCCTCCTGCTGAAGCTGAAACATCTAAACGTACAGCTCTTGACACCGCTGAGTCAACTTCGATTGGCTTAACTGAAAAATAAAGCGATATAAATAGAAATTTATTCTTATATTTCATAAAGTTTAAATATTGTTAAAAAAAAGGATTTTTAATTTTGCATATAGATAGCTTTCCCACAGGACCTTTTGACACGAACGTCTACATCATTTATCTAGAACAATCCCGAGATGCAATTATTATTGATCCAGGCTTTAATAGTTTTAGTCGGATTCTTGAAATTATCAAGAATAAATCGTTAAAACCCCAAGCTATATGGCTTACTCATTCTCATTGGGATCATGTTTCAGATGTTGCCCCACTAAAAAAAGAGCTGTCAATTCCAATCTACATTCATGGAGAGGATAAACAAAACCTTATTGAACCCGGCAGTGATAAGCTTCCTATGCTAGTTCCTTTGTTTGAAAAAGCAACCCCTGATCATATCATTAAAGATTATGAAATTCTAAACCTCGGAAATCTTGAATTTAAAGTCATCCATACACCAGGTCATAGCCCAGGAAGCGTCTGTTTTTACAACGAAAAAGAAAATACCCTCATTTCAGGAGATACGATTTTTAAAGGTGCGATAGGATCATTAAGCCTACCAACAGGCGAACCTAAAAGGATGTGGCCAAGTCTTGAAAAACTTGCAAAGCTTCCAGCTGAAACAAAAGTCTATCCCGGACATGGACCTTCAACAGTACTTGAAAATGAGAAGTGGATATTAGATGCAAAGAATCATCAAAAAGAAAGCTTTCCAACACACATATCCATGGAAGATAGTTAGCACACATCTAAAGGCATTTAATATAAGATGAAATATACAAAAAAACACCTTGACTTCTTCTTTTCCTCTTAATATGATCCTTATTTTTAATCAACAAAGAGAGGAGAAGACTATGGTAGCAAGAATGGGACCTGATCTTACAGCAGAAGAATGGGTTGAGTATTGTAGTCGTTTTGAAGAACAAGACAAGCGAAAAACTATGACTACTAACCCTGCTTCATCAACTACAACTTCTAGTCTAAAAGATCGAGCTTCTAAAACACATGAAACAGACACCGCAACTAAAGTTAACCAAGCTGTTGTTATAGATCCAGAAGTTGAAATCGATCTAGAAGAAAATCCTTCAAATGGATCTAGAGTACTAAAAATTATTCTAAGAGATAGCAATAACACTATCAAACAAATAGAAGTTGCAGTGCAAGGAAGTTTAAAACTTGTTCAAAGAACAACTACTACACAACAAATTCAGATTCCGAAATAGACCAAAAGTCACTATCCACAAAAAGAAATTTATACTTAACAAATCAAATAATAACGAGGAATGATGTTTGTTACCATTGAAAGCCTAAGAGATTACACTAGTACACCGATAGATAAAAATACTGTTGTTATTAAAGACCTAACACTTAACGGTAATAGTGTCACTTTTTCCGGTGTCTCTCCACATATGACTGTAAATGGGAGACCGGTTAGTGACATCTTAAGGGATAAAAATTCCCAAATACAACTTGGAAAACCTTTTAAAGCAGATGGAGTATTCACTTTTTGTGATGGAGTTGTTACTACAGACATTAAGAATCTAAATATTTTAGAGTATGGATCTTCAATTTTACATGTAAATATAGACGGTCGTCCTGTCATCTATTTGTTTATCGAGCGGCTTCAAGCAATCATTCTTAAAGAGAAACAACTCGAAATTAACCCATTAGAAATGAAAAGAAACGATTTCTTAACTGCTCAAAAAGACGGTACACCTCTTCCGTTTATTGTATGCGATAGACTTTGTAGGATAGCAAATGGCGGCAAGCCGCTTAGCTTGTCAAGAACTTAGCTTACTCAGATCTTGTTTTACTAATATCAGAAGAAAGAACTTTAAAATCGCCATAAGTAGTGATAGTTGAAATGATTTCACCTTTAGAAGAGATGATCATAAACCCAGACTCTCCCTTTTGTCCATGATCAGTGTGTGTAAAAAGATGTGTATGAGAAAAAGAATTGTAGAGTTTATCATGACTAAAATATTCTTTTGCCAGATCTCTTCTCTTTGCTTCATCCAAAGTCTCATCGAAAAAGCAGATAATAGGCTTTTCAAAAAGCCTAGCCATAGACTTTGCTTTGTCTAAAGAATCTATTACAAATGATGAAGAGAAGACAGCTAGAGGTAAAAAGAGGGTAGAAAAAAACGCTTTCATCGTATAACCTTAATATATTAATAAGGTCCCAAGTATTATAAATGGAAGAATATCTGCCAACAATTATTTTAAGACATCGTAGGGAAAATTTAAAAAAGTGTTCTCTTACAGGGTTAGAAGATCGTCCAGACATGGAATTCTACACCTATCCAAAGGCTCATCTTCCCCAAAGAGACAACTATGTAATGCTATCGCTTGACGGCCCCGAGCTAACGCAAGAAGATGCCGATAAAGGTATTTATCTCATAGATGGCACATGGAAGCTTGCAGAAAAAATGGAGCAAACGCTCCCCTTTACACCCCAAGTTCGTTCCCTACCCAACCATTTCCGCACAGCATATCCACGCCGTCAGACCCACTGCACCAACGAGGACATCGGCCTTGCCAGCATCGAGGCCCTCTTCATCGCCTACACCATCCTCGGCCGCGAGGCCTATAGCCTTTTAGACTATTATCACTTCAAGAATGAATTCTTGATGCTTAACAGCTTTAGCAGCGCGTTGCCCTGCGCCCACCAAAGGGACAAAGCCCCTCTTGACTCCCATATTTGATTTTTGCGCACAAATTTCTATGACTCAATGCGGAGCTCCGCCCCTCACCCGGCCAAAGGGGGATTCCCCCTTTGGAAACCCAAAATTGATTTTTCCGCACGCGCAAAAATAAAAAAACAAGTAACACTGACCCTTCTTGTAATTATGCCTTTATTACGAAATTTGCAATAAACAATTTTGAATATAGGGGCGCAGAATTTTGAATGGATTTTTTTTCTACAACTCAATGCGGAGCTCCGCCCCGCACCCGGCCAAAGGGGGATTCCCCCTTTGGAAACCCAAAGTTGATTTTTCCGCATGCGCAAAAATAAATAAAAAAAGCAACACCGACCCTTCTTGTAATTATAACTTTATTAAGAAATTTGCAATAAACAATTTTGAGTATAGGGGCGCAGAATTTTGGATGAGATGCACAACAACATTCAAGACCCATAAACTGATGAAGTTTGGAGGATAGTTTTTCTATTTTGTGCCGATAGTGTACATAGTGGTACTCAGAGGCGCAAAATAGGAAAAATAGACCCAAAATTCGCAGTTTCATTATCTAAGGACGTAAGTGCTAACAACGACCTCCGCTATGAGGGCGACAAGAAGCACGAACAATATCAAAGAACCGCCGAAGAGGTAGCGAGGTTTGGTGTTATAAGGTTTTTGTTTACGCCCCATCCAAACGAGGATAATTGGCATAAAGCCCAATAAAAGGACAGCTCCATAGCCACCTGCGATTGATAAAGCGACTAAGAAGATATTTGGATTAATCAAGACAACGATAGTCACTGGCACGAAGATCATCAAGCAGAGGTATAGGCGATTCCATTTAGCGGCTTTTACATGGAAGAGGTCTGCAAAGAAGTCAACCATAGCAAGGGTTACGCCGATAAAAGAGGTTGTGAGTGCAAAGAAGGCAAAATAGCGAGCGAGTGTGTAGATTCGCATATCATTTACGTAGTAGACCAAAGGGGCAATAGCGCTGTCACCATGAGCTTTGGCTATTTCAAGACCGTGAGCACCGGTAGGTGGTATGATACCTTTAATTAGGTAATCCCAAATCAGGTATGCCATAAAAGGGATAAGTGTTCCAAAAAGTATTGCTGATCGTGTTTTTTTTGCATCTTGATCTAGGTAATTATAAAGAGTTGGCACGGTTCCTTGGTAGCTAAATGATGTAAAGATAATAGGAAGTCCCAAGAAAGCATATTTCCAGCCCCAGTAATCAGCTCTTTTAAGCTCTGCTTGCTCTCCTGCTAAGATGATAAAGATTAAAAATGACATAACCAATCCGACAAACAATAAAGCATTTAGACGCGAAGCGGCTTTTGTTCCCCAAAAGACAATCCCTCCAAAAACAGCAACAAAGAGCAGCACTCCTATCATATAAGGCATATGGGCACAGATAAACTCTAAGACAATCTTACCGCCTAAAGAGACATAAGAGATTAAAAGCAGGTAGAAAAAAAAGAAGTAGAGAAGCAAAACCGCCCATTTGCCAATTGCTCCTAAAAAAGTCTCTGCCATACTTAAAAGGTTAGCTCCTTTTGGAAGCCATGAGCATAATTCGACAAATAACATCCCTGTAGCAGCACTAAAAAGCCAGCAAAGTAAGTAGACAAAATATGATGGTAAAATCCCTGCACCCGCGGTTGCGACTGGATTGGCAAGCATCGCTGCTCCAATTGCGGTCCCCCCTATTAACAATGATCCTAAAAATTGTTTACTTAGTATAGATTGAATACGTCTTCTCATAGATTATGAGCTTATCAAAAAAATCAAAACGGCGCTATCTTTTTTATCTTAGCTCTGATAGACTTGGGCTATAGAGAACTGATCATGGCCGCAAAGAAATATACCAAAAAACAACATAAGATCAACATCGATGATATAGACCCGAATGCGCTTGAAGTTTTAGAAACTTTACAAGAAAATGGATTCAAAGCCTATTTAGTTGGTGGAAGTGTAAGAGATCTTTTATTAGGGTACGCCCCAAAAGATTATGACATTTCAACAGATGCGCTTCCGGAAGAAGTTAGAGATATTTTTCCGTCTTGTTTTATAGTAGGAAAGCGATTTCGCTTAGCTCATGTCCGCATAAATCGCAAGGTCTATGAAGTCTCCACCTTTCGCAAGGGTGATAACGAAGATGACACTCTCATATATAATGACAATGAATGGGGCACAGAAGAAGAGGATGTCAAAAGAAGAGATTTTACGGTGAATGGGCTTTTTTATGACAATCAAAAGCAAGTGATCATTGACTATGTTGGCGGAGTAGAAGATGCCAAAAAAAATCTTTTGCGATGCATTGGAAATCCTTATATTCGTTTCAAGCAAGATCCGGTAAGGATGATTCGCTTATTAAAGTTTCGTGCCCGTTTTGGGCTTGTTCCAGATGAAGAAATGCTTGAGGCTTTATTTGCTTTAAGAACAGAAGTTTTAAAAAGCTCTCCAGCTAGATTGTTAGAAGAGTTCTTGCGAATGCTTGAATCAGGAGCATCAGTTGCTTTCTTAAAAAATCTACAAGAGCATGGATTTTTACAAACGCTTTTACCAAATCTTGCACCGTATTTTGAAACGCCTGTTGAACAAACAATCTATAATTATTTACATGTTGTAGATCGCTTAATCACAGCAGAAAGAAAACGCCCGCCAAGAAGGTCGGTTCTTGTTGCTTGTCTTATATACCCCATTCTTCAGGAGAGGTTACATGAGATTTATCAACGCGCTCCCAAAAAAGTACACCTCGGAAAAATCCATCAAGAAGCAAATGATCTAACAATCGATTTATTCAATCCAGTTCTTAGAATTACAAAAAAAATTCTAGCAGAAGCAGTCGGTATCATGCAGACACAATATCGTTTTACTCCGCTTCAAAAAAAGAAGAAACTTGTTTGTAAAATTCCAAACACACCGAACTTTGGATGTTGTTTAAAATTTTTTATGTTGCGTACATTACTAGAGCCAGGCCTTACCGATCTGTATAATGAGTGGCATTACTATTACGAAAAACACAAGAAGAATAATCCAAGAGAAGATAAACCAAGAAAGCGCAATGGAAGACGACGTAAAGACTCTTAAGACATCTACTTTGACTTTTTCTATACGTGAACCAAAAGAAGTTCGCGCTGAGAAAACTATTTTTTTCTTTGCCTTATCTGCGCATGACTCTTTATATTTACCTCCATTTTGTCACCCTGTGGACAGGGCATTAAAAGAAGGTGTTCGTGTCATTTCAACAACATTGCCTTGTCATGAAAATAATGAAAGGGATTACGGAATACAAGAGATTTGGAATGCTCAAAAACCCGCTCTTAAACAATTTCTAAGCAACCTAGTTTCGGGTATAGAAGAGTTAACGCATTTCTTTGACCCCCCATTTGGAGCTATGGGAATTTCTCGTGGTGCCTTTATATCTTTATGCCTTGCAAGTGCAAGTCAACACATAACGACTGTCACAGGATTTGCGCCTCTTTTATCGCTAAAAGATGACCCTGAACTAAATGCTTTTACAAAGATCCCTGAGCTTAAAAACAAAAATATCCATTTTTTTGTAGGACATGATGATACATTAGTTGGCACAGAAAACGTAATCTCATTACAAAAAAAGCTGCTGCAAATTAACAAAAACGGTAACATCCTCACCAAGATCTCCCCTTCAATAGGAAGAGGAGGCCACGGAACATCAGATCCAATTTTCAATGAAGGGGTATTATGGACAATCAAAAACCTAAAAACAAATTAGATATCTTTGTGCTCACTGGTGAATTAAGTGGAGATGTACTAGGCTTTGAATACTTAAAAGACATAGCAAAACAATACAAGATTGAAGGAGTACTAGGCCCCAATCTAAAGACTCTTCCTATAAAAGAGTTTCTTTCTATGGAACGACTAAATTTCATGGGGTTATCAAAGCCTATAAAATCCATTATACAAATTATTTCTTCTTTCAGAAAAATAAAAAAGCGCATTTTAAAAACCAATCCAAAGATTGTACTTTTAATCGATCTTCCCGATATTAATCTTTTAATGGCAAAACGCCTACGCAAGAGTGGATTTACAGGAAAAATCTTTCAAGTAGTCTGTCCTACAATTTGGGCATGGCGACCTAAGAGAAAGCGTATTTTAGAAAAGTATTTTGATCATCTCTTTTGTCTTTTTCCTTTTGAAAAAGAGCTCTTTAAAGATTCAACCTTAAAGGTCACCTACTCAGGACATCCATTAAGATCTATAAATCCACGAAAGGCTGATAATCTAAAGAAGGTCATTGCTGTATTTCCTGGATCACGCAAGCAAGAAGTGGAAACTCTTCTCCCAGATTTTTTAACTGTCTGTAAGCAATACCCTGACTATGAAATTCATATAAGTGTAGCCAAAAAATCTCTTCGGCCTACAATTGAAAGGATTTGCAAAGGCTCTTCTGTAATCTTAAGAGCTGCGTCAGAAAATAAGAATTTGATTGATGAGGCCTATGTTGCTCTTTCAAAAAATGGAACTATCAATCTGGAGTTAGCTCTTTCTCATATACCTCAAATTTCTTGTTATAAAGGCAGTAGATTAGAGATATTTATATTTAAAACATTTTTTTTAATTTATCTTCCCCACTATAGCCTTCCAAATATCTTATTGCGAAAAAGAGTGATCCCAGAGCTAATTGGCCCATTTGTTAGACTCAAAAATATTAAACAAGAATTTGAGGCTATAATGAATTCTGAAATTGTAAGAGAATCGATGCTTGAGGATTATCAGAGACTTTCAAAGCATATTAAAGAAAGTTCTATACAAAACCCTACAAAGATTTTAACAACTCAACTATGTGATTGAAAAAAAAAGAGATTTAAGGTATTCTCTTTTCCATTATGGAAGAATTTGAACTATACATAGATCGTTTAAAAGCTGGCGAGTACAAAGAATTTTCTTTAAAGACAAGCCCTGAGCTGATGCAAGCAGATGACAATGAATTTTCATTCAATGACGATATTCATGCTCAAGTCTCTGCAACCATTGCAAGCGATCATCTAATTCTAAATATTTCTATAAAAACAATTGTAAAAAACAGCTGCAAAATCTGTAATGACCCTATCTCCCATGACATCTTAATAGAACAAAATCATGTCCCCTTCCTTTTAACAGAGGCAAAAGGAGCAATTTTTTCTTTAAGACCATATGTAAGAGAGCAGATCTATCTAAACATTCCTAAATATAGCGAATGTGGAGGTAAATGCCCAGAAAGAGCAGCTATCGACAAATATTTATCAAATAGCGATGATCCTCAAGAGGATTAAGGAGTAATAATGGCAGTTCCAAGAAGTAGAATCTCTAACTCAAGAAGAAATAAAAGACGTGCCCACGACTTTAAAACACCAAAAGCATTAAACACATGCTCAAATTGCAAAAACTTTGTTTTATCTCACCACATTTGTGAAAGCTGCGGTTATTACAAAGGTAAATCATACAAAAAAACTGAGCAAATGTAAAAAGACCTCATTAAAAAAACATCTTATAGCTTTAAAAAGTCTGATGTTTTAAAATGAGCTCTTTTTAAATTTCTTATTACATGGATTTAGTATGAAAGAAATCCTCATTAATGTTGCTTCTAAAGAACTCCGCGTTGCCAAGATAAAGAATAAACGCCTTAATGACCTTCTCGTAGAGCGAAAGAAAAGCAGACAAATTGTAGGAAACATTTACCGCGGAAAGGTAAAAAACATCCTGAAGAATATTCAGTCAGCCTTCATCGATATTGGTGAAGATGATAATGGATTTATTCACATTTCAGACATCGTTGAAAATGCACAAAAGTTTCAAGAGATGTTTGATATGGATTTTGATTCTATTAACAATCAAGAAAACCAAGAAACAGACATTACCAAAGTCTTAAAAGCAAATCAGACCGTTTTAGTTCAGGTTGTAAAAGAGCCGATTGGGACAAAAGGCGCAAGGCTCACTTCTAATGTTTCAATTCCAGGAAGGTTTTTAGTTCTTCTTCCAAACTCCCCTCACAGAGGAGTTTCTAAAAAGATTACAGATAATAAATCTCGAACACGCCTTAAAAGCCTTATTCAAGCATTTGAGATGCCATCTGACATGGGTCTTATTTGTAGAACTTCTTGTTTAAATGCAACGCAAGATCAGCTAATTGATGAAGCTCATGAACTTATTGAAATCTGGCAAAACACTCGCTATCAGTTTGAAAAAACAAAAGGAACATCCCTTTTATATCAAGAATCAGACGTTACTAAGAGAACTTTAATCACAGCAATTGATAAACAGTACGATAGAATTTTGGTCGATGACAAAGCAACGTTCAACAGTTTACTTCGGATGCAAAAGAAGTATGCCACCGAAGATTGTAAATTAAAGATCGAGCTTTATCGTGACAAGCTTCCTATCTTCAAAAGATTCGGGGTAGAAAAAGAGATCGACAAAGCCGCAAATCGTAAGATTTGGCTTCCTAGCGGTGGCTATTTGTTCTTTGAAAGAACAGAAGCTATGTATACTGTTGATGTAAACACTGGTCGCGGTCAAAAAAAAGATGGCGGCAAGAATGTTGAAGAAGCAATCGTTCATGTAAACATGGAGGCTGCAGATGAAATTGCAAGACAACTCTCTATTAGAAATATTGGTGGATTAATTATTTGTGATTTTATCGATATGAGATATCGAAAAAATGGACGACGTGTATTAGATAGGCTAAAAGCTGCATTAAAAGAAGATTCAGCAAAAATCACAATTCTAGGAATGAGCGAATTTGGACTTGTAGAAATGACGCGGCAACGAAGTAGAGAATCCCTTATTCAGACAATGTTCACCGACTGTCCCTATTGTTATGGAAAAGGCGTTGTAAAGAACTTTGAAAGCGTTTCTGTAGAATTAGAAAGAGCGATTTTAGAGCTGATTCATTGTGGAGATAATTTTGCATTGGATGTAAATCTTCATCCTCAGTTCGATCAGTATCTTACAAAAAATGACAAAGAGTTTTTATGTGAGATGGCAGAACAACATAATGCAAAAGTTCTCTTTAAGACTAAAGACACACTTCACATAAGTGAATTTGAAATTTTTAACTCAACAAATGGGCAATTACTTGAAGTCTAAAATTTATGAAATATTAGAAAATGAAAAAGAAAACCTTACAAAACCCGTATACTCTCATCTTGTAGCATTTTTTGAAGCAAATGAAGTCGTGTACAAAGAAAAAGATTTAGACCTTGAAAAAGGTTTATATGCCCTCAAGCAATATCTGAAGTTTGTAAAAGAAGCAATCAAAAGCCCCACTCAATTTGGGAATTACCACGAAAGGGAAACAACCCCTGTTGATTTCTTTTCTTTAGCTCACGATCTTTTTTCTCCGTTTGTTGATAATGATCAATCAATTATTGAAGGGAAGGAAAATATTGAACAGATCACATCCCTTTTAAAAAAAGGCGAAAATGTCATCTTACTTGCCAATCACCAAACAGAAGGTGATCCCACTTTTTTAGAGATTTTATTAGAGCCTCTTTTTCCGGGATTGATCAAAAACATGATATCTGTGGCAGGAGCACGTGTAACGACTGATCCTATAGTCATTCCATTTTCACGTGGGCTTAATGCAATTTGTGTCTATTCTAAGAAGTATTTTCAGATGCATGAAGATCGAAAACAAGAGATGCAAAGACATAACAGTGCTTCTATGCTTGCTCTTAGGCATCTACTTGATGAAGGTGGAAAGCTTGTTTATGTAGCTCCTTCTGGAGGAAGAGATAGAAGAAATGATAATGGAGATCTTTTACCTGCTAGTTTTAATCCTGATAGCATTGAATTAATGCGCATTGTTGGGCAAAAAGCAAAACAAGAGACACACTACTTTCCCTTAGCGATTTACTCATATCCAATCCTTCCACCTCCTGAAAAAATAAAAAAAGAGATTGGCGAAGAAAGAAAAATGTGTCATTCTCCAGTTCATGTATACTTTGGAAAAGAATACAAAATGAGAGCGCCAAACGCTGACGAAAAAGCCGATAAGCAGATGTTTCGAAAGAGTCAAGCAGATGCGGTACACAGCGTTGTGGTAGACTTATATAAGAAAGTGACCAAAGTCTAAAAAATAAGCCGGAGATTTTTATGGCCATTTTAAATAGAACCACTCTTTATATTTTTTCAATCTGTCTGTTGACCACGTCTTTATTTTCTCGAAAGACTCCCTCTGCCTCAGAAATTATCACCGATAAAAACCCTTTAAAGATCTTAACCCCCTCACTAAAAGATATTCAGACTAAGAAGCTAATCCTTTCAAATGATATTAAAGTCTTTTTAATCTCAGATAAGATGGCAAGAAAATCAGCTGCTGCTGTTACTGTAAATGTAGGAAGTTGGCATAATCCCGATGAAGATTTAGGGATGGCCCATTTTTGCGAGCATATGCTTTTTATGGGATCAAAAAAATATCCCGATGAAAATGGATTTCATAAATATATACAAGACAACGGCGGCATGACAAATGCTTATACTGCGACTGATAAAACCGTCTATATGTATTCCATAAATCATGAAAAGTTAGACACTTCATTAGATATGTTTTCTAGATTTTTTATAGACCCTCTCTTTTCTGAATCAAGCGTAGGGCGTGAACTTTTAGCGATAAATCAAGAACATAAGAAGAATTTGGAAAATGATGGATGGAGGCAATGGTTTATCTTCAAACAAGAGGGTAACCAAAATCATCCAAATGCAAGATTTAGCACAGGTACAGAAGAGACTCTTAAATATACGAGCAGAGATAAATTAGAGGCCTGGTTCAAAAAACATTATAAATCAAGTGGCATGCATTTAATTGTTTATTCTAATCAAGATCTAGATAGTTTAACAACTATGATAGAGACATCCTTTTCTAATGTTGAACAGGCTAAAGAAGCGCTTCCTCCTACTTCTTATGGAAAGCTCTCTTCTTCAAATCAAGAAGGTCATATCACATATATTGAACCTGTAAAAGATATAAAAAATTTATCTATCTCATGGGAGATCCCCCCTGCCTATTCAAATGATCTAGATAAAAAGACTTATGAATTGATTGCCTATGCCTTATCTTATCAAATGAAGGGAAGCTTGTGTCACAACTTAAAAGAGCAAGGATTGATAGAAAATCTTGATTCTGATTGTACACGCATAAGCAACAACCATATTATCCTAACAGTTTCCATGGACTTAACATCTGATGGCATTCAAAAAACTGATCATATTCTCTATACATTTTTCCAAGCATTGAACAAACTAAAGAAAGGCAATCTTCCTTCCCATATTTATGATGACATGAAAGCAGTAAGAGCCACATCATACAAATGGCAATCAAGGCAAGATCCTTTTAAGCTTGTTATGAATTTAGCTGGAATGATTGTTAATGAGCCGTTAGATACTTTTCCTTATAAGACGGTAATGATCACAGATTTTGACCAGAAAAATTCTAGAGAGCTTTTAGCATTCCTTCTTCCTCAAAACGCCTGTATTACAGTTTTTGGAAAGCAACATGATACCCACAGAACCGCAAATAAAGAAGAAACATGGACAAAAGCATCATATTCAGTAAGCAAGATATCTGACGAAGTACTTTTAAGCTGGGGGCAAGCTCCACCTCACCCAGATATATATCTTCCAAATCCAAATCCATTTATTTCAAAACATCAAAAGCTTATTAATGAAGCTGTATCCCCTATTCAAGATCCTGTATTAATTGTCCAAGAAGATTCAGGAAGCTGTTATTTTTGGCAAGATACAAACTACCTTGTTCCAAAAACACAGATTATCATGAAGATAAAATCTCCTGAGATTAACTCAAATGATAGATCACTATGTCTCAATGAAATGTTTGCTTCCTATTTAAATTACCATATGTCATCTCTTATTTCAGAAGGATCCTTTGCAAACATAAATACTTCTATCTATGCTCAAGATTTAGGTCTTAATTTTAATATTGATGGTTATCATGATAAGATTGGAAGTTTTATGATGTCCTTTTTGTCAAATCTCACAACATCATATCCAACAAAGCAAGAATTTACATTAATAAAAGAGCAAATGCTTGCCTCGTGTAGAAGTGCTCAATGTTCACTGCCATTTCGTCAAGGTCTTGATTGTATCAATAGCATCTTAACAAACTCTCATTTGGACAATGCTTCAAAAGAAGCTGTTATTGAATCAATTTCATTAGAGCAATTTCAGAATTTCCAAAAAAGCATCCTAGATGAAAATTACCTTCAAGTGATGATCACTGGAAATCTTGATAAAAAGAATGCGATGCTTCACTATACAGAGATTAAAAATACATTGAGCTCAAAAGCTTATAATCCTCAAAATCATATTACTGCTGCTTTTGTTCCTTTCTATGGGTCAAAGCCAAAGCCTATGAAAGTTGTTGTCGATACCCCAATGAGCGGAAATTCAAGTATCTTATTTATCGACCAAGGTCATTTTTCATATGAAAAATCTGCTTCTCAAAAAGTTCTAGGAGCTATTTTAAATGAAGCATTCTTCACAGAGCTAAGGACAAAGCAACAGACTGGATATATAGCTATTTCACAAGATACAGAAATTAAAAGCCAGATGATGCAATGTTTTGTAGTGCAATCAACCACACATTATCCGGAAGAATTGCTCGCTCGCTTTGAGCTTTTCTTAGAGGATTTTGGAAGATCAATAAATGAAAATGTCACTGAAGAAAGATTCAAAAATATCAAAACTTCACTTGCACAAAACTTGATGATCCCTACAGAAAACATGCAGACATACTCAAGCCAGCTTTTCAATCTAGCATACAACCAAGGTGCAAAATTTGATAAAAGGCAAAAAACTATAGATGCGTTACAAGCTTTAGACTATAATACCTTCATTCAAGATGCAAAAGAGTTTATTTCCAGAGAAAATGCAAAACGCTTAGCGGTTCTTATAAATGGAAAAAAGACAGACGAAAAGTCCTTTTCATATTCTGAAGTAAGCGCAAAAGAACTAACAGCAAAACGAAACTAAAGGGGTATTTGTTTCATGAATAGTGTTATATTACTGGCCACCGCAGTATATGCAATAATAGGAGGTCCATCAGTAGGAAAAACTTCTATTATAAAACAACTAAAAAGCTACGGATACCAAACAACAGAAGAAGCAGCAACTCGCGTAATAAAAGAGAATTTTAAGAAAGGTGAAATGGAACCTTGGGCAAAAGAAGGCTTTCAACAAGACATCTATAACCTTCAAAGAAAACTTGAAGCAGAAGCCCTTTCCAAGAACCGTGACAATCTCTTTGTAGACAGAGGTTTTCTCGATAATATCATCTACCTTGAGTTTAACAACCGGCAGGATACTCAAGAGTATGCAAACCTTAAAAAAGAAATAGACTCTATCGATATCACAAAACACTACAAAGCCGTTTTTTTTATAGAGCCACACAGCCCAAACTTCTTCGAAGTAGATAAAATAAATACCGATGTAAGACGTGAAAGTAATGATGAAGCCCTCAGGCTAAATGAGGCCATCAAAAATGCCTATGCAAAGCATTTTAATGTTATCGTCATCCCAGGAAGTCTCACTCCCAAAGAGCGTGCCGATCTCATCCTCTCCAAGATAAGCCCCCCTAAAAAGCACTCCCTCTGGCAATCCCTCCTCTCATACTTCAAATCCTAGCAAGGCAGCGCCCTGCCTCCGGCGGCCAAAGGGACAAAGTCCCTCTGGACTCCCAAAATTGCTATTTGCGCACACGCAAATATAAATAAAATTACAAATGTCTTCTCACAAACCATTGTTATCGCTCGATTAATTATGACTTTATTATGTTTTCCATAACAAAAAAACAACATCGTAGATAATATTTCTAGAATGGAGTAAAAAGTGGAATTGTTTTGAGGCATATTTGCCTACATCCGGGTCGATAGTGTACAAAAGGGTACTCAGAGACCCAGATTAGGAAAAATAGATCCAAAATCCAAGAATATGGGAAAAGTGGAATTATTTGGTGGATAGTTTTTCTATATCCGGGCCGATAGTGTACATAAGGGTACTCAGAGGCCCGGATTAGGAAAAATAGACCCAAATAAAACACTTCTCTATGACTGTATGTTAGAGAAAACCTGATCTATGTCGTCCAAATCTTCTATAAAGTCAATTAAGGCTTCGTTTTTTTCTTTGTCTTCTGGGCTGCATTCTATGAGGGTCTTTGGGACTAGTTCTTGTGATGGATCGTTGACAGTATATTTTTTTGCTTCTAGCTCTTCTTTTACTTTAAAGAGATCTTCGGGATTTGTTGTGATGATGTAAACATCTTCTTCATCGTTAATATCTAGGGCGCCTGCTTCGATAGCATCTTCGAAGAGCTTATCAAAGTCGGTTCCCTCTTTGGTAATTTGCATAACACCTAGTTTATCGAAGTTAAACAGCACGCTTCCTGGAGTTGCAATTGTACCGCCGCGTTTATTTGTAGCTATCCGCATATCAGAGGCTGTACGATTTTTATTGTCGGTAAGTCCGCGGCAGATAATCCCTACGCCCCCTGCTCCGTAAACTTCGTATGTCACTTCATCAAAGTTTGACTGATCTTTAGATTCTGCTTTTTTAATATTACGTTGAATATTTTCATTTGGAAGGTTTATTGCTTTGGCTTTAGAGATTGCCAGGCGTAATTGGGGATTCATTTTAGGATCTGGACCACCTTGTTTTACGGCAACGATAATTTCCTTAGTCACGGTAGAAAAAGCTTTTCCTCTTTTTGCATCAGCACGTGCTTTTTTATGTTTAATATTTGCCCATTTACTGTGTCCTGCCATATTTCACCTATATTTCAATTTCTCTTAAGTCCAACTGCATCATAACTTTCTTCTTTTTTTTGTCACCTATTTGTTCACGCATAAATTTTTCATGTACGGCGTAATCTTTAAATCCTAATCTCTTATATAGTGAATAGGCAGGATTACCTTCATACATTTCAAGGTGTAGATTAATAATTCCGTAAGTCTCTTTTGCAACTTTCATAATATGATGCATTAATTTTGTACCAAGACCTTTACCTCGAAATTTTTCTCCCATCACAATTGCAAAAAGTGATTGTTTAGCCAATTTTTTAAAGGCATTAACATACAGTATTGCCATTCCAGCTGGTTTATGATTGACTTCGATAGTAAAAGCTTGACCTTTTCGTGCATAGTATAGCCAGATCTTCATTGCCTCTTGCACTTCCGTCATATTGCTCATAGGAAAATATTCCATCACCGCAGGATCCATCAAGTATTGAGAAAGGTAGTATTGATCAGCTTCAACCAATGTTCGGATTTTTATATCATCTTTTTCTTTCATCTACTTACCCACCAAATCTACTTCAAAAACCTTTCTACTTTTCAATTTATCATCTAATTCAACAAAATTCTCTTGAACAAAAACCTCTTTATAACCGCTTTTTAAAAGCAAAGGCTCAATTTGACAACCTTCAAAAATTTCAAGATGTAAAGAATCCAATTTAAATTTTGTCTTTGCTAAATGATTGATATTTTTCATCAAAGAAGTTCCCACCCCTTTTTGTTGAAACTCTTTTTTTACAATAACGTAAAGCATTGCTAGATGTGCAACTTTTACATAAGGCATCAAAAATATTGTCGCCATGCCAATTACTTGATTTTCATAAGTTGCAGTTAGGCTACATTGGTATCTAGAAAACCCAGCCCAGTTTCTTACAAATATTTTTACATCAGAATCAGTAGAAGGTGGATACCATTTTCGCGTGTCTTTATCTGCCAAAGCCTCTTTTAAAAACGTTTCATCGTTTAATATTGAATAACGAATATCGTATTTCTCACTGTCAGTTATATTATCCATTATCACACCTCACCTCTCATTTTCAAAAACACATGGATAAAATCATCTATGCCACCATCTAAAATTTTTTTAGTATCTCCATCTTCATGTTTAGTTCTCGGATCTTTTACCAAGGTATATGGATGAAGCACATAGTTTCGAATCTGAGATCCCCACCCAATTTCTTTTTTCTCACCAGCCAACCCCTCCAGCTCAGCTCTTTTTTCCTCTATCTTTTGTTGATAAAGTTTAGATTTAAGCATCTTAAGACACGTATCTCTATTCTTAATTTGTGAGCGCTCTTGTTGACAAGAGACCACAATCCCAGAAGGCTTATGAGTCATCCTTACAGCTGAATCGGTGGTATTTACATGCTGCCCACCAGCTCCTGATGCTCTATATGTATCTACTTTTAGATCTTCTGAGCGAACATCTATTTCAATATCTTCTGAAATTACAGGAACAATTTCAACAGAAGCAAAACTTGTATGTCGTTTAGCGTTACTATCAAAAGGTGAGATTCTTACTAATCGGTGAACTCCTGATTCTGCAGATAAATAACCAAAGGCATATTCCCCTTCAATTTTAATCGTAATGTTTTTAATACCAGCAACATCACCTGCTAGCTCACTCACTATTTGACTTTTCCATCCACGGCGTTCTGCAAATCGTAAATACATACGAGCAAGCATCGAGGCCCAATCGCAAGACTCTGTGCCACCTGCACCTGCATTAATACTTAAGTAACA
Organism: Chlamydiia bacterium; assembly: GCA_022601435.1. Classification (GTDB taxonomy): domain Bacteria; phylum Chlamydiota; class Chlamydiia; order Chlamydiales; family 2-12-FULL-49-11; genus JAJACQ01. The sequence continues at coordinate 113,405 of JAJACQ010000012.1, forward strand.
ATCACAGCGATCTTCTTCTCTTGTAAACATACGGCGCACTTCTAATTCTTCTAAAAGCTTTTCACCTAAAAACAACTCATTTTCTAAATCACTCAGCAATTCTTCATCGCCTAATGACTCTATTTCAGAACACATTGATTCTAAGGAGTTAGATAGATTTAACAACTTTGTAAGAGGGGCCACCCAAGACTTTAGCTCTGAGACCCTTTTTACCATAATCTCAGCTTCTTCTTTATTATCCCAAAATGAGCTTTCAGACATCTTCTGCTCTAAAAGCTTTAGTTCCTTTTCTTTAACAGAAAGGTCAAAGATACCTCCCCATACCAGAAACTTTCTCTTTGAAAATCTTGATATCTTTTGAAATGTTATCGCGCATTCAGATCCTTTTTTGTTAGCGAGTATAACACTCTTACTTCTATATTCCAAGCATTATCCCTAAGCAAAGTGTGCTAAAAAGACTATTTTCCTCTTCTAAGAGACCTTATATCTAGCTAGTGCATAAAGCGTTAAAAAAAGAATTTTATATAGTTGACGAATAAAGAAATCCCTGGCAAACATGAGTTTAGATTAAAAGAACAAATAAACTTATTAAATCTTTATAGATTAGGGAGAAAAAAGATGGCAAAGAGAAAAGCAAACTCAGCTTTCATGAGAAAATTAAAACTAAGTGCAGAACTTCAGGCTGTTTGCGGCAAAGGTCCTATGGCTAGAACTGAAATCACAAAAAAGCTTTGGGATTACATTAAGAAACACGATCTTCAAGATCCAAACAATAGAAGAAATATCAAACCAGACGAAAAACTTGCTAAAGTCTTCGGAAGCAAAAGAGCTATTTCAATGTTCAAAATGCCCACTCATATCAATGATCACGTAGAATAAACGTTTATTTAATTCAATTATTTACGAATATTTGTTATAATCTCCTAACAATTGTTAGGAGATTTTTTTGTTTAAAATAAGATTTACAATTACTTATGATGGCACGGCTTATTTTGGCTGGCAAAAACAGCCTCATCAAATTTCTATTCAAGAAACAATCGAGAATGCCCTTTCAAAGATCTTTAATCAAAAAATTTCTATATGTGGTGCTGGAAGAACAGATCGTGGCGTTCATGCAAAAGGACAAGTTGCTATGGCATCTATTCCATATGAAGTAACTACCACTTCTCTACAAAAATCTTTAAATTCTCTGTTAGCTTCTGATATCCGTATCTTAGATCTTGAATATGCCGATGATGACTTCCATCCTCGCTATAGTGCCAAAGGTAAAATCTATAGCTATTCAATTTGCACCAAATCTCTCCAAGACCCCTTTACACGATTTACTACCTATCATCACCCTTACCCACTAGATATCAACTTAATTAAGCAAGCAATTCCTGTTTTTATTGGGACTAAAGATTTCACATCTTTTGCTAACTACGTGGGTAAAAACAATACAGCCCCCTCTTCTATCAAAACAATTTATGAAATAGATTTAAAAAAAACAGATTCTGGATTTATCTTAACTTTCCATGGAGACGGCTTTTTATATAAAATGGTGAGAAATATCGCAGGCGCTTTAATCAGTTTTGGAGAAAGAAGACTTACAATAAATGAGCTTAAAGCAATTCTTCAAAAGAAAGATAACAAACATAAACTATTGCAAGCTCCAGCCCATGGCCTTTGCCTTGAATTAGTTTTATACGAAAGGTCATTGTCTTTAATCTAAAAAGAAAGTATACTCATCCCTTTATTAGGCCGATGTGGCGAAATGGTAGACGCGGAAGATTCAAAATCTTCTCTTGGCAACAAGGTGCTGGTTCGAGTCCGGTCATCGGTAATGTTTAATAAATTTTTTAAGTCTAAAAAGCTAGTTTGCTTTGACTTTGATGGACTCTTGGTTGACACAGAGCCCCTGCATCATCTTACCTATGAGACTGTCCTTGATGAATTAGGATTTCCTTTAGAACTTGATTTTATCTCTTATTGTAAAGTTGCTCACAGCTCAAATAGAGATCTTTTCAATCAAACAGTCAGACAAAAATATCCTGATTTTCCTCATGAATGGATTGATATCAGAAATAAAAAAATACAACTTTATAAAGACCTTCTAAAACAAGGACTTATTAAAGCTATGCCAGGTGCCGCAAAACTCATAGAAAAACTAAAAGAGGAGAATATTCCTTTTTGCATTGTCACTAATTCTAACAGGTGTGATGTTGACGAAATTACAAATCACCTTCCTTTCCTTAAAAAAGTTCCAAAAATCTTTGCACGCGAAGATTATAAAAATCCTAAGCCCGAACCAGACGGCTATCTTACTGCTTTAAAATTTCATGGTGTAGAAAGTCATGACGCCATCGGCCTTGAAGATACACATAAAGGCATCACTGCTTTACAAAAAGCAGGCATGCCGCATCTTTTAATTAATAGCAATTTCATGAGGCAATCAGAAATACATTTTGCTTCTCTTGATGATTTTAATGCCTGATATATCCTTCATAAGCTCTTTTCCAATCAAGTATAATACTTTCTTCCTTATCTCGATCATAGCGCACATCAATGGATACAACTGGATGATTTCTATTTTGTAGCTTGGTATGCTCCCCTTCAGGATTGATCGTTAAAATCACTTCCTTGTTATGCCAAGACCTTGTTCCATCATTATTTCGAACTTCTCGAAATTCTGAATATCCTTGATCATTTTTATAAAAGCTTTTCAGCTTTTCTATAATCTCATGTGGCTTTTCTTCCATTCCCTCAATAAAAAAATCAACCTTTGCTCCAATCATATATCGAGAGATCTTAGATTTTCCCATCGTAATATAGCTGTGATGCTTTGGGCAGCGATGCCCTGATGTAATCACCACCTTCTTTTGGAATGCATTTTGTACTTGATTTAACAACTTAATCATCACAGAATAAACAAACTCATCCTTATCAGCATATGGAAGCCCATGCTCAGCAAGCCCGCCACAATCTGCATACTCTTTACCATCCCTTTGACGCTTTTGATGATTTCTTCTTCCCTGACACCTAAATGAATCTACGGTAATCTTAGAAAATGCTGTCCCACTCTCCCAAGGATAGGGATCTTTTTTTACAAGCTCTGCCGGTTCTTCTGTATAAAATTTTTGATGCGATAAACGGTAAATCTTCTCTGTTGCTTTGTTCTCTTTCATACGCCTGCCCTGAGAGCGATCATCAGCCGAAGAACACCCCACTAAACACAGAACAATCATAAATAAAATTTTCTTCATAATACTTAATGATTGCAAAATTATGAATTCAAAACAATCTTCAAAATAGAGGCAATCACATATAGCCTCTACTGTCGGTTGACAATGAAACCTGAAATAATAACATTTAATTATGACTTTATTATAAATATTTGCTATATGAAAAATAAAGAACCTATTATTCCTAATGAAACGTATTTTAGTCATAGATCCATCAAACATCTATATAGATGATATTAAAGCCCTCTTTGAAGAAGGCGCAATCAAAGTCTCTTGGACAAAAAAAGGATCCTCAGGACTTGATCTACTATCAAAAGAGTCCTTTGATCTTATACTATTAGAACTATCGCTTTCTGATATGGATGGACGCGATGTGATTGCCAAAATCAACGAAATGAATCTTTCAACGCAGATCATCGTTTTGACAGACGTGAAAAATGTGGTGAAAATGAGCGACTCCCTTCGTCTAGGCATTAGAGACTTTATGATCAAGCCTTTAGACAAAGATAAGCTAAAAGATATTATAGATAAAATCGTTTTGGAAAAAGAGATTGAAGAATCAAAGCAATCTTCTTTTATATTTGAAAGTGATGTGATGAAGAGGCTAGTTGCAGAAGTAAGACTTATTGCCTCATGCGGCGCCAATGTCTTTATTCATGGAGAATCAGGTTGCGGTAAAGAAGAAATTGCTAAGATGATCCACTCTTTGTCTCCTAGACAGAATAACCCTTTCATCAAAGTCAACTGCGCGGCTATTCCTGACACCCTTGTTGAATCTGAATTCTTTGGTCATGAAAAAGGAGCCTTTACAGGAGCCTATCAAACTCGCCAAGGGCGTTTTGAGCTAGCAGATACAGGAACTCTCCTCTTAGACGAGATCTCAGAAGTCCCATTTTTCCTCCAAGCAAAACTTTTGCGTATTATCCAAGAGCAAGAATTTGAGCGAGTAGGATCCACAGAGTCACACAAAGTGGATGTAAGGTTGATCTCTACGTCTAATCTCAATATGCTAGATGCCATAGAAGATAAAAAATTTCGCGAAGATCTTTATTATCGGTTAAATGTGATTCCTATTTATATTCCTCCCCTACGTGAAAGAAAAGATGACATCCTACCACTAACAGAGAAATTCCTTTCCATTGCTGCAAAAGAAAACGATCGTCCTATGAAGCTTGTGTCTTGTGAAGCAAGAGATAAACTTCTTAACTATCATTTTCCAGGAAATGTAAGAGAACTTCAAAACATCTGCCAAAGAGCTTCCATCATGGTTTCAGGTGATATTATCACAGCAGACGACATCTTCTTACAGAGTAAAGAATCTTCTTCTAAAAAAAGCGAAACCAGCCCTCAAACAAAAACTCTTGAGCAAATAGAAGCCATTGCCATCTTAAAAACATTGAAAGAATGCGCTAACAACAAATCAAAAGCGGCTAAAATATTAGATATTACGGTAAAAACACTAAGAGCAAAACTGCTCAAATACTCTTAGTTTGTTTTAGAGCCTTTATTTAACTTTATTCCCAAAGCTCTTAAATCATTTAAAAACTCTTGATCAGCTTGTTCTTGATTTTCTGGAGGAACCTTGGGACCTTCGCCTCCCCAATAACCAGAAAGCTGTTTTTGCGTACTTGACCCTTCTTGATTTTCAAAAAAAGATCGAGTGCATTTGGTGGCTTTATCACTATCTTTAGCCTTATTAGAAAATGCTCGTGTTGCAGTGGGCAGAATTGAGGGAAGCAGCCTCCGTACTGGCCTGATGGAAACACTTGATAACATAAGAAGATCCTTATTTTGATAATCTATGCTTATTTTAGCATGTTTAACATATCTTCCCTATAGGTAGATATTTTTTTAAACCATAACTAACTAAGTGTGTTGATGTTAGGAATGTAGATTATTTTAAACTATTGACAATCAAAACGAACTACTCAAACAACCGACACACAACCATGGATACAGCAGAACAGTTAAAAAACAACCGATTCTTAA
>JAJACQ010000013.1 GCA_022601435.1 Chlamydiia bacterium
CAAACAACTCGAACTAGATTACATAACCACTTTATCATAAGCAAGTTAAGTGTTCTTGTTTTTTCTTGTTTTTTACCCTGTAGGGGAAAAATCAATTTTGGGTTTCCAAAGGGGTTATGGCCCTTTGGCGGGTGCAGGGCAGCGCCCTGCTAGTCCCTTTGGCCGCCGGAGGCGCCAACCTTCACAGAAAGCCTTGATAGAGCACGCTTTTGATTTTTTACGAGTTTGATGAGCGTATCAATGGAGCTATAAATTTTTATGCTCTTCTTGGCACGGGTTATGGCCGTGAAGAGAAGCTCTTTTTGGAAGAGGGAGGCTTCTTCTGGTAAAAGAATTGTTATGTGATCAAATTCTGATCCCTGACTCTTATGTATAGAGAGAGCAAAAGCTTTTTCGTGAGAGGGGAGCATGAGCTTTGGAAGCGAGATGTTTTTCTCTGGAAAGGTTGCTGTATCATTTGTGATAAACCCAATATCTCCATTTGTAAGTTTTGTTATAGAGTCATTCCTTGTAATCATTATAGGTATGGGATGATCCTTTTTAGGTTTTATCTTTTCATTTAATATAAGCGAGCCATAGGGTCCTTTCCTAAATGGCGTCAATAGTATGTGATTTTCTTTCTGCGCCCATGCTGAAAATCCCTCTAGCGGCGCTATCGATATTTCATTATCCTCTTCTAATATCCTTTTTATGGCTTGCTCATCTTCTTCTAATATAGCTTTTGCAAAATTTATGATTGCCTGCTTTTCTGATCTCATCGGCGCTGTGAGTTCTACTTTGTCTAAGGCCCTTAACCTTGTAAAATCATAGAATATTGACGCCCCTGATACAGGAGGGAGTTGATGGGGATCTCCGATTAATATTACTTGTGTGATGTCTAGTAACGATGACAATAATATGTTGAATAACTTTGGTGATATCATTGAGCATTCATCTATGATCAATAAATCTGCTATGATGTAGGTCTTTTTCTCTTGTTTTTCAAACCCTTCTTTGATGTTTAAAAGCTTATGAAGGGTGACTGACTCCTCTTTGGCTTCTGCCAAAGCTGATAAAGCTTTCCCTGTCGGCGCTGTACAGATCACTTTTTTTCCTGGATAGGCTGATTTGTATGCCTTAACTATTGATTTTGCGACAAATGATTTCCCTGACCCTGGTCCTCCTGTAATTAGAAAAAATGGTGAGCTGTTTAATAGCTCAAATGCCTCTTTTTGCTTTTTGTTGAGCCCTTCTGGTAAAGGCACATGTTGATGAAGCTTGTTAAGTCCTATCTTATGTGATAAGAGTTTAGCAATCTCTTCTTCATGGAAAAAGTTTCTTCTTAGGTAATAAGCGTTATCTTCTCTAATGATGGGTGAGTTTTGTTTCTTCAAAAGATTGTTTATAGATGGATCAACAGTTTCCTTTTCTATGAATAGATGACCTTCACGAGAGGCTTTCATAAGCTCTAAACAAAATGGATAGAGAGGATGGCTTTCATTCTTTAAAAGATGTTCTGCAAAAAGGTGATCTATATGAGAGTATTCTATATCAAGCATATGACCTCCTCATCTTTCATTACTTCTGGTTTAAAATACCTGATTCCTTCTTTTCCGCCTCTTACAAATACATAGAACGCTCCGCCTGCATTTTCTTCGTAGGATAAGTTCTTAAGCTCTAGAAACGCTTTTAATGCTCTAGAGTATATAGAAGCCTGTTTTGTATAGTTATGATGCTCTAAAGCGTGCTTTATTGTTTCTTGAGAATAGTCTTCTAAATGATTACATTTCCAATCAAGAATGTAATACTTGTTGCTGTGATAAAGAATTAAATCAGCAAATCCTTTGATCGAGGCATCTGAGTTTTCAAGATTGTAATGAAACAATATCTCGCCCCACATGTGTTGTGGAGGGATTTTTTCTAATGTGAAGTGATCAGATTCTGTATTAAAGGGTGCTTTAAATATCTCTTCTAACTTTGAATAGATCAGCTCTTCAAAACTTTCGAGCGGGGTATTTACAAATGATCTTTGCATGATGGGAAAAATCCTCTCTTTATCAAAAGGATGATAGAGCCCTTCTTCAATGATGCGTTCTAATAAAAGGTGAACCTGATTTCCAACAGCTGATCCGTAAGGAAATTCAGCTTTTGCTTCGACTTTTACAATTTCACTCTGCTCAAAAGGAAGCGATGAAAAAGAATGGGTGCGAGCAGGCTTTTTATAAGACGGCATTTTAACGGGATCAAAAATAATCGGTTTACTCTCATTTTTTAAGTAGGGGGATGTTTTTTGCGGCGTTAATATTGTGATTGGAATAGGAAAGTCTGTTAACAACTCATCGATGGATAGATCAAAAGCTCTTTGGTAGAGGGTGCTGTAGTCTAAAAAAGGTTTGTTCACACGGCTTAAAAAAAGCTCTAAGGGCGAGCCGCACCCCTTTTGTAGAGGGAATTTTGATCCAAATACTGTTCCGTAAACAAAGAGATGGTATTTAGCACGCGTTAATGTGACATATAAAAGTCGCATCTTTTCTTTATCTATTGATATGGCTTCTTGTTCGGTTTCAGGTGTTTGCTTCATACGTGTATAAAGCGATAAGGCAAAGACGGCATCAAACTCAAGCCCCTTACTTAAATGCGATGTGATGATTAAAACACTTTTCTTATCTGTGCCACAGCTTTTCTTTAAGAAGGTAAATACTTCAGGATCTAGTTTCTGAATTTCATTGATAAAGCTTTTAGGATCCTTTTCAAAGTTTGTAAGGAACAAAGAAAAAATCTGCATCATCGTCAAATACCAACTTTCTTTTGTGCAGAGAATTTCTCCTAAAGACCTTCCTTCGAAAATCCTATTATGGGTGAGGGCAAAAAGAAAGTTATGTAGCCCTTTGTTTTCGAGAATGTTGAAGAGCTCAGAAAAGTCAATAGAGATTTGCTGAAGGATTGGATTGGTAAGATCTTCTTTCAAAAGATCGATTGGAGCATCGATAATTGGATGTGTTAAAAGCTTTTTGATGAGTGATTCAGAGCGGGGTGTGTAAGTCAGAAGTAAAAGTGTTTCAAATAAAGAAAAGAGGCTGGAATCGAGTAATGAGGCTGAAATGTTTGCTTTTACTGGGATCTTCATTTTTTGAAGATAAAGAGAAATCGCTAGACCTTGGTAGCGATCTTTTACTAAGATGGCAATTTTATCAAAGTCAATGTTGAGATCTTTGATCTTATTGACAATATCAGGAAAGAAGTAATGCTGTTGAGCATCATCTAAAGATTGCCTGATCGTTCTTTTGGTTTCAGGTTCTGCAAGAAGTAAAGAGATGTTAGCAGCAGATTGATTTTTTTTTCCTGCTTTTACTTGGAAATACTTAAGATCATCATTAGCTTTTTCAAAAGAGAGAAAATCAGGAGCTGATTTATTTGAGAAGAGTCTATTTAATGAGTCGATAATCAATTCGTGTGATCTAAAATTGGTTGTTAAAGAAAACAAATTAGAGAAAAGATCTTTGGCTTTTAAATAGGTAGGAAGATCTGCTCCTCTAAAGGCATAAATCGATTGTTTAGGATCTCCAACTGTACAAAAAAGTTTTGAGGAAGTAAAAAAGAGCTGACTTAAAATTTTCCATTGCAAGGGATCTGTATCTTGAAATTCATCAATGATACAACAAGAAAAAAGACTCTGTACTTGCTTAAAAAAAGCAGGTCTTTGAATGGCCTCAAACATAGAAGTTAATAAAGCATCAGGTCCTTGAACATTTTTCTTAAGCAGCCTTTCTTTTGCTTTATAGGCAATGTGCATGATGGGGGTCATGGGATCTTTAGCTTCTTTGACAATCGGTGCAATCTGTTCCATGATCTGGGGTAGTTTATAGTTTACAGGGATTTCTTTCCCTTTTTTAAGATTACTTTCCTGCAAAATCTCTGTAATTGATGGTGAAGATAAAATAAGTATGTCCAAGTCTTTTTTAACGATAGCCTTTAGTTGTTTGAATAAGTTAGGGTGTATCTCTTTATTTCTGTTTGTTGCTCGTTTATAAGAGGGGGCAATCGCTACAAGCTCATCTAGAAGCTGATCTTCTGAAATATTTTCAAGTGACTTGTTAAACTGTTTATTTAATTCACAAAATTTTGAAGGTGGTTTGAGATTCTTTTCATTTTGGATAATCTGCGTTACTTTTTTGGTAAAAGAGGAAAGCTTTCGGCTAAAAATATCCATCATTTTAGTACATTGCGCGGCTGAAAGCGTTTGTTCTGTGGTTTCTGCACGAAGAGTATCTAAAATGGAAATGAGCGCGTGGTCTTGTTGCTTTTCATCTTCAAAATGAAGGAGATCAAAAGAAATCCCCCCTTCAAAAGCAAACGATGAAAGCATTTGAAAGGCAAAACTATGAATTGTTGAAATCGGCATCTCAGAAGACAAGGCACAGGCATTTTCAATGAGTAAAAGAGCTTCATCTGTATTTTTGATTTCTGAAAGGTAGCCAAAATCAAGCTCTTTATTTCTAATTTTGTCTGCAATGTTTAATAAAGAGGAGTGAATACGCCTTTTTAAATCTAGAGCTCCTGCTTTTGTAAAGGTGACAACTAAGATTTTCTTGATACAGATGCCATCTAGCACAAGTCGTAAAACCATATGCTCAATTGCAAAGGTTTTACCGGTCCCTGCTGATGCTTCGATAAAAATTTGTCCATAAAGTGAGGATTTTGGATCTAAGACGTTATACTCTTGCATCTTCATCTCCTTCAAAAACAGATATTAACTCTTTTAGTTCACTTTCAAAATGTAAATAATTCTTAGCATCTTTTTTCTCTAAATATGGATCGGAGAAACGATTCAAGAGTTTATCTTTAAGAGCTGCAAAAGCGATAGTGTTTTTAGATTGATATTCGTTTACGGCCTCTGGAATCAACGGTGAGATATCATCGAGTGCTTTATTGTAATATGACAAAAGGGCAGGGAGTAGTTTTTTAAGTCTTTCTTTGTCAAAGTCTTTAATTTCACCTTCATTTAGAAAAGTGATTCTTGCAGGAATTGAAGTTTGTAAAAATGACAGGATAATTAAAGAAGGTAAGACCTTCCAGATCTCTGAGGGAGTGGACTTTTTAAAGGATATAAATCCTTTTTCTGTCAGATTGGGGATTGATCCTTTTATTTGATAGGTTTTATTTGCCATGTGAAAAAAGATGGCAGGTAGAAAGGTTGTTTGATCTTTTGTTAGTGGCTCAAAGATATTAGGATCGAGTTGAAGAGTGATGTAGGGATCAGGTGTATGAAAAAGTGTTTTAAGAAGGGATTTTTCTTCATTGATATTAAAGAATAGTTCTTTTTTTGCCGCTTTTTCAAAAAGAGCGGTAGGGAGTTTATTTGTTTTTGTTAGATGTGATAAGTCAGTTTTTTCTTCTTTGATCTGTTTTTTTGTAATGATGGCGCGATCAAGATAAGAAAGAACAAATTCAGAATCATCCATCGAAGTAGGGGTGAGAAACTTATTTTCGTACATATTTGCTGATAGATTAAAAAAGAAAGCAGACGGAGAGTGGCTTAAAAGGGAAAGCTCTTTAATATCGATAGTGATTTTTTCTAATTCTTCATGTGTGGTTTTTGTAAAACTAAATGGAGGAGCAAAAGGAAGTGTTGAGGCATGGTAAAGATCAAAGTGATTTTGTAGAAGATGAGGCTTTGCAAAATAAGAAGGGGCATAGGGCGTGAAGGGGTGTTTTTTTGGAATAGGAAGTTTTAGGGCATGGATGATCTCTTCTAATAAAGGGGAGTGATTTCTTGCTCGTCCGTCTTTAGGATTATTTGATGTAAAACTAAAAAAGAGTGCTTCTTTTGATGAGATGATCGCTCTTAAAAGATAGAAACGAGCTTTTGCTGAAAAGGATTGTTTTTTTTCGTAGAGTGGGTGCTTGGTGAGTTCATTAAGAGAGCGGATCGTTTCTTTCTTTGGGTAGTTTTCTTCATCAAGACCGATAAAGAAAAGAGTTTTATTAATTGGTGGCGTGCTTTCCATTGAAGAAAAAGTGATGATCGGTTTTTCATAGGTGGATTCTTTGGCGCCTTTTTTAGAGAAGATTTCTAAATAAAGACGATTAAAACTTTCGAATGAGTATTTGAAAGTAGAAGTTTTAGATAACGAAGAGATTTTGCGCAGCTCTTTGAAGAATTCTTCCTCTTCATCAATCCAGAGATATTTTTCGGCAAAAGAAATGGAAAGATCAACCCATTCATGAAGCGTGCGGCTTTTGCTTTTTATTTCTGAGACATCATCGTGAAGACTTTTAATCAAGAAGATAAGATCACCGATGCTTTCTGTTTGAGAAAATTCAATTGGCGAGTCTTGCTCAGAAATAAGGTCTAGAATATGGGAAAATCCTTTTTCAAATAAACCATGTGGGCAGGGGTCTTGTTTATCTAAAATTTGCCCTTTTGAAGAGGTGTTAAAGCCCCAACGAATCCCTGTGTAACTGATGATCTTTTCTAAGATTTGAATATCATCAGATCCAATTTGACAACGCCTTCCAAAAAAAGATGTTTTGAATAATTTTAAGATATCATCTTTTTCAAAACGACTACCAATTAAAGAGAAGAGTTGCTTTAAAGCATCAAGACATGGGTTGTGCTTTGTCTTTTGAAGATTTGAGACGGTAAAAGAAAAAGGAAGATTTTTATCTGCGAAAAGATAGGCGATAAATGGATAGTAAATGTCTATATCAGGAGCCAAGACTGTGATATCAGAAGGTGTTAGATCTGGGAATTTTTGAAGGGTAGACAATATGTTTGTAATCAGTACTTCTATCTCACGAAGAAGTGAAGGGCAGCTATGAATAGAAAAAGTCTCATCTTTAAAAGGAGGTGTTTCGGGTTTTATTTGATGGAGGATCGCTTTTTGAATGTAGGAAAGATCAGATTGTAATTTAATGTCTTTGTACTCTTCATCCATTTTAGTTTCTGAAAAATATAAATATAGAGGTTTACCAGCATCTACAAAGTGAGCAAGGAGAGGATGGTTTTCATCAGCAAGTCGTGCAAATTCCAAACGCTCATCTAAAGAGACCTTTTGTTTTTGGAAGAGGGAATCTAGATAGGCACTTTTTTTACGTGAAATAAGATCACCCCAGAAAAGCGGCGAAGGGGAAAAGAGATAGAAATGAAAAGAGATGTGATCTTTTAGCTTCTCAATAAAATCTAAATAGATCTTAGGAATTTGATCAACACAGAAGATGTGAAGAGAAAGAGGAAATGGTGGAGGTGGGCAATCTTCAATTGCGTCAATGATGTTAACCCAAGTGTCTTTGACTTGCTTAAAAAGATATTGTTGCCATCCTTGCTTAGCTCCCCATTCAGCAAGCGCATCTTTACCGTAAAGCATATAATCTAAAAAGACATGACTTAAATTCGAGGCAAGTGGAATGATTCTTTCAGGTTCATTTTGGATGTAGTCCTTTAATGGCTTTGCAATTTCATCATTAGAATTTAAAAGTAGGGTGATTTTTTCTTCTAAAAAAAACATAAGTTCATAATGAGAAGGAAATAAAAGATCTGTTTTATGACAGATTTTCAAGATAAGGTGAATAAATTGTTGAATAGTTATAAATCTTATTCCAAAAATTGATAAATTTTTTGAAAGAAAAGATTGAATAAAAAATTCTTTTGCTTCATTAGAGGGATAGGCGAAGTAGGTTTTGGCCTCGTGGGATTGGGATGCAATATTCTCTACGCATTTTTTGCTTAATGCGTTAAAAGAATTGCTACTATAACAGGTCATTGTCTGCTTGAAAAAATCGCTCATTGAGAGTACAATTGGTTAAAAATACAAATTTAAGTAATTATTATGGATAAGACTCTTTCTGGCAAGTACTCAAAGATCAAACGTCGTTATGGCGAGGTGAGAAAGAAGCGTGCCATCAGTTTGTTAAACATTGCAACATGTACTGCAGCCTTTAATGATAACTTGTTTAAATTTTTAACAATCTATTTGCTAATTGATATGAAAGGTGCTGAAAGCTCGTCAGATGTAGCTTTATTGGCCGGTGTTTTTTATGTGCTTCCTTTTTTACTGTTCTCAAGTATTTCAGGTGCCATTGCAGATCGCTTTAGTAAGCAAAAAATTATTGTTTGGATGAAAGCTTTTGAAATACTAATTGTCGCATTAGGGTTTTATGTGTATGCAAATGGACTAGTGTGGGGCTGTTATGGTTGCGTCTTTTTACTGTCACTTCAAAGTGCCATAATGAGTCCGCCTAAATATAGTATTATTTTAGAGCTTGTTGGGAAAGAACAAGTCACAAAAGCAAATAGCTATGTAACTAGTTACACTTATCTTGCAATTATTATGGGGACTTTTATGGCCTCATTCTTGACTCAGATTACAAATCGAAACTTTATATTGTCGCTAAGTGTCTGTATGATTGCCGCTGTTATAGGTTATATAGCGAGCTTGAACATTCCAAAAACAGTGGGTGTTGGAGAAAAAATTACTGCTAATAAAAAGCCTTTTGGACAGTTAACTGAGACCCTGCAGATTTGTAAAAAGACCCCGAAATTGCTTTTAGTTGTGATTGGCTCAGCATTTTTCTTATTCATCGGAGCGTTCTTACAATTAAACTTAATTCCGTTTGCTATGATCTCATTAAAAATGAGCGAAGTAGGCGGAGGATATCTCTTCTTGGCAACCTCTTTAGGTATTGCGGCAGGATCAATTATTTCTGGAAAAGTATGTAAACGAGAGGTTCATCTAGGCCTTTCTGCTTTTGCAATGGTTTGTATGGCTTTTTTTGTTTTGTGTATTCCAATGGCATCACCTTCAATTGCAGGTGTAGTGATAGCTCTTGGTTTAATAGGACTTTTTGGGGGGCTTTATCAGATTCCTTTAGAGTCATATATGCAAACTTATTGCTCGCCTGAAAAGCGAGGGAAAGTGGTTGCTGCGGCAAACTTCTTGAGTTTTGCAGGAGTGCTACTTGCTCCGCTATCGATGGCAGTTTTCGAAAAAGGACTAGGCGTTTCTCCAGCTACAGGATTCATTATGCTTGGTTTGATTCTAATAGGCGCAAGTATTGTTTTAGTAAAAAGCTTATTCATTCCTTTGGTGAACTTTCTTTCAAAAGGGATCTTTCATAAGTTTTATGACATCTATTATCAAGACTTCCCATTTACTAAGAAACATGAAGAGCAAAGAGTTGCTTTATTTATTAAGGGTATAAAAAAGCGTTTTATCTTCTTGCTATTTGGTGAGACAATGCATGCACACGCTTTTATTATTAGAAAAGAGGCCAAGAGATTTGATAACATTATTTCTTGGATCAATGGTTTAGATATTCTTTATCTAGATCAAGGCATTGATGCAAAAAATGTGCGTGCTAGATTATCAGGACTATTAACTAAAACAAGACCGTTATTTCTTTTAGACACAGATGTGAATTTAGATGATTTAAAGAGCTTTATAGGCGATTTAAAGTCTGAGTACCATTATCATGTAAAAGATATGGTTTTGGTCAATAGAGTTCATTTTAGACCGTGTTTTGATCAGATTTGGCAGAAGACTTCTTTGGTCTTTGCTTTTAATTGCATTAAAAAAGATTCACTTATTTCTGTTAAAAAACCAGAAGTTCAATTGATCTAATGGTTATTATTTTAATTCCTTTGTTAATTCACTTTGTTCAATAAAATGACGTGACACTTGCGTTTAATTATGCTTGATAATATCATAATTGCAGTTTAACCGAGCACATTTAATGAGTATACTAACTTTAATTTCAATAGCTTCAGATACGAATAACGCTTTTGATACAACAGAGTCGCCTCAAAAATTTTCTACACCTTCTGGGCAAGCAACAGAATCTGCAGAAAAAGTGACTCATGTGGCTCAAGGTTCTGGTGCTTTAGATCCAGATAATAAAATAGTAGGATTTAAGTTTTCAAAAGAGCCTATAGAAATAGATCGTCAATCTACAACTAACTTGGTTTATTTATCTAAATTACCATTGGGGATGAATAAAAGTGATTACAACGAAGATATAGACAGATGCGTACAGGTGCTGCATGCTTATCCTAAAAGCGAAAATTTAATTTTTTCAGCTTTTGGAAAAAGGCACTACTCTGATATGCCTACTGCTAAATTTTTTATGCTAGCACAAGCCATAACATACCTTGGGAAGCCATATTATACTTTTATGGAAGTTAGTAACGGTTTTGAAAACGATTTAATTGAAGTTCAAAGAAAGGATCAATTACCTCAATTTGACTATCTTTTTGAATGGAATGAGAAAGAAAACACGGTTTCGCTATTAACATTTTCATCAAAAGGGAAGCGATATAATGCTGAATTTACTTTTGAAGAGTTTCAGAGTAGATGTAATAGACCAAATGCTTTTGATTTTGAACCAGAACCCTCATCATGTATTGAGAGTGAAAGTACAATTGATTGCTCAACCAAATCACAGGGGTTAAATAATTCACATCCTGTATTTGTGGAAAATAAGAATCTAAATATTGTATTATTTCGTCTAAACGGGAACGCTTTTACTGCAAGAAGAATAGCTCTTAACAAACACGCAAAGAACTTAAATTTAAAGGAAACAGAAGCGATCTATGTAAATAGGGATTTTAAGATAGTCGACCTTCCTGCAGATCAGAGAGAAACTTACCACAACTATGAAGTTGGAACAATCATTGTGGATTCATCTTTCATTCGTGTCGTTGTTTTAAGTCATGACAAGATAAAAAGAGCAAGGTCAACTCCCAAAGCTTTGTCTATGGAGACCATCTTTGATACATTTAAAGATAAAAAAGCAATTCGTGGGAAAATAGTTAAAGTTAAGATGAATTATACGTTCGATTTTTTAACTCAATACATTAATCTTTCTCTAGATTTTCTTGAGGATATCATTGATGGTATTATAAGTATTGCAAATAATATGTCTAGCAAACTGAAAGACGGAAAGTTTATATTAATTGGGGAGAGCTTCCTTGCTGTTCAATCTTCAAATAAAGAAGCAACTATGGTTCAAGTGGGAGTTGTAGAAATTGCTGATCGTAAGAGTAAGGCTATGAAGCAAACGATTAAGGTTATGAAACAAATCTCACAGGAAGAAAAAGGATTATTAGAAATTTGCAACACATTTTGTCCTTCAAAATCTAGCAAGTAAAAAGCTGATTTTAAAAGTAAAGCTGCTTTTATGTTCCAAAGAATCTTCAATTTATAATTAAAAATTAAAGAAGCGATCTACTTGTTTTTAATTATGCCATTTAATATCCTCTTTTCGATTTTTTAAGGAGGAATATTTTCTATGGCATCTCAATCAGTATTATCAACAACAGTTTGTACACAACCACAAAATCTTCACAATTCGCAAGAAGCGCCTCCAAAGATTACGACTCTTTCAAAAGGGGCAAGAAAGTCTGCAGAAAAAGTGACTCAAGCAACTGACGGGGCTGCTCCTTCACTTCAGTGTGATTCATCAAATCGGGAAAAAATATTAGAAAAATTACGCTCTTTAAATGGTGATAATACTGACTATGCTTATCATCCTTTGTTTCGTGAACTTGTGAGTTGGGAGGAGCCGGCAATCAAAGACTTTTGGAGCAAACTACATCAAAATGAGAAGAAAAAAAGAGCTGAGAAAAAGGGATCAACATTTATTGAACTTGATAGGAATTTAAAACCTTTAACGGAGCAAGTAAGTGAGCTAAATAACAAAATCTATATCGGGGCTCTTTTATTTGGAGAAGATCGGATTCTGGTTTTTGTCTCAGTCAATCATGAAGAGGCAGTTAGAATAAACAAAAAAAAGCTGCCTATTCAAACACAATGTCAATTTACTAGTAACTTCAAGCATTTAAATCGTCATGGAATTAATCCTGAAAGATACAGAGTCTATATAGATACATGTATACAGATTAAACAGGCAGATCCTAAAAAAGGAAATTTAATTTTTTCTTCTATGGGTAAAAAAGAGTTTTTTCACGAACCTATAGATAGATATTTTATGTTAACAGCATCAGTGTCGTATAATGGGGCCCCATATTATGCGTTTATGGGGATGAGAGTTGATGAATTTAATCGGTTACAAGGTTATAAAAGAACCTTAAATTTACCAGCGCTTCAATGTGTTTATGAGTGGGATAGTGAAAAAGAAGAAATGCGTCAAT
This sequence comes from Chlamydiia bacterium, assembly GCA_022601435.1. GTDB lineage: Bacteria > Chlamydiota > Chlamydiia > Chlamydiales > 2-12-FULL-49-11 > JAJACQ01. Next base: position 12,128 of record JAJACQ010000013.1, read on the forward strand.
TAATTTTTTCAGATCCAATTAAGTATGGGGACGAATACTCTCTTGATGAATTTCGTGTAAAATGTCAAAACCTCAATGCCTTTGCATTTGAAGATGACTCAGATAGACCACCTGCTATAGGTGGTGGAAGTAAAGATTCTAGTTTGTCAATATCGCAAGGTTCTGCAAAGCCAAATTCTGTGTTTGTGGTAAATGAAAATCTTCCAAAAGTACTTAATAATTCAGCTCTTGAATCCCTTAGTGAAAAGACCGAGGCTCTTGATGCTCATGCAGATAAATTAGACCCTAATCAAACTAAAGCTATCTATGTAAATCGTAATTTAGATATATCAACCGTAACGAAGAGAAATAGATATAAGAAGTATCAAATAGGGAAAGTGATTATTGGTTCAGTTGAGATCCCAGTAGTTGTTTTATGTAAAAAGAAAATAGAAGAAGTAAGCCCAGAGCCTATTTTTGTGTCTATGGATTCTCCTTCACAAGAATCAACAATGACTTTTAAAGCAGATAAAGATGGCAAAGATTCTTCAGCTGACCTTAAATTATGTTATATATTTGAGCCTTTAGCTCAGTTTGTAAAACTTTCTTCTATAAGACGAAGGAGTGTTATAAAATCTATTGGTGCTGCTGCAAAGGAAGCGTATTTACAAGATCCAGCAAAGCAAATTGTGGTGATATCACAAAACTATGAGACTACTACAAGTGCTTTAGATGTAACTGACTCTATGGTTAGTGTTGGGTCTATTAAGATTGAAGATCGTAAGTTTATTGTTATGAAGGAAATTTCTGAAAATGAACGCGCCTTGCTTAATATGTGTTCTGGGTTTAATGATTCTGCAAATTTTAAAAAATATAATGTTGATTTTAAAGAGCTTGACAAGCTGCCTGATTTAGCAGAAGCATTTGATTTCAACATAGAGAAATTAAAAGAGGTAGTAGAGAAATCTTTACCTAACATCATTGCGGAAAATGGTAATAGTCTAGCGCTATTTGTCTCAAGGGATTTAAGTTGTGTTTCCACTAGACCTGCTATAGGTTGTTTAGTACAAATTTATGAAATCAATTGTAGTAATATCACTTTTCGTGTGTTTATGGGTTTTCCTCATGATGAGTTTACAAAAAAAGTTGGAAGTATAGAATTAGGAGAAGTTTATCTTGTGGGTGAACAAGAAGTTGCTGAACTAGATTTTACTAGTTCTAAATCTAAATCAAGACTAGTTGGCACTAAGACAAGAGAAGAATTTATATCTACATTTAAATTGCCTAACAAAAGTACCATTTTTCAAGCATTTATGAAAAAATCTGCAACAAAGCATTCAGAAAAAAGAGATTTGCATATTGTCGACTCTTCTTATCAACTACTAAGATCTTATAGTGAAAGGGAAAGAAAAGAACTTTGGGAAAGAGTAACAAATCGTGCTGAATTGATTATGAAAAAAGGTGGGACTAAAATTGTTATTTCTTCGGACTGTAAAACTCTTTCCGAAGAATGGGATCAAAATACACCTATTTGCATTTTAGCTTCTATAAATACATCTAGACAAAAAGTTCTAGTCCTTAAAAAAATGAGTCTGGCTGAGGTTAAGAGTTATCCTGAATTAGTAGCTAATGAAAGATATCAAAATGGACAGTTTAATTTTGAATTTAAGAAGGAAACAAAGGAGGAAGTCTTTTCTACCGAAGCTTCATTTCATGCTAAGGCAATATCTAGGGCTAAAGAGAAGGTATTTGGCTCATCTGAAGGAAGGCAGATGGTGCAAAAACCCAAAGAAATGGGTGTTTTTATTGCTGTATACTACCTAGAGTGTAGAGAACATCAAAAGAGAGCCTCACAAAATGAATTTTTTAAGATTGTTGTAAGTTCATATATTACTTCTAACACCATAATAAAAGAAGATGTTCCAGAAATTAAAGCGTTATATTTAGAAACCATTAAAAAACTTGAGTCTAGGGAAGAAGGCCCAGAAACAGATGCTTTTATTAAAAGTTTAATAGAAGATGCAAAAAAACCCAAATCATTAAAAGATATTGAGCATGAAATGCAAGTTGCAGCAGCTTTAAAAGCATCAGAAAAAGCAACATATGAAAAACAGAAAAGATTGAAAAGGCTTGCTAGAAGACATGCGGAACAAATTATAGCTTCTAAAGAAGCTGGTCAAGCTCTTCTATCAAAACCCACAACATCTCAATCTAACCCCAAGGCTTTAGATGATGAAGAGTTGCTAGCTCTTTTTAAAGAAGACAATAGTAGAAAAAAAACAGCTCCAAGGACACTTACTTCAGCTCAAAAACGAGAAAGAAAAAGATTAAAAGATAAAGAAAGGCAAAAAAAGAAGAATGAGGCTGTAGCACAAAAACGCAGAGAAATGGCAGAAATGCAAAGAGCTAAAGATTTAGCGTTTAATCAGCAAAAAGCTGAAAAACTTGCTGCTTTAAAAGAAGAACGGGAAAAACAGGCTGTTATTAGACAGCAAGAAGCTGAATTAGAGAAAATAGCAGAGGCAAAGGTAAAAGCGGAAGCAGAAGCAGAGCGCAAGGCAGTAGAAGAGTTGGAGAGAAAAGCAGAAGCAGAAGCAAAGCAAAAAGCTGCAGAAGAGGCAAAGCAAAAAGCGGAAGCAGAGGCAAAGCAAAAAGCGGAAGCAGAAGTAAAGAGAAAAGCAGAAGCAGAGGCAAAGCGCAAGGCTGTAGAAGCGGCAAAGCAAAAAGCGGAAGCAGAGCGCAAGGCTGTAGAAGAGGCAAAGCAAAAAGCGGAAGCAGAGCGCAAGGCTGCAGAAGAGGCGGAGAGAAAAGCGGTAGAGGCAGAAAGCAAAGCAACAGAAAGCAAAGCAGCTGAAGCAGATGCGATTATACAGGCAGCTCTACAAAATGCAGTACTGGGAAGAGCTCGTGCTATTGATCAACGTATAGAAAATGTTAGTCGAAGAATTGGAGAATTTGGGGAATTGTCTTTGCAAAACATAAACCAAATTATGGATTTAGAAAGAAGAAAAACATTTTACCTAAAGCTTAAATCAAATGATTGGTCTTTGCCTATTGATGAAATTTTTGAGTGGACTACGGCATATAGCTTTCTCATCATAAATGATAGTGAATTAAAAAAACGCTTAGATGAGTTTAACCAAAAGCGAACTGATTTGCTAATCATTCAATCTCATTCTGAGTTGCAGAATCTTGACATGAGTACTATGGAGGGTGCAAGTCGCAGTAAAGATCTTAATAGATTTATTATTGGTTTAGGCATTCTAAAAAAAGAGAAGAAAGAATCTGAAACTATTAATCAGTTTAGTGATTTACCTCCATATATTCAGAAGAATGTAAGAGAAATTACCAGTTTTATGGATACTCCTATTGATAGTAAAAAATAGCGATGTGATTTTCCAGCCTGCTATAAGGGGGAAATATAAAGTTGATTTTTAGAAGTTGGTAAGTTTTTTATCTTACAAAGCACCTTAATTTTAAGAGTAAAATTATAACAACGATCGACTTGTCTTTAATTATGTCTTTTTATATTCTTCCTACGATTTTTAAACAAGGAGTCAATCTTATGGACGCAGCATCAGCATCAGCATCAGCATCAGCATCATCATTTTCAGTTGCAAATCAAAGAGAAAGCTTTGAAGTAGAGCCCTCAAAAATAGGTATTGCCGGTAAGGATGTCTCTGAATCATCTAAAAAAGTGACTGAAGCGGTGCAAGATTCTTGTGCATTAAATGCAGCAAATAATACTCCGCGTACAAATAATGCTTACTCTTTATCAACAGTTGAAAGAACTGAGTCAATAGACTATAAGTTTAGCACTAACGTTTTCTTATTTGAAGGATTTAATTTAGGTGAATATAGAAATTGTTTAAAGGAGTGTGTAAGTCAATTACACAAGGCCGATGGAGATAATCATGTAGTATTCTCAGGTTTAGAATCTAGTGAATTTGAAACATTGCCCACCGCTAAGATTTATCTTTTAACTGCATCCATTGTCTATAATGGAAGTATTTATTATTCATTTATTGGATGTGATGATTTGGAGCTAAATGCTTTAGTTAGAAAGCAACATACTTCACAGTTATTGAAGTTTAAATACTTTCAATTTAGTGAGACTGAAGACACGTATTGCGAAAGCTGGTTTGATAATAGTGAGTGGAAATATAGCAATGACTATCCCGTTAAAACGTTTTTTGACAGATGTAAAAAGGTTGGTGCCTTTGATTTTGATGTTATATCACAATCCCCTTTAGAAATAAATGATGGTTGTACCAAATCCCATCCTGTTTTTATATATAATGATAACATGATGTCAGCACTGCATGGGGTAGATAAGCAGGATATTCCAAGAAAAATACAGGATCTTACTATTCATATAAAAAGCCTAGATGTAAGTCAAACTAAAAGTGTTTATGTAAATCGTGAATTAGGTATATCCATACGGAATACTAAAAGAAAAAGGAGGGGGTTCAATAAAATTGAAATAGGAAAAGTGCTTAGTGGTCAACATGAAATTTCTGTAATTCTTTTAAGTAAAGAAAAAATAGAGACACCCCCAGATCTTAGTTTTCCTGCTATTTATTCTGATTTTGATAACAAATCATATAAACTTAAAAAGCTGGAATTAAACGCAGAATTTTCAATCAACCACTTATTTAATATTCTAGCTCAATTTAGCAATGTTTCTTTATATAACCGCTCAGAAATCTTAAGAGAATCAGCGAGGGCTGCCAAAAGTTTATATTCTCGTAACATTACAAACCAATTTCTACTAATAGATGAAAGTTTTTCTAAAATTACAAGAGCTACTCTTGTAACTTCTGATATGAAAATTATAGGTCACATAGAGATTGGGGATTATAAACTCAAGGTTATGATGAAGCTCTCTGAAAGCCAAAAAAGAATTTTTAATGAATGCAGGAAGTTTATGCCTGTTAAAGAAATTAGAGATCTTGATGCTTTATTTGTAAGATCCAGCAATCTTGACCATTTGGCAAGACTACTAGATTTTAAGACTGATAGAGTATACGAGTTTTTAAAAGAATATATAGTAGACATATTAAAGAATAACCAAAGAAATCTTGCGCTATTTGTTTCAAGTGATTTAAGTACAATGTCTTTTGCTCCGCCAAAAGGTGCTTTTCTAAAAATCTATAATATCGTCTGTAATTCGATACCTATTCATGTGTTTATGAATTTAACGCCTGAGCAATTCGTTAAGGTTGCCGAATGTGATAAATTAACAGACGTATACAAAGTTACAGATTCTGTTGTTCAACATATAGATAGTGCTACAAATGCAGTTATAGATACATTTGCAATCGATGATTTTTTATCCTGGTATATGCTCCCTTCTGGTCAAGGTGTTTATGATGTATATTGTGATATATGTGAAGTTAGAGACTCTGGTGGTTTAAGGGTTGAGATTTTTGAGAGCAGTCAAGAAATCTTGGCCTCTCTTACACCTCAACAATCTGGAAAATTCTGGGGGAAGACGAAAGAGTTTGCAAATAAGGCATTAAGAGCACAAAAACAGTATATTGTTGTTGATCAAGATTTTACTAAGATCCTTAATATGAAAAGTGGAAGCGTTAATTGTTGTGCTTTAGCAAAATATGTTTGTTCAGGGACATATGTTACTGTTGTTAAGGAAATGACGGAAGATGAAATTCAAAAATTTCCTAATTCGATTTTAATAGGTCACTATAATGACGGAGGGTTTCACATTGAAGAGAAAACATCTTTACCGGGAAATGATAACATTTCTTATAGTCTTAATAAAGAGGTAGTAGAAGCAGTAAAAACAATGTTGTATAGAGACCCTAACGGACAATTCAAGGCGGAGAAACCGAGTCAAATGGGTTTTTTTATAGCGCTTTATCATTTAGAATATTGTAGACAAGTATTTGAGGTTTCAAGGGAAAAAAGCTTCAAAGAAGCAACATATGCGTATCTAGATATGAATAGTATAAAAAGAAGTGATCTTGACGGTATTAAAGAGTTATTTAATGACTCTCTTGATAAGTTTGAAGTAATAAAGGGTCCGAAAAGAGAAGCTGCAATATTAAAAGAATTTTTTAAAATAGATCCGAAGGAGAAAAAAAGGAGAAAAATATTAGAAAAGCTTGAAGAGAGAAAAGCGCAACGAGATGCGGCAACTCTTGTTGTTAATACTGCAGAAGATAATCGGAGCGTGGGTGATTTATTGGTTTCTTTAGGCGAAGATGACAAAAAAGTACCAAACTCAACAAAGCCAGAAAGGACAACAAAAAAAACAACTGCTCAAAAATACGCGGAAAGAATGCAAAAGAAAAAAGAGAAAGAAAAAATTAAGAAAATGGCTGAAGCAAAAAAACGTGAAAAAATGGCAAGTGAGCAAAGAGCTAAAGATTTAGCGTTGAATCAGCAAAAAGCTGAAGAGCTTGCTGCTTTAAGAGAAGAGCAGGAAAGAAAAGTCACTGTTCATCTACAGAAAGCTGAACTTGAAAGGCTTGCAAGACTTAAAGCTGTAAAAGAGGCAAAGGCAAAAGCAAGAGCAGAAGCAGAGCGCAAAGCTGCAGAAGAGGCAAAGGCAAGAGCGGAAGCAGAAGCAGAGCGCAAAGCTGCAGAAGAGGCAAAGGCAAGAGCGGAAGCAGAAGCAGAGCGCAAAGCTGCAGAAGAGGCAAAGGCAAGAGCGGAAGCAGAAGCAGAGCGCAAAGCTGCAGAAGAGGCAAAGGCAAGA
>JAJACQ010000014.1 GCA_022601435.1 Chlamydiia bacterium
AAAGCAAATAGGTTTTTTTATGAGTTTAATATTATCAACTACAGCTCTAAGCAGAGGAGCTAGAAGCTTAAATGCCCATCCTATACGAGAGCAAGTACGTAGAATCACTACAGGTAAAGCCAACAACAGTAGTCATAAATTAGCTACTCTTTCTAGAGAAAGATCTACCCAGCCCCCAATAGACCCTGATGCACATTCAATGAGAGGTAAGGATGTTACAATTCTATCTGGAAGCGGGATGATTGGCAGAAAACTAGGATTTGCAGCTCTTGAACAAGGAGATACAGTAGTTGCTTGTGCTTCTAAAGGAAGTATTTGGGACACAGCAGCAAAAACAACTGAATTAAAAGGCCGATTAATTTTTGTTCCTATCGATTATGAAGAAGGTAATGATCCCAAAGCTTGGGAAGAAGTAGTTAATCAAGTAGCAAAACAAGAACCCTCACATATAAGAGGTGTAAACACAAGAGGTGTAGGAACTAAATTAGAAGGCCAAACATTTAAAGAAACAATAGTTAACCCTGCGGTTGCTTTTGCAGAAGGTTTAACAAAAGGTGCAGAAAATGTCTCCTCCTCAATGGTGCAATGCGGATCAATTGTATGTCAAATTCAGGGATTTCATGAAACAGATGACTATGCAGCTGCAAGGTTAGAAACAACTAGAAAACTTGCTCAAATAGTTGAAAACGGAGCAAACTTTTCAATTGACTATGTTATTCATCAAAAAGAAAGTGACTCCCAAGCACAACAACCCAATCACTCTTGGTGTTTTGATCAACTAACAAGAGTAGGTGGATCAATTGGTCAATTTAAAATTGGAGATGAGTCTACACTTGCAATACAACCAATATCTGAAGATCAGTTAATTGAAGGCATGATATCTAAAAAACTACAAAACCATGCTTTTACCTCTATTCCGGGTGTTGGACCAAGAGCATATACCGTTGAAGAAACATATGAATTTTTCACTAATGTTACAGGCAAAAAATTAAGAATGATTGATATTCCTTATCAATTAGCAAATTGGATAGGTAAATATGCGCCGCTTGGACATATTTCAGAATATTCTGTAGGATTGATAAAGCATCGAATGGAGAATCCTGAAACTAACAAACCACATTGTCATAAACAACTGGAAAGTTTAATTTCGGGAAAACTAAAGGATTTAGACGAAATGCTTGAAGAAAGCGGCTCTCAATCATTTAAATCCCCCCACAGTCTACCAATTCTAGAACATGTTAATCTTATAAGAAAAACATTGACATACAACAAAGAAGCAAGAGATGAATTTTTCACTAAGGTTCTTCCAAACCTTCCAACTCTTGTAAGAAACGTTATACTAGGATAGTATTCTAGCCATATTGTTAAGTTGATGAGCTTTGAGCTCTAAACTCATCTCTTTGATTATAGAGACTTAAAAAATCTTGTGGCGTCTCTGCCTTTAAAAAAGGATTTATCTTTAACTCTTGCTTTAGAGTATGGAAGTGATCTACAGGATTCATATCCTTTTCGGAAAATTTAGGATCTAGATGTTTTAAGAAGTCAATATTACGCTGATTATAGTTATGCCCTGTAAAGATGCGCGTATCTAAAGGAAGCTTCTTAATCTTTTCAAAGGTATGGAAGTAATGATGTTCATTTCCTTCAAACATTTTACCACAGCCGCCCAAAAAAAGAACATCACCGCAAAACAAAAGCTTTAAATCTGGAAAGTAATACATTAAATGCTCCATTGTATGACCTGGTGCATGTATCACTTCCATAGAAAACGGTCCTAAAGAGATTTCATCACCATCTGCCACAACAGAATCCAAGAAAGGAATATCTTTATGTTTAGGACCTAAAATAGGAACCTTCTTATCTCCTTTTAATTTCTTAGCGCCATCGATATGATCTGGATGATGGTGTGTAAGTAAGATAGATTCTAATTCAAGCCCTGTTTCTTTAAGAGCTTCTTCTACAGGCTCAAAAGCGCCTGGATCAATCGATAAACAAACACCTTTTTGAGCAAGTAAATATGTATAGTTAGTTTCTAAAATCTCTAAAAGGTATATAGAAAATTCCCCTTCTAAAGAGCTCTCACTATCGATAATCTTTTCCATATCTCACTAAATAACAAAATTAGATTAAAGATGACAGATTTTGTGCCTCTTTCAATATTTTACTAAAATGAATTTTTAAAGCATCATCCTTTACCTTTTTACCTAAAGATGCTTGCATAGCATATAACATCCCCTTAAAAAAAATCTTAAAAGCTAAATTTTCCTCAATTTCAAAGGCAAAAATATTATAAACCATCTCTTCATCTAAAAATTTTTGAATCATAAGACTCATTTCAGAAAGAGATTCTTTTATTTCTTTAATACAACTTGAAACTTTTGAAGTGGAAATATCAAACCTTGAATCAATAATCAAATCATCAATTCTTCCTTTTAAGCTTCTTTGTATTTTAAAATGCTCCAAGTCAAGTCTTTTAACAGGTATCTTCTTAAAAGTAAGACCATCTCCTGTGGCATCAAAAAAACGTCTTTCTGGATATGATAAGACCACATCATCAATAACATCTTTTTCCATCATCCACTTAGTCTCTTGTGCCTCATCTTTTTTTAGCTGCGATTCCCAAGAAGATAATATATTTCCACTATAACGAGCATTTTTTTTAAAAGATAAATCCACCCCTGCAAAGTAAATAGGATCACATCCTAAATAAATAGCTGTCATCAAAGCGATCGTCGTTACCGACAATGCCTCATCAGAAAGGTTCTTTAAGATCCCATGATCTTTAATGCCAAGCCTATCATCTACAAAGGTTTCAAACAATCCACCAGTATCTGTTCTTATATACCCAACATCCCCTCCAAAAAAGCGAAAGATATCTTTTTGCACTCTATTACCATAAATAAGAGGCGCAGTAAAACAATGAGAAAGTCGCAAGCGATCATATTCCTCAAAATTAGGATCCATTGCAAATGCCATATGGGGATTAATTCCCATTTGAGTTAAAGATGAAATCGTTGTTCCTCCTGCAAAGATCAAAGCCTTATCTTCTAACTCTTTCAACTCATTTTGAACAGTCTTTAATGTAGGTCCTGCTCCAGTAATAACAGCAGGTACGCTCTTGAACTGATCTTTCCATTGCCCCACATCAAAAGCTTTTGAAATCTTAAAAACATTGCTAAACAAATTCTTACATAATCTAGGATAATGCATTAACTCTTGATGAACACTTGATTCTAATACTGCTTTTCTTAAAAATGTCTTTTTTAAATGATTAAATTTTTCCTCATCCAAGCCATTTTGAAAAAAAGCCATCTTCTCATAGGGATGGTCACTAACAATCTCTTCAACCCATTCTAGCTCTTCTTTTTGGCCATCATGCCATTTAACATGAATGCGATCTGAATCAAATCCTTCATCTAACTTTGATTTAACAAAAAACAAAAGCTCTGCCAAAGTTTCAACTAGAAAAACAACTTCGATCTGAGGATGAGCTTTCATAAACTTTTCAAAATCATTAGAGAGAGGAAAGATGCCAAAAATAAACAAGACATCAGCAGATATGCCTTCTGGCATAAGTTCATGCTGCTCATAGCTACCCTTTGAAGCATCGAAAAACATCGTCATCGGTTCAAGCTCTGGATATTTTGTAAACAAACTCAAAATTTACCCTCCTCAAACACAAGCTTTCCTTCTTTCATCTTACCATTTCTTTCCCATATCATCTTTTGGGCAACAAACCCCTTTTCTGAAAAGAGTCCTTTTTCCCAGATCCCTTCATAAGTTTTATTACCTTTTTCATCAAAAACAAATCTATCAAAGAAATTTTCATCTTTATAGACAATCTCCTCAAGCTTTACACCTTCATCGCTATAAACCTTATTTACCCCACACTTTTGACCATTATCATAGCATATCTGGTCAACAACTCGTCCTTTATAATAACAAACATGCAGACCATGAGCCTTGCCATCAATAAACACCCCTTCTCTTACAAGCTCTTTATCTTTATAAACCTGATATTTTCCATGCCTCAAACCATCTTTATAATCTTCACACGAAATCAGTGCACCTTTGGCATCATAAACCTTAAACGCGCCCCATAACTTTCCATTAAAATAAAGCCCCTCTTCTCGAAGCACTCCATTTTTATCAAACCTTTGTAACTTACCTTCCTTCTTTCCAAAAAGGTAAAACTGATCTCCTATATAGCCACTCACATCTTTAAAAACGCTTAGTACCTGATAATAAAAAGTCAGCTCTGCTATCTGATCTTGGTGATCCAATAAATCCTTCCAGACCCCCCAAAGAGGACTTAAAAAATTCATAAATAATGGCTGCATAGAAAATTCTGCTAATAAAAGAGCTGCTTTTGCCTTTTGTAGCTTTAAATCTTCTTCTAAAAAAAGCTCCTTTAAAGACATGAGCATCTCATGATCAAAATAGGAGTCAATCACCCTTGCGATATCTTTTTGATCAACCTTTGATATTTCCGGCAAATCTATAGATCGCTTTTTAGGCTTTATGTCCAAATGATCCACTATGCAAGAATCATCAAATGCAAAACCTTCAGTATAATGTAACATCTCTTGATCTGAAAACTCTTCTTTTAATTCCTTAAAAAAATCCATCCCATAAAAAAGATCACTTCTTGTCATTTTCCCATCTCTTTCAAGACTTACTTCTTCACCTGCCTTTGCCACACCATCCATTCCAGCCAAGATAACTTTCTTACACCCTAAAGACAGTGCAACATGAGCACCAAAATTACCTGCATGGCAGCCTGCATCAAAAGCAAAGTTTTCCCTATAGATCTCTTGCATTATCGCATCCTCAATCTGCCATCCTTTCGAGCTTCCCATAAAGATCTTTGGCCCCTTATGATGAAATAAAATTTCTTTAGATGTTCTATTTTGATAAAAAAGAGGAATCGATAGATCCTTTAAACAAGCATATTTTTCTATTGGTGGATCGTGATCTATAAATACCCAAAAATCAGGAATAATCCCTGCTTTTATTAAAACAGGTAAAGATGATCCTACCGAAAAGATCAAAGGCCGCCTCTTCATCTGATGAATCTCTTCAATTGCCCGCTTTAAAGAAAGTCCATTTCCACAAACAATTGCATCCTCACCTTCTAATAAATCTTTTAATCTTCTTCCATCAATATACTCATTCACAAAAAGTAGATTTGATAATATGTTTGGTAAAATTTTTTTTCCTAAATCCTTATATTCAGAATAACTCATCTGCATACCATCAATATAAGAAGCTATATCTGCTAAATTTCCCTCAAACTGAATCTTTTTAAAGACGAATTTTTTAATAATGGGATAGATTTGCTCTTTCTCACTTGTTGCTAAATAAAGATTTGAATGGGGCTTTACCTCTGCTAAGAAGGTTGCAATCTTTTGTTTATTATCTTCAACCAGCAAAACCTTAAGATTCCTTTCTAAAGCCTTTGTGTAGTCAAAAACATCCACACCCTTGATGATTAAAACTTCCGTATCTTCAAAAACTTTGAGCTCTTTAACTTCTTTAAGCTCTTCTTGATCCTCAAAATCTGTTAAATATAATAAAGGATTTGTCGTTTCTAACCAACTAAACACATCTTCGGAAATACTCATAACTTACCCACCTTACTTAACAATACCTCATAAGTAGGAAGACCCTGATATTCAATATAGCGATCTTTTTCTTTAACTAGAGTCTTCACTTCATCACCGTTTGCAAGTGCAATAAATGGCGCTTGTACTAAATGATTGTATCCTATTACCTGATCTAACGCCTTCTGGTTTAAGGGAATAGCCTTGCATTCGATGATTAGAAGAGGTAAGACTTTTTTTGTTCCAAATACCGCTATATCAAATCTGCGATTAGGCACTTGCTTCCCCTTCAAATGAGGAAATGACGACAGACTTCGTTCAACCGAAATCATCTCTTTTGGATATAAAAGCTCTTCTTTCAAAAACTTAATTAAACTTTGTCGGATTTTTTCTTCTGGAAAGGTTTTCTTAGCGCTCATTCTAACTCAAGGACAGTTAACTCGTGTCCTTTATCATAGCACATTACCTTTAATTTCTGATCTTTTTCTTCACGATACACTAAAAAAGGCTCTCCCGAGAGGTCAAAGCGCATAGCTGCCTCATCAACCGTTAGCATCGGAACTTTCTTTGATCCTGTATGAAGCACATTTAATGGATGAAGCTCTTCTTCGATTTCATGGAAATTTTCTTCCTCAATCATATCATTTATCTCAAAAAGCGCCTCTTTCTTGCGATCCATAACCCTTGAGTCAATCTCCATTGAAGAAATACTCTTATTGTGATGCTCTTGAATCTTAGTCTTCCACTTACGAAGCTTAGCCTTAAGCTTTAAACAACACTGATCAAAAGATTGATACAAATCATGAGTCGTTGCATGAACCATCACATGGAAATGAGAGAAATTGAAAATGATTTCTGCTTTATGATCCTCACGCTGAACCTCAAAATACACCTTAATACTCGTTGCTGGCGGACACATCTCCCTGATTTTATCCATCTTAAGATGCACATGCTCCCTCATAGGTGCCGTCACCTGTACATTTCTGCCTAATATTGAGACAGATATGTCATCTTCATAAAATTTTTCTGCGCCTTCTGCCATAACTTATCTTAATGTACTCCTGCTTACCCTCTACTTTTTAATGAAAAAACTATTTAAGTCAAAAGAATCCTTAAAAAAAGTTAATTCTTTAAAAAGTAAATAGTTAACCATATCTACCAATTAATTACCCCGCCAATTATACTCTTTACGCTAAACACTAACAATAAGGAGTATACAATGATAGTAAATAAACCGGATCCAAAAACAGATTACCTAGAATTAGACATGAGAATGGGAACACTTTACTCCGTGATACCTTTTCTTTATGACACACGTGGAAACGTTGTTAAAAAAAAGATCCTAGCCAAAACACTTGAAGGTATTCGGCTAATAGTACAAGGAAATGTCAACAAGCTTAGACAAGAATTTCCAAATCACTATATTAGGCTTGCTCATAATTCCTGGAAAGTTGTACCAAAAGGAAGCAGCATTTTTAGACTTTTCACAGAACATCTAGAAAGATTAAAAGAAGAAAACCGACCTTATCCCCTCGTTCAACTTAGCTTTGATCACCTTCAAAAATAACTAGAATAAAAAGAATTTCCCTCTAATTAAATAATTGTCAAAGAAGTTTGTGAAACATTCAAAGATTAATGTGGGTACTCCGAGGCGCAAATTAGGAAAAATAGACCCAAAAAAAACCTTAATTTAGTTTCTATAAAAGCGCGTTGTTTTGAGGTATATTTTGCTACATTCGGCCCGACAGTGTCATTAATATTTAAACATTTCCCAAGCTTTTTGCCTTCAAGCTTCATTTCAGCTTGAAACCCACGCTCATTGCAATTGTTACCAACAAATGCTGCTTCGCACGCCGGCTTTGCCTGGTTCAAATCTGAAAAAATCTTAATTTAGTTTCTAGAGATAAAAGCGCGTTGTTTTGGAGGATAGTTTTTCTAATTTGCGCCGACAGTGTCATTAATATTTAAATATTTCCCAAGCTTTTTACCTTCAAGCTTCATTTCAGCCTCAAACCCACGCTCATTGCGATTGTTACCAACAAATGCTGCTTCGCACACCGGCTTTACCTGGTTCAAATCTGAAAAAATCTTAAATTAGTTTCTAGAGATAAAAGCGCGTTGTTTTGGAGGATAGTTTTTCTAATTTGCGCCGACAGTGTACATAGTAGTACTCCGAGGCGCAAATTAGGAAAAATAGACCCAAAACAACGCGCTTTTCCTTTTTTTTAATGAGCATGTCAGCTACAATAACTCTCCTGCGTTGGTAGCTCAATGGATAGAGCACCTGGCTTCGGACCAGGCGGTTGGGGGTTCGAGTCCCTTCCGACGCGTTTTTTTTATGAATAATGAGACGTCTACTGCTGCTATTATACTGAAGGCTACTCCTTTTAAGGAGACTAAGGTTATTTTGCAGTTATTTACTGAGGTGTTTGGCCCTGCATCTTGCATAGTTAGCACTAAAAAGCTTTCGCATTTATCGTCTATGATGTTGATTGAAGGCAATTTACGGCGTGGCCGTGGGGATTTGTATACACTTTCTGAGCCTTATATTTTGGATGCATTTGCCAACCTTCGAAAAGATTTTGATTTACTTCAGCTTTGTGCTAAGTTAATGAACACATTGTCTCGCACTTTGGTTAAAGAGCGCAGTGTGGCACCTTTATTCTTATTGACCAAAAATACATTAAAAGCCTTTTCTATTGAGTCGAATAACAAGGCTATTTATTTATGTTTTTTATTAAAGCTCTTGCTTTTTGAAGGTCTTTTACCGCTGCATCCGGAAAGGGTCAGTAAGGATTTAACAGAGGATGAGAAGCTTGCTCTGTTAACGCTTGCAACTGCTAAGAATTTTTCTGAGCTTGATGACATTGAAATCACCCCTTCATTAGAAGAGGCGATCGAAGACTATCTTCTAGCTACAGTGCACTAGCAGCTTCTTTAACCTCTTCAGACGCATATCCTGCTTTTACTAAAGCTCGCAGAGCATCAGGGCTTGCACGGCCTACTTCCATCAAACGATCCATTAAGTCTGACTCTCCTAGCTCTTTTAATATAGCATCCGAGGCAAGCTCTAAATCAGCAAGACGTTCCATTAGCATTTCCCAACGAGTAGCTTTTGCATACTTTTTGACTCCGCCAGTTTTTTTAATCCACTCATTTAAGGGATAGAGAAACTCTTCTGAACGGGGATGGACAAAGTGTACGCATGAATAACGCTCATCTTGAGGGCTTTGTGGTTTTACAACACGGTGCATAGACGATCTAAAGTAGCCATTAGAAAAAATTTCTAAAAAATCTCCGCCATTGATCACTAAAGCATCTTCCCCTACAAAAGCAGACACCCAATTTCCTTCGTCATTTAAGACCTCCAAGCCTTCTGATGTCGATCTTGGTAAAATAGTGAACAAATCAATATCGGTATGAGCTCCTGCCCAAACACCTTGCTCATCAGAAATATTTTTTGGATAGTGAAGCATACGGCACGATGTATTTCCATACTCGCAAATCTTTTTAAAAAAGTCTTTTTCTTGCCCTAAAGCCAATGAAAATATCTCCTGAAAAAGTTCTGAATATTCCTCTAGATGATTAAAAAATTTAACCGCAGGTGTTTTAAAATCCATAAAAGTTGGCCAGATATTTTTATAAAGCCCATATTTTTCTAGTAGCTGATCATCTAAAGAGCGCCCCACCATGTAGTACTCTTTCATATCTTTTTTGGTTAATCCTTTTTGAGTCTCAGCCCCAGAAACACAAAACCCTCTTTGACCAAAAGTTTTATCTGCAGAAACTTGCATTCTTGTCTCAAAATCAAAAGCATAAAACTTTTGCAATGAGTCATAAAGATCATCCAAGATCTTTTGATCCATACCAGAATTCTTTACAGCAAAGAATCCCACTTTATGAAGAGCTTCTTTTACTTCTTCAATAAATTTATCTTTTGTTTCTGCTCTAAAGTAATCGTTTAAATCTACCATTGGTATGGTTGGTTTTTGACTTGCAAAACACAAACAAAACACACTTAATACTAAACAGATCTTTTTCATCTAGCCTCCTAATTATCTAGCTCTACAAGCCTTTGTTTCACCTCATCAGATCCATAGCCTGCCTTAACAATTCGTTGCATTGCATCTTTGCTTTCACGACCAACTTCCATTAATCGTTCCATTAAACGACACTCCCCGAGCTCTTTTAACATAGAATCTGTACATGTTCCCATATCAGCAAGACGCTCCATTAATAGTTCCCAACGAGTCGCAACAGTGTATTTTTGCAGGCCACCTGTTTTTTTAACCCACTCACCAATAGGATAAATCCTTGCTTCTGAACGAGGATGAACAAAATGAACACAGGAATAACGATCAGAATCCATTTTCTTCGGTCTCTTTACACGGTGCATTGATGATTTAAAATAGCCATTAGAAAAGGCTTCTAGAAAATCTCCACCATTAATAATCATAGCATCTTCTTTAATAAAGACAGGATGCCATTTACCCTGATCGTCCATGACTTCTAATCCTTCTTTAGTTGCTCGGGGCAGAATTGTAAACAAGTCGATATCAGTGTGCGCTCCTGCCCAAATCTTTTCTTTGGTCTCAATATTTGGATAATGAATCATACGACATGAAGTATCGCCATTTTTACAAATCTTATGTAAAAAGTCTTTTTCTTGATAAAGAGCTAAAGAAAAGATCTCCTGAAATAACTCTGAATATTCTTCTAGGTGATTATAAAAAGCCACCGCAGGTTTTTCAAAGTCCATAAATTCAGGCCATTGATTCACTAATAGATTATACCTTTTATGATCATCAGCACTCACAGTTCTACCCATCATATAAAACTCTTTAATATCACAAGCAGACGAACCTTTTGCAGTCTCGGTATCTCCAAAACCAGTATAGCCTCTCTGAGCACAGCAAAAAGCTGCTGACACTTTCATTTTTGTATCTCTATCAAAGGCAAAAAAGGTTTCTAATGATCCATAAAGGTTATTTAATACTTCTTGATTAACCCCTGAATTTTTTATAGCAAAAAACCCCACTTTATGAAGAGCATCTCTTACCTCATCAAGAAATTCTTCTTTTGTCTCTTCATTATAATATTTTTGTAAATCCAAAACAGGAATCGTTGACTTTCTTCCTGTTAACCCATCATCTTTGGCAAATACCATGACAAAAACACTTAATAATAAACAAATAAAACTCAATTTAGCCCTCCTAAATTTTTTTAGTTTACACTTCTAGTTCTTCTAATTTTTCTAATACTTTATCAGATGCATAACCAGCTTTTCTTAAAGCTTTCATCGCATCAACACTTGCGCGATCAACTTTCATTAATCTTTCCATTACACCGCTTTCTCCAAGCTCTTTTAACATGCCATCTGTTGCTTGCCCATTTTCTACAAGACGCTCCATAAGCATTTCCCAACGAGTTGCCTTTATATAATTTTTTCTTCCCCCTGTTTTTTCTATCCATTCATTTAAAGGGAAGAGATTTGCTTCTGACCTTGGGTGAACAAAAAATACACATGAATAGCGATCTTGATCCATATTCTCAGGTTTTTTTACACGATGAAGAGAGGATTTAAAATAGCCGTTCGAGATAATTTCTAAAAAATCTCCTGCATTAATAATAAACGCATCTTCTTTAACAAATACAGGAATCCACTTACCATTTTCATCCTTTACTTCTAGTCCCGCAGCTGTTGCCTTTGGAAGAATTGTGAATAAGTTGACGTCTGTATGAGCCCCTGCCCAAAAAACCCCCTCTTTAGATGCTATATTAGGATAATGAATCATACGACACGAGGTATCTCCATTTGAACAAATCTTATTAAGGAAAGCTTTATCTTGATTTAGAGCTAACGAAAAAATTTCTTGAAACAAAACAGAATACTCTTCTAAATGATTATAAAAAGTTTGGGCCGGTTTCTTAAAGTCCATAAATTCTGGCCAACTATTTTTATAAATATTGTATTTTATATGATCCTCATCACATAAATCTCTTCCCATCATATAATATTCTTTAGGCTCAGGAATATTTGATCCCTGCGCAAACTCTGACCCAAAATGAGTAAACCCTCTTTGACCATCAGATAGTGCCGCAGAAACCTTCATTTTATCTTCTACATCAAACGCAAAAAATTCAACAATCTTTGCATAGAGCTTATCAATTATCTCTTGATTTACTTTTGTATTCTTTACACCTAAAAAACCTACTTTATGAAAAGCAGCTCTTACATCTTCAATAAATTTTTCTTTTGTATCTGGATTGAAATAATCTTGTAGATCAACAACTGGAATGGTCGATTCTTTTAAATCTAAACCATCATCTGAAGCAAACACCATAGCAACTAAACACACAAAAACACTTAATTTACGAAACACTTTATACCCCTCTATTTTTTTTAAAATAGGTATAACTTACTGTAAATTAGTATTTGCTACAAGGGAAATATTAAATTATTTTTAAGATAAATGCGAAAAGGGGGACTTGAACCCCCACGGGAAAAATTCCCACTAGCCCCTCAAGCTAGCGCGTCTACCATTCCGCCACTTCCGCAAAAAGAGGAACGTTTATATTATAACTCTTTGAAGTATAACTCAAGCAAAAAGGCTTATTCTTTTTTAGGAATCAATATGGACTGTCCTGGCCTTAAAAGATCTGAAGTCAAATTATTTTCTTTTTTGATCTCTTCAATACTCATTTTATGCTTGTGTGCTATTTTCCAAAAAGAATCCCCTTTCTGCACAATATAAGGAATTGATCTATGAGTTGATTTTATTGGTTTTGATAATTCAGGTAGTGGAAGCTTCTCTTTTGCAATTTCTCTTACATCATGACTTCTTACACCGGTTTTGACTTTATTTAAGAAATTTTGATTATTTGTAAGTTTCATTACATTTGAGATTTCTTCATTATTCAACTGCCTTAAAATATAATCCTCATCAATCTCAAGCCACATAGAAGCTGCAAATTTGGATCCCATATTACAATAAGTCTTTAAAAAATAACGGATCATCTCTTTTGGTTTATCAATATTTTCAAGATAAAGATAGTAAAAGCGCTCAATATCTTGATAAGTGCCTTCTAAAAGAACTAACAAAACTTTTTCTTTTGCCACGGTCTCAAAAAATCGATTCACAAAAGAATAAATTGCTACATATTCCTTTGAGTGCATAAATGAAAGCGCTAAATCAGTTGGAGATTGCTCTTTCATAACTTTTAATTCTGCAAATAATCCTTCTGAAGTAAAAGGATATTTCGTCTCATCAACATAAGCCTTAATCAAGCTAAAATGATAATCCTTAACATCTGGATATAAGGTTAAAGGAAACTGCTCTCCCCCATCAGTGTGTACAAACATCACTTCACGCACTTCTAAAGTTTCCCCTCGCAAAGCTTTTTCTAAATCTAAATAATGATAGCTAGATAAGATAGCAAGAGCCAAATCTCTAATCTCGTAACCATCAGAGATTAAAGTTGCATTAGATAGCTCTAAAACAAGCTCATCAAAACTCATTAAAAAAAAGTTTTGTAAAAGATCTGAATGTTCTTTTTTAAGGCAGACTTCTGGAAGCTCTACATGATAAACAGACTCAAAGTTCTTTTTAATATAATTGTAAAAAAACGTTGCTCCAAATCCTATATTGATCCCAACACTTAAGATCAACAAATGAGATAATAACTTGATTTTAGTCACAAACGGATTGTGAAAAGATTCTGTTTCCATCAGCCCTCAAATTAAATTAATCCTATCATAAAAAATACTTTCACAAAAAGAGTAAAAATTTACTTGTGGCCATATCTTCATTTGAGTATAATTTTTACTTATGAAAATACCTCTTTCTTGGATAAAGCGCTTCTTAGCGATAGATAAAGACCCTGAAGAGATTGCCGATCTCTTAACTGATTCAGGTGTCGAAGTTGAAAAAATTGATAGACTCTCCTTTGATTTTGAGGGTGTTATTATTGCATTAGTCAAGGAAGTCCATCCTCATGAAAATGCTGATAAGCTTCGTGTTGCACGCGTTTTTGACGGAAAAAAAGATTTAACAATTGTTTGTGGAGCCCCTAATTTAGTTGCTAACAAAAAAGTTGTGCTGGCACCTATTGGCGCTATTCTTGAGACAAATAGTGATAAACCATTTGTTTTGAAAAAAGCTAAGATTCGCGGTATTGAATCAAAAGGCATGATGTGCACAGAAAAAGAACTAGGTATTGGCGACTCTCATGAAGGGCTCTTGTACCTAGATGATAACGCACCTGTAGGCATGGATTTTGCTGAATACTATAAAGATCCCGTATTTGATGTGACTCTTACGCCTAATCTTGGCTATTGTAGAAGTATTCTTGGTGTTTGCAGAGAACTTGCCCGTTTCTGTGATGAAGAAATCTGTCACCCTCCTATCCAAATAGAAAAAAGCACTGGCAAAAACATCAACGAATACATCACTGTCTCAAACGAATTAAAAGAACTATGCCCTCAATATGGCGCTCGTATTGTTTCTGGATTAGAAGTAAAAGCCTCTCCTTATTGGATGAGAGATCTTTTAGAAAAAGCTGGAATTAAGCCTGTTAACAACATTGTTGACGTGACAAATTATGTCAGTCATGAATTAGGACAACCTCT
The DNA here is from genome assembly GCA_022601435.1 of Chlamydiia bacterium. Taxonomy (GTDB): domain Bacteria; phylum Chlamydiota; class Chlamydiia; order Chlamydiales; family 2-12-FULL-49-11; genus JAJACQ01. The sequence goes on from JAJACQ010000014.1 coordinate 14,233, forward strand.
TCATGCTTATGATTATTCTACGTTAAAAGAAAAAAGTATAGATGTCAGAGAATCAAGAGATGGCGAAAAGATCACTACCTTAGATGGTAAACAGCGAGAACTAAGAACTGGTCACATCCTAATTTGTTCAAGCGATGAACCTATTGGACTTGGTGGAATTATGGGAAGCGATGCTACATCGGTTTCTGATAAAACTCATACAGTTGTTATTGAAGCAGCTGAATTTTGCCCTTCGCATATTAGAAAAAGCAGCCGCGAGCTAAAGCTTCGAACAGATGCCTCATCTCGCTTTGAAAACCTTATTGATAGCGAAGGTTTGTTATTTGCTTTAGATTATGCCGCTTTCTTAATGCAAGAAATTGCAGGCGGAAGTGTTGCAGCTGGAGTTTTACATGAAGCAGTGTTATATAGACCCGCCTTTTTAACTGTCAGACTATCTAGAATTAACAAAATCTTAGGGACAAAATTAAGTCTTAGTGAAGTTGAGACTTTCCTCTTAAGCCTTGGCTTTACAGCAACAACTGATGGTGAAGATCTCTTCCAGTTAAAGATCCCTTCATGGAGAAATGACATTAAGGAAGAAATCGATATCATTGAAGAAGTTGCAAGAGTTTATGGATATAATAACATTGTAAATCATCACATGACTCACGTAACTTCACATATTCCTCACCACCCCCTCTATATTATTGAAAAGCTTTTAAGAGCAAAACTCTCTGCTTTAGGCTTGCAAGAATTTTTAACATGCAGCCTTATCAGTAAGGAGCTTTGTGGCTTGAAAATTGATCATGGCCTTTTTGAAGCAACTCCTGTTGAAGTTATGCATGCAAAATCTGTGGATCAATCGCTTCTTCGACCATCACTACTTCCCGGACTCTTAGGATCGATGGCCCACAATAAAAATAACCGAAATTTTCAAATCAATGCTTTCGAAGTTGGCAAGATCTTTTCAAAAGGCAGAGATGGTAAATATTTAGAAAACTCAAGCCTTGGGATTTTATTATCAGGCTTAAGAGCGCCACATCATTTTGATAAAGAGAACAAGTCTTTTGACTTTTTTGACATGAAAGGAATCATAGAAAACCTTTTTTCTTCTCTACACATCAAAAATATAAATTTTGAAAGAAGTAATCATCCCACATTCCATCCAGGATGTCAGGTAAATGTTTTAGTTAATAAGGATGTAGTAGCAACATTTGGAAAGGTTCACCCTGAAATGACTGGCCTTATGAAGCTTGAAGAAGAGACGTTCTTTGCAGAGATCAACGTCTATCTTCTTGAAAAATACAGAACTAAGCATATCTCCTTTGAAAAAATACCAACACTCCCCTCATCTTCAAGAGATGTTACTTTCACAGTTGATAGACAAAAAGAATTGGCAGAAGTCTTTGATCTGTTAAAAAAAGCACCTTTTCCAGAGCTTAAAAAAAGCTCGCTCCAAAACATCTATATCGACGAAAAAAACAACTCAGAAACAAAGAATGTAACCTTTAGATTTATCTACCGTGACGACAACAAAACATTGGATGATAATGCGATAAACTCTTGTCATGAAAAAGTTATTGCATACCTTTCTAAAGCTTTATAAACTTTTGTAAATAATGTCTCTTTTTTAGCTTGAAAAAAACGCTTAAATGAGCGATCGTTAAAGTTACTAGTCTTTTAAATCTGAGGAACATTATGAACAAATCACTAATTATCTTAGCATCATCAATGATGTTGCTATCGTCTTGTGGAAACGACAAAAACAAAACTGAAGTTGTTTCTCAAAGACATATCCACAAATATGGCTATGATGTAGGGCGCCAAGAATGGGAAGAGCATTCTTATCCTGGTCAAGTTGTGACTTCATTTAGAAATGGACAAACAGTTACAGAAACATATGCTGACACTTTACTACATGGTCCAAAGACAATTACATACGAGCACAGCCAAACAATCCATTTAAAAGAAATTTACCAAAAAGGAATTCTTACAAAAAGAACGACTTATAATATTAGAGGAGTTCCTGAGCAAGAAACTGTTTTTAAAACTCCTACTCATTTATACATCACATCTTGGTTTGCTTCTGGATCTCCAATGTCTAAAGAAGAATATATAGATGGAAAACTTATTAATGGTCAGTATTTCTCATTAGGAAATGAAACCGATTCATGTATCGTCAGAGGCGAAGGTGAAAAGACTTTCCGAAATTCTGCAGGTGATATCATCTCTAAGGATGTATACATCGGATATGAGATTGCTTATAAAGAGTCTTATCACCCAAATAACACTCCTCATGTAATTACGTCTTATAAAGATGGTAAATTACACGGAGAAAGAAAAGAATACGCAATATCAGGCGAACCCCTAGTTATTGAAAACTTCTCGAATGGAGAAAAAGATGGGATCTGCATCTACTTCCAAAACGGCGTGAAGTATCAAGAAACAACTTATCTTGAAGGAAGAAAGCATGGCATCGAAAAATTCTATATCGACGGCGAGCTTCTTTCTGAAGAAACAGAATATAAACTAGGATTGAAACACGGTCCTTCAGTTGTTTATTGTGATGGTACTGCAAGAACTCATTGGTACTTTAATAACCAAAGAGTAGCAAAATCTGTATTTGATCAATATGAAGCACGTGACATCATGATCACTGCAACTCAATAAAGCAAGCTGATACAATAAATCAAAAACCTATCAAAATTACCTTTTTGATAGGTTTTTTTGTGCCCATACGCATTTACTTACCTCTTCTAGATATCATAACTTGTTTAACTAGATTATGATACAATTAAACCTTCTCTATACCATCCTAATCTGATCTTTTTCCCTATCTACTAGGAAAAAACTCCCCTCTTATCGTTATACTTTTATTTCAAAAACGAATATCTATTAGGTATTTTATTTTTTTTTAGAAAAATTAAAGATTGGCACGCCTTTTGCATGATATTAAGTGAAAGAATAAAAAATAATAAACTAATCATAATAATAACCCAAAAGACCTGTAGGAAGAGATTTCTACAGGTCATAATAATAAGGATCATTATGGACAATGAAAAATACATTAAAAAGATCGCTCAACTCGAATCCTTAAACGATCAACTGCTAGCAGAGTTTAATAATTTAGACCTCGTCTTAAAAGAGTTGGGGTTTGAAAAAGGGATTATCACTTTAAAAGAGGCAGCAAAAGAAATGCTTCATAATAAGGAAGAAAATCAAGAGGAAAACTCTGAAACAGAAGACTTTTAATATTTAATTTACAGAAAGAGATTGTTTTTCTTCAAATGAAAGCTTTCTAAAAGGAGTAGGCCTTCCTTCTGCCTTATCCATCTCTCTAACTCTTGGAGCTTTTATGCATCCTTCAGAGCAGCAACCCTTCATGTCTTCAGCGCACTTCTTGCATGACAAGAACAGATCATTACAATCCATATTCGCGCAATTATAGAATATATCAGATAATTCACCACAAAACTTACATTTTGATATCACCTCATTATTATCTTTAGAAATAGGAACCACTAAGCGATCATCAAAAACGAATAATTTACCTTTCCAATGCTTACTTCCGCGTTGTAATCCATAGGCAATCACCCCACCTTTTAGCTGATGAACATTTTTAAAGCCCCGTTCTTTCATTAAAGGAGAGTAAAATTCACAACGAATTCCTCCAGTACAATACATCAAAACAGTTTTTTTCTCTTTATCAGCCATCTTAGCAAGATTATCTGCATACTCAATAAATTCTCTAAAAGTTTTTTTATCAGGCTTTAATGCCCCATCAAAATGCCCTACTTCAGATTCATAATTATTTCTTACATCAATGATAATAGTATTTTCATCCTTCTCATCGAGCTTTTTCTCCCACTCTTCTGGAGTGATGTAATCGCCACGATTTTCAAAATCTACTTTTTCATCAAGAGCCACAATCTGCTCTCTGAATTTAACAATCAATTTTGCAAAGCGATGCTCTGTATCTTCATGAATCTTAATGTCTGCCGATTCATACAAAGGATCTTCTTTCAAAAAATCTAGATATTTATCTAAATCTTTTTTTGCCACAGAAATCTGAGCATTAACCCCTTCATTCCCAATATAAATTCTACCTTTACAATCTATTGATTCTAAAAATTTCTTATGAGTTTTAATTTTTTGCATGGGATCATCAATTTCTTTGATCACATAATATGCTATAACCGCTATTTCCATAAGGGTATTTTAATGATTCAGGGTAATATTTGCAAGACTGTATTAAATATTTTACTCTTATCAATCCTCTATCAGATTAAAAAATGATAAAAACCATTGTGATAAAATCCTAAACAAAGTACAATCTTTCCATTACATAACATTGAATATTTGGGAGAACTATGGCTCGATATACAGGTCCAAAGAACAGAATTGCTAGAAGATTCGGCGCAAACATTTTTGGAAAAAAAAGAAATCCTTTAGCTCACAAGGTAAACCCACCAGGGCAACACGGAGCGAAAAGAAAAAAGAAATCTGACTATGGTGTTCAGCTAGAAGAGAAGCAAAAGCTTCGTGCTTGCTACGGAATGCTTTCTCAGAAGACAATCGTTAAGTATTACAGAGACGCTGTAAAGCTCGAAGGAAATACTCAAGATCTATTCATTCAAAGAATTGAAACTAGATTAGACGTTCTTGTTTACAGATTAAAATTTGCTCTTACACCTTTCCATGCACAGCAATTAGTTGCTCATGGTCATATCCGTGTAGATGGCAAAAAAGTTGACATCCGTTCTTACCAAGTAAAAGAAGGACAAGTTATCTCTGTTTCTGAAAAAGGTAAAAACATTGCCTTCATCAAAGAAGCTCTTGAAAGATCTTCTGTTGATGTGCCTGAATACTTAAGCTTAGACGGACCAGGAATGAATGGTAAACTATTAGTAAAACCTCACATGGATCAAATTCCACTTCCAATACCTGTGAACGTTGCGGTTGTTTGTGAGTTCTTAGCTTACACAACTTAAAAAAAAACTAAAGATAAACATTTATCAAGTAAATTTAAGCCGCAACACCCAAGGGATTGCGGTTTTTTTATCAGAGGGCGATATTTATGACTACCAAAGCTTTAAAAAAACAATGTTTTCTAGGAGCCCACACCTCAGCAGCGGGCGGCTCGTTCAATGCCCTCATTCAAGGTAAAGAAATTGGCGCTACCTCAATTCAACTTTTTACTAGCAATCAAAAGCAATGGAAGTCGCGTACAATAACCGAAGAGGAAGTTGAAAAATGGAAGGCTCTAAAAAAAGAAACCGGCATTTCTCAGATCATGTCTCATGCAAGTTATCTTATAAATATTGGATCCCCTAAAGAAGAGCTAAAAGAAAAAAGTATCGAAGGTCTTGCAAATGAGATTAAAAGATGTCACCTTCTTGAAATAGATTATCTAAACTTTCACCCAGGAGCGGCAACAACTGGAACCAAAGAAGAATGTCTTGAAGCGATTATTGATAGCCTTATATCTTTAAAAGATCTCATAAAAAAAGGTAAGACTCTAATGGTTTTAGAGGCTACAGCTGGGCAAGGTACAACAGTTGGCAGCACATTTGAAGAGCTTGGAGAAATTGTAAAAGGCGTAAAAGGAAATATTCCAATCGGAGTTTGTATTGATACTTGCCATATCTTTGCAGCAGGATATGATATTCGCACAAAAAAAGCCTGGGAAGAAACGCTTAAAGAATTTGACAAGCACATAGGACTTAAATATCTTGTAGCCCTTCATTTAAATGATTCAAAGTTTGGTCTTGGATTAAAAAAAGATCGCCATGAGTTATTAGGAAAAGGTGAAATAGGGATGGAATGTTTTAAGGTTTGTATGCAAAATAAACATTTGGCTCCCCTGCCGAAATATTTAGAAACGCCAGATCCCCAAAACTGGGCTTCTGAAATTAAACATCTAAGGAAATATCTGTAATGATTGAGACAAAGCAAATTCGACGCTATAGAACAAAATATATAAAATCAACGCCTGATCTTATTGGCGAAAAAGTCACTGTATGCGGGTGGGTAAGAACACATCGCGCTCAGAAGACTTTTTCTTTTGTAGAGCTAAATGACGGCAGCGAAGTATCAAATCTTCAGATTATCATGGATCAAAAAATTCCTGAATATGAATCAATGATCCAAAAAATAGCAACAGGAGCCTCTATTTCCGTAACAGGAACAGTAACAGAGAGCCCTGGGAAGGGTCAATCTGTAGAGATCTCAGCAGAATCATTTAAAGTGATTGGTGAAGCGCCTACAGATTATATACTACAAAAAAAGCGTCATTCATTTGAATTTTTAAGAACAATTGCTCATTTAAGACCTCGAACAAATACATTCGGAGCAGTAACAAGAGTCAGAAGTCAGATGGCGTATGCAACCCATAAGTTCTTTCAAGGAAGAGATTTTGCTTATGTTCAGACACCAATCATCACATCCGCAGATTGTGAAACACATGGTGAGATGTTTCATGTTACAACACTTGATAAAAATAAAGTGCCCAAAACAGAAGATGGAAAGGTAGACTATTCTAAAGATTTCTTTGAAAAGGAAACATTCCTCACAGTATCCGGACAATTAAATGGTGAAGCATATGCAACAGCCCTTCGCGATATTTATACATTTGGACCAACATTTAGAGCTGAAAATTCAAATACATCAAGACACTTAGCGGAGTTTTGGATGATTGAACCTGAGTTTACGTTTGCTGATCTTGATGATAACATGGACTTAGCAGAGGATTATCTAAAATATCTAGTAAAGCATGCCATTGATCACTGCGGATCAGATCTTGAATTCTTCAATAAGTTTATCGATAAGACGCTTTTAGAACGCTTAAGCCTTGTGCTTGAAACACCATGTACACGTCTTAGCTATACAGATGCTATCGAGATCTTACTAAAATCTGGTAAGAAGTTTGAGTTCCCCGTCTCTTGGGGAGTAGACCTAAGTTCTGAGCATGAGCGTTATCTATGCGAGGAGCATTTCAAAGGACCTGTGATTCTCTACAATTACCCAAAAGAAATTAAGCCTTTCTATATGAGAAAGAATGATGATGGCAAAACAGTAGCTGCGATGGATGTACTCGTTCCAGGAGTTGGTGAGCTGATGGGTGGAAGTCAAAGAGAAGAACGCTTAGATGTCCTTCTCAAGAATCTAGAAGAGGCAAATCTTCCTCTCGAAACGTATAATTGGTATGTCGATCTTCGTAGGTATGGAACAACGCCGCATGCAGGGTTCGGCCTCGGATTCGAGCGTCTCGTTCAGTATGTCACCGGAATGGAAAATATACGCGATGTCATCGCATTCCCACGCTACCCAAAACACGCCGAATATTAAATTCATAAGTCTTTTTGCACTATGCAGCAGGGGCTCCGTCCCTGCACCCCAGCAAAGGGCTATGCCCTTTGCAAACCCATGTGTGTTTTTGCTATCGCAAAAACATACAAAAAAATGCTTCGCATGGAAAAATCTATCTCCTCTATAAACTCCTCTTTTCCTTCTTTCTGCTCTCCTTTTTGTTCGCATAATTATAAATTTATTTATGAGGGTCATAACTTTAGTGAGATATAAGCAGAGCTTTTTGGATGAGGTGGAAGGAAAAACCGCGGCGGAGGAAAAAGGCTATGGTCTTTTCACGACCTTTTTTTTCTAAAAGAGCACGGGATTGCTCAAGAGACTTTATTTTTTCAATCTGTTCTTGCTCAGAGCAGTAGGTAGAGAGCATTGACCCGAATTGATCTGAAGTAAGAGATATGTCATTTCTCATCTTTTGTTGGATCCAGATTTTACCTTTACCTCGGATAAGATATGAGGCTATACGCCGTTTTACTTCTTCCTCCTCGTTGAAGTAGCGGGCAAGGGATGTTTCGAAGACCTCTTCAAGAAGAGATTGAGTGAAAAGCTTATCCCTCATTTTCGTAAACCACTCTCTTTTAAGGTAATTTCTTTTTGAAAGTAGATTGAGGGAGATATTTAAAATTTTTTTCTTTTCTAGTGCTATAAACTTTTTTTTGAAGTCGGGAGCTTTAGAAAGAGAGTTTATTTTCTTTTCAAAATAGATGCTTTTTACTGTTTTCCAGAGATTATCATCAACATATATCTTTAAAATAGAGTTGTTTATTCCAGTTTTTTCAGTTTTAACTTCCATTTGAATCCTATTTAAGTATAATAGATGCTAAAGGTAACATAACATATGTCAGATATCAACCCAACAGACCCTCCGAAGGGTAAACCACCAGGACCAACGCCCCCAGGAAACCAGCCAGGAAGTGGTACCTCAGGCTATAAACCCTTTGTACCCTCTGGTAACGGAATGGATGCTTTTAAAAAGTGGCTCGGCCCTAAAAAATATGCTGAATTCATCCGCACTCTATGTCAATCTATCACAACACGAATTCAGCAGATGAAAAAAGCGCAAGATCTTGCAGCAAGAAAACTTAAAGCATCAGCAGAAGGTAAAGACCCAGATGACGTCACAGAATAGCTCTATTATAATCACAAAAGAAGACGAGGGGCTAAGATTAGATCATATTTTAACAAACAAGTTAGATAAGACCCGCAGTTATATTCACTATCTTTTTAAGGAAAAATTGATCACTTGCAACTCTAAAGTCCTAAAGAAAAGCAATATGGTTAAAGATGGTGATTTGATAAATGTTATCTTTAAAGAACTTCCTGAAGTAAAACTTAAAAAAGAGAATATCCCCTTAGATATCCTCTTTGAGGATAAGTATTTAATCATATGCAACAAGCCTGCAGGGATGGTTACTCATCCGGCAATTGGAAGTCTAAGAAATACATTTGCTGGAGCGTTACTTTACTATCTTAAGACCCTTCCTCAATCTGATGACCCTTTAAGACCTGGTATTGTCCACAGACTAGACAAAGAAACCTCAGGTGTTATCATTGGAGCAAAAACAACAGCTGCCTTAACTGCCCTACAAAAAATGTTTGCAGAACGCAAAGTGAAAAAGACATATGCAGCAATCTGCCTCGGCTACATAAAAGATCAAAGTGTCAATGGCCCTATTGGCCGCCACCCTAAAGATAGAAAAGCTATGGCCGTCATAGAAACTGGAAAAGAAGCTTTAACAGACTTTATCCTACATAAAAAACATAAGGGTTATTCCTTTATAGAAGCAAAACCCCATACAGGTAGAACTCACCAAATTCGTGTTCATGCCAAATCTGTAGGATGTCCTATTGTTGGTGACCCTTTATATGGACCAAAAACAAAAAAAGCAGAAAGACTTTTCCTTCATGCTGAAAAATTAGAGTTTATTCACCCCTTCACAAATAAAGAAATTTCTATAACCGCTCCCCTTCCAAATGATATGAAAAATTTCTGGAATTTACATAAACTCACCTAATTATTGAGCTATTTACAAAAATAGATCATCCAAGTAAAATGAAGAATCTCATAACCAAGGATCACAGAATGAAAGAATTTGTTGCTTATATCGTAAAAAATCTCGTAGACAACCCTGACAAAGTAAAAATTAAAGAGGTTGGTGGAACTCAAACATTAATCATAGAACTCAGCGTAGAAAAGAGTGATATCGGAAAAATTATTGGAAAGCGTGGTAAAACTATTAATGCTATCCGTACGCTATTGATGTCTGTTGCTTCACGTAACGGTCTTCGCGTAAACCTAGAAATCTTAGAAGAAGATTCTAAAGAAGGAAAGGAAGAAAAAGCTGAAGAAACTGCAGCTGTAGAAGCTGATTCTGAATAATTTTTTTACTTAAAAAGATATAAATTAAAAACACTACATTTTAATGTAGTGTTTTTTTATGCCCTAAATGCAAGGCGCAATATCTGATTTTCTTGATTTAAGAGATTTTAGATCCACATGCAATTCTGCCAAAGGTTTCTTTCCTTTTAATTGGCAAACAGCAATCCTAGATGAAATACGAGATACAACATCTTGAAGATCACCCATCTTACCATGAAGATCAACATGGACAGACTGAGGGTAAACTTTTGGAGACTTAATCAAATTGGATATAAAGCGCTTTGCTTTTTCGAAAGAATCTCTGTTTCCTTCTATACAAGAAACCCAAATCTCATCTTTTTCTGTCTGATTGTTATTTATAACACCAGAAAATAAATCATCAGCTGAATCTAAAGTTGAAAGCATGAAGACAAAGATCGAAAGATGACTATGCTCTTTTGCAGCCTCTTCACAACGCTTCAACCAATGCTTTTGAATATCAGCTTTCTTTTTACGAAAGCTTGCATGATTGCTTGAAAAGAGCTTAAACTGCCCCACTTGAGCATACTTTCCAATAATTTTTGTATCTTGAAAGAATGATGCCTCATATGTAGACGTAGCCTTTTTAACCACCTCTTCTACCTTTGTCTCTTTCTTCTTGAAATTTTCATTATAAAGAGAATAAAGATCATGAGAAGTCAATAGCTTATGAGCAGCATTTTTGGCAAAATTCGGGTCATCACAAGCCAAATCATCAAAGTTTACAATCTCTACTTCTTTTTTTACCATCAACGATTTCATTGCGTTTAGCAAGTCGCACACAACATAGACATCATATGAAGTCACTTTTGTAAGTAAATCCGTATCATCTAAAATAGCAAATAAGAAATGATAATAGTCTAAGAACTCTTTATCTCTAGAAATAAAATAGTTGTTATTTTGAGACAACGCCTCTTTCTTAGAAAGCAACCTTTTCATCAATCTCATTTTATCATTCGTATCAAAACTCTGAGTCAAATTTGCAATTTGTTCATCAACTTCCTTAAGAGTGTAACCGCCTGTAGAATATCGCTCGTTAATTGATAAGTTTATCCTTGCAACAATTGAATTCGAACTCTGAGCATCCGAAATAATCATCCTTGCAGGAGACATTGTCTTTATCTCACTTTTATGATGATCAATACAAGAGATCACATCAATATAAGGAGCTTTATCCATCTCATCATCATTTGAGAAATCTCTTAAACTCGCGGTTGCAAGAGATTTTCCTAACACATCTTTTGCATGAATCACACCCAAAGGAGCGCTATTTTCTTTTTCTTCATGAACAACAGTTAAATGAGAAAAGCCTTCCATCTTCTCTTTAATCGTTTCATAGCTATCTAAATGAGATAATTTAACAGGAAGAATATTTAAGACCTGCCGTTTTATAGCAATTGCGATTTCAAGCGTATCAAGGTAAGTAAAATACTCTTTAAAATTTGTATCCTGAATAGCCACAAGCTTTTCTAAATCTGACTCTTCATTTATTCCATCTAATTCATCAAACACTAATCTTAAAGAAGGTGTTGAAGAAAGAAGTTTACCAATAGATAATGAAAGACCATCTTCAAACCCAAGAACCTTTTCTACAAAAAGCTTTAATCTCTCAATAGATAAATTATCATGCATATCTACAGAAAAAAAATCCTGCAAAGTCTTATCTAATAAATCAGCCACATGCTCTTTTAAATCCGATTTCTTCAAAAGATGAGTTAACCCAATCATATAAAGAGCTTTTTCAAAATCTCTTAATACAGATACATAGTTATTAATAACCATTCTCACTTCATCAAAATCAACCGCGCGCCAATCTGCTACATAGCCACCTTTATCATCAGTTACAACCACGGAATTTTTTGATCGTCTGTGATTAATGCCAATAGATCTATCTTGAAGCTTTTTTACAATAATATCCTCTTGGGACACCAAATCCATTGAAGTAAGACTCATCTCTCGAGAAGATTGAACAAAAGCATCAAAGACCCCCCTGCCAAGAGCTTTATAAAATAGATTTTCTATCTCAATACTTCCATCAGGAGGCCCTAAAGGTACTTTCCAATAATGAACACCTGTTCCAATTTTTGCTGCAAAAGCATCTAAAAATCCATGAAATGAAGCTATCACTGTATCAACATCTGGGGAAAAGTGGGCAACTGAAAAATGAGATCCCTTAAAATTCTTTCTCATTCCAATTGGGAAAAATGCTTGATACTCATCTCTTGGAATATATCTACCGACTATCTTTCCCCGAATAAATAGAGCTTCTGCTTCTGTTAAAGAAACATAATTGTCCAAATAGATCTCAAAACTACTAAAAGTATATGTAGGTAAAACTGTATTTCTTACTGACTCAATGAAATCAACTATAGCAGGAAGTAAAAAATCGCCATCTTTTGCTAGCTGAATCTCTTTTAATAGCAAATTACTTACAAAACTATGCTTTTCAAAACCAGACATAGTTAAAAGAGCTTTATCTTTTAACTTATCATAAATATTTTTTTTAAAAAAATGGGGTGAAAATACAACATCCCCTAACCAAGTACCTTCAAAAGAAATATAAGACTCTTCGCCTTTGCTCACTATCACACTCCAAAAATGGTTCGGACCGAGCAGGATTCGAACCTGCGACCGCCCGCTTAGAAGGCGGGTGCTCTATCCACTGAGCTATCGGTCCAAAATATATGTGATAATATTACCCCGATTCCATCTACAAATCAAGGATATTTTTTATGGATGAAGTATACCCTAAAATCTGAATTAATGTATAGTGATAGCATGAAAAATATTCATGCAATGATCATTGGTTCCGGAAAGCTCGGAACTGCTATCTCTAAACAACTTGCCAACAAAACCCTCGTCAACTCTAAAACCCCACTTTCAAGTATTAATTGGAATGAAATTGACATCGTTATCGATACATCTAAAGCAGATGTGATCGAAAATTATTTACCCCACATTATTCAAAAAAATAAACCTCTAGTCATTGGATCTACTGGACATACTGATAAAACCCATAATCAATTAAAAAAGGCAAGTTGCTTTATCCCTGTTCTTCTTGCTCCGAATTTTTCGTACGGAATATTCCTTCTTAAAGAACTTATGAAAACAATTCTTTTGCCACCAACGCTAATTGAAGAGACCCATCATATTCATAAAAAAGATTCTCCGAGTGGTACAGCCATTGACCTTGCCTCTTTAAACAATTCAAACATTAATTCAATTCGTAAAAAAGAAGTCTTTGGAGTACACTCTGTTATTTATAAACTATTTGAAGAAGAGTTAACAATCACCCACACTGCTAAATCCCGAGACCTTTTTGCAAATGGCGCAATAAAAGCACTTTGTTTTCTTTATCAAAAACAAAAAGGACTTTACACTATGGATGATGTTTACTCAAAGGAAGCCTATGCAACAACCCCGTGATAAAATCAGAATCAAGAATATTGAACTCGGCAATAATTGCCCCCTTGGATTAATCCTTGGTCCCTGTATGCTTGAATCCTACGATTTAATCAAGCAAGTTGCTTCCTATTTAAAAGATCACCTTGAAATGCCTTTTATTTTTAAGGCAAGCTTTGATAAAGCTAATCGTTCCTCGATTGAAACCTTCCGAGGTCCTGGCATAGACCAAGGGCTTGAATATCTTCAAAAACTAAAAGATGAATTAAATATATCTGTCACAACAGATATACACCTACCAGAGCACGCTCAGAGAGTGGCTCAAGTCTGCGATATTATTCAAATTCCTGCTTTTTTAGCCCGTCAAACTGATCTAATTATAGAAGCTGCTAAAACAAACCTCCCTATCCATGTAAAAAAAGGCCAATTCATGGCTCCTCAAGATATGGAACACGTTATGAAGAAAATCTTATCTACTGGAAATGATCAAATCATCTTTACTGACAGAGGGACGTCTTTTGGTTACCACAACCTCGTAAATGATTTTAGATCTATCCCCATTATGAAAAAATTTTGTACCGCTACTTGTTATGACGTGACACACTCAGGCCAAATGCCAGGTCAAGGCAAACAATCAGGCGGTGAGCGCGCTTATATGAGTCCCCTTGCTTTGGCTTCTGTGGCAGCTGGATCTGACATCATTTTTTTAGAAACGCACCCAAACCCTGAACAAGCAAAAAGCGATAGCAAAACTCAACTTAACATGAAAGATGCCCCAACTTTTATTAACAAGCTATATAACTTAAAAAGGTTTCTTTTAAAACAACAATTTGCCCTCCAGACATGAGACACAAATATAAAATCCCTCTTTGGAATCTTTTTTGCACAGGTGCAATCATTATTTTAACCACAACTTTGATTCCCCACATAAAAAATGCCTCCTGTGAATACAAAGTAACGCCACCTGCTGCTGCTATTAAACAAATAAACACAACTTCTATAATTTATAAGCGTGGAAAACACGCTTCAACAACTACTGTAGAAGAAGGCAGCTCCTCTACACAAATTGATCAAACAAAGAGCCATACCTCAGAGGGATGGACAAAACTTACCTGGAGAAGAGATGTTCCTGAAAGTTAAAAATCTTACCGTTAAAATTCGTAAACACACCATCTTACAAGACATTTCTTTTGATATAGAAAAAGGCTCCATTGTTGGCCTTCTAGGCGCAAACGGCGCTGGTAAGACAACTACATTTCATGCGTTAATAGGACTTCTCAAAACATCCAAAGGTAACATCTATTTAGATGGACAAGATATTACTAAACTTCCAATGTATAAACGCGCAAGGCTAGGTATCGGATATCTAAGTCAAGAACCGTCGATCTTTAGAGAGCTAACTGTTGAAGAAAACCTCTTAATCTATCTTGAGATGCATAAATTAAAAAAAGATGAAAAACAAAAAATCGTCGATCAAAGACTTGCTGAGCTAAATCTTCTTCATTTAAAAAAGAAAAAAGCCTCTCACCTATCAGGCGGCGAGCGAAGGCGCGTAGAAATAAGCCGCGCTTTAATTACAAATCCGAAGATTTTATTTTTAGATGAGCCATTTGCTAATATCGATCCTAAAACCATCGATGACGTTAAAGATTTAATTAAATTTCTTAAAGCAAAAGATATTACCATTTTCATCACTGATCACAATGCTTATGAACTTCTTTCTTTTATAGATAAAGGGCTGTTTCTTCACCACGGAAAACTTCTTGCTACTGGTACTACAAAAGAGCTAATCAACAATTCAAGCCTTAAAAAGCACTATCTAGGCAGCAACTTCTCGTTAAAATAAAGCTGTTTTGATTACCCACCAAAACTCAATTCTGGACTTGTCTGATTTGAAATATCTTCAGGCGTGCGCTGATCAGTAATGATTTGCGATATATCTACTCGCCCACTAAGGATATCCTTAACCAAAACTAAACGGATAAACTTCTTACTTAAAGGCTCTGAAACTGTCGGTCGAGGGCCGATCATTGCCAATAATTTAGATACTTGCTCAGCGCATAATGAAAGCTCTTTTGCATGATGAATCATAAGGTCGGTTCCATGATCCCATGAAACTTGTGCAGCCAAGGCAAACCTATTGTCATATTCCCATAATCTATTATAAACATCTAATATATCCATAAAACCCCCTGCTTAGACATTTAATTATAACTTAGTTATAAATA
>JAJACQ010000015.1 GCA_022601435.1 Chlamydiia bacterium
CGATCTATATATGCCACACGGCAAAACACGCACTCTTGGCACATATTTCAACCTTGTGTTAACGTTTGTGGTAATTCTTTTGTTCGTTGTGTTAATTTGTAGTAACTTTTGCGTGATTAAAAACCAAAATATTACTACAAATGAGTAAGCATACTAAGAATGAATTTCGTGCCTTATGCGGTGGGATTTCAAGATCAAATTTGAATACTTATATTTCTAGAAAAAAAGTTAAAGTTGGGCGGAATAAATTAATTGATGACCAAGTGTATGAGAACAATATTTTCGTGTTGTCATTTCAGGAGAAAAATGGTGGTGCAATAACACTTGATGAGCTGGCCGAATTTGATAAGCCAAAAAAGAAGGTTATTGAAAAGGAGGAATCTGAAGTTGTGGATACTCCTAAGAAAACGAATTCTTCAAAAACGGTTATTGAAGTGCCGTCAAGAAAGCCTAAAACTGTAAATAAAAAAGTGAACGAGCCTGTTTATGAATCTGGGTCTGTTTCTCAAATGGATAGGGAAAAAAGACAGATTGATTTACAGAGAGCTAAAGAAGAGCTTGAAATTAAAATTCTTCAGAAAAAGAAGTTAATGGGCGAAGTGATTCCTGTTGACATGGTAATTGGTGTTTTTACTCGTCACTTTAAGAATGTTACTGATTTGTATTATAGTTCATCGGATACTTTGATTACTGAGATTTCCCACCGTTTTAAGTTGAATCGTGAAGAAACGGGAGGTTATAGGAAAAGATTGGTTGAGTTGATAAACGAGGTAACGCGTGAGTCAATGGAAATTTCAAAAAAGGAAATTCAAAGTATAGTCGATGATTTCAGCCAAACAAGGAGCGTTGGCCAGAGAAAATAAAAACCCCCAACTTTTGCTGAGGGCTCTTATCGAGAAAATTTGCTATTTATGAATGAATTCAAATTTAGTAAAAACTTTTTAAACAAACAACTTGTTATACTCAAAAATTACGTATACATTTGTTTTCCATAGCTGGTTTATTTCCCACTGACAGGAAAGGCGTTCTTGTTGGTGGGTTTTGTAGAGTTATGATTTGGGGGTGTTCTGGATATTGACAGGATGTTGTTAAATGTACATGCGATTGGGAGGAAGATGCTCTATGCCCTAAATATTGGTATCAAAAAATAAATGCAAACGAAGTAAATTCTAATGAAGACGTTGTAGCAATGGATTCATTACTTGCAGAAGCGAAGGTTATCGTTTTAGCTCCTAGAGCTGAAGTTGTATTAGCAGCATAGCCAATGGTTCCTAGACCGTAATAACTAGGTGGTGGTAGTCAACTTCGGTTGACCCTTAGTCAGCTTACTCTTAAGGACTTTAACAATGAGAGGTACTTGGCGAAGGATAAGCGTAAATAATCGTATATCATGTGCATTTTGCACGTTGTGGACACGGGTTCGACTCCCGTCACCTCCACTAAAACTTTAACCAAAATTAAAATAAAATGAAAAAAAGAATTACAAAACAAGACGCTGAAATTATTGCTGGTGAAATTTCACTCAAAAGAGGGGTGATTGTAAAAAAGGAAATTGAAATAATAAGGAGTAAAATTGAAAAATTAGCTTTATTAGAACTTCCGGAACCAATTAAGAAAGCTTTTAAAGCTAATCCAGAGTATTTTAGGACTGGTTGCATTTCTAATTTAAGAGGAAGTTATAAAATAAATTCTCCTATACTTTCTAATGAATATTATTTTGAGGTAAAGACAGAAGATGTAGGTGTTTATACCTCAAAAATAGAAGCACTAATATCAGAATACAAAAAGAATGTTTTTGAGCTTGAGCAGTATATATATTCATTTAAGACATACAAAAAATTTGAGTCTGAAGATGTAAAAATGTACAATAAAATCCCTAAAGATTTGAAAAGTGAGATTAATTCAACAGAGGTACTTGCTATTAATTACGAGCCTTTAAAAAAATACTTTAAACAATAATAATGAAACAACAATATTACGCGGCAAAAACCGCTAAAAAGGAATTAAAGAACGAACTGAAGAGTAATCCTGTTCGGCATAGAGAAGATCGGAGTAGTTTAGTGAAGCAATTCATTAATTCTGATGTGCCTAATTGGGGGTCTTTGGTATTCAAGGTTCTTTAACGAGGAAAATACAAGGTGAAGCAGTGCAGAAGTGTGGGGAATAAGACTGAAGATAAACCCCGTTTAAAACGTGTTCAGAAAGTCACCTTGTTTTCTTAAAGCATTCCCTTTCAATTCGGGTTAGGGATATATTAGCCTTGGGTATTACTCCTTCTCAATGACGTAATACCCAGTTTAATGATAAATTATGGAAAAGGAAGCAAAACAATTCATTTTAGGTTTTATTTTAATCTGCCTTGGTCTAGCTACCGTATGGGAGCCAATGCAATTATTGAAGAATGATATTTGGATACACACGTTTTGGAACTGGTGGAGTTTGATTGCTGGAATAAATCTTGTTGGAATTGGTGTAAAAAATATTGAGGATAGTTTTTAAGTAATGAGCTATAATTCACAGATAGAAAAAATACTAACTTCAAGCCCTCCGTTCATTAGCGATTTAAAACCGTCTGAATGGAGTGAACAGAAGCGTATTATGACTTCAGATGTATCGGCTTTTCCTGGTAGATTTTCTTATGATAGAACTCCATATTTAAGGGAGCCTGTGGATTGTTTAAGTCCAGAGCATCCATCTAGAGTTATTGCTGTAATGAAAGGTGCTCAAATCGGTTTTAGTACTGGAGTAATTGAAAATGGTATTGGATGGATAATAGCAAACAATCCAGGAAACATATTGCTTGCAGCACGTGATGAGTCTCTTGTTAAGAAAATGATGGACACGAAAATTGATCAAATGATAGATTCGTGTGGTATCCGTGAATTGATACGGCCTAATGTAATTAGGAAGAAAAATCAAAGGACTGGTGATACTTCAATGTCAAAGGAGTTTCCTGGGGGTAATTTATCCGCTTTTAGTATCCAGAAACCCGGAAGAATGCGGCAAATATCTGCAAAATATGGATTCCTTGATGATTTCGAAGCTGCTCCTGTTGATAAAGATGCTGGTGATGCTAGTGCTTTATTTGAAACTCGTTTTGCTTCTTATTTTTCAAAGATGAAGCTGTTTTACATTTCTACTCCAGAAGTTAAGCAAACTAGTAATATCGAACCAATTTATGACAGGGGTGATGCTAGAAAATATCACGTTCCTTGTCCTTGTTGCGGAGACATGATTGAGTGGAAATGGAATGCTAAGACTCCAGATAATAAGCACGCTGGAATTACATGGGCATTAGATGGAAGTGGTAGGGTAATTGATAGCTCTGTCGGTTATACGTGTCAGAGTTGTGGTGACTTCTTTGATGAGCGAAAAAAATATGAAATGCTTCTTGCTGGAGAGTGGAAACCAACAAAAGACCCAGAGGAAGAGGGATTTTACTCGTATCATATTTCCGCGTTGTATTCCCCTCCTGGGATGTATGACTGGACTCATTATGCCAAAAAATTTATAGAGGCATGTCCTCCAAACATGAGTGTTAACATTGATAAGTATAAAACTTTCCTAAACACCGTTTTAGGCGAGACCTGGGAGGCTCAAGGAGAAAAGCCAACTTCAAAGGGTATAAGTTTAAATACTAGAGACTATAAAGTTGGCGTTGTTCCGGCTCAGAAATCAATAGAAGACGGTAATGGTAGCATTGTAATGTTAACATGTGGCTCTGATATGAACGGAAAAGAAGATGACGCTAGACTTGATTATGAAATAGTTGCTTGGTCTGAAAGTGGAGCTTCTTATTCAATAGAGCATGGAAGTATTGGGACGTTTATACCAAGAGAAAATACTTTAAAGGTAAAAAAAGACCGAGAGCGTTGGAGTTATCATCATGGCGCAAAAAATTCTGTATGGCCCAAATTTCAGGATATTATAAACAGAGAGTTTATTACTGATGACGGCGATATTATGAAACTGACTGTTACGGGGTTGGATACTGGGTATTTTACGTTGTTAGCGTATGACTTCCTGAATTCTTGCTCTGGGTTAGTTTTAGGGCTTAAGGGAAAGGACACGGACAAGTTCAGGGGCTTAAATGCGGATACGCCAACATTTAAGCCAGCCCGAGAAAGGAATGACTTATTTTTGGTTGAAGTGAATCAAATAAAAGACATTTTATCTGATAGCATGAAATTAAGATGGGATGACGGCGACGGAAGTCAGCCTCCATCATTTATGAATTTTCCAGAACCATCTGACGGGTTATACAACAACAAGAATTTCTTTCATCATTTTGAAAGTGAGCATCGAATTGTTGATTCCAAAGCAAAGGGAACTTCTGGAATGAAGTGGGTAAAAGTAAAAACAACAGCGCAAAACCATATGTGGGATTGCAGAGTTTATAACATTGTTTTAAAGGATATTTTGACTTACATGTTGTGTAAGGAGTCTAAACAAAAAATATCTTGGGGTAATTATTGTGAATTAATAAAGTAAATATTATGTTGGGGGTTGAAGATCATGAAATAATTGAAAAAATTAGAGCTGAAATTTTAAAGCAGAATAAAACAGTAAACGCTTTTTGCAAGAAAGAGCAGTTTCGAGCGGCAACAGTTCAAGATTTTTTAAATAAGAATCAATCGATTAGAGCTAGTACGTTATTCAAAATTTTAGACGCTTTAAAAATGACTGTTATTAAAGTATAGTTTTATTTACTATATTTGGTCATGGCTTATTTTATAAACTGTTCTTGTTATCTTGAAACCGCTACGAGCTTAAAAGATAAATTAAAAAAGTATGACGCTCTTATTTCTGCGATGTACACTTCTGCTGAAAAAGCTGCGTTAAATGGTGATATTGATGAATACTCTCTTGATGACGGTCAGACTAAGATTCGGAATATTTACAGAAGCCCAGAAGACCTTATAAAAGCAATAAAGGCATTAGAGCAGTTAAGGCAAATTGTTCACGGCAAAATTTGTGGAAACGTGACGGTTTTAAGAGATTGTAACTCTTTAAGGTAGTAAATTATGAAATGGAAATTTTGGAGCAAAGAAAGTAGTTTGGAGTCCAATGATAGCATTCAGGTTAAGGAAAGAGAA
This sequence comes from Chlamydiia bacterium, assembly GCA_022601435.1. Classification (GTDB taxonomy): domain Bacteria; phylum Chlamydiota; class Chlamydiia; order Chlamydiales; family 2-12-FULL-49-11; genus JAJACQ01. The sequence goes on from JAJACQ010000015.1 coordinate 5,097, forward strand.
TACTCTCCAAGCGCTGTTTCTAGCTACATTGGAACTATTGGTTATGATGGTGAGAAGACTCCAGGCGAAATTGGAAATATCAAAAGATACATTCCTGAATTCAGAAGATTAAGATTACGTTCTTGGCAAAGCTTTTTTGAAAGTGAAATAACTCAAGACGTTATAAATAAATTTGTAATTTGGTCAGTTGGCTCTGGCCTTAGACTTCAGGCAGAGCCGGTTAGGTTGGTTTTACAATCAAATGGTGTAAGTTTATCAAGTGATTTTAATCGAGAGGTTGAAACTAGATTTGCTTTGTACGCTAAAAGTGAAGAGTCAGATTATTCATCCGTTTTCAGTTTAAATAAAAGGGCTGCTGAATGTAAAAAGAACGCAATTGTTTCAGGAGACTGTTTGGTAATATTAAGGGTTGATACACTTGGAAACGTTAAGGTTCAACTTGTAGACGGGGAGCATTTGCAGAATCCATTTTTTGGATCAAGAGATCTTTTAACTTTGACTAGAAGAGGTAATTCGGTTAGTCATGGAATTGAAAAAAATTCTAAAGGAAAACACGTTGCTTATTGGGTTGTAAATAAAAAGGGTGAAATAAAAAGAATTTCGGCAAGAGATAGGTCTGGAAATAAGCGTGCATATCTTGTTTATGGATCAAAGTATAGATTAGACCATGATAGGGGGATGCCTCTTATTTCAGTGGTTCTTGAAACGCTTAAAAAGCTTGATAGGTATAAGGAGGCAACTGTTGCTAGTGCGGAAGAAAGGGCAAAAATTGTTTATGCTTTTGAGCATGATAAGGATGCTATTGGATCAAACCCTATACAAAGCCATGTGGCTGAAAGTATAAGTGGAACGAAGGTGAAAACTGAAGATGACAGTTTTACGGTTGTGGACAATGAAAAGGCTAATATAGCTCTAACAACTGAGAAGTCAATCATTAATTTACCCCCAGGAGCAAAGATAGTTCCAGTAAGCAACGATAATGACTTGAATTATGAAGGGTTTTACAGACCTAATGTTGACATGATTTGCGCCGCTATTGGAATCCCTCCAGAGGTAGCTTTGAGTAAGTACGATTCCAACTTTTCCGCCAGTCGAGCCGCCCTAAAAGATTGGGAAAACACACTGAATGTTGATAGGTTCGATTTTAGCGTGCAATTTTATCAACCTATATATGCATTATGGCTTTCTGTACAAATAGCCATGGGTAAGATTAAGGTTTCTAATTACGATTCTTATAGTAATGAAATGATTAATGCTTTAAATAACGCGAGATGGATAGGGACAACTGTTCCTCACATTGACCCGTTAAAAGAAGTGAAGGCTGAACGTGAGAAACTGGGAGTTTCTGGGAAGTCTGTTCCATTAACAACCGCAGAGCGTGCTATTGAAACTCTTGGCGGTGGAGATTACGAAACTATTGCAAGGCAGTATTCTGAAGAATTGAAGCTTGCACCAAAACCTGAACAAAAAAATAAAAATGGAGAGTAATATGTGGGCTGTTGTAGGAGTTGTTTTAACTGTATTAACGATGTTTGGTAGCGTGTCACTATTTTTTAGTAACCTCAACGCAAAAGTTGTGAGCTTAGAAACTAAGTTTGAAGAAACCTCAAAAAAGATAGAACATATTGATGATCACATGCTGCAGACTGACTCGAACCATTCTGGATTAATGGAGAGACTTGGAGAGATGAATGGTAGTATAATTGGATTATCGGAAAATATGAACTACATTAAGGGTAAATTTGAACTTCAAGACCAGATTATTATGTCTAAAGTTTTAAAGGGAAGTAAAGATGAAGGATAGTATTAAAAATATAATAAGCAACATATTAGGCATGGCCGCAATGATTTCGGCGTTGGTACACTATTTTATGTTTGATTTATCAACAGAGAAATTTGTTGTTGGAATTGCTGTTTCTTTAATGCTGTTTTTTTTTAAAGCGAATCAGACAAGAAATTTTGTCGAAAAATATATTAATTCAAAAATAAAGTAAGATGCCAAAGGATATATTAGTATATGGTGGAATACATGATTTTTCAGCCGAATTGTTTATTGAAGCTATCGGTCAAGCTGAAGAGGAAGGTGCTGAAGAAATTACTGTACGCATAAATTCAAATGGAGGCTCTCCAGAGTCAATGTATGGTATGGCTGCTAAAATGCAGTCATTTGAAGGCACAAAGAATGTAAAGATAGATGGAAAGGCAAGAAGCGCTGGCGCGTTCCTTGCGTTGTATGCTGATAGCGTGGAAGCTTTAGATGTTTCCTCTTTTATGTTCCATCGTGCTTCATGGGGTGCGTATTTTGAAGCGAATTACATGGATGAAGACACCAAATCTGTTATTGTAAAAATCAATTCCGATTTAAGAAGAGCAATGGAAGCAAAGCTTGATATTCCAAAATTTGAAAAAATTACTGGAAAAACTTTGGATGAAATATTTTCTATGGAAGATAGAATTGATGTTTCAATTAATGCGAAGCAGGCGAAACAAGTGGGGTTAGTTGATAATATTGTGTCTATTACTCCAAAGAAAACCAAGGCTTTAAATGCTCAATTTCAAAAAATTGCAGCAGAATTTGGAACAAATGTTGATTTATTGGAAATTAATTCTGATATTAGTGCCGTTGATGAAAATCATAAAAATAAAAACATGACAATTCAAGATTTAAAAATTAATCACCCAAGCGTTTATGCTGAAGCTGTTGCTCTTGGAGTTGCTGAAGGTAAGTCAAAAGAAAAAGAACGTGTTTCTGCATGGTCTGGTTTATATGATGTTGATGCTGAAGCGGCAAGAGCTGGAATAGAAGGTGACGCTGAGTTGACTGCTGTTGAAGCTGTTAATATCGTTAAAGACGCGGAGGAAACAAGAAGACAGGCTGAGGCTGCTGCAAAAGAAGCTGAAGCAAATGCTGAAGATTTAGACACACCTAACCCAAATGAGGAAGGTGAAGACGCGAAGGCATTATTTCCTGACTCAAAATATTTAGGCAAAAAACAAATAAAAAAATAAGTTATGGCTGATTTAACTTTAAGAGACTTGACTAAGAATCAAGGTACAATGGATAGAGATTTTTCGAAAATCTTTGTTTTTCAAAATAATTTCCGAAACGTAACATTCTTGAATGATACCGGTGCAGATTTAGAGCTAAAAGGCGGCGAGCTTTTAGGTGTGATAGCTAGTTCTGGAAAAGCTGTTTTACTTGATGACCCTGGAGCAACCGATGGTTCTCAATTTCCAGTTGGGTTCGCTAATTCTTGTGGAACTGTGCTTGATGGTGAGGAGCTTACTATTTCAATGTGTATTGGTGGTGATGTTGTTGAGAATAAGGTTATCTTAACTGGTGGCGTTTCTCTTGACGATGTTATTTCATTAAGAACGCTTCGTGACAGAATCGCGTCTGACACTATGGGTGTTCGATTGGTAGAGTCTACGGAATTAACAAATTTTGACAATTAAAAATTAAAAAAATGGGCATACAAATTGCGGATTTTAAAGGAGCGTTTACAAAAGCTGTTGTTGATGTATACGCTGAAAGACCAAGAGTAAAAGGCTTTGCGTCTTCTTTCTTCGGTAAAAAGTTTAGTGATACTAAGGAAGTATCTATTGAAGTTCAAAGGGGTTCTGAGCGCCTTGCTGTTGATGTTGTTCGCGGGACAGAGGGTAATAGAAACTCTATGAATAGATCTTCTGAGAAGATATTTGTTCCGCCATTGTTTAAAGAATATTTTGATGCTACTTCTTTGAAGCATTATGATAGAACTTTTGCTGCTCCAAACGGTATTGTTGATGTAAGCGGTGCTTCTGTTGACGCAATGATTGAAGACACTACTTTTGGACTTGGGTTGCTTCAAGATAAAATTGAAAGAACTACTGAAAATCAAGCTTGGCAAGTTTTCTTAGACGGTATTGTAACACTTGTGAACGGTGTGAATATTGACTTTAAAAGAAAGGCCGCTTCTAAGGTTGATGAAAGTGGAATTCCTTGGGATAATGACTCGAATGATCCATTCGTTTCTATTCAAAAAGCCGGTACGTTCTTGCGAGAAGTTGGTAAGGCTCAAGGAAATATATTTAATGTTATAATGGGTGAGGATGCTTATGCTTCATTTATTAGAAACGAAAACACTAAAGACACTCTTGATAATAGAAGAATGGATTTAGGGTTTATTGGTAGACCTCAAGAAGATATTCCAGGAGGTTCATTTCACGGAACTATTGCCGCTGGAAATAAGAATTACAATATCTGGACTTCATCTGAAGGTTATGAAGATGCTCAAGGAAACTTCATCAAATTCATGGACGCAAAACAAGTTGTTGTCATTCCTCAGTCTCCAAGATTTGTTCAAGCATTTGGTGCTGTTCCGATGGTTATGGAAGAAGGTGGAAACCAAAGGATTGTTGATGCAATGGGTGAGTTTCATATTTCTGATATTGTTGATGTACGTAAAAAGTCACACGACTTTATTATTGAATCAGCAAGTATTATGATTCCTTCATCTGTAGATCAGATTTACACAGTTAAAGTTCTAGCATAATTTAAAATATCTGTATATGTCTAAGAATACTAAAAAATATAGAATTGTTACCTTGTCCGTTAGTGGAAAAGGTAATAATATCTACAGAGGCAAAGAAGTTGTTGAAGGGTACAAATTGAACAATCTTGAAAGTCTTTTAAAGGAAGGTGCTGTTGTACTTGATGGAGAGAAAAAGAAAGAGAAAAGCCTTGATGAGATGAATGTGAAAGAGCTTACGGCCTTTTACGCTGAAAAGAATCCAAGTGCTGATGATCTTAAAAGTTTTGATGCGTTGAAAAAAGATGAAAAGGTTTCTTTTTTAAAGTCACTTTAATAATTTAATAGCCATGAGCTTACTCGACAGAGCGAGAAAAGATTGGTTAAGACACACTTCTGGTGAAGATGGTTTTGGAGTTGATATAACTTTTCATAACCAGCCTTCACCATTTGTTGTTATAAGGGGAATTGGGATGGCTCATCACATGAGCGAAGACACCGAAGGCCACGTTATCAACACTCGCAACTCTCATATTTCATTTAGTGAAAAATTAGCTAATGATTCTGGTATCATTACTAGAAACAATAAAGGTGAGGTTGATTTAGAGGGTGTTAAAATATCATTCTTGGACAGCTCAAACACTTTGCGTAAGTATTCAATAAAACAAGTTTTTCCTGACGAGACAGTTGGTGTCATTTACTGTGTGTTAAATTCTTATGAGCAAAATTAATCAACCTATTCCGCCCCAAACGTTCGAAATAATCACTGTTGATATTTTGAATATATTACTAACTGAATTTGCTGCTCAAAGCGATGATTTGTTAAAAAGTGTAAAATTTTATTTTGAACGCATTTCGCCTATTGACAAAGTAAATATTCCAGCGGTTGTTGTTCGTTATGTAGGGTCTAGAAATAGAGTATCTGGAAGGTTAGAGCAGAACTTGACAAATATTTACGCTATAGATTGTTATACGTCCTCAAAAGTTACTGACTCATCTGATAGTGACATAACTTCTTCAAAAGATCTTCAAAGAATTATGGGTGCGATTCGTTGGATATTAATGTTTAGTGGTTATTTTAGGTTAGATTTTGCGGCGCCAATTATTGAGAGTACAGTTATCACTTCAATTGAAGTTAGTGATCAACGAGATGTTAGAGACACTGAAACTACAATGTGGGGGCGTGTCACCTTTGAGGTAAATGCAGTTGAGGGTAGTGAAGAGGTTGCTACTGGTGTATTGGAAAGTTATCAAACCCTTGTTACATTATTTGAAACTGACAAGGGTTATGAATGGTTGTCTGAAAAAACATCATAAATATTTGATTTAAGTTTTTTTAATGTATATTTGTTATAAATAAAAAATAAAATTATGCCAATTAGTAGTGCAGTTAGTCCGGGTAGAGTTTCAAGGGTAGTTGGTTACCAGCTTGAAAAGGGCGACTTTCGTGAGGTTAGTCCAAATTTACCACAAAGGATTGCGATATTGGGTGAAGCTAATATTGACAATCAAGGTTCTTTAGATACAACACCAAGACAAATCACATCTGCTCAAGAGGCTGGTGAGTTGTATGGTTACGGTTCACCTATTTACGCTATGATGCGAATTTTAAGACCTGTTTCTGGGTCTGGAGTTGGTGGGGTTCCTACTGTTGTTTATCCACAGGCTGAAGCGGTTGGAGCTGTTGCAGCTGAACGTTCTATTACAGTAAGTGGCTCGCCTACTTCTAATGGTGTTCATTATGTAAAGATAAATGGAAGAGAGCAAATTGACGGCGATGATTACGCTGTTTCTATTACTACGGACGACACACCAACAACTATTGCTGCGAAAATATCGGACGCTATAAATGGAGTATTGAAGTCTCCAGTAAAAGCTGTTTCTGCTGCTGCTGTTTCTACAGTAACTGCTAAATGGGCGTCGGTAACATCTGAACAGCTTAAAATTGAAATGTCAACCGGTGATACTGATTTGGGAGTTACCTATGTTGTAGCTAGTGAAGCTGTTGGTAGTGGAGTAGCTGATATATCTGACGCTTTAAACAATTTTGGTAATGAATGGAGCACTATTGTAATTAACTCATATGATGAGGCTAAGTTTGCTGCATTAGAGGCTTTTAATGGTGTACCTGGTTCAACTCCAACAGGAAGGTATTCACCTATTGTGTTTAAGCCGTTTGTTTCTATGTGGGGGTCTGTTGATTCTGACAAGGATAACATCATTGCCATTACGGATGCTACAGCTAGAAAATCTCAGTTAACAAACTGTTTATGCCCAGCGCCAAATTCTCAAGGATTCACTTTTGAAGCGAGTGCAAATGGGGCATTCTTAGCGGCTGTAACATTTGAGTCAAACCCAAATTTAGATGTATCTAATAAATCATATCCAGACATGCCTGTTCCGCTTGATGGTAACATTGGTGATTTTTCTGATTATGAAAATCGTGATTTAATGGCTAAAAGTGGTGCGTCAACTGTTGATTTAATTAATGGTCTATACACTTTTATGGAATTGATTACTACATATCATCCAGACGGTGAAAATCCACCTCAATTTAGATATGTAAGAAATTTAGTTGGTATTGATTGGAATGTTCGTTTTGGCTATTATTTGTTAGAGCAGCTTTATGTGATTGATCATTCAATTGCTGAAAACGAGCAAGCAACTACCGCTGAAATGGTTGTCAAACCTAAACAGTGGCTTGGTGTTGTAAACTCTTATGCTGATGATTTAGCAACTAGAAATTTGATTGTTGACCCCGAGTTCATGAAGTCTTCAATTAAGGCTGGGACAGGAGAAGAGAACCCAGACAGGTTTGAAACATCTTACAGTTACAAAAGAAGCCCTTATGCACGTATTTCTTCAACTACTGCAACGGCTGGTTTTCAATTTGGTTTAAAAGCGTAATTAAAATTTAAAGATATGCCTGCAATAGGAGGAGATATAATCGAAATAACATACAACCACCCAACGTTGGGTAGTGGTTCTTTTTTTCCAAAGTCTGAAGAAGATGGTACTATTGACCCTGGTGGGTTCCGTACTGCTGATGAAGACAATGGCGTTACCGGTTCTGGTGATGCTATTTATAAGAAAAACAGAAAGCGCTGGAGTGTTGAAATCACTTCTCGTTGGGATGCTAACAAAGCCAATGACCTTGAAAGGCTCAACCTTTTAAGCAACTCAAGCATAGAGTCAACACTTACTTTTGAGTTGGCTAATGGTACTGTCTGGAAAGGTCAGGGAATGCCTGTAGGAGACGTTCAGGGTTCTTCAAATGAGGCTACAATGTCTGTTAAATTTGCGGGTGGCGGATTCTTAGAAAAGATATTCAAGCCAACGGCATAAACAATTATTTAGTAAAAAAGTTATCTGTATATGACTAAAGTAAATAAACAAACAGCCATTAACGAGGTTAATGGCTGGCTTGACTACAAGCGAGTTAGTGAAAAGAAGCGTGAAGATTTATCCGATCAGATAGAGCTTTTAGTTGAGGGTGTTTCTGATGGGTATTTAAGAATCAATTCGGAGACTTTTGAAATTGTTCACACGCTAAGTTTTCCTATTGGAGAAGGTGATTCTATAAAAGAATTAACTTATAAACCACGATTAACCGTTTCGGAAATTAACAACCGAACAAAAGGTGTTAGGAACGGTGATGCTGATGGTCGTGTAAAGGCTTACATTTCCGCTTTGTGTGGTCAGGGTCAAGGAGTTCTTGGCAATCTTGATAGTGTTGATTTTACAATACCTCAAAGCATAATTGTTTTTTTTATATAAACCCATTAGACGCCATAATAAAAAGCGTGGTGGGTGAATATAACTGGAGTCCTGAAATAATATCTTTGTTGTTTGTTGATGAAGATGATTTTAAAGGATTAATTTATTGGTATGAAGAGATAAAGAGGAAGGTAAAAGAAATTAAAAAAACGAAATAATGGCTAAGTTTGAAGTTCCAAGTGTATTTACGGCCATTGATAAGTTTTCCGCAAAAGTCAATAAAATGGCTTCTGTTTCGGATAAATTTGGAGTAAGAACTCAGGCTGCTGCAACTCGCGCTAATCGTTCTTTTAATAAGCTTTTCCCGTCAATAGGAGCTGGCGCAAAGCAGTTTGCTCAGTTTGCTACTGCTGGACTGTTGTTCACAGGAGTAATGTCTGGAATTTCTTCTTCAGTTCAAGTTATTTCCGATTTTGAACAGGCTAATGCTGATTTAGCTGCTGTTACTGGTAAGACTGTTGCGCAAAACAGGCTTTTGGCTGAAGATGCTAAAAGGCTTGGTTCAATAACGTCAAAGACAGCTACTGAAGTTGTTGGCTTACAGGAATCGTTGGCTAGATTAGGTTTTCAGGAGGGCGACATTATCAATATGACTGAGGGAATATTGAATGGCGCTGTTGCCATGAATGCTGAACTTGATAGGACGGCGGATTTGGCTGGTGCTGTCGTTAAAACATTTGATGACATTAGTAGTGCTGATACGGCGGTTACTATGGATCAAATGACTTTGGCTACTCAAAGGAGCGCTTTAAATTTTGAGAAGCTTGAAACGGCTCTTCCAATTGTTGGTGGCGCCGCAAATGCAGCTGGGATATCATTTGAAAAAACCGTAGCCCTTTTAGGTAAATTGTCGGATGCTGGTATTGATGCTTCAAGCTCGTCAACTGCATTGAGAAATATATTTTTAGACAGTGCAAAGAAGGGATTGAGTTATGAACAAATACTTGATAATATAGTTGCTAATCAAGATAAATTAACCACAGCAAATGATGAGTTTGGTAAACGTGGTGCTGTTTCTGCTGTTATTTTAGCTAAAAACATAAAAGGAACGGCTAAGTTAACTCAAGAATTAGAAAAATTAAATAATGCGGAAACTGCTGGCTCTGTGGCTAGGGATGCAGCGAATAAAAGACTTGATACATTGCAAGGAACCGTCACCCTTTTAGGTAGTGCATACGAAGGGTTCATTTTAAGTTTAGATGAGGGAAATGGGATATTTGGAAATACTGCAAAAAATGTAATTCGTGTTATTACTGAGATGTTCAATTTGGCTTCTGGCGTTGAAAGTACAGGAGAAAAGTTAACCGAACAGCAAGAAAGAATTAGAAGTTTTGCTTCAACAGCATTATTTCTTGTAAAGACACTTGGAATATTGTTTGCTTCAATGATTGCTATAAAAACGGCGCTTGTTGTTTGGAGGGCTGCAACAATTGCAATGAATGTTGTTATTGGTATTCATACCGCTTTAACAAAAACAAATGCCTTTGCACTACGTGGCAATATGGTTGCGATGAACGCTTACAGGATAGCTACTGTTGTAACAGCGGCTGCTCAGTGGGTTGCGGCTGGTGCAATGACCGGTTTTAGTGCTGCGATGGGTGTTGCTTCAACTGCAATGGGTATTTTAAACGCTGTTATGGCATTAAATCCTATAATATTTATAATCACAGGTATAATTGCATTGATTGCTGCTATTGTTTATTTAGTAGCTAATTGGGATGAGCTTGTTGCTGCTTTTAAAAAAACAGAAGCATTCGATGCTATTTTAGGTGTTTTTAATAAGATAAAAAATGCGTGGAATGGGATAACATCAGCTTTTACAGAAGGCGGTTTTTTGGCTGGTATAAAACAGATTGGTTTGACTATACTTGATTTTATTTTAACTCCTATTGAGTCTATAATAAAATTGATTGGTAAGATACCAGGAATGGAAGGAATAAGTGCTGGGGCGTTGGATTCTATAAATGATTTCAGGGGATTTACTGGAGCTGAAGAAATTAGTTCTGAAGACCCTGTTTTAAATTCAGCTACAGCAACTGAAGAGCAGCGAATTATAAGAGAGACGAATACAAATAGTAATTCTGTATTACAAATTAATGCTCCGGATGGCGCTGTGAATCAAGAGGAAAGTAACCTTTCAAACGATATTCAACTTTCATCAACTATGACTGCGTAATATGATAGATGTAACAGTATACGAAAGTGGCGAGGGTGGGGAGCTTGTTTTAAATGAAACCGATTTGGGAACAACTAATTCTTTGTTTAATCAGGTTTACATTGCATGGTTTGGAGGTAATGTCGCTGATTATGACAGAGATTCAGAAGAGTTTCAGAAGGGTGAGCAAAGAAAGGGGTATTGGCAAAATGAAGCTTTCTTTTCTGATGATAATGAAGACGCTAAAATGGTGTCCAGAATTGAATACATGCTTGCAAACACCGCTTTAACATCACAAGGCATCTTTGACTTACAGCGTGAGGCTCTTGACGATTTAGACTTTTTAAGTAAAACAGCAGAAGTTTCAGTTGAAATCAATTTGATTGAAGTGGATAAGATAAGTATTATTGCTATATTGAAGGAGAAAAAAATCCAAAATGAACAAAGGTTTAAGTTTATTTGGGATTCAACACAATCTGAATTGATTGAAAAAATTATAATATAATGGCTGTAAGTATTCCAAAGTTAAAAGAGATTCGCGACAGTATAATTCAAGACCTTGAAGGCAAGCTTGGGATAACTATTCCAGCAATAGCAAAGAATTTTTTAAATATACTTGCGGGGGTTATAGCAGCAAAGCAATGGATTTTTTATCTGGCTCTGGCTAAACTTCAAAAAAATATTTTTGTTGACACAGCTGATCCAGAATCTACTGGCGGAACACTTGAGAGGTTTGGTAGGGTTAAACTTAATAGAAACCCATATCCAGCTTCCGCTGGACTGTATACTATTGAGGTAACTGGTTCTATTGGCGCTGTGATAAATGCTTCTACAACTTGGAAAACAAATGATGATTCAAGCAATCCTGGAAAATTATTTATACTTGATGACGCTTTCACTTTTTCATCTACGACAGAACAAATACAAGTAAGAACTCTTGACGTAGGTTCTGGAACAAGAATAATTGTTGGTGATAAAATGTCATTGACGTCTCCAGTTATTAATGTTGATACAATAGGGGTGACTATTTCAGAGGATCAGCAACCTTTAGAGGCTGAAACCATTGAAGATTATAGAGCTAAAACTATTGAGGCTTATCAATTAGAGCCTCAAGGTGGGGCTAGTTCTGATTACAGGATTTGGTCAGCTGACGCTCAAGGGGTGGCCAAGGTGTACCCTTACGCTAAAGACGGGGCGAGTGCAGAGGTAAACCTTTTTGTGGAGGCCACAATAATTGATTCAACTGATGGCAAGGGAACTCCGAGCGCTGCTTTATTAGACGATGTTAAGGACGTTGTTAATTTTGACCCAGATATTACAAAGCCTTTGAATGAACGAGGAAGGAGACCGTTAGGCGCGTTTATGATTTATTATTTGCCTATTACGCCTAAAGACATTAATATAGAATTCGTAAATTTTGTAAATTTAACACCAGCTATTGAGGCAAGTGTGTTGCAAGCCATTACTGATTATTTAGTAACTGTGCGCCCTTTTGTAGCTGGCGCTGATGTATTAGATAATAGAAACGACTTATTAACAGTTAATGATTTAACTGCTGTTGCAATTGACGCAATACCAAATCAAGCTAGATTTGACCAGCTTGTTTTAAAGGTTGATGGTATTTCATTGTTAAAGCAAACTTTTGTGAACGGGAATATACCTTACTTAGATGGCATTATTTACTTGTAGATCATGACTTTTTTACAACAAATATTAATCTTTTTAACAAAAAATCTTTATCCTTCGGGGAGAGTGTGGAGAATGCCAGATTTTGGTATTTCCAGAAAGCTTCATGAGGGCTTAATATTAAGTGAGGAAAGGCTTTATAACGACGCTATATCCATTCTTGACTCTATATTGCCAGATAATAACAATTTCACTGAAGATGACGCTACAGCATGGGAGCGAAGACTTGGGTTGATAATTTCTTTAGATGTTCCTTTATCTGACAGGAAGCGTGCTATTGCTAGAAAAATGCAGCATCCAGGAACTCAAAAACCTAGGCAGCATTTTTTGTATGTCCAAGAAGAGTTGAGGAAGGCCGGCTTCGATGTTTACGTGTATGAGAATAGGTTTCCAGACGGATCTGGTGGATACGAAACGAAAACACCTCAAGAGGTTGCTATAAGCCCTATAGGATTTGAGGCTCAACACGGTCAGTTTCAACACGGTCAGCTTCAGCATGGGGCGGTTCTTGTTGAAAAAATAGTTAATTCAATAGACAGCTTTGTTGATGCTCCGTTTGATGTTGGAGATAATTTAAAAAGCACTTTCTTTATTAGTAGCTCAACGCTTGGTGTTAATGCTATTATTCTTGAGAGTAGAATGTTGGAGTTTAGACAGCTAGTGTTAAAATTAAAGCCTGTTCAGACAGTTTGCTTTCCTTTTGTTAGTACGGTAGAATCTATTCCTTACTTTGTTAATTTGGAAGACTCACAAGGTTTAGTTAAATTAGAGGATGACAGTTTTGTTTTATTAGAAAATAGTTTTGAGTAATGGATAAGAAAATATCTCAATTAAATGATTTGGGTGCGGTTAGTGATAATGATTTTTTTCAAATTATTAAAGCTAATGAGTTAGACCCTTCTGATAAAAACAGAAAGTTGACTGTGGGCGACTTTAAGGCTGCCATTACTCCTCCTGAAGTAAAAACAATTCATACTGAAATAATAAGCTCGGGAGATTGGACTGAAGTTTCTCCTACTGAATTTTATATTGACGTAAATCATGACTTAGGAACTAAGGGTATTTATCCAACTGTTTTAAATACAGACACTAACAAAAAAGAGGAGTTTAATGAATACGATTTTGACATACCAGACCCAGCAAATAATGTTAGAGTAGAAAGTGCTGTTGCTGGCAACTTTGAGCTCACCCTATCAATTGGTGGGCTAGCTTATGGTAGCGGAAACGTCACTGACGGCGTCCTTTATGTGTCTAAGCTTAGAGGAGGAATAGGAGTTCCTACATTGTATGACAAGCCTTATGAATTTATTGGAGACGCTATTAACGACGCTTTGCCAGGTCAGATAGTAAGGGTTATTGATGGAGACTTCAATTTCCCCGATGATAACTTTATTTTTAAAGACAAGGTGAACATTGATTTCCTTGAAGGTTGTGTTTGGAATATTATTGAAGATGATAATTCTGTTGATAAATCAATTGGAAGAATTGCGTACAATACTTCAGATGTAAATTGCTCTGTAACAGGAAAATTAAAAATAAATGTAGTAGGTCAAGCAAGTAGCGGAACCTCTTTTGCTAGAGGATTTGCTTTGACGGGTAGCTCTAGAGTGAATATTGAAGTAAGAGACTGTTACGGTTCAAGTAAACCTGGGTTACTTAGTAGTAAAGGATTTACTTTAATGGACTGTGGAGATGATTGTCTCGTATATTTGAAGGTAAGAGATACTGATGCTTTAAATCATTCGCAATTCGCTATGACAAACGTGAGAGGTGATAGTGTAGCCTATGTTAAGGTGGGTGACTCGAAGTGCTACAGAATAGTAAGCACCAGAAATAACGGCCAAGCATTTTACGAGACTGGAAATTGTATTGGGGCTAATTTTAGAGTTGGAGACGAATCGAAGGCTACGTGGAAGGCTGATAGTATTATAAATTATCAAGGCGAGTTTTACGTATCTCCAGCTCAGGGATTTATAGGGGAGAGTACTTCAATAAAGATAGACACGCCTTGGTTGTATTTAGGATTGAGAAGTTCGTTTACCAATGGTTCAGAGATGGTTGTTGGTCAAATGGAGCTTAAACATGCTAATATAGTGTCTTTTGTGAATGGGGCGTTAGGTCACAATGACGATTTCCCAACTCTTCCATTTAAAAATTACATTGAAAATGCGCTAACTTTAGATAATGTTAAGTTAATTACGGACGGTTCAGCCCCTTCTGTGGCAATAAGCACAGTTGAAGCCGGGGAATCAAAGGTAATAAACTCACTTGGAAGTATTAGTAATAATGCTTTGGAGGCTGGAATTACTAATACTGGAACTTTTACTGAAGACGCATCTTATAAGTTTAATTTTGATAAAACACCATCAAACTTCCCCAATTATCAAAGGATATTGTGGGCATGGTCTGACGCTCTTTGTGTATTAAGTGGTGGAACTAATAATGGTGATTACAGGAGAAAAACAATAACAAGTGGTAGATATTTAGCAAGCACATTAGATAATACAGGTTACACTCCTATTGTTTTAAACATCACGGATGCTTTTTCTCATGTAGACCAGGGTGTTGAAATATTAAACGAAAGCGCAATAACTGACAATGAATTTCAAGAGCTGTCTGATTCAGATTACTTAGATAGACTAAACGCTTTCTATTGGTTCATAAGGGTTACAATACAAGAAACTTTAATAGTACCAACCTCTGAAATGGGTACTGGATCAGATTCCTCTGGGCATATATCGATTGACAGAACTAGTGACTCACATGGATTAGCTGATGGCGCTAGTGGCGTGAGTTGTCCATTGTAAAAATAGCAAAATGAAGATAAACGGAAATTATAACACTGTAACACAATCTAATAAAGGAGGAGATCCTTATTTATTAGAGTCTACATTTTTAACAAAGATAAAATTCAATTATTTACTTGTTGATGGAGTAAATGGTGATGATGCTAAAGCTGTCAAAAACACACAAAGTGCGTATAAGACAATAACAGCCGCAAATGCTGCTGCAACAACTGGTGACACGGTTGTTGTTAATCCTTCAACATATGATGAAGCTGGGATTTTAGCTTTAGACGTCAATTATTTCTTTTTTGTGGGAGCTATTGTAACCAACGCAACAAGTGATATTGTTCAAGCGTTCACTAACTCTACAAATACCATTTCTGGGTACGGGTCGTTTGTGGCTACAGGATCCAATGAGGCTGTTCGCGCCGATGGCAATAACCAACACTTATTAATGGAATTTCTTGAGGTTAAGTCAAACACCTCTTCAGCTATAAGATACGGATCGACATTTGGTAGGCAGTCATTTAGGGGTCTTAGAGTGTATTCTGAAACATCCGCAGCTATTCACGGAGGAGGAGGCGCCGCTGGGTCGACTGGTAGAGCTGAAATACAAATAAGGTACATTGAGAATGGGGCTTCCGCAACAGTGCCTCCATTGAATCTTACTCAGATGAGTTACACTTTTATTCATGACTCAATGATAATTTCAAGGAGTGCTATGGAATCTTTTTTTATTGGGTTAAATACACCTACAGATACTACTGTTGTTGAAGTTGATAATTGTACCATCGCAAACTTTGGGACTGGCTCTGCAATAAGAACGGGTGGTAGCTCCGATCCAGACAGTCGCCTAGTTTTAGGTAAATTGAATGTATATTGCGCAAATCTTTCCGCCTTTCTTTTAGATGTTAGAGCTGATAATATGAACATTGATTTTATGGGTGATATTCTTTCAAATGTTGATATTGGAGGAACTAATGTTGCGAACCCTCAAAATTGGGGTGGTAATGGTGATTTAGAGCTTGACACATCATTTGTATTAGAGGATATATAATAATGTTATGTTAAAAAAAATTAGAAAAGATCAAAGAAAAAGCAATTCATTAGCAATTCAAAGTGATTCTGAAGAAGTTGTTTATTCAAAAATAAGCGAACTTGCATTGTTGCCAGGCGCTTCTGGTCAAGTTGTTATTATTGAAGCTGGTGACGGTAAGATTTACAAGGTAAACGTTTCAGATTTACTTGGAGCGTCAGTTCCAGACGGTACTTATGGTGATATTGTCGTGTCTTCTGGAGGGTCTGTTTGGACTATTGGAACTGGAGTTGTAACGGTAAACAAGATAGCAACAAATGCGGTTGTTTCTGGTAAAATAGCTGATAATAATGTTGGTAATACGAAACTTACCGATATGGCAAGCGGGACAATTAAAGGGCGTGTTTCAGCAGGCGTAGGCAACCCCACTGACCTGACCGCAACAGAGGTGACTGCTTTATTAAACACCTTTACGGCGGCTCTGAAGGGCTTGGTTCCAGCTTCTAGCGGAGGCGTAACAAATTTTTTAAGGGCTGATGGAACATGGGCTTCTCCTGGTGGTGTAAAGAAAGGTGAAAGCGCTGGTATTACTGGCTCTTTAAATGGTGGCACAAATTATGTACATTCATTTACTGTGTCTGGAGCATTATTGGACGACCATTGTAATGGTAGTGTAAACAAGGCGTTCTATGATGACATAGTTTCTTCTGCGCAAGATTTAACTTTAATTGCTGCAATTACCGCTAACGATACAGGTGAAACATTATTTAGGATCGATAGTTTTTTGTCAGCTAACTCGAATAGGAAAACTAGGGTATCTTCATTTTAATTTAACTATATGAATTTGACAATAAACACATTAAGCGGCTCTTTAACCATAGGAGCAACAACATTTACTGAAGTTCCTGTTGATTTAGTTGATATATCTTGTTTAAATGATGAGCTTTGCTGGAACGCTATTTTTGACAATGTTAAAGATGGTAGTCTGAAAGTGCAATTGAATGGTGAAGACTTACCTCAGTTATCTACTATTACGGAGAGGTATAGCGCTTTGTCTTATGTAAGCAGACTTATTCAAAAACAAATTAACGGAGCTATATTCGTTGATTTTCCTAAACTGGAAGAGGACTGGAACAATAAAATATAATATTATGGCGATACCTTTAAAGGATAAAGAAAATGTACTTCCACCTTCTCCAGGGTATCCTTTTGGAGATATATTGGACGATACAGGAGCGAATGATGGTACTCCGGTTAACAGATCAGTTTACGCGGATTTTCATCAATTTTTCGCCAAATTAGCTTTTGAGTCGGGTATAGTGTTGAATGGAGTTCCAGACAACGAGTCTAACGGGTTTCAGTATTTTGAAGCTCTTAGTGAGTTTAAAAATAAACATGAGATTGCTAGAAATGGAACCTTTGGGCTAACTCAGACTTCTACTATAAGTTTTGATGACACGCTTGCTAGTAGAAATAGAGTAACATCTAATAAGGACTCTATTTATGTAATGAGTGTTCCTTCTCCAGATGTTATTATTCAAAAAATAAACAAAAATGATATAGATAGCGTTGTTGGAACAATTTCAAAAGTATCCAATCCTGAATATAATGGTGAGGCAAGAGATGTGTTTTTTGATAAGAAAAGCGGTTTTTTGTATGTATTGTTTACTACTGGTTCGTCTTTCGGGTTTACTGTGTATGATTCAGATCTTGTTTATCAGCCATCTTTAAGCAATACTAATACAGGTCTTCAAGCTAACATTCAGTCAATATGGGTTAGGGATGTTGTTAGGATATGTGGGAAAGAAACTAGTCCGACAACTGAAGGTATTAGATATAGGTACGATAAAAGCGACGGAACATTTATTGGTAGCACTAAGTTTCCTGGTGTATTTTTGGGTGACATTATAACAAGTGAAAGTGAAGATGTTGAGTATTTTATTGATAGAGAAACGATTGGGGACAACAGGTTTGTCACATATTTTAATGGTTTGACTGGTGAAATATTCAATGAACCAATACCAGACATTTCCAGTCAAGATTTTGTATTCACAATATGGGATGAATTAAATCAAGAAATTTTTATAGTCCAAAACTTCACCGATAGTCTAAGGATAGGTAGGATGGATTACATATCTACTAACTGGAAAACCAAAACGGTGCAAGAATTGTTTCAAGGAGCACCACCAACACACCCTTCATGGAGTGTTAACGGGACTAATATTTATGAAAACACAATGTACCTATTGGATGGAGAGGGCGTTTTAAGAGTTCTTGAGAGGACTATATAATGCCAGTTTTAAATGTCAATACAGATGCTGTTGTGGCACTTACGAGCAAACTCGAAAAAATGCGGAAGCATGATTTTCCAGTTACGGTTCGTAAGTCGCTGAACAGTGTAGCTTTTGACAATAGAAATAGTGTTTTGCCATCACAGTTCCAAAGTAACTTCATACAGAGAAATAAGGGTACTGTAAGAGCTTTTACGAGAGTATCTACGGCACAAGGTTTTAGTGTTAATAAAATGCGCTCCATTTCTGGATTTATCGATTCTGGAAGAAGTTTTACGGACGACATGTTAAAACAAGAGCTTGGAGGCTCTGTTGAGCGATCAAAAATAGCAAATACAAAAGCTAGGTCTGGAGGTTCAAACTCAAGGCTTGTCTCTTCAAAAAATAGATTAAGAAATATAGGAAGGCTTAGTGGTAGAGGTGTAAAAAAAGGTAATAAAAAAGGGTTTGTTAAAGCTGCTCATTCTGTCGGAGTTGGTGGGTTTGTTAAGTACGGTAGTACTCTATTTAGAATTAACTCATTAAACAAGGGAAGAATAAAGGCTACACCAATATATTCTGACGTGTCTGGTAGAAAAATCAAATTAAAATCTACTGGATTTGTAAGGAAATCTGGCGTTATTTCTGGTCAAAAAATGGAAAGATTCTTTATTAGTGAAGCAAAAAAGCGTATATTGAAAAAATGAGTTGGTTAGATAAGATTTCAAAGGATTTAGAAATATTTATGGGTGACGGTGTGACCTTTAGGCCGTCATGGGTTAACGCTAAAAAATCAACTGAATGGAATGTTTCTACATTTGAATTTCCTAATCTTGACGGGTCTTTAGTTGATAGAAAATCAGCCAAAGGCTCAATATTTCCTTTGGAACTGTACTTTTCTGGAGATGACCATCTTGATGTTTCTGAGGCTTTTTTAACCAGCGCAAAAGACCCTAGGCATTGGCATTTAAGACATCCTTATTACGGTGATGTTAGAGTTCAGCCAACAAAGATTTCAGAGGACAATTCAAATCATAACGTAACTAAAATAAGCGTTGTGGTTCAAGAGTCAATACTTGGAGTATTTCCGAAAGGGGTTGCTAATCCAACATCTGAATTACAGCAAAGGAATGACGCTGTTAATTTATCAAGTGTTGAATCAGCTGCGACTGGTATATCTAAAATTGATCCGTCAGACTCTGTTTACTTGTCCGAGACTATATCAGTACTTTCAGCTTCAACTTTTGAAGCTATTGAGGTTGATGAAGAAGCGGCTACATTCCAGAACCTTGTAAACAAAGCAATTTCTGATATATCCCAAAATTCTAGGTTAGCGATAGGTTCAATTGTAAACGTCGTTAATTACCCAGCTAAAATTTCTTTATCAGCTAAGAGAAGGCTTGACTTAATTTCATTTCAATATGTAGCTCTAAAAGAGCGAGACATTACCCCTGAATCAATTTTAAGTGCAAACGAAAGATTGTTTTATGAAATCATACAGGGGACGTTGATAACTACAGGAATGTTATCTGCTGGAACCCCTCAAGACGAAAATGATTACGAAACAAGGGGCGAAGTTAATGATGCTATTCTTGAACTTGTTGGATTGTGGAATGATTACGTGTCCACTATTGATAATCTACAGTTGTTAGACCCGAAAACAACTGAGAATTACGTTGCTAATTATGATGCGATGATAGATCGTCAGGACATGTTAAATTTCTCCATTTCCTCCCTTTATGAGATAGCTTTAGAGGCTAAACAGGAGTTTGAGATTATTCTTGAAGAAGATAGTAATATTATATTGTTGACGCACAGATTTTATGGTCTTGATAATGAAGATGAGAATCTTGAGTTGTTTAATAGAACGAATGTAATTGGATTAAACGAAGTTTTAAATATAAAAAAAGGGCGTAAAATTATTTATTACGTATGATAGTAAAGATATCTGGAAAAAACTATGATTATTTTAATGAATTTTCCCTTGATAGGAAATATGATTCAATTGGTTCGTCCTTTTCTCTTTCCGCTCTTTTCGAGCCTGACAGTAGTATTCATCGCGAGATATTCAAACCTTTTACGTACCCACTTATTGAAATATTCGAAGGTGGGAAAAAGTTGTTTACTGGGTATATTGTAAACAACAAGTTTTCGTTAAGCAAAAACGCGAAGTTGTCTCCTTTAAGTGGTTATTCAAAAACAGGATTTCTTGAAGATTGTGATGTTCCCAAATCGGTTTACCCGCTCTCATTTAATAATTTAGGTTTAAGAGAAATTGCAACGCAACTTTGTAATCCATTTGACTTAAAGGTGGTGGTTCATCCATCTGCTACTGCAATTGCTGATGAGGTTTATGATCAGATTGAAACAGAAGATGTTAAAAGCATAAAATCTTTTTTAACAGAACTTGCCACTCAAAAGAATCTTTTATTGTCACATACAGTTGAGGGGGAGTTGTTAATCACAAAGACGAATACAGATGCTGTACCAGTCGCTAATCTTGGAAGTAGCGGGAACACGGAATCTTTCACGTTGAGTACGAATGGTCGAAAAATGTTTTCTGATAATTTAGTAATGCAAGACGCTGATGTTGACACAGATAACGCTAGTGAGGCGGAGGTTAGTAATCCATATGTAAAGAGGTTTAGGTCTAAAACATGGAAACAGAGCTCTGGAAACAATAATCAAACTGAAGACACTGCAAGAAATGTTCTTTCTACACAATTGAAAGCTATAACTTTAAATATTGAAATTAATTCAGTATTTTGGAATAATGGGATTTTGATAGAACCCAATCAAATTATAACTGTTGAGTCTCCGGAGCTATATTTATTTAAAAAAACCAAATTTTTTGTAGAGAGTGTTAAATTTAAAGGTAACGCAAAGAGGGTTGGAGCTTCAATTGTTTGCGTTCCCTTGGAGGTTTACAATGAAAGTGAAGTTGTTTCAATATTTTAATTATGAGCGGAGTCATTTCAAAAGTTATAAGCGTTGAGTTTGACAAACTAAAAAGGCATGTCATCAAAGTTTTAAGTAAGGGTAAGATTGATGTAAGAACGCCACTTAACACCTCTCCACCCAATACTGATGCGCCTCCAATTGCTGGACTGAGAGCTATATACATGAGGACAGGAAATAGTGGTAAAAGTGTTATAATTGGATATATTAATGAAAAAATGGTTGCTAAACCTGGAGAGTATAGAATTTACTCAACAGATTTAGGTGGTGTAGAAAAAAATTATATACATTTAACTAATGATGGGGTTATTGAGATTGGAGGAGAATCTGATAATATGGTTAGGTATTCAAAATTAAATGATGGGATGTCTGATCTTGACACTCAAATTAACGCTGAATTGGTTAAAATAGCTACAGCGATTGGGGGTTCTTATACGCCAGGAACAATAAGTACTGACATATCAGACTCAAAAATTGACGAAGTTAAAACAAGTTAAATGTTATGAAAAAATTAATAATAAACGGATTAATTACAATGGTTATCGGGTCAATTGGGACAGTGATGGTTGCTTGGTTTCTTGATTACGGCAAGCTTAAGGAGGTTGACAGAGCTAGAATTGAAAAAGAGATTGCTATTGATTATGAAAGTAAAATTATTGAAATAATGGCGGACGCCAAAAAGGAAAATGAAGTTTTAAGAAACGAACTAAATACTTCGTTAAAAATAACTAGGGAGATAATTTTACATGACAATAATTTAACCCTTGAAGCTATTAAAATAATTACGAGTGATTCATTGTCCGTTACTCAGGGTGAGCTGGATTCTATTTACTCTCAAATGTTAACAGAATGAAAAAGTTTTTAATAATACCAATTTTACTTATCTCGTTTGTTTCTATTGGTCAAGATGTTTTAACAGGATCAGAATTGCCGACTATTGTTCAAAATGACACTGTAATAATTTATGGCGAAGCGTGGGTTCAATCATCACGGTCTGAGGTTCACCAAAGAGCGGAGCAAAAAAGCTGCGAGAAGCGCCTGAAAAGAGTTCACAAAGTGTTAAATAGTAAAATATTGGTAATGCACCAGATTGACTCTTTGTTGCTTAGAATTGAAGATATAGAAACTCAAAGGGACTCGTTAAAAATGGCGTTTGACAATATGACGTTATACGAAGTTTCGGAAGCTCAAATTCAATTAAATAAATATGCGAAGCAAATAACAGATTCGAATTATGACCTTTGGGTTTACAAGACAAGATTGAAGAAAATAAAGAAGAAGTTGTTTTTGTTGTATACTGTTATTGTTTTGGAAGGTGTTTTAATAGTGTTGTTGATCTAATTAATAATTAAACCTTGTTGTTTTATAATAAAATCAAGAGATAGTTCTTCTAAACTTTTACCGTCAACTGAAGCGCCCCATGCGCCATGACCATGTCCTTCTAATTTGTAATAGACAAAAGGGGTTTCGTTGGACTCATATATCTCTTTTAGAGCTAAAGCTTTGTTTATTGATACAACATTGTCATTGTCTCCATGAGCTATAAACAATGATGGACTTTCCTTGTTAAAGCTTGTTCGGTTGTAAATTATTTCAATTGCATCTATAACATTTTTTGACCCCCATAAATCGATTATTGTTTTAATCTTATAACCTTGATGCATGTTTGTGGTTAAGAGTGTTTTATCTTCATCAATGCTTATTTCATCTCTAAATTCTTCTGGTTTTGATACAGCGGCGGAAATAGCCATTGAAGCTCCAGCTGAACTTCCTCCGATGGTTATGTAGTTGGTATTTATTTTATAAGCACTTGCGTTTTTCAAAGCCCACCTGACGGCCGCGTTTACGTCTCTTTGCGAAGGATATATAGCTCTCAGTTGCGAAGGATTAGCTTCAGGAACGCTTAAAGGGTAATCATACCATTCTTTTGGAATTGTGCCAAGGTCATCCCTAAGTCTGTAATCTACAGACATGAAAACAAAACCTTTAGATGCGTAATAATTACCCCACCTACTTATGTTTAAATCTTGTTTAGATCCAGTAATAAACCCACCTCCGTGAACAAATATGAATAATGGTCTATTCTCACTCCCTCTTTTAGGTTGGTATATGTCCATTTTTAGCGACATTGTTTCGCCCTCTCCATTTTTGTGTGTCATTCCTTCAGCATATATTACGTCCTTTATTAAAAAAACATCTTCTCGAACATCTACGTAATTAATGGATGTAATATTAGGTGGGGGTATTTTCAAGATAATATCGTTGTTTTTAACACATGATATGCTTGTAATAAAAATATTAATAATTAACATTTTTATTACAAAGTTTCTTATAGTATCGTACTGAACAAGCATTTTTTTTGAATTATTGTATTAGCTTTCTTTGTCCCCGTTTTTTGATTGTCCTAAACTGTTGAACCCAGACAAACTTGGTGCGGAAACAATTTTTTTCATTTTTTCACCGCACTCGCATAACATGGATTTTTTATACTCAGACATTGGAAGAAACTCTTCCTTCTCTTTTCCGCAGGAACATTTATACTGATAAACTGGCATATTCTTCTTTTAAAGTTTTTTCAATTGACACTTCAATATCTTCTTCAAAGTCCCAATTTGATATACATTTTTCAGCTAATTCATAACGTTGTAACAACCTCTTTTGATGTAATTCACTAGCGCCAACAATTTCAATTGCATAATTCTCATAGGTCATAGGGTAGGTTACAACGTAAAGGCATTTTTTTACACCAAGAACAAGCATTTCGGTTTGTATCTGCCAGAAATCGCAATGTTTTTCGTCAACTTTGCTTTTCTTTCTCGTATAACAACCATCCCAAGACACGCTACTTTTCATTTCAAGAGCCATCACTTCACCTTTTAGAGTAATCCGACCATCTGGTGTTGCTCCAAGGTTTAACTCCTTAAATCGCATAAAATCACATTCAGAATAAGATTCAATTATCCCGGCGCTTTTTAGGTGATTAATAAGTGGCAACTCGTTTTCTTTTCCATAATCCAAATTAAAGCTTTTGGTTTCATTATTCATGCAACCAGTTTTCCTTTCCATTGCAACCTGGAATACGTACTTATAAAATCCGGAACCAACACCAAAAAGCTTGGATGGTTCACCCCATGATTTTTTAGATGTTAAGCGGTTACAGCTCATTATATCATGTATCTTAGAGCCAGTAAACATCCCCATTCTTTCCTTTAACCATTTAAGGTTTTCATCCTCTTGATGAACCGTCTTTTCTGGTAAAAACTCATTATATTCCATACTCTAAAAGGGTTTTCTTGTTTTCTTCACTTAAAATGTACCGATCAGTAATAACGGTAATTGGTTTTTTAGCTTTCATAGCTTCAATTGCGCTTTCCCACATACTGTGTTCTGGGGTCAACTCAACTTTTTCAGATTGCTTCGGCTTTGGTAAAGTTGATGAAACACGTAAAGCGGGCTGTTTTCCGCTCGGTGTATTCACGTTTTGCTGCTTGAATATAATGATTTTTTTACCAATCCAATTTTCAACGTATGGTGACTTCAGTATTTTTTCAACCATTTTACCATTCGTAGCGTTTAATATAAGTCCTTTTTTGACTTCTTTGAAGAATAAAACGGGAACCGATTTTTTATCAGCACCTTGCTTGGCCTGTACCCTTTTTTCTTCAACCCTTATGATGGTTAATTCTAGTTGATCATCATCCTTTAAATCCCATTCTCCTAGGAATTCTTTATCTTTGTATTTTTTCCAATGTGTTTTGTCGCTCATTACTTCTCTTTTTCTAGTTACTACATAAATGCGTTAAACTCTTTTCCTAAGTTTCCAGATTTATAATCTTCTTTTACTGTTGGTACATCTTTCCAGAAATAATTTTGCCCCCATCCGTCCTCCCATTTTTGTTGAAATAACCTTTCCGTCAATAGACCTCTCTATAGCCTCTTGTTTCTCAATAAATCTCAATTCGTTTAGTGGTTGCTCATTCATAATTACTCGTTTTAATTGTGTCAATTATTTCTTTTTCAAATACTTTCATAAACGGTCAATTAATTAAAAAACACCTCTCCACCTTCAATAAAAATGTCACCTGAATCAAGACTCTCTTGAGTAAAGTCGCCAGTAATATTTATTATTACCGTCAAATTTAACTTTTCAGCCATTTCATTTAAAAGTGACCTCGTTTTATTGTCAATTGGCACGTCATCAATCCAAATATAACGCATTGACTTTTCTTTTAGGCCTAGAAGATAGTTTTGAACTAAAAGGCATATCATAGGCTTTTGTGTCCCAGAATAGCTTGAAAGCTTTCTTAACTCCAGACCAGGGTTATTAAAATAATCGGAGTCATATTCACCGTTGTAAGCGAGATAAATATTCATTTTTTCATCTGATTCATCGAAACAAATCTTTAATCCAGAAACACCAGTATTAACATTTTTAAGAAGTTCCGCATATTCCTTTCTTATTTCTTGAACCTGTTTTTCACACCCTTTCCATTTTATAAATGATTGAACTGAGGCTACCGTTTTATTTACTTCTCGATCTTCTGCAATTTGCCTTCTTAAAGTGTCTAACTCACTTTTTAAGCTATCAACATCTGTTTCGTAAGTCTTGTTTTGAGTTTCCTTGTAAACAGAGTTTAGAGAAACGTACTCATTGAATACACTTAAAATGTGGGGTGGTAACTCTTCTTTTTCAACAATTAAATTGTCTAAGTCTATTTTATTTTTGACCGTAGGAACATATTCTCCAGGTAGAACTGCGGCGCTTTTAAATGTTTCAATTAAAATTTCTTCGTTATCAAAAACACCCTTTGAGGTCAAAAACTTTACGTTAGTATATATCTCATTTAGCTTGTCCCTAATAATTTTGGTAGAAGACACATTCTCCGCCACTTTTTGCCTCTCTGAATTGTTAAAGCCATCTACTTCAAGATTATACTCCCTCAATTTTTGAAGTAGCTCATCTTTTTGAAGCGATATTTTTCTCAGGTCGTCTGTTTTTCTATTTTCAGCACCTTCTGATGAGTTACTTATATTAAAAATTAATTTTTGCTCCTGACTTAAGCTGTCTTGTATATTAATTGATTTTGGAATGGTTGATTCATTGTCAACATCAATCCCTTGATCCATTAAAATATGTTTGTACCCACCAACTTGTTTTCTTAAAACATCAGCTTCTGTACGTGACTGTATAGCCTTGTCAAGTCTACCAAGTATAGATTCCCCATACAACACATTTGCCTTGTCAAATATTACACCAAACTGCTCAAGTTGATCTGAATATAGTTCAAGCAAAATATTTCTCTGAGTGGTGAAATTTTCGCTTGTCAACTCGTTCATTCTCCAATTTAAAGCGGTCTGAAGACTTTTTAAGTACGAGCTAGGAGTTGCTTTTACGCCATCAATGATTGGCTCCTTTATCTTTTTCCCACTTTCATCCTTAGTGTAAATGGAATAATCCAGTTTACCGTTTGAATCCGTTTTGCTTCCAACAAAAATTCTGGTATTACCATCCAATAATTCAACCTCCTGGTCAACTTTGCCATATAAAAGCTTGTCGTCTTTAAGTGCTTCTGAACCTTGAGTTCCAAGCTTCAAAGACTTTTGAAGAGTAGTCTTACCCTCCCCAACTCTTGCTTTAATGGCAATAATATTGTTTTCTTGATTAAACTTACAGTCGAAACTTTGAAGTATACCAAACTGTTCATTTACCTTTAACCCTATAATTTTAACTTCCTGACTCATCTTCCATATATTTTTTTATTTAAAAACAACGCATTAAAACGCTTTTCAACACCAGCTTAAAACCCCATTAAAACGGGGTTTACACGGGCGTTGTAAACAATGCTAAGCTCTACCATCAAACACCACCACCATTGAGTCGTGCATTCCAGCTTTGCCCGTAACATATTCGCCTTTTGTATTAACACCGCAAAATTTTATTCTCTTTTCTATAAAGCGGATCTCTTTTTGGTTCGGCAATATATGTCTGTGAAATAATTGAGTGCTTGTACTCACAGGCAAAAGCATTACGCATAATTTACCTTTCTTGCTTTCTTCTATTGCCTTAATCACAAACGCATCTTTTAACTTCCTGCTATAAGGTGGGTTTATAAAATTTCGCTCTTTCCATTCAATTTCAAGTCCGTTCCATTTTTCAATATCGTGCTGATACGGGCAAGGGTCAAAGTTAAAATCAAATTCACCGTTTAATTCATCATAAAAATATGGTGGTGTAGCCCAATCGTCTTTATGTGGTATGTTTCTGTTTTTCATAATTTATCTTTTTAAATCCGCACAGTTTACAACAATGTATATAAGCCATTAAAACGGCTCATATACTCAGCGTTAACCAATTTCCCGACATCAGGAAAAAGGTTTAATATTTACTGTTCTACATCTTTTAAAATTGAAGTTAATTCATCTTGTAAATAAGATTCTATCGCTTCAAGTTTTTTTATCTTCTTTTCAAGTTTTTCCTTGCTTATTGAAGTTGACTTCCTCAAAAGTTCAAGCTTAATTTTCGATAAACTTAATTTTATCATTTGTATTTCTTCCATACACAATAATACAAAATTCCGTATAACTTTCAAAATCCCGTATAACTTATTTTGATAAAGTTTTACAATAAGCCATAGCGCGAGTAACAGTTTCCACGTTCCATCCTTGATTTTTTAGCCTTTCAAAACCTCCCCGGTAATATAATTGCCTCCAAATCCAAGCTTGTTTATGATTTTTCATTCTTGCGTATTCAATCAATTCTTCATCATTCATGTCACGTATTTTTTTTACGTGAATGATTTTATTTTGGATTGCGTCGTAAAATGCACCTTGAAGATCAACTTCTGCTAGTCGCTTAGTTGGGTATTTATATCCACAAAATGGGCATATTTTGGTACTTATTGGAATCATTACACCACAGCCCTTTTTCTCGCCAGATGGAATTGGTTTCCCGTTTGCATCAATTCCGCAATCTTTCATTGGTGGAACCCCATTGCCTTCCTTGCTCTCTTCGTGCCATAGTGACCATAAAACGGGAGCTGTGTAATGACCTAATCTTGACGCGTTTTCTCCAAAATCAAGAATATTAAAATGAGTTTTACCTGGATGAATCCTTGACCCTCTACCATATATTTGTTTAAGTAGAGTTACGCTTGTCGTTGCCCTGTTTATTATTATAGTTTCTATTGAAGGGCAATCATAACCAGTAGTTGCAATTCCAGCGTTTATTAAAATAGGAAACTCGCCATTCTCATATTGCTGAAACATTTTACTTCTCTCTCCACTCCAAGCCCAATATTTTTCTTGATATAATTCGTACAATCGCAACCTTTCCTCATATCTAACCCAAGCGCCATCGGTGTCGTTTTTCTTCGGCTCTTTTGGTGAAGACATCTGTGAAACAACGAATCTAGCGTCAAATCCAGCGTTTCTAAATTCTTCACACGTTTTTATTACGTGCTCAATATTTACGCAAAAAACTAATGCTTTTGAACCAAAACACAACTTTTTGTATTCCTTAACAACACCTTTGTAAAGCGTAGTTGAATTGAATCTGTCAAACATCTGCTTTTCATCATAATCACCAGTAAGCGCATTGAATTTTAAGTTTTCAACATTAGCTCCAGCGATTCCGTAATAATCATCGGAAACCAAGAATCCCATTTTTATCAAGTCATCAACAGTAACGGTTTCGATTATCTTTTCATAATCTATAGCTAACTGTCGCATTTTACCACTCCTTTTTGGCGTTGCTGTGAAACCCAAAACAATCTTATCATCAACTAAACCAGATTCAAACAAATAATTAAATTCTTGCTTGTGTGCTTCATCAATAATTATATAATCAACTTCTTTACGTAGCCAGTTTTTCCAGTAGTTATCTTTCAATCTGTTTCTAAAAGTTTGAGACATGGCAACGTAAATATCTTTGCCTCGATTCAAATACTTTGTGCCTGCCTTAATGTATGAAGGTTCTAAGCCAAAATTCTTCAGTGTACCGCCGCTTGAGAGTAGTAGTTCAGCGCGATCTGTAAGTACTAAACCAGTTTTTTTTCTTATTTTACTTTGTTGTGCTAAATACGAAAAAATGACCGTTTTACCCCCACCAGTTGGAAGACACGCCAAACAATGAAGCCCCCCTTTAGATAAAAACTTTCTAATTTCACCAACAAATTCTTCCTGGTAACCTCTAAGTTTTATCATATTTTTCTATTGTTTTAAAAATTTGGAAAATTAACTGCGATACTATCGCGTTTCCGTAGGCTTTTATTGATTCGTTTCGCCATTTAGGAAAGGTAATTCCGTCCAATCGATCGGAAACCCCATCATTTCCGCCACAAATCGGGGGTTGAGTTGGGAAGTCTTGCCATGTTGTGCGAACGCGTCTGGTAAACTGTTTTTCCCATTCCGACCCTTCTCCATTAACTTTTCCTTTGTTCTCGCTCCTTTCCAGTCCCGAGTTGTTGGCGTTGGAATCATTCCACCGTAAACTATCTGACTCGCTAGACTCCCAAACTTCGTCCCGTTTTTGTACCCGTTCTTCTTTACTCTCTCCCTCATTTTCTCTGGGTCTTCGCACGTCATTACCGTGGTTGGAGTAAGCAACAATGAAGACTCTATCTCTTTTGTGGGGAGCGTTGACACTGCAAGCCGGAAGTAATACCGATTGGACTTCGTACCCAAGAGCTTCCAAGTCAGCTTGCACCTCGTCGAAGACCAGCCCTCCATTCCAACCAATAAGCCCAAAAACGTTTTCGCCCACGACCCAACGCGGCTGAATTTCTCTAATTGCTCTAAGCATTTCGGGCCATAAATGGCGTTCGTCATCGGTGCCCTTTCGTTTTCCTGCGAGGCTGTACGGCTGGCAGGGGAAACCTCCTGTAAGAACGTCAATTGTTCCCCTCCACTTTTTGAAGTTTGTTTCTTTGATGTTTTCATAACTTTCTGATTCTGGCCAATAGTAATCTAATATCTTTCTACCAAACGGATTTATTTCGCAATGGAAAACATTTTTCCACCCCATCCACTCAGCTGCAAGTTCTGGCCCTCCTATTCCGCTAAATAAAGAAGCGTGTCTTACCCTTTGCATATAAAGAAAATTATCGTTTCGCTTGCCCTATACTTCCCCCAAATATCCTTTTCAGAAAACTTCTTTCCGAAAGCTAAGTAATAAAGGGCTTCAGGAAAAACATCATTTTTGTTATGTGAAAATTGGGTTATAATATCCAACTCAACACCGTCTTCATCGCAAAAATTATATGAAGAAATTGGTTTTCCGGCTAGTTTTTCACCAGGTAAAATAAAAGTTTTGTGATTCCCATTTATTTGTGTTACTTTTATGTCAATACTCATAATGATTAATTTTGTTTTAAGTAATCCTTTTGGTTGAGGTTAAAGCCCCGTTTTATAAACGGGGCTTTTTTGGTTTGTTAAAACGGGAGATCGTCATTTGGCTGGCTAGATCCAACTTGATTTTCAACTGGTGTGACTACCGTTCCATTTGACTGTGACTCATTCTTAGAACTAAGAAATTGAATCTGATTACCAATAATATCGGTTCGATATTTAGTAACACCATCCTGTTCATAACTTCTAGTTTGAAGTTTTCCTTCTAAGTAAATCTGACTTCCTTTGCTAAGGTACTTTTCAGCAAGTTCAGCCAACTGTCTCCAAAGGGTAATGTTGTGCCACTCAGTCAACTCCTTCTTTTCACCCGTGTTTTTATCAGTCCAACTTTCGCTGGTGGCTAATCCAAAACTTGCAACCTTGGTTCCGTTGTCTAAAGTTCTCACCTCTGGATCTTTTCCTAATCTACCGATTAGGATTGCTTTGTTTACTCCACTCATAATTTATCTGTTTTATTTATTAATCAATTGTAATCATACTAAATGAGGTTGCAAGAGGGCTCCTTTCAGTTACTTGAGCGCCGTCCTCAACAGTTTGTACCAATACTCTGAATTTGTCTCCATCAACAATAGTGACAAATTTATAAATATAAACACAACCTTCATCTTGGTCATTGTCTCTTGCAATATAGTTATTTGCCAGCTTTATCTTGTCCCATGTATTTCCATTGAACCTCTCAATCCATACATTTAATTGCGCCCTATTGTTACCACAACATCCTCCAACTGAAGATTCTATTCTTGCCCTTCTACCAACCAATGTAGCGCCAAGAGATAGTTCATTTGCAATAAAAGAGTATCCAGTATCTATTATCTCTGGAGAACCCCATGAATCGAAAACTTGTTCATTTTCTGGTAGTGGAGAAGTGTTTGCAGGGTCAGCCATACACTCGAAAATAGCTTTTTTTGGAGCATCTTTGCCGCTTACCTCGTTAACTGTAACGCGTACCTCTTCAATAGTTTCATTTATCGTTATTTTGACCTCCTGGAGCTCTTCAACAACCGTTATTTTTACCTCGTTAGCCATTTTCCTAATCAGTTACGTCTTGAGCTATCTTCCAACTTCCCTCCAAATATGTTTTTGTAGAGCCATCTGGAAAGAAAAACTGAATATCGTATTTGTACTCAGACGCGTTTTCTTTGATTATTTTCTCATCAAAGTCAAACCTACCGTTCGGTGCATCGATAATAGTGAATCCATTACCAACTGTGAATTGAGCTTCTTTAACCCCTTGAGAAACTTTTAATTTTAAAAACATGTAAATATTTACACCTGTTAAATCAATAGGGTTGTCATCAGCGTCAGCAACAGTAAACTCGATTCTGTTGAATGTGTCGCCACGCAATGCGGTGGGGAAATTGTAATTTTGTGCCATAATTTTTATTTATTATTAAAACCGTTGTAATTTACAAATTTAATGTAACTTTTTTCTCCTTTTCCTTCTTTGGAAAATTCCCACCCATAAATTTCGCACATTTTTCTACACATTGTGTAGAACCATTGTGGGTTTACTGATTCATTATCATTCTCTTTGTTCTTAATAAAGTCATCATACATTTGACGACCATTGTTTACTTCATAAAGGTTGAGTGACGTAATCTCTGTAAAGTATTCGGCGAAATATACGCTTGTATTTTTAACCAACATCTTCTTCTTCATGTTTTCAGATTTAGCCGAAACTAATCCTTTGTTTAAATACAACTGAACACACCAAATAAGAAAGCTGTACAGAGAATTCCAATCATTTTGATTCCAGTCATCACTAAAAAAATCTCTATCACCAAATTCGCTTGAAGGCGTCCTTTTTTCGTTATAATATCCAGTAAACTCCATCATGTGAAGCCTTCTTTGATATGAATTCGAGTATCCCTTTGGAGTTCTGTTACTACTTACAAGCAATTTCGGTGCGTCATCAAACTCAATACTAACCTTGTCCCTACCCTTTTTTTCAATTTCAAAATTTCCAGTGATTTTAGAAAACAGCTCCTTTATGTCACCTTCGTAATCATCGAGCAACACTATTTGAGTATCTGGATTAATTGTTTGGAATTTGAATTTGTCCCTCTTATCAAAATCCTTACCGTCAATCTCAACAACAGATCGAACGTATTTCAAACATTTTTGGAACAAATTCTTTCCAGTGCCTCCATCAGCATTTCCATCTATTTCACCAAATGCTTCATCGCAAGAATATATCAACTTTGTCAACCTCTGCTTTTTGTATGTGTGTATCGCATAACCCAACGATGAGCAAGCAGCTAAATACTTATCTCTATTTTTATCATTGTTATTTGTCAACGCACGAAATACAAATTTGTTGAATGGATGCTCCTTAAAGTCTACAACCTCAGTCATGTTTTTCTTACACACTTGATTTCTCCAAATATGCATTCCTTGCAAGCTA
Organism: Chlamydiia bacterium; assembly: GCA_022601435.1. Taxonomy (GTDB): domain Bacteria; phylum Chlamydiota; class Chlamydiia; order Chlamydiales; family 2-12-FULL-49-11; genus JAJACQ01. Next base: position 38,085 of record JAJACQ010000015.1, read on the forward strand.
GGATATGTCTTTTTAGTGGCCTGCTTTTTGGTTATAACATAATAAAAGTCCTCAAAAAACATAAAGCTTTCATTGTTTTTGTCTTTTATTTGCTCAACATTAATTTCACTAAGCGCATTCAGAAAACTTGATTCAAAAAATCTATTTTTCATTTGAAGCTCATCATAAACAATGTCAGGTGCGTGCTTATCTATATACTCCAAAACAACCCGTTTAATATCAACCACGTCAACTTGATCAACAATCTTATTTTGAACCCTAACAAAAATCCAGTTTTTCAGACTTTCCTTTGGCCTGTAAATTCCAAAACCGTTAGCTTCAACAAATTCTAAATATTTCTTAGTGTCAATTTTTATTCTACCCTTATCATTTATGTGCCAGAACAAAGTTATATTTGTTGCTTGGTTACTGGAAATTTTAACATCATTCTTTTTGAATTCAGAAACAGTAAAAACCTCAGTTCCAAAATCGTTTCCAGCATAAATAGACCTTAACATCGACTCAACCTCCTTTGTTGGGTAGTCAGGGTATTCATTAGAGAAGTAATAACCAACGGCCGTTTTCTCAACACCATAACGACATAACGCATGAGCAAAAATTGTAAGAAAATTGTTTCTGTTACCTTGGGTGTAAACCTCTTTTTTGTCAATCCATTTCCTAATTCCATCAATAACAACTTGAGCATCAGTAGATTTTACAGCTTTAACCTCCTCTTTTAGGACTTCAGTATAAACTTCACTTTCTTCGTTGTAATATATATTTGGATCAAAAGACTCATAGCAAACACGTGTTACATCTTTACCGCTTTTGTCAATTTCATATGGTTGAATAATCTTGTTGAAATATCTTTCCAAGCTTAAAAATTGCCCTTTGTGAGTGTCTGGAGAGTTTATTATTTTTACTACAACCTTAAAACCAGCGCCTCTTGGGGAAACGAAGCAAGCATAAGTATATTTATCCCTTTCTAATGCCTCACGAATTAAGGGCATATCTTTTGCTTTTATCTTATCAATATCTAAACAAATAAGACCTGAATGTTGCAATAAATACCCAGCTTTCCTTTCTGAGAATTGACCAGAAAAGCAAATTGACGGTAATCTACGTTTATAAAGTTGCTGATTATTTTCTCCCTTTTCCGCTCTTATCGACTTTATTAATTCCTCACTTTCACCATCCTTGATTCTTTTGAAAACTTGCACAACATCTAAGTGCAAAGGATTTCTTGTGTCCAAGATATTGCTGAAAATAGTTACCTTGAAATTTTCCATTAAAATATTAAACTTTTGGTTTTAGTTTTTTTAATTAATTCCAGAACAACATCGCGGCGGTATTTCACAGCATACGGAGCACTCTGAACAATTGCATGTATTTCATCCAGCTCTGTAAGGACATACCACTCACTAGCATTTAAGCCCCAATTATATTGGTTTATAATATGATCTTTTGGATGTCGCTTTCCTGGAAGCTTTACCTCTATTCCAACAATGGTTTTATCTTCACGAATATAGCACAAGTCAGAAACACCAGGAAACATTCCCATTGATCGTAATTTAACACCATCTTTTGCAGCTAAACTTCTATTGTTAACCATAAAAAGGCGCCCTCTTTGTTCTGGGTATTTTCTGGAGAACTCAACCACCGCAGCGGCTTGAAGTTGTGCTTCTGTTTTGAATTTCATTATATTATTTTTTTTAAAATGGTAAATTATTATCACCTAACCCCTTTATGCACATTAATTGATCGCCTATACTTTCTTTTCGATACTGTTTAGAAATTTTAATTCCTCTTGGCGTTTTTCTCTCTGCTCGTGCCATCCCAGAAATAGTGTTAATGTTTATTTTAGAAACTATTAGTAATAAAATTGATACCATTTCAGAAAGTGAGAATTTTCCATTTTCTATATTAATCAACGTTTCTTTAAAGTTATCCATGTTTTCTAGGTATCAAATTTAGTATTACTTCTATCGACCTGTTAGCCACAATTCTATTTACCATGTATTAATCTCATTGTCATCAATCCACAACAAGTTTCCGCTGCGTCACGTTCAGCCTTTTCTTTATTATCAAATGCAGTTCCTACCGAGCCATCATCTTCATCAAATGTTACATAAATCTCTGAAAAGTGGCTAACACTATGTAAATTCAAAAGCTTTTGTTTAGCTTCCTTTTGGCTGTAACAACCCATCTCAAACATTCCTAGTATATTATCTATTTCTTTTTCCATCGCTTCAAAATTTACATTCAACGTTAGCGAGAATAGACTTCTCTTTGTGCTAATTCATTTATTACACGTTTGCAATTATCTATCTCTTTATTAAATATTTCTCCGTGTTTCTCAGTCTTTCCAGTCACTCCATTTTCAATCATTGCTATTAGGTTAGTTATTGGACATAGTTTGCCTCTAATCTCGCTAACACTATGTAGCAAATCAGATTTTAACTCTTTTTTCTTAATATAATCTGTTGCGTGGTCGTGATAACCTAAGTTAAATTCTACTCCTTCATCAGCTAAGTATGTTAAGAAGTCCTCTAGTAGTTCTTTTGTGTTATTCATTTCGTTGTTATTAAGTCGTTAAAAATCCGATTGCTACACTTATCATTGGAGAAAATAATGCTCCACTACGTTTCGCTATTGTTGCCAAATTTCCTTCTTAAACTTCTATAAGTTTAACCTCATAGTTTTTACCCTGAATTTCTACAATAGCACCTTCAACACTTTTGTTGTTAAACACAATTAACATTGACAAAGCCCACCTTGGAAGGTCTTTACTCGGAGCTAACATGCTTTTTAAGCTGGAATATTCCAGGTCTATCATGTCGGCTAAATCCCTGTAGCTTAACCCCAAGGATGACATCATTATTTTAAACTCTTCGTGCTTATTCATTTTGTTTATAGATTTCGTTTACAATTCAAAAATAGTAAACTATTTTTTACCAAACAATATTAAAGTGAATTATTTTTTACAAATCAATCATTTGAATCTTTGCTGGGTTCCATCCAAATGGAAATTTTGCCAGTCTAATCATTGAAAGAAAGCTACACTCACCATCTTCACGATCATAATTATACTCGACTGGCTTGTAATTGTCAACGATATAATTTTTGTTTATCAATATCCACTTGTGTTTTTTATTGTGCTTTATCCATTCACAAATTGATTTGTATTGTAAAATGTAGTGGTTGTATAAATCTTGATATGTAACACCAGCAGATTCGAATTCGGGGTTAAAAAGATCTTCCATAAATTTGGTTTCAACTTCGGTAAGTCTACCCCACACCCCTTTTAGTTCCTTTTCCATCTCCCTTTTTTCCCTTCTATTGCTGGGCTCTTTCGATAAATAAATTATTTCAGTTCCGAACATTACTCAAAATCCTTTTCTTCCAACAAAGTATAAGTAAAGCTGTCCCCATACCTTGAGGCAGATTTTTTACATAAGTCTAAAACCGCCTCAAGAGCTATTGGAGAGCTATGAACTTGACATCCAGCAGAATATTTCCCTATTTTTTCCCTATCATAGGCGTGGTGCATGTTGATTCCAAACAGGCCAGTTCTTTCAACTACAACGTCAATGCACTCATCCCTATTTGAGTCCCGGTAAACTTTGCATCTGCCACGTTGAACCAAGGCTGGGTATTTACCACGATGTAATCCTTGTTTCCACATTCCTCGATATTGACCTGGAGCCAAAATTGCGCATCCTAAATCGTTTAAAAACTTTTCTTTTAGATAGTAATGACCTGGTTCGGTTGTAAAGTTTCCAAATTGTGTTATGAAGGGTTCTCCATTCATAACGATACACACAATAAGCGTGTCATCAAATTCATTTGAAATGCTTTCATCCTTCCTAATTCCAATAAGATTTATTGACATTTCTCCAGTAAAGAATTTGAATCCTTTACTCTTCATTACTCTCTGTACTTGTGCGTAACTTTTTTCCATATCTTTTAATATATAATTTACAATCTTTAAAATGATGTCCACGTTCGAAACAATAAGAACAGGCTTTATCTTGAACAGCCAACGTAACACCAATAATTTGAAACTCTTTACCATCTAACTCAAAATTTGAATTTGTCATAAATCTCAGGAGCCTTCTTTTATTGCAAGACCCTTGTCTATCAACCCGAAATGGTCATAATGTCGATTAATCCCTTCGGATAAAATGGGCTTGACATCTTTATAATCAAATGCAGCATACATTGGTATTGTTTTGCACGACCCATAATATTTAACCTTTAGTGGATTATATCCATTGAATCCTTCAGTGTCAATACCAATCAATTCACCAATAACTTCAGACTCTTCGTTTATTTTGCAAACCATCTTCAACTCCGTGTGAAGATAAAAGCATAAATGTTGTAATTTTAATCTTTCCATTGAAAACCCTCCCTTTTTACTAAGTTTAACAACTCTTCCATTACTCCTTTCGTCATACCCTTGATTTCTCTAAAGCTATTTGCTCTGTAAAATGTTAAATCTTCAATTTCCATTTCCCACAACTTGCTTTGGCTAAATCTTCTGTTTAGTATGATGAATAATTTGTTTGAGATATTATGAACCAGAAGACTACTCTTGTATTCTCTAACCTCTTTTTCATTTCGCTTCTTCAATCCATTAGAAAGCATTTTGTAACTTTCAGCAAATTGAATCTCCATTTCCTCTTTAAGGTAAAATGCTTTTTCGTATTGTTCAGCTTCGCGGCAAACAGACTTGTAAAAATCAAGTTGAATAGCTTGAGCTAAAATACTACTATCTATTGTTTCTGGCCTTACTATGGATAAGTCCGAAATTATCTTCTCCCAACTCATACCAATGCAATTACTTCAATTTCAAATGATGTGGCATCCTTATGCCCAATAAGGCTTCCAGGAACAATTCTAAAACTAACTTCAAAGCAGCAGTGCGAAACCTTTCCTATTGAAATATTCAGTCCGTTGTAAAAAAGTTTAGTATGCTGTTTTTCAGCGTCTTTAAATAATACAACGTCGTTCTTCCTTAGGCCACTCATTCTGACATGCTGCGTATAACGAACGCCGCTTTTGTAAGTTCCTGGAGGTATAGTTACCTTCATCGTTCTCTTACTCTTTTTTGTAATAAATAATGCTCTACTTATCATAACTTTTTTGGCTTAATTGTAATGTGATAATTCTTAATTTTATCAATCTCTCCTCTTCAAGTATTTCGGAAACATCTTTCTTTATTCTATCTGTTTCTTGAACTAATTTCTCTACTTCATTTCCCATACATGAAAGTAAGTAAATTATATTTTACTAAACAAGTAATAATGTAAAAAATAATTTATTTTCTTTCATAAGTTATCCAAAATCCTGAGCTGAAGCATATTAATAATATTCCGAATTGTAATAAAGCAGACATCTCTGATTCCGAATGTGTGACCACTGATATAATTGCCAGTTTGAATTGGATGAATTGCAACAAGTGCCACCCATCAGTAATAAACACTAGCGCGGTGGATGAGTAAGGGAAACTTTCTTTAAATAGTGGTTTGTACAACCATAAGTAATACCATTCCTTCCTGGTTGATAAAGACGTTCTGTTGCTTTTGTCTAATTTCCATTTATATTTCCAGCCCTCACCCTTGTTCCAGTACGGCCTTTTAAACAGGTTAAGCGCCGACTTATCTTTAATCCCGTTTACGGATCCTATCAAAAACCATATTGCGCTACTAATTACCATTTCTGTATTTTATATATTCAAGCCCAAAAACTGAAAAATAAATCACAGTCAATATTGCTGTAATGACAAGTCCAATAACCTCACCATTGTCAAAGTAATCTTTTGCACCAACAATCCAACCTATCAAAACGACTGCAAATAGACCGATTATCTTAACTCCTTGAGTTTCAATAATCCATTTTAATATTCCTTTTTTCATAACACTGTTTTTTTATTAAAATATAGTTTTTCTCTTAACGGCATTTACATTGTAAACCTTTTCAATGTTATAAATATAATCCTTCCAACTAGATTTTTTATCCATAACCATTGGGTGAGAATCTATTTTATTGGCAAGAATATTAAAGTCACATTTATTTGATATTTTAATTTTTCTTACCGCATAAATAAGGTTTCTGTCTGAACAAAAAACGTATCTTGAAAATAATAGGAAAACTAAGTCCATTAATTTTATGGAATATTCAAGATGCTTTATTTCTAGAGTTCCATCCCTAAATTTATCAAGCGTGCTACCTCTTCCTCCTTCATTTGTTTATCTAATATCAACTTTTCAAAAGCATCCAAATCAACAGATGAACTTCCTAAGATACGAAGTATTTGAAATAAATCTTGTAAGGTTTTACAGTCCTTTGTAGGATACAAATTCTCGCCATTATCTAGATGTACATTCACACCATTATCAACCCATTTACCAGCATCATTTATCTTACTAAATTCCACTGTTATTTTTAAGTTGGATTTTGTGGTAATATTATACTCATAATACATAGACAAATCATCATGCTCATCCTTGTATTTCTTCTTCTTAATGCCTAACCCATCAAGTAGCTCCTGTGTTATATTCATTCCAGTTTTTGTTTTATTAACATACACAAGTATACGGGTTTTTGATTAAAATACAAAATTACGTATAACTTTTTTACAGATTATGTCAAATCACTAGAAATTGCGATTTTCTAACATTGCGATTCAACGACGTGAGGGTACATTTGAGAACCCTCGGAACCCGATATTCACTTTATTTTCTTCTTTTAGTTCTTTATCTTTGATTAACCCAGAAGAAAAAAGGAAATGAGGTTCCCAGGTTCCCAGATATTAGTTAAGTAAATGATAATCAACAACTTAACTAAATCAGTGGGGTTCCCAACGGGTTCCATCAGGTTCCTAATTTAACCTAATCGATTCTTTATCAGTTAGTTACGTGTAATACTTCCATGCAATCATATGGTCAACAGTTGTGCATTTTGTGGTAATTCACATAATATCCATTTTAAACAGGCTAGAATCAACGAACTCTATTGATACAACCCACCACACCAGAGGTTGATAGATAGTTCGTTAAAAGGTACTCTGAGAGCTTTATTTTACATCCCGCAATATATGCC
>JAJACQ010000016.1 GCA_022601435.1 Chlamydiia bacterium
ATTAATAATAATTTTAAACATTTAACTGTTTTATAATTCAATTTTTCAAAGGGTGATCCGTCAAAAGGCAGCCATAAGAGTGTAGTTAACTTGTAGTCAGAGGTTTAGTTTGTGCGGTTACTTCAAGTTAATATAAAACTCTAAAAGGTATTTTTTTTAACCAGCTTAAGTTTAGGTGGTTATGAGGCTTTTAAAAAAATAGCGTGAGTTTTTTGATTAAGAAGGTGTATACTCAGACTTTTTTTAACGAAGCAGAAGTTTTGCATGGTTCAGAAAAGGGCATATATCTCAGAGACTAGCTCCTATTTGCCAGATACTGTGATGACAAATAGCCAGCTAGAGAAGGTTGTGGAGACAACAGATGAGTGGATAGTCTCAAGAACAGGAATCAAAGAGAGGCGGATTGCTCATAAGGAAGAGGCTACATCTGATTTAGGTGTTAAAGCAGCTCATAAACTTCTAGAAAAAGCTCAGCTAGATATTTCTCAGGTTGATTTAATTATTGTAGCAACCCTTTCGCCTGATTATATATTTCCATCAACTGCTTGTATTATACAAAAGAAGCTCAAAGCCAAGTGCCCAGCATTTGACGTAGTAGCTGCTTGTAGTGGAATGATGTTTGCTTTGGCGACCGCTAAGGGGTATATTACTTCGGGCTTATACAAAAATATCATGGTGATAGCGGCAGAAAAGGTGTCATCGATTTTGGATTATACAGATAGAAGCACTTGTGTCTTATTTGGAGATGGAGCGTGTGCGGCGCTTGTTACAGATAAGCCGCTTTCTGATCATGCTGTCTGGATGGATGAGATTGTGCTAGGAAGTGATGGAGAGATGCATCAAGCTTTAGAAGTTCCTTCAGGGGGGAGCGTGGAGCCGCTTTCAAAAGAAGCCCTAGAAGAAAAGCGGCATTGCTTGAGGATGGACGGGCGTGTTGTGTTTCGTCATGCGGTGAAGCGCATGATCTCATCAATTTCTGAGTGTTTAAAAAAAGGTAATATAGAGATTGATGAGATTGATTATTTCATTCCTCATCAGGCGAACAACAGAATTATTGAGGCTATTTTAAAAAGATTTATGATTGATCCACAAAAAGTACATAGAAATGTTGAGTATATTGGCAATGTATGTGCAGCCTCTGTGGGGATTTGTTTAGATGAGTATTTAGAGCATCGCTCTAAAAGTGATCAAAATATATTAATGGCAGCGTTTGGAGCAGGGTTTACTTGGGGTACAATGATTTTAAAGGGAGAGGGTAGATGAAAAGAGCGTTTGTATTTCCAGGTCAAGGGGCGCAAAAGCCGTTTATGGGACAATCCTTTTATGATAAGTTTTTAGAGTCAAAAGAGGTCTTTCAAGAAGCAGAAGATCTATTATCAATGAATGTTTCATCGAAAGTTTTTTCTTCTGATGAAGACGCCTTAAAACAAACAGATTTTTGTCAAATTGCTTTGTTTGTCACCTCAATCGCAATCTTAAGAGCAATAGAAAAGCAGTTTCCAGATTTAATGCCGTATGTTTGTGGAGGTTTAAGTCTTGGGGAGTATGGAGCTTTAGTGGCTTCTCAAAAAATCGAATTTCAAACTCTTTTGCCGATTGTCAAAAAACGTGGGGAGTTTATGCAAAAGGCTTCTTCAAAAGTTCCTCAGGGGATGTGTGCAGTGCTTGGACTAGAAGAAAAAGATATTCCTAAAAAGTATCAGGTTGCAAATCTTAATTCTCCAGGACAAGTTGTGATTGCTGGATCTTTAGATGAGATGCAAAAAGCGGCTATAGAATTAAAAGAGAAAGGTGCCCGCCGAGTGCTTCCGTTAAAAGTATCGGGTGCTTTTCATTCTTCATTTATGACAGAAGCAAGAAATGAACTTAAGCCTTATATTAATGAGTGTTTAATCAAAGATTCAGAGACTCTTCTTGTGATGAACGTTTCAGGAAAAATAGAAAATGATACAACGATCATCAAGCAGAATTTGATCGAGCAGGTGCATAAAAAAACAAGATGGCTTGATTGTATGAATACGATGAATGAGCTCGATGTTCATTACATTGAGATAGGACCTAAGCAACTTTCTTCCTTGAATAAAAAAATGAATACTGTAAACTCTTTCGTTACAGTTGAAAATATAGAAGATTTGGAGATGTTATATGAGACGGTTTGAAAAAAAGAGAGTTGTAGTTACTGGTGGAACTAAAGGAATCGGCCTTCAGATCGTTAAGCATTTTTTAGATGAAGGAGCTACTGTTGCAGTGTTAGGACGATGTCCTGATAGAGGAAATTCAGCTTGTAAGCAATTAGAGGGTGATGTTACTTTCTATCCAGTCGATGTAAGTGATAATAAAGCAGTAAAAGAGTTTGCCAAGAAATTAATTGAAAAATGGGGTAATATTGATGTTTTAATCAATAATGCTGGAGTTTCAAAAAATTCTTTGTTTTTAAGGATAACTGAAGATGACTGGGATCATGTTGTAGACACTAACTTAAAATCCGTATATAATATGACTCATGCCTTTTCGAGGAATTTGATAAAAAATCGAGGGGCAAAGATAGTAAACATTTCTTCAATTGCAGGTGGTGTAATGGGAGGAAACCCAGGGCAGGCTCACTATAGCGCTTCGAAAGGGGCAATAGTAAGCTTAACTAAGGTATTGGCAAGAGAATTTGCAAAGAGAGGGATTAACTGTAATTGTGTAGCACCAGGCTTTACAGAGACGGATATGGTGGACTTTTTAGACGATGCTGGCAAGAAGAAGGCTGAAGAGTTTGTTCCCATGCAAAGATTTGCAAATGTTGATGAGGTAGCCGATGCAGTATTATTTTTAGCTAGTGATAACGCTTCATACATCACAGGACATACGTTAGTCGTTGATGGTGGGTTAACATCATAAAAAAAATTAGAAAAACAACCATAAGGAATAAAATATGGAAGACATGGAAAAACAGGTAGAAAAAGAGATAGTTGATATCATTGTTGAGCAACTAGGAGTTGAAGCTTCAGAAGTTACAAAAGAAAAGTCTTTTGTTGAAGATCTAAATGCAGATTCTTTGGATCAAACAGAGCTTATAATGACGTTTGAAGAGAAGTTGAATTTTGAGATCACAGAAGAAGAAGCGATGTCTTTGAAAACTGTTGGAGATGTGATCGAGTTTGCCATGACTAAAGTAAGTGCGCTTCAAAGCTAATCTTCTTTAAATTTATTTAAATAACCTCATCTTTTTAGATGGGGTTTTTTTTTATGCTTTTGTTTCAACAATGATTTGGCGGATAGTTTCTTTTTTTGTTATATAAGAAAAAAACCTTAGGTCCAATTCTCTATTTTCTACTTCATCAATTGTTTTAAGATAAATGGGATGATGTCTTTTGGTATATTCTAAAGCATCAGAGCATGAGGGGTATGCTGGAAATATATCAATTGTGAGTGCTAAGTTTTTTGGTTTGTATATGTAGTTTAAAAAGGTATAAATATCATCAGTGTTCTTGCTTTTTTTACCAATCATTGCATTTTCAATACAAAGAAATATAACATCGTCTGGTAGTGAAAAATTGACATCATGAGTCTCTGTCATTAGCTCATCAAGGTATGATGTTTTTAAAAGTGTAAGGTCGGCATTTTTTGAAGTGATGATATCTTTAGCACGAAAATCAGCGTATGCTTCAGTCGTAGGCTTTTGAGATTTTAACATTTTTATCAGTTCATCAACTTCATTGTCGTTTAAAGATTCTTTATTTCCATAAAGGTATTGAGAGGCGATAGAAGTCATTTCGAAGGGATCAGGGGTCATCACTTTAAGATGCTTTTCAGAAAAAAGATCTTTCAGCGATAGAGAATGTTTAATTTCACGGCCATCAAATGCTAGGCCATAAACTTCCCATGTGTATGGAAGGCTATATTCATTACCAGGGTCATATTCCTTATCTAATAAGAAGGGATATATATATTTAGTAAAATTAAGTTTGCTTTTATCAATCTTCTTAACAGCGTTGTTTTTTATTAAGACTCTGCTTGTGTAATCTGATGGAAACAATAAGTCAACATTTTCGCCTTTGTTGATAGATAGCTGTGTTAAAAGTTCATCGTTTGAATTATAAAAGTGAATATTTACTTTTATCCCTGTTTCTTTGTAAAAAGATTCAAGCATTTCATGGTCAAAATAAGCACTCCATGCATAAACATTTATCTCGTGATTGTGTTGTTTATTAAAGGGGTTATTCGTGATTAAGCGAACAGAGCCTATAATGATACATAAAAGAGACATGATAAAAATAAAACGAAAGCCTTTTAGCATTTTTCAAGCTCCTCTTTTCTTTTTAATAAAAATAAAAGAGCAACAACTCCGATAGAAAAAAGAAGGAGTATTGTTGTAAGAGAGTTAATCATCGGAGAGATTCCAAAGCGAAGAGAGGCGACTAAGAAAAGGGATAGTGTTTGAGCAGAGCTACCTGCTGTAAAGTATGTGAGAATGTAGTCATCAAAAGAGAGAATGAATATCATTAATCCAGTTCCTAATAAACTAGGCATCATAAAAGGCAATACAATACGCTTAAAGGTTGTCCATGAAGATGCTCCTAAAACAGAGGAGGCTTCTAGTAAAGATGGATTAAGATCTTTAAATCGCAGGTAAATTAAAGGAATGGAAAGCCCAAGGCCCACAACAGAGTGCGTTATGATAATAGTGGTTAGCCCCAGGGGAATTTTACAAAGTGCAAAAAAACAAGCTAGCGAAATGGCAAGTACTGTATCCGGAATCATTAAATTTCCATAAAAAAGAGGGATGATTTTTCGAATTTTTCCTCCAATTGTTTTGTAGTAGATTAAAAGCAAAGAAAAGAAAAGGCAAATAAACGTTGTCATGATGGCAATAAACATAGAATTAGAAAAGCATACCCAGACCTCTTTGTAGTTGAAGAGTTCTTTATACCATTCGAGAGTAAAGGCGGAGAGTTTATTTGGTAGTGGAGTTTTGTTGAAAGAGTAGATGATCAAAAGAAGGATTGGTAGGTAAAGGAATACATAGACTAAGGAAAATGATAATCTTCCAAGCAGACTTTTTCTAGGATTTATCAAGTGGCGCTCCTTGTAAATAGTTAAAGAGTGCTTTGAAAAATAAATAGATGGCAGCAGAACAGATTGTTAAGATGGTAAGGGAAAGTGTTGTAAAAGCAAGACCTGTTGCTCCGGTGCTTTCTTCAAAGAGAAATAAGGAGATCACGCTTCCCACGTAGGCAACTTTATCACCGCCCATGAACTCAGGGATGATGAACTCTCCAAAAGCGGGAATAAAGACTAAAAAGAATCCGCTAATGATTGATTTCTGTATGATTGGGAATACGATTCGAAAGAAGGTTTGTCTTCTGCCTGCACCTAAAGTGACAGAAGCTTCAAAGTAGGTTGTATTAAATCGCTCAAGGGCAGAAAAGATAGGAAGTGCCATGAACGGTAGATAGTAATAAACCATTAAAATTAGCGAAGCTGACTTTGTGTGCAGGATTTTAAGGGGTTCATTGATGATCCCTGTATATAAAAGAAGCTGATTGATTAATCCATTTTTTTCTAAGATGAAGAACCAGGCGTAGATATGTAGTAAGAAATTTGTCCAAAAGGGAATGAGTAGAAAAAATAAAAGAATATACTTAAATCTATTTGTTTTAAATACAATGAAATAGGTTAGAGGAAAAGCTATAAGAAGGCTAATGAGGGCTGTCCAGAATGATAAGAAGAGGGAATTGAGGATTACTTTATAGTAGGTGATGCTTAAAATAGGCTTGAAGTGATGTAATGAAAGGGTTAATGATCCTGTCTCAGGATTTGTGTGAATGAAGCTTACCAAGAAAAGCAAGGACACAGGAAGGTAAAAGAATGCTATTTGCCAAACAAGGGATGTTGATGCTATCGTATGAATTAATTCTTTTTTAATAGCTCGAAAGCTTGGGAAAAAAAAAGGTTTTTTAAGTTTAAGGATTATTGCTTTCATCATACACCTTCTAAAGCAAGAGTGTTTTCTTTTTGCCAATAAAGGAATACTTCGTCGTCATAATCAATCATTTCTTTCTCTACGTGCTCATCGTTTTGTTCAAAGACTTTGACTTTCGTATCTCCCACTAAGACCTCATAATATGTCGATCTTCCAGTGTAAACAATTGAGTGTACAATACCTTTGAGGAAATTTGAGAATTCAGGGCTTGACCTTTTGGTAATGAGAATTTTTTCTGGACGAATAGTTAGAAGAGCTCGCGAGCCATCTTTGGCCCAAGAACCCACTTTCTTTTGATCCAGAGAGAATTTTCCGAGGTGTGTGGATAGATTTAAGGGTTCATTATCTTTTTTATCTACAGTGCCGGAAAAGATGTTTGTGCTTCCTACAAATTCTGCAACGAATCTTGAGACTGGAAATTCATAAATCTCTTTAGGTGTTCCCATTTGCTCAATTTCGCCTTCAGGGTTCATGATAGCCATTTTATCAGCTACAGTAAGAGCTTCTTCTTGATCATGAGTGACATAAACAAAAGTAATTTCTAGTTCATCTTGCAGTTCAATGAGTTCAATTAAAAGCTTTTCACGGAGCTTAAAGTCTAAGGCAGCAAGCGGTTCATCTAGAAGAAGTACTTCAGGTCCTTCAATAATTGCTCGAGCTATGGAGACCCTTTGCTGTTGCCCGCCTGATAGTTGAGAGGGTTTTTTATGAAGATGAGAATTTAAGTGAAAGGCATTGGCAAGCTTTAACACTTTTTCTTTAATAATGGTTTTAGGAATTTTTTTAATGGAAAGTGCGTAGCCAATATTATCGAAAATAGAAAGGTGAGGGAATAAAGCATAATTTTGAAAAACCATGTTAATGGGTCTTTTATGGACGGGTATATTAGTGATTTCTTTATTTCCAAGAAATATTTTACCAGAGTCTACTTGCTCAAGACCTGTAATTAAGCGCAAAAGCGTTGTCTTTCCACATCCAGAAGGGCCTAATAATGCAAAAAAAAGGCTCCCAGGAATCGTAAACGACACATTATCAAGGATGGTGACACCGTTTTTCTTTTTGGTGACATTCTGTAATCTAATACTTCTTACCATAATTATTTACCTGGGACTATCTGCACTAAATAGTATAACTTGAATAAGGATTATCTTTAAGAAAAAACTCCCTTGCTTTTTTAAGTTAATATCCCTGAAAATACTTATTTTAATTATAGGAGAGTGAAAGTGAGAGATTATGTTGATGTTTTAATCATAGGATCAGGACCTGCGGCGTGGACTGCAGCGATTTATGCAGCGCGAGCGGATTTAAAACCCTTTGTCGTAGCAGGTTTTCTGAAAGGTGGAATAAGAGGCGGTCAGTTGATGACTACAACAGAAGTAGAAAATTATCCTGGTTTTGTGGATGGCATTCAAGGTCCTGAATTAATGGATGTTCTTGAGAAGCAAGCAAGGCGCTTTGGCACAGAGATCTTAGAAACAGATGTTCAGCGAATAGATGTATCAAAGTATCCGTTTGTTGTAGAGACCAAGAAAGGAAATATCACAGCTCAAAGTGTCATTGTAGCAACTGGTGCTTACGCAAAACGCTTAGAAGTTGAGGGTGGAGAAGAATTTTGGACAAAAGGGGTGAGTGCCTGTGCTGTTTGTGATGGTGCGCTTCCTTTATTTAGAGATAAAGAACTGTTAGTAATTGGTGGTGGAGATTCTGCTTGTGAAGAAGCTTTGTACTTAACAAAGTTTGGAACAAAAGTACACGTTGCTTTAAGAAGGGATGAATTTAGAGCATCAAAGATAATGGCAGAGCGTGTGAAGAATAATGAGAAAATTGAAGTTCATTTTAATCATCAGTTAAAAAAAATAACTGGCGATAATCTTGTTTCTGGATCGATTCTTGTTTCAAATGATGGAGTAGAAAAAGAATTGGCAGTTGCAGGAGTTTTCTTTGCAATTGGACATACGCCTAACTCAGATTTTTTAGATGGTGATCTTCAACGAGATGAAAGCGGCTATATCCAGGTGGAAGGCTTTACATCTAAAACATCAGTACCTGGTTTGTTTGCAGCCGGAGATGTTTGCGATAAAAGATATCGTCAAGCTGTAACATCTGCAGGAATGGGATGCATGGCAGCTTTAGATGCCGAAAAGTTTCTAGCAGAAATAAAAGATAAGGTTAGCGGGTAATCATTATGAAAGGGCTGAAATTTTATTTCCTTCTTGCAGTTGCAATAACACCCTTGTGGGGAATTAAACATGATCCATGGATCCCACCTCCTTACGAAATGCAAGCAGGCGTGAAATATGAATATACCTATTTTCCTAGTGTTGAAAATGGCTTTAATCCATCAAACTATGATTCTTATGTGAATCAATTGATCTTGGAATTGTCAGGTTCAGTAAATACAGATATTTTCTTAGAACTTGATGTGGAATTTGATAATTCACGAAAAGTGGACTTTAACTTTGAATCAGTTGCAGCTGCTATTAAATATCCACTATTGAATGATTTAGAAGGCGATCCCGTTGCTTTGCTTATCGGTGCTTATTTTAGATATGTGCCAGATAATCGTTTGATAGATGTGGCAACTCCATATGCAAGCAACTATAACTTTGATTTCCTATTTTCTGTAGGAAAGGAGTTTGATAAAGATGCAAAGCCTGCTGGTAAAACATACGCCTATTTCGATGTAGGGATTGCTGAAAAAGGCTATCCTTGGATTATAGGGGATGTTGTTGGTGAAGCATACTTCCTGGAAAGAAACGTCTTCTTAATTGGTGTAGATGGCTACTTCGGTCTAGGTGGAGAGCTTCCTGTGGATATTAACAACTTTAATGGTTATGCAACAATCAGACATCAATCTCTAGAGGTTAAAGTTGCTTATCAGTATAACTTTGAGGTTTGGGGGTGCATAAAAGCTATGTACAAGCGCAGAGTTTTCGCGCAGTCTTATCCTCAAGAAGCCGATTTGGTAAGCATTGCTTACCATCTCAACTTCTCTTTCTAAGGCGCGGCTTGTCTTTTGGCGCCTTTTTTTTAATGCGGAGCTCGCAGTACCACCATGTACACCTTCGCTCTGCATGTAAAAAAATCCATCCAAAATCCATCACCTTTAAAGTTCAGTGAAAAATAAAATCAGGTGTTTTTGCGCGTGTTATCGCGTAATTATGATTTCACCATAATGCGCATAATTGAATGGGGGTGTCTGGAATTCATAACCTCTGTTTAGGAGCGTTGATATAGAGGTTTCTTTTGTTTCTTCTTTTAGTAAAAAAAAGCAAATACGGGTTTAGAAAGGGTCTTTGACCCTTCTCAGGGTTTGGGGCAGCGTCCCATTGCCTTTAGGAAAGGCTTTAGTACATTTGGTCGGAGAAGAGGGTTGTTAGCTCTTCGGTGCTTGGGTAGGGCGTCTCACTTGCATAGTAGTCGGTTATCGTATGAGCAAACCCTAGGATGCCTTGGATGACTTTTAATTGATCTTCTTTTGTGTCGAGGGTTGAGAGTTTACCGCCGCAATTACTTACGTGAAAGCTTAGTTCTTTTTGGTTTGCTGAGGAAAGTGTATTTTGGAGCATTTCTTTGTAATGATCAATCTTTTCTTCGTATAGGTTGTTTGCTAGCTCATACAGAGTTTCTGCAAGTGCAAAATCATCAAGAGTGATCTCTCCGGGAGAGGCTTCTCTTAATGCGATCGTAGAATCTTTCTTTTCATTCTTTAAAATGACAGGTTCGTGTTTCTCTGCCTTTGAAAGAAGTCGCTTTGCAAAGCGAAGGAATTTCATATTGTTGTTTGATGGTCTTGCATTTTCTATAAAATTATCAATACGATTTTTAAGGAGGGATGTTTTCTCTTTGATTTCCTTATCGCTTAAAAATGGGCTAGAGTTTGCTATAAGTTCGGCTTCTTCTGCCATTGATATTACTTGCTCTCGTTGTTTTAACTTTTCACATTTTGCTGCTAAACTTTTAAGGAGTTTCTTTTTCTTTTCAATAGCATGATAAAGAGAGTTATCGTTAATTGTTGAAAGGGTCGTATCAATTTCTCTTAGACGGAAGATGAATTTTTGAAGAGTGTCTTTTGGAACAAAAATATTACAATCTAAAGAACGACCAATGTCATCTAATTCTTTTTCGTCTTCAAAAATTGGAAACTTTATCTGCAAATCAGACTCCTTGTCCACAATATTTTTTTTTACCATTAATTCGTCATTAGTTTCCATAGAAATTTTTAACTCTTATTATAATTAACAATGAATCTATTTCATAAATACGACTTCTCTAAATTAGTCAATTTAATAAAGTTTAAGTATTAAACAAGATTCTATTATATTATAGCATATAATAAGTTAAATTTCAATCACTTGTGTAATTTGTAATTCTTTGTCTGTTAGTAGGTTGTGTAACTGAGGATCTGGTTATGTTGTTTTAGTAGCGCTAGCAGTCGCATTCTTTGCATTTAACTTAGCTTTTGCTCTTGCTCTTGCTTTTGCTCTTGTTGCTGCAATCTTTTTAGCATTATTCGCAGAGCTAGCCTTACCCTTAGTAGCATTGTTAGTTTGGGGTGTTTTTTTAGGTTTACGTTTAGGTGGCTTGTTTATGTCGACTCCTTCTTCAGAGACTGTTTGAATAGGCTCACCGTCTTTAGCTCTTCTGTAGAAAAGTGTCTTGAAATTATGATGGGGTTCTTTTACAGGAAAAACAGTGTTGTCATTACAACACCACCATTGATTGTTTTTTCTTACAAAAGAAACATAGTGCCCGACTTTCACTCCACCCATATGGCAAAGTGTTGCATCTAAGACGAATCTGTCACCATCGACTTGAATTTCTTGTTCTAGCTCATTTACAGAAGAAGAGGTTGAATTAGTAGAGATGATGATTTCATTTGAGGTTTTTTCAACTGATGTTCTGGTGACTCTCTTGATGTAAGCATCCTGTTCTTTAATGTATTCTATATAGTCATTCCTTAAATCGCTGATTTTAGCAGGAGATTCTTTTGTTCCAAGATTATTTAATAGATTATTGTATAGTTTCTTTTTTTGTTTATAGATACTAATTTCTTCAAAGTTTGGGTTTGTAAGTTTATAAGAACCATCTGCTTTCCTTTCAAAGTTTTTTTGCAGTTTAGTTTTTGATTCTCCATCTTCCATTTGATTAACATGATATTCAAATATAAGGCGGTTTGAAACTTCAGAGAAGGGTCTCTCAGTATCTCCAAGATTAGGTGAATAAAAGTCTTCTTCTGTATCGGTTAAAGATATTTGTAGTAACTGAGAGACGCTATGAAATCTATCATGGATAATGAGAGGGTTTAGGATTTGACGTGCAGATCTAAAATTAGTTAATCTTCTATCTTGAGCATCGACAAAATATGATTCATGATGCTGTCCAATTGAGTCGCCAGCTATTGCGAACAAAATGTTAAATAATTCCATAGAGTCGTGTTGACCTCCAGCTCTTGAATTACTGTCGCTATGTCTTATATAAACATTAAATTGCTTATAGAATGCATTGGTAAGTTTAATGATATTATCGTTATTCGGTTTATCAAGTCTTAATTCGGTGCAAATATCTAAGAAGCTAGAAATAAGTTGATGTCTATCTTCTTCAAGACCTCTTATGACTAAAGCATTTTCGTTGGTGTTTGCAGATTCTTTTGTCGGAGTTTCTGTAAGTTCTGTTTGAGAGCTCTGAAGACAATTTTGTAGGATATCGTATAAGCCAGTATTTGCAACTATTTGAATAACTGAATTTGCAAAACAAACATTGCTTAAGCCTTCCTTGAAATTTATCAATCCTGTTGGCGCGCCTGGGTAGATCTTTGGGGGTTTTCGAGCAGGGGGTTTTGGTTTTGTATTTGTATTGTTTACTCTGTTTTGTGGCTTTTTATTTTGTAATGTTAAGCGGGAAGTAGAATTTGAACTTACGGTGTTTTTAAAAATGGTCATAACATCATCAGAAGATAAAAGAGTTTTTGATCCGTTTATGGAAACAGGATACTTCAGTAATCGTAAGATGAGAAAAGGTAATACTGTAATAATTGTAATTATGGTCAGGAAGATCCTTCCACCTTCGGTTTTAAGCATTGGGTGGATTCTTTTGTCATTAGGGTCAATCGCGTCCCATGCTTTTGCGCTTGGGAACATAATAGCTAAAACAGCTTGATTCTCATAGAAGCTTTCAGGAAGAGTGTGATAAGTGGACACTTGAGTAGACATGTTTTTAATCCTTATATACTTAATTACATCTAATTATAGCATATGGTAATTTAAAGGTCTAGGGTGCGTTATATCTTGTATCTTGCTTGCTGTAAGGCACTTACAATTCGACGGCTTTAGAGTTCTTTTATATTTTCATTATAGACCTAAGGGGTTTAGGGAAATCTGAGGGCTTATGTAAAGGATTTATTTTAATAAAAAGGGTGGTTTTAGGCATTTTCGCTGCTGGAATCCATGGAGTCCTCGTTGTTCACCCTTTGGTAGAATAGGGTTTTATATCGCCCAGAAGGTTTTTGTCTTCGTGAGATTGTTTTATCACTGCAATACCACCACTGATCATTCTTTTTTATGTAAGAAACGTAGTGCCCGCCCGATCCTTTAGATGTTACTCTTCCAGAGTGTAAAAGCGTAGCAACAAGTGTAAAAGCGTCACCGTTAATGTTTATATTTTCATCCAAAGTTGTAATTGTTTGAGATCTAGCGCTAGTAGATACGATAAACATTTGAGAGCTTTTTGGTATGGTTCTGGTGTACAATCTAGAGGTGTGCATTCCGATAGCTTTTAGGTGATTTATGTATTCGGCTTTTAGTTTGCTCATCTTTTTATTAAATAGTCTTAAAAGTGTAGGTCGTACGTCTCTATGCCTGGCGTCTGAGTGTATTTGTTGTTTTTCAAAGTTTACTTCTGAGATATTATTTCTTCCACTCTTAGGGTTTTTTGCAAAGAATCTTTTATGTTTAGATTTTTTTTCATCGTTTAATTGATTGAAGTGATACTCGAATACTTTATAATCTGTAATGCTCTCAGTTCTTCTTCTTCCATCTTCAGCGACTGGGTGTAAAATAGAACTTGGATTAGAGGTAAAATTTGCTTTAATTAATGAATCTATTGTAGAGTAGTTTTTTGTTACGTATAGGGGGAATTCAAACTCCTGCTTTTTATCGAAACCCTCTAAGAGATTGTTCTCTGAATCAGTAAAGAAAGACTCTACTTGATGGCCAATTATACCTTCTTTGGAGTTAAGTATAGAAATTAAGTTTCGGAAGACATCCATGGCATCATGCTGCCTGCCTATTTGCAGTTTATAATGGGCGCAGTATGCTCTATAAAAAGTTAATGTAAGCTTTTCAGCTTTTGCTGGATTAGGGTTTTTAAGCCTTAATTCATGGGTAATAGCAATAAATTGCTCTACTAACACAATGTGCTGAGGCTTTTTACCAGAATTCGATGCTAGCTCAAGATTCAGATTATTGTAAGCCTGTTCTAAAATGTCTATTAGGCTTGTGTTCACAAAGATTTGTATCATAGAGTTTAAAAAACAAACATTTCGTAGAGGAGTAAGAAGGGATAGTGAGTTTGTAAGTCCCATAGGTGCATTTGTCTGTAATTTAGTAGTGTTGTTTGTGCTGTTGCTTTGTTGTGGTTGCTGGTTTGTTATAACAGGAGGTGTTAAAGCGTCTATGTTAACTGCTTGAGAAAAAATTGTTTTAATTTCCTCATAAGAGGCAAGGATCTTTGATCCATTAATAGAAATAGGGTGTTTTATGAAGCTTAATATTAAGATAGGAAAGATGGTGATTACTGCAAGAATGCATAAGAAAATTCTTCCGCTCTTAGATCTAAGTATGAAGTTAATTCTTTGATCATTAGGGTCTATTTTGTCCCATGCTCTTGCATCAGGTGTCATTATAGCAAGAAGAGCTTGATGCTTGTAAACTACCTCTGGAAGTGGTGTAAATGCTTGTGGTGGGCTTGTCATTGTGTTTTATCCTTAAAATATAAGGATCTTATTTTAGCATATATTGGTTTATAGTTCTATGAATGGGTGATATTTCGGGGTGTGTTGGTTTTAAGGAACTTGTGGCATTCTGTATTTGAAGTAATTTTTTTAAATTCTTAATAAAATTTATAATAAGCGAATATTCTTGAAGAAAATACTCGATGGTTATAAACTATCAATTCTTTTGAAGGGGTATTAGCTCAGCCCGGTTAGAGCGCCACGTTGACATCGTGGAGGTCAGCTGTTCGAATCAGCTATATCCCAATGAAATTACCTTCCTATGCTGAGCAAAATTATGCTATGAATCTAGTAGCGTCCGCTCTAGTTGAGCTTTTTCCTAAATTACAGATTCTTGATCTAGTTGTTTTACCAGATCGATTTAGTGTGGACTTTTCATTTTCAAGACCTTTAGAAATCCAAGAAATGCACATGGTGAAAGAGCGCTTTTTTGCAAAGCTTCAGAGGAATGAAAAAGGCACGATTAGAGAGATGGTCTCAAAGAATGCCTGTGATATGTTAAAGCATCAAAAACAGATCTTTTTAACTGATCTTGTCAATAGAGATGAGCAATTTGTTGATATGCTTTGTATGGATGTTTTTCATGCGCCGTTGATTGGAGAGATTGATCAAAAAGAATCAAAGATTAAGGAAGTTAAGCTGTCTGTTTATGATCATGGTGAGAAAAAATGGTCGAAAAAGAAGGTCCATCATTATTGTTTAGAGGGCTTTTGTTTTTATTCAAGTATGGATAGAAAGAAGCAAGAGGAAACTGATCAAGTGGATCATGTGACTATTGGAAAAGAGGAAAAGCTTTTTTGGATAAATGAAGAAGGGGTGTTTTTTTCAAAGCTTGGTGAGGAAAAAATTGAAAAATTGATTGATCAGGCAAAAGGTTTCTTTGGCGGTAAGGTTTTTTTTGAAGGCGATGAAGAGGTTTTCTCTGAGGTATCTGGAGAAAAAGATTTTTTTAGACTGGATCTTATTGAGTCAGATGATTTAAGTGAGCTTTATGGTTTAAAAGGTGCAATTGTTCAAAGAGCAATTATTTGTTTTAGTTTTTCAAATAAAGACTTGAATAAGCAGTTAGAGAAGTTTTGTGACCATTTAAATTTAAAATCTGAAATGAACGAGTTTGATGAATTTATTGTGATTGATTTTAAGGGGATTCCTTGGGTAATTGCTGAATTTGAAGACGTAAATGATTATTTAATTTTAGAAATTAATTTAACAAGAATCTTTGCTCTTTCATTAGAAAAAACTATGAAGATCATCTCTTGAGTTAAATGTCCCTTATAGATATAATACCTTCATTTGAAATGCAACGTATGGGAAATACAATTTGAAGACCAATCGAGACATAAAAGCTTTGCGGGTTAGGGTTATCTCTGAAGAGGGGAAGCAGATGGGGATTTATCTCACATCTGAGGCTGTGAAGAAGGCAGAGGAGATGGGGTTAGACTTAGTAGAAATTTCTCCAAAGGCAGATCCGCCAGTATGTAAAATTATTGATTATGGTAAATTTTGTTATCAACAAACAAAAAGAGACAAAGATCAAAAGAAAGGATCTACGCAAGGAAAAGTTAAGGAAGTTAAGTTCAAACCAAATATTGATACTCATGACTTGAATGTCAAGATTAAGAGAGCAAAAGATTTTCTTGAAAAAG
Organism: Chlamydiia bacterium; assembly: GCA_022601435.1. Taxonomy (GTDB): domain Bacteria; phylum Chlamydiota; class Chlamydiia; order Chlamydiales; family 2-12-FULL-49-11; genus JAJACQ01. The sequence continues at coordinate 15,629 of JAJACQ010000016.1, forward strand.
GACATAAGGTTAAATTTACTTGTATGTTTCGTGGTAGGGAAATTGTCTTTGTCGATAATGGCAAGAAGATAATGGATAAGATCATCGAAGAATTACAAGATGTAGCCACACCAGATAGCGGATCTAAAATGATGGGCAGAATGCTTACGATGCTTGTCAATCCGGGTGTGAAAGAGAAAAAAATGAAGATTAACAAACAGAAAATGGGCGATTCCAAAGAGGAGAGTTAAAGTGCCAAAGTGCAAAACAAACAAATCGTTAAAGAAGAGATTTAAGCTTACCGGTTCAGGGAAGCTTTTAAGAAGACAGCAAGGTAGAAGCCACATTTTAACCAAAAAATCTTCTAAAAGAAAAAGAAAACTAGAAGGGCCTGTATTGGTAGCAAAAAGCTTCGTAAAGAAGTTCAAGCGAATCATGAATGGATTATAGGGAGAAGATAAATGGTAAGAGTTACAAATAGCGTTGCTAGAAAAAGAAGAAAAAAGCGTTTGCTAAAGCAAGCAAAAGGTTATTTCGGTGATAGAAAGAATCATATCCGTAATGCTAAAAACGTTTTGATGAAAGCTTGGGCAAATGCCTTCGTTGGAAGAAAAGAGAAGAAGAGAGATTTTAGATCTTTATGGATTCAGCGTATTAATGCAGCAAGCAGATGTCATGGTATTTCATATTCAAAATTAATGGATGGCTTGAAGAAAGCAAACATCGATATTGATAGAAAAATCCTAGCAAAACTTGCAATTGAAGATGAAAAAGCTTTTGAAGCAGTTGTAAGTGCAGCAAAGAAAGCTTTAGTTTAATTAAACATTTAGCGGGGAAGGGTTTTTATTCTTCCTCGTCTTGAAAGGGATTTTGATGGAAAATCAAATTTTAGATCTTAAGAAGTCTTTTTCTAAAGAGATAGAGAAGGCTGAGTCGCTTAAAGATATAGATGCTATGAAGGTGAGATACCTTGGAAAGAAGGGTCCTGTTCAGGATCTGATGAAATCACTTAAAGACTGTACAAATGATCAAAGGCCTTTATTCGGCAAGATGATTAACGATCTAAAGGGAACGTTTTCTCAAGAAATAGATAATCGCTTCATGACACTTAAAGAAGAGGAGCTTAAGGCAAAGCTTCAGAATGAGAGCATTGATGTTTCGCTTCCTGGACGTAAGGGTTTAAATGGGGGAATACATCCTATTTCGCAAATGATGGACAAAGTACTGGATGTTTTGATCCAGATGGGATTTTCCGTCTTTATGGCACCTGAGATAGAAAGCGATTTTTATAATTATGGTGGATTGAATTATGCAGATGATCATCCTGCTAGAGATATGCAGGATACCTATTATGTAGATAAGAATACATTGCTTCGTTCACACACAACTAGTTTTCAACAGCATGTTCTAGAAATGTATAAGCCACCCATTCGTATGGTGTGTCCTGGTAAATGCTTTAGAAATGAAACAATATCATCACGATCACACGTGATCTTCCATCAGTGCGATGTATTATATATAGATAAAGATGTGACGTTTGCAGATCTGATTTCTACAAAGAAAGAGTTTTACCGTCTTTTATTTGGAAGGGAAGTAGAGCTTCGTATGCGTCCTAGTTATTTCCCATTTGTTGAGCCCGGTATGGAAGTTGATCTTCGCTGCTTGCTGTGCGATGGTAAGGGCTGTAAGCTTTGTAAGCAATCCGGCTGGTTAGAAGTCTGCGGCGCTGGAATGGTTCATCCTGAGATCATTAAACAGGGCGGACTAGATCCCGAAGTTTATTCAGGTTATGCTTGGGGCGGGGGAATCGAAAGATTGTATCTACTTATGCATCAAGTTAATGATATACGCCTCTTTATGGAAAATGATACCCGTTTCCTAAATCAATTTTCCTAGAATTAAAAAACAGTTGTTTATTACTTAAAGATTTCGTATACTTTTTGTGTGTCTCTTAAAAAGAGAGTGCAAAAGGATTAAAGTAAATATGTCAAGTTCTGTATCGTCATACAAACCCCTTTTAGATGAGTTCTGTGATAATCAGTTTCTTTTGGCAGTCATGTGCCCTAGTTCAAATACTTGGAGTGAAATAGATCCTAATGATAAGCGTATTCACCCATTACTTCGCTCTAATGAAGGAAGACTTTTTTTATGTATTCTTTCTGTTATTACTATTTTACCTTACTTAATTCTAAAATTTATGAAACACCCTATTACAATAGATGCCACAAGAAAATTCGTAGCATGCGAGGAGATTATGGAAAGATTCAACCAAGATGCAAATAGAGTATCTTCAAACTATGCAACACATAATTTAGGTTCATTGTCCTTTGGCGCAAGATTGATAAGATTGGGCGTTTATAAGTTTGGGGTTTTGCCTTCATCTACTTGGTATCAGAGGTTTTTTTTAGATAGATGGCAAAATCATTTTGCTGGAGAAAGTTATTGTTCTTGTATTGATAACTATGACGTTCAAAGAGCGCAAAATGCTGTTAACATGTTAACAGAGTTAGGTGGGCAAGCTCAAATGATAGAAACAAAAGATCACCAAGCAAGTTTACAAATGATAGTATTAAAACCTTTGGATCTTCAAAATAAAGTAGAATCACTTGGAGGGGAATGGAAAACAGTTGGTGGTTCTATTCAGATCACATTACCTAATCGTGACGATATAGAAAATCGAAGGTTGAGAGAAGCTCTAAAGAAGATTTTTTGGGAAGAGAATAGCGATGGCGCAGTACTAAATTATTCTATGAATAGTGGTTTTGAGCAAGATATATCATCTTCTGAAAAGCGTATAGATTGTGTTTTGTTTGCTGGTTTTTCAAAAAGCTTTGTTATGAAAAAAAGAAAAATTGGGTTCTTTCTTAGCTTGGGTCTAGATGTTTGTGTTTATGATCCAAGAGGCTTTTTAAATAGTGAGGGCTATCCAACAGAAGGGGGGCTTTATTGTGATATTGAAACAGTCGGTGAAGAATTATTCAAGGAATATAATCCTGGTAGAGTCTGTTTATATGGAACATGTGGTGACTCATTTCCTGCCTTTCATTTACATAAAAGCTATCAAGGACAAGGCCTTAACTTGATTTTGGAAAACCCACCTCAATCATTAGATAGTTCAATTCAGAAAATAGGAGGGGTTGCTCGTAAAATATTTAATGCTAATAGTCGTTATTTGCAAGCACCAGAAGACTCCCTTACTAAAAAGTTGTATCAGGAGGATCAATTTAATTCTCATGAAAAAATTAGCAGTCTACCAGAAAGAAGGCAAACAGACCTGGGTTTTGTGGTTTTAGTAAAAACAGAAGGGGATACTATAGCTCCACCTGAAGAAGTTGATCAATTAGCAAGTCTATTAGAAGCAAGAGGAAACAGTGTGCATGTGTATGAAAATAAGGCAGAAGATTGTGAGATGCCAGATAATTTAAAAGGCGATACTCATATGGCAAGCCCTATACGTAACTTAAGTCTTCGCGCAAAATATGGAGCTGTAATATATTCTTAGAATACGCCACTTAGCTTACTCAGCGACGCGAAGCGGCGTGCAGGAAATCCCGACCCAGAGAAAGTTTAATATAGATTCGTCATTTTTATAAGTTAAAAGAAATTAGAAAAATGCTTGCAAAATAGAATGATTGGGATTATAATTCTTAGCTTACAGATTAC
>JAJACQ010000017.1 GCA_022601435.1 Chlamydiia bacterium
AAAAGCTAAAGCGGATGCAGAAGTAAAAGCTAAAGCGGATGCAGAAGTAAAAGCTAAAGCGGATGCAGAAGTAAAAGCTAAAGCGGATGCAGAAGTAAAAGCTAAAGCGGATGCAGAGGCAAAGGCTAAAGCGGATGCAGAAGTAAAAGCTAAAGCGGACGCAGAAGCAAAAGCTAAAGCGGACGCAGAAGCAAAAGCTAAAGCAAAAGCTAAAGCGGACGCAAAAGCAAAGGCTAAAGCGGATGCCGAGGCTAAAGCTAAAGCGGATGCAGAAGCAAAGGCTAAAGCGGATGCAGAGGCAAAAGCTAAGGCGGACGCAGAAACAAAAGCAAATGCAGAGGCAAATTCTAACACAGGCGCATCACCTCCAAGCGATTCCACAAAAAATACAGAAATTAGTTTTTCAAGACGTATGTTTGAAACTCGAAAATCGTTAGTTATGAATAGGATTAGTAAAACAGTTACTAGTGAGTTTAGTCATTTTAACTTATCGACAGAGACTCTTGAAATCACTATTCAATATGATCAATTATTAAACTTTGAAATAGAAACACCTACTGATTCTGAAGTAGAAAAAAAATATGAGAAAATCTTCAGGCAAATGTCATCATCTAAATTTAGCAAGAGTGTCGAACAAAATAACAGTAATAAGCTAAAGGGTAATTTTGAAATATTTGATGTAAGTAAAAATCGTCGAATTATTGTATATAAACCTCATGAAGCTATTAGTACAGATGAACTAGTCGAATTATACGAACCACTGATAATAAATAATAATAATAACATTCTTTATCCTGAGAATAGAGAACCTGAATCTATAAGAATAACTAATGGACTTTCCGTATCTCTAACTGAAGGCAATTCAAAATCACTATTTGCTGCAATCATTGACTATAAAGAAAGTAAAGCACAAATAAGAGCTAAAGCGGATGCTGAAGCAAAAGCTAAAACGGATGCAGAAAGAAATACAGTATCAGGTATTGTAAGCGGTGCTGTTTCAGGTGCTTTAAATTGGTTATCTCAAAAGCAATAAGAGACAACTAATTTGATTTTGAACAGGAATTTGATTTTTTAAATAGGTGAATTAAACCAAACTTTTGCTTTCTGTATTTTTATTGATGTAATCAATAGAAATGTACTATACTCTTGGGCTATGGCAGATAACGAATACGATATAGAAAAAATAAGAAATTTTTCGATCATTGCGCATATTGATCATGGTAAATCTACGATCTCTGATCGACTACTTGAATTAACTGGCACCGTTGAGAAACGAGACATTAAAGAACAGCTTCTTGATGACATGGAGCTTGAGCGTGAGCGCGGCATTACTATTAAAGCTCATCCGGTGACCATGAGTTACAAATGCTCTGATGGAAATACCTACCAGATGAACTTTATTGATACGCCGGGGCATGTTGACTTTAGTTATGAGGTCTCGAGATCTTTGGCCGCGTGTGAGGGTGCTCTTTTAATCGTTGATGCAGCTCAAGGTGTGCAAGCCCAAACCGTCGCTAATATGAACTTAGCAAAAGATCGCGGTTTAGAAATTGCTACTATCCTTAACAAGATCGATCTTCCTGCTTCTGATCCTGAAGCAATCAAAGCGCAAATTAAAGTCATGCTTGGAATTGACGCTTCTAATGCTATTTTATGTTCTGCAAAAACGGGCCAAGGTATTAACGATATCTTAGAAGAAATTGTCTACTCACTACCGCCCCCTTCTGCTCCAAAAGATGACAAGACTAAAGCTTTGGTTTTTGATTCTTATTACGATATCTATCGCGGTGTTTATACCTATATCCGTGTTGTTTCTGGAAGCCTTAAAAAAGGTGATACTATTAAGTTCTTAGCAACAGGAAAAACGTTTGATATTTTAGAAGTTGGAATCTTTAATCCTAAAGAAAAAGCAGTAGATTGCCTACGTGCTGGTGAAGTGGGTTACTTTTTAGCAAACATAAAAACTCCTACTGACGTAAAAGTTGGTGATACATTAACTATTCAAAAAGAACATATCACAACTCCCCTTCCTGGATTTAAAGAAATCAATCCTGTTGTATACGCAGGTGTTTACCCAGTAGATTCTTCTGACTATGAAGGTCTAGGCGATGCTTTAGCAAAGCTTCGTTTGAATGATTCGGCACTTTTTGTTGAGCAAGAAAATTCTCAAGTACTCGGCATGGGTTTTCGTTGCGGATTTTTAGGGCTCCTTCATTTAGAAATTGTTTTTGAAAGAATTTCTCGTGAATTTAACATTGATGTAATCACAACAGCACCAAGTGTCCAATATATTCTTGAAAAGACAAATGGTAAGAAAGATACAGTAGATAATCCGGCACATTTCCCAGACCCTACTCAGATAATATCTATAGCAGAACCGTGGGTATTATGTAATATACTCGTTCCTGCAGATTACATGGGCAATGTAATGAATCTTGTTAATGAAAAGCGTGGTGAACTTGTTGACATGGAAACTATCGAAGGTGGACGTGTATTTCTCCATATAAAACTTCCCCTTAATGAAGTGATCATCGATTTTAACGATAGACTAAAATCTATGACGCAAGGTTATGCCTCTTTCGATTATGAGCAGTGTGGCTATGAAAAAAGTAAGATTATAAAGCTTGAGATGCGAATTAATGAAGACCCTGTAGATGCTTTTTCAACGCTTGTGCATGCCTCCAAGGCAGAGGCAAAAGGTCGCCAGCTTTGTAAACGTCTAAAAGAAATACTTCCCAAACAGCAATTTAAAGTGCCTATTCAAGCAGCAATCGGCGGAAAGATTATTGCTAGGGAAACAATATCAGCTCTCTCCAAGAATGTTACGGCAAAATGTTACGGTGGAGACATCACAAGAAAAAGAAAGCTTCTAGAGAAACAAAAGAAAGGTAAAGCTAAGATGAAGAAATTCGGAAAAGTTTCCATCCCACAGTCTGCTTTCATCGAGATCCTCAAGTCTAGCGATACATGATAGCGCAGGGCCACGCAACTTGCCAAAGGATAAAATCAATTATTTACCCCCCTGAGAATGGAAAATTTTTCAGCGAATATCTCATGTAATTATGGATTTATTATGAATATTCATAACAAACGATCTTTCAAGCTTGAAGTGCATTATTTGAAAACTAGGGATGTAAACTAAAAGACTCATTCAAGTAACTTCAAGTTGAGGGATGACCCTCAAAATTCTTAATCGATCGAAGCTTTATCATTTGCTTCAAGCTCACATCCTTCTAAATAAGAACTTAAAATTATTTCTGACTTATGAATTCTATCTTAAGAGAGGAAGGAATCTATAGTAAAGCTGATTTAAAAATTTATATAGATTAAATTATTCTTTATATAAATAATTTATTTTAAGATGTTTAACTTTGTTTAAAATTCAACAATACGCTAAAATAATATTAGTTTTAATTAAACAATAGGTTAAATATGATTTCCCTGGTTAATTCAACTTCAGCAATGCAAACTTCTACTATAACAGAAGATGCACATCCCCAAGAAAATAAAGAGGCAAGACCTATAAGGCAAATAGTATTTTTGATAGAAGAAGGAATTGAAAATCAGCATCTTAAAAGATTTACCTATCTTGGCTATGCTTTAACCATAATCTTGCCAATCATAGATTTACTTATATTAGTCGTAAATAAAGTTATGGAAATCAACTTTAAAGCTACACATCTACAATCTTCATCTTCGAATATTGAAATTGAAACTCATAAAAGTACTTTTCCAAGAAAAGAGCTAACAAAAATGCTTAATGATTTATATCCAGACCTACAAAGAAGAGCCGATAATAATGAGTTTGTATGCCTGCGATCTACTTTACTTAATCCAAATCAACTAGATAAATCCTTCTGGTTTTATTATGATACAGTTCCAAGACAAGAAATTGCTAAATATAGAGATAGTAAACATATCTCTGGTTTTCAAGATCAAAGAGCAGGTCAAAATTCGGATGAATGGAGATCTTTTAGATCAACAGGAGGAAATGGTCTAAAACATAAAGCTACTTTACTTATACCTCCTAGTGATTACTCAGAAAGAAACCTTTCTTTGTATCTCATTAGATATGGAAAAGATGGATACGATGCACTTGTAGATGCTATTCTTAATACGATAGAGGATATTAAATCTCATGATGATTATAGTAAGGGTGTTTATGTTTCAACACAAGGTCTAAATGTACCCTACCTACACATAAGACTAGAACAAACACCAGCTTACTTCACCGCTAAAGAGAAAGTTGATTCAGCAACTTAAGCTCACTAGCTTTGCATACTTTAGTAATTTGAAGGAATCATACTCTTTTGATTCCTCTAAATCTTCCTTTAATTTGTTGTATATTTCAGGAATTAAGGCCTAGTCACAGAAAACCCCAAGAATTTGTTGCAATAATAGACTTAAATACGTGTAGTTAAATAAACGCCCCTGACACGAATTGAACGTGTGACCCTTCGCTTAGGAGGCGAATGCTCTATCCGCTGAGCTACAGGGGCTTTGGAATATTGATAGAAAAGTATCTATCAAAGAAGTATTATAGGCAAAGTCCAGATTTTGGACAAGAAAAGGAACAAAAGAGAGGGTTTCATGTCAGATAAGTCAAATATTGGGGTCATTGGATTGGCCGTTATGGGTCAAAACTTGATTCTTAACTTCAATGATCATAACTTCAAGGTATCTTGTTTTAATAGAACGACTTCCAAAGTGGATGACTTTATGAATGACGGAGCAAAAGGCACAAAAATCAAGGGTTGTCATACGATTGAAGAATTTGTCGACTCTTTAGAAAAACCACGTCGCATCCTTTTAATGGTTAAGGCTGGAGATCCAGTCGATGAATTTATAAAGCTTCTCACTCCTCATTTAGATGAAGGCGATATCATCATTGATGGCGGAAACAGCTTTTATAAAGATACAGAGCGTAGAATTAAAGAGTTAGAGCCTCAAGGATTCTATTTTTTAGGTTGTGGAATTTCAGGTGGTGAAGATGGAGCAAGGCATGGTCCTTCTATGATGCCTGGTGGAAGTAAAGAGGCGTGGAAGGATGTTAAAGATATGCTTCAGACAATTGCTGCAAAGACCCCTAAAGGCGATCCTTGCTGTGACTTTGTTGGTGAAGGAGGAGCTGGTCACTACGTGAAGATGGTGCACAACGGAATTGAATATGGAGATATCCAGCTAATCTGTGAAGCATCTGATATGTTAATGCACGTTCTAGGGCTCGATGAAAAAGCACTATCAGAAACATTTAAAAAATGGAATAAAGGTGATCTTGATAGTTTCTTAATAGAAATTACTGCAAATATATTTGCTTTTGAAGATACAGACGGCACGCCGCTTTTAAGAAAAGTCGTAGACGTAGCAATGCAAAAAGGAACAGGTAAATGGACAGCACAAAGTTCACTAAATGCCGGGGTTCCCCTCTCCATGATCACAGAGTCTGTCTATGCCCGATACCTTTCAACATTTAAGCCGATGCGAAAGCAACTTGCAAAGATTTATTCTAGACACACACGTCTATGCAGCGAAGATAAAGATGTGGTGATAGATAACATCGAAAAAGGTCTTTATGCCGCAAAAATAATTTCCTACACACAAGGTTATATGCTCATGAAACAAGCATCTGATAACTACAAATGGAATCTTAACTACGGAGCAATTGCGCGTATGTGGATGAATGGCTGTATTATCAGAAGTAAGTTTTTATCAGATATAGAAAACGCCTATGCAAAAAATGCTAATCTAGAAAGTCTTTTACATGATGAGTTCTTCAAAAAAGCACTTCTTCGTTGTGATGAAGGTTGGAGAAAATCGGTAAGTCTTGCGTGTATACATCATGTGCCTTGCCCATGCTTCTCTTCAGCGCTTTCATTCTTCGACGGAATCACATCAGAGACGCTTCCAGCAAATCTTCTCATGTCAATCAGGGATTATTTCGGAGCGCATACTTATCAAAGAACTGACAAACCAGAAAAAGAATTTTTCCACACAAATTGGACAGGTCACGGAGGCTCTGCCTCTTCTGCTGCTTATAACGCCTAAAGCTTATACGCCCAAGTGCGAGGCTCTGCCTCGCGCTCCGCCAAAGGGCTATGCCCTTTGCAAACCCATGTGTGTTTTTTGCGTGTTCGCAAAAAATAAAAAAAAGAGACAGCCGCGCTCATTCTATTTCCAAATGTTGCACTTCAAACTTGAAAGGGCGCAGACAATGAAAGGAACATAATAACCTCATAATTACTAAAGAGAAACAATCAAATCATCCGCTTTAAAATTAAAACCGCTAAAGACAAAAAAAGACGCGAAAAGACACCCTTCCCTCACATAGACTTTGTAAAAGTGCTGGAGTTTGGATGGATTTTTTTCTATAGTTGGGCCGATAGTGTACAAAAAGAGTACTCGGAGGCCCAACTTAAAAAAAAGGCGCCAAAATACAGTACTTTTAAAGTTTAAAGTATTCGTCGAGGCCTAATGCTATTGAATGAGCCAAGATTCTTTGGTAGGTAGGGTTGATCACTTTTTTACATTCTTCTTTATTAGTGATAAATCCGCATTCAACAAGGATGGATGGCATATTGGTTTCGCGGATTACGCAAAGGTTTCCTTGTTTAATACCGCGTGAATTTGCACCGGTATTAACAAGCATTTTTCTTAAGATTGTTTGCGCAAGCATTTTTGAGCGTTTTTGCTTCCATGGTTTTGCGTTTTTTGCGTAGAATATCTCTATACCGTTTGCTTCTTTATTATGTGCTGCGTTGTAATGGATACTAACAAGCACTTGCGATTTTAGATCATTTGCAATTTGTGCACGTTTTTTAAGTGTCACAAATTCGTCCCGTGCGCGCGTCATCACAACGCGGTAACCTAATTTTGTTAATTCATTTTTCAGATAGAGGCTTGTTTTTAGTGCTAAAACTTTTTCTTCACAGACATCGTTATGTGTTCCAAGATCAAATTGCCCATGACCTGGATCAATAACGATAATAGGCATAGTATGACGTGCGTGTAGTTGTTTCTTTTTAATCAGGTCAGTATAACTTGTAGTTGTTTTAGATTGAAAACAACTAGAAAGCAGTATTGCTAACGAAAAAAATAATAAATGTTTTGCCCTTTTCATAGAATTTATTATTATAAGACACCCGCGATATCTCTTGCAACCATTGAATCTGAAAGTGAGATTCTTTTTCCAAGAGTTTCTTGTTCATCTTCATGACCTTTCCCGGCAAGTAAGATAATATCATCTTTTTTAGCTTCTTTAATAGCGTATTCGATGGCTTCTTTACGATTTTCAATAACTATATGATCAAGGCTTTTAATTCCTTTTTTTATTTCTTCAATTATAGTTTTAGGATTTTCATTGCGGGGGTTGTCATTTGTCAAAATAGCAAAATCACAATACTTATTAGCAAGTGCGCCCATTAATGGTCTCTTCTCTCTATCGCGCTCTCCTCCGCATCCAAAGACAATAATCAATCTCTTTTTCTTTATCTCCTTTAGCGAGATTAAGACCTTTTCTAAAGCATCCACTTTATGTGCGTAGTCGACAATTACATTTAATCCAGCATTATTGTCTATTTTCTCCATTCTACCTGGAACAATGGGAAGTGTTTTTAATCTTTGTTCAATCACATCAAAGCTAATCCCCAAGGCGTATGCCATTGCAACAGCAGCCAAAACATTTTCAACATTAAATTTTCCAATATGAGAAAGTGTGATAGCTTTTTTTTCATCACCAATACAAAGATTAAAGTTTAGTCCAAAAATATCTGAAACAATTTTTTCAGCAAAAACATCTGCTTTACTTGTTTGACCAAAAGTCACGGCTTCAGGAATTTTCTTTTTAATCTTTTTGCCCCAAGAATCATCCAAGGATGTGACAACGATACCATCTTTTTTTCTATGATTTAAAAGACTTTCTTTTGCTTTTTGGTACTCTTTCATTGTCCCATGATAATCTAGATGTTCGTGTGATAAATTTAAAAAGGCTATGATATCAAAAGTTGTTCCTTCTAACCTTTTTTGAGCAAGACCATGAGAGGAAACCTCCATCACACAATTTTTACAACCACCAATTTTCATCTCTTTTAATATTTTCATTAAGGTAGGAGCATCAGGTGTTGTGTGAGTGCTTTTAAATCGTTTAAGACCTGTAAAAGTTTCAATTGTCCCAATTAATCCCGCTGGTGATTCGGCTTCTAAAAGATGCTTTAAAAAATATGATGTTGATGTTTTGCCGCATGTTCCTGTAATTCCACACATCGTTAACTTAGAAGCAGGATCCTCGAAAAAGTTTTTTGCAATTTGTGCTTCTATAAGAGAGGGATCTTCTACAACAACTTGCGTGACTCCAGAGAGAAATGGGTTATACATATCCAAGACAATACAGACAGCTCCATTTTGTATGGCATTTTGGATATAGTGATTGCCATGTGTTGCCTTGCCTTTTTTTGCAATAAAAATACTTCCTGGAAAAACAACTTTTGAATGAGAAAACACTCCTGTAATATCTATTTCTTTTGAACCTTTTACTTGCAATGTTTCGACATCTTTCAAGACTTTCTTTAGCTTCATGTTTACCTCTTATTATTTATTATTCCACTTTTCATAGATGGCTTTTAAGTGAGTGCTCTCTTTATACCAATCAGATTCTTCATTAATCGTTCTGGGATCACCTCTTGAAAATCCATGGGGATCATCATAAGGAACTTTTAATATCTGTAAAGTTCTTTTTCCTATCTCTTTAAAAATTGGTGCTGCACATTTTCCTCCAAAATGCGTAGTTCCAAATCCACTAATAAACTTTTTTTCTGGCTCATCAACAACAATAACTAAAACAAACTTCGGATTATTTGCAGGAGCAATCCCTGCAAAACTAGAACAATGCGTATCTTTTGAATAAACACCATTTACAATTTTTTCAGATGTTGAAGATTTACCAGCTTCTGTATAGCCAGGTATTGCCGCTAAATATGAAGTACCACCTACTTTTGTTGTATATTTTAAAGCCTGCATCATCATCTGACAAATATCAGTGGACAATACTTTACGCTTTTCTTTTGCTTCAAAAATAGTTTCGTTACCTTCAGGAGACACAATTTTTTCTATAAGAGTTGGCTCTATTAAATAACCACCATTTGCAAATACACAATAAGCTCTTGCCATTTGCATCGCATTAACCATCGAATTATATCCAATGGCAAGTGAATATGGCGTTGGTCCTGACCATTGATCTTTTCCGTTGGCATATTTTTTGCCGTAAACAGGAACCATACCAGGACTTTCATAGGGAAGCTCTATTCCTGATTTTTGACCTAAACCAAATACATCTCTTAACTGATCACTATACCAACCAGGACCCAACTTGCCTAAGATCTTTTCAATCATTCGAGCAGGATATATATTTGAAGATTTTTGAATGGCCAAAAACATATTTAGATATCTATGAAAAGAAACGTCTTTTAAAGGTCTTGTTCTCCCGGAAAAATAAGGATTATCAGTTTTTACCATCTCATAAGGGCAAAAAAGCGGCGATAAATTATTTTCTATCATCACCTCATTTGCTTTCAAACCAATTGCAGCCGTCAATACCTTCATGATAGATCCAGGCTCAAACAAATCTGTCACCATTTTTGGTTTGGCCATTTCTTCTTTTTCTTTAGAGACAAAATAGTCTGAATATTTTTCCGGCGAAAAAAAAGGATATTGGGCCATGGCAATAATTTTTCCATTGTTTGGATCCATCATCACTGCCCATCCACCCTTGGCATTTACTTTTTCTAGACCTTGCTTTAGCTCTTCTTCACAAATTGCTTGCACTTGATAATTGATTGTTAAATGAACATCAGAACCATTTCTTGCGGCTATATGTCTTCTGGCATCATCAATCGCATACTTTGGCGAACGCATTAAAAAACGTTTTCCAACCTCACCTTGTAGATGGTCATTAAATTTTTTTTCTATACCACTAATTGGGATTGCTTTTCCTGTTTTTTCATCTCTATTTCTATAAACAGTTGAAAGAACTTGCCCAAGTAAATGTCCATATGGGTAGGAACGTTTATAATCTTTCACAAATGTCAAAGAATTCGACGGCAATTTATGTGCCCGATAAAATCCTTTCCACCATGTTTCAATATCATCTTTTTGCTTTAAACTTAAAAAACCCGCGACCTTTCTAAAACGCGATTTCTTATAAAAATGAGACTTGATATCATTTTTATTTAAAATGGGGTTTAAAAATTTTATCATCGCCTCTTTTTGAGGAGGCTTTATAGAAAATGGATCTATGTATAAATGATAAGTCAATACATCCATTGCTACACACTTATCATTTTTTGCATTCGGAGACTTACAATAAATCTTCCCTCGATGAAAAGGTTCTTTTACGACCATCTGGTGTTGAGTATCGGCTATCTTCATCCACTTATCATGCTCGATAACTTGAATTTTATAGTAATTAACTAAAACAAGTGAAAACAGAAATACGAGAAAGAAACCTACAAATAAAGATCTACCATATAAATTCTTGATCTCATTTTGCACTGTTTACCTTTTACTTCAATTTAGTTCCTAACAGTGCTTTTGAAGAATAGCCTTTGACTTCTTTTTTGATTTCTTTTTGATCTTTTGTTTCAATAGCAATAGTTTCTAAGGGCTGTTGATGCAAAAGATTGGCATACTCTGTTTGCTTTAACAAATCAAGCAGGTAGGAAGGGTTTTCAAATTTTTCTACAGTATACTGTAAAATTGTATTTTGTTCCCTAATCAATGTCAAATTTTTTGAAATCTTTGGAAGATCAATCATTAATTTTGTGACGCTATTGCGAGCATCCAGGTATGCGCAAAGGGCAGCAGAAAACGAAACCACACATATCAATATCTTTGCTAAGAGCCCTTTATTCATATCGATTCACCTTGAGAGTTTCTCTGCTACCCTTAATTTTGCACTTCTTGCCCGTCTATTTCTTTTCATCTCACCTTTTGAACACGGGATTGGCTTTTTAGTAATCACGCGAATCATTGCTGGTGAGATGTTCATGCCCCTTAGGTCTTTCATAGGAGTAGCCGCATTTCTAAAAATATTCTTCACTAAGCGATCTTCTAAACTATGAAATGAGATCACACTTACACGCCCTTCCGGAGCTAATGAACTCAATGCCTTTTTTATAGACTTTTCAATTGATTCAAGCTCTTTATTCACATACATACGAATTGCTTGAAAGACTTTTGTTGCTGGATGAGTTTTACCTCTTCTTGGAATAACCTCTTCTACAACTTCTTTTAATTGATTAGTTGTTTTGATTGGTTTTTTAGCTCGAGCCTTGGTAATTGCTTTTGCAGCATTTCTCCAGAGCCTTTCTTCGCCAAGATCTCTAAAAATCACGCCGAGCTCTTTTTCAGACATTTCCGCTATGATATCCTTGGCAGAGACTGACACCGAAGTATCCATTCTCATGTCCAAAGGACCATCATTCATAAAGCTAAATCCTCTATCTTCATCATCAAACTGCATAGACGACACTCCTAGGTCAAAAAAAAACCATCTACTTCTTCTATCCTTAAGTCTAGAAGATGTTTATCCAAATCAGAAAAGTTGCCGTGAACAAACCGCATCTTATCTGAATATTTGCTAAGCCGTTGCTTTGCAATCTCTAAAGCACTTTTATCTTGATCGCATCCAATATAAATCTCGATCTCAGGATGTGCTTCTAAAATAGCCTCTGCATGGCCTCCAGCCCCTAATGTTCCGTCATAAAACACTTTAAGCTGCATATCTTTATAGCTATCTAACACCTCATCTCTCATAACTGAAATGTGAGGAAAGCCTTTCTCATCTTTTGTCTTCATCGTTTTTCTCATCTAAACTTTCACCGTCGTTTGCATTTTTTCTAAAATCTTTTCTAGATCGCTATTTTCTTTTGTCTCTTCTTCTTCACCAAAAGCCTCTTCCATTAATGAATCAAAAGCCTCAGGCTCCATTGACTCTACATTGAAAAGCTTTTCATATTTTTCTTTTGGCCAGATCTCAATCTTATCCATCGCTCCAGTGATCATCAACTCTTTATCAATGCCTATTGACTTTTGAAGTGACTCAGGAAGTGAAACTCTTCCTACTTTATCACAGGTTGTGGTAATCAAAGTTGAGAAAAAAAGCGTAAAAAACTTCTGAAACTTGGCAACATGCTTTCTTTTTTGAAATTTTTCAACTAAAGCCTGAATTTCTGAAGTTCTGTAGATCGCAAGACAGCCACCCATTGAAAGACCGATAGAAAACTCTAACTTTCCCTCTTCAACAAGCATATAACGTAGATTCTGAGGCAACACAAAACGAGACTTCTCGTCGAGTTTTGCTTTGTAAGAACCGCTGAAAAACGCTTTGCTCATTTTTGGTATAACCTTGTTTCCCACTTTTTCCCACAGGATAACTTTTTATCTTTATTTTGACAATCAAAACAGGGACATTTTTTTAGTGTTTAAAATAATTTCTTTGCAATTATCAGCCCACTAAGGGATTAGGATTTCACAAAAAAATGGGAATTTGTGGGAAAACTTTTTTTTAAGTCTAATATTACCTCCTTTAAGAGCAAAATTCTTCCTAAATTTACACTAAAAAAGTGAAAAATAAACCCGTATAAAGTATACTTTTTCCCATAATAACTCAAATTAAGGAATATATGGAAAACTCAAGACCCACAACACCCATAAATCTTATTCAAAACGGACCACCGAACTTTCCTCCACCTTTTAAATACCAATCTCAAATAGAGAAAGTTAATCGAACATTTCAAAATCTTTCGCAAGAGAAATTAGCAGTAATATCTAGCTTTGTTAAGCTGTATCCATTAGTACAGACTTATACATTAGAAAAAAAACCTTTTAATGAATGGTCTGAAAACACAAAATTTTATCATAACGTATTGGCCCAAATGTTTTTCAAAACCACAGGTTTTCCAGATAACATGTATGGATCAACAATTAACACCATGAAAGGAATTGCAACAGTCATCATCCGCTTTTTAGATAGCACTCCTACTTAAGATGTAGTGAAACAATAGATAGGGCTCTTTCTTGAGGGCGCTAAAAAAAAATAAAATTTATCTATTCTAAAATATTAAGATTTGTTAATAATGTCTTTAATTTTAACAAGGGGCTCAATATGGCAGAGGTAACTTTTAGTGGAGCATTTTGCTCAGCAACACACCAATCAAATCAAGCAGGAAATGATTTATCTCATAGAGGTACTGTTCACAAACTCACAGACTTTGACGGCTTTTCGTTTAAAGAAACAAGCAGCAAAACAACTTTTGCAGCACAAGCTACCTTTAACACATCTATACAACAGCAAAGAAAGCGAAAACAAACATCTACTAAATCACTCAATTTTCAACCAACAACTAGCACAACTTCATCTGTAGAAGAAGCCGCTCTTCATGTAACTAAGCAACATCAAGAAAAACGATTGAAATCTGAAGAAAATCCATATTCCACTGAGGGACTAACAAATAGAGAAGATGCATTAATCACATTACTCGGTTCTGAATACCTTTCAAAGATTAACTGGGCTAATATCAAGAATGCAGATGAGAAAAAGTTCCTCCTAGCTCTACTTTCTGAGTATAAAAAACAAAAGTTATCTATAGATATAACCCGTCAATCATTCAAATCTCTTGGTCAATTTAGGCACTTTAATAGTGAGACTCTTAAACAAATCACTTATTTAAACTTAAGAGATCTAGGCTTAACCTCTCTTCCAGTCGAAACAATGGTTCAGTTAATTAATCTAGAGGTTTTAGATCTTGGATCTAATCAACTTTCTAATTACCCGCCATCGTTAAGGGCTCTTGCAAGACACAATACAAAGAAGCTAAAATTGATAATAAGTAATAATCCAATGAGCAGCATAACTCATGACGATACCAGATTAATAACCGAGTTAACAGACAAAGGTTGGACTATAACTGTGATTAAAAAAAAGCTTAGGTAAAATTTTAATTTGTAGTGTTAAAATTATGTTTTTGTTATGCCATGTATTATGGCAGATGAAAATTTAATACGTACAGTTGATAACCTTCCCATTAAAACTTCTACTCAGTATGAAGAAAGAACAAGAACTTCTGAGAAGGATCATGATTATATTCAGGATTCTGAAATAATTGAGGGACATGTAAGTTTAGACAATTTAAATCCCACTTTAGAATCTCATACAAGTGTTTTATTCGAGTTAAATAAGAAAGCAGATTCCTGGGGCTTGATTGAAGAACCTCCTCTTTATCAAAACCAAAAGCGCCGTTTATTTGAGCATGATCAAGCTATTCCTGCTTTAGGATCAGACGAACAAATTGATGCCGTTTTTCACAGAGTCGAGGGAATTAAAGAAAGAGTTATAAGAAGTAATCCCCAACCTCCAGGTGACACGCCTCCACAGGAAAATATTGATGTCGGAAATGAGGCAAATAAGATACAATCTATGCTTAAAGAGTTATCTTTTATTAATAAAGCAATAAAAGATATAAATGGAGCAAGAACAGGTATTCAACGAGGATAAATTATGAGCTCAATTAATTGGCTTGATAAGCTGGGATGGTCAAAAGAAGATTTACAAGATCTTCGTTTTGTGGGCTATTCATATATCAAGCAGGGACATTTTGATACAGCATTAAAGTTTTTCGAAGCTTTAGTCGTTTTAGATCCTACTTCCATTTACGATAAACAAACGCTCGGTGCTATTTATTTAGAAATTGGTGAAAATCGAAAAGCTCTAAAACATATCGATGAAGCTTTAATTCTTGATCCTACACATGAAGAAACTTTATTAAATCGCGCAAAGACTCTTTTTTTACTCGGTTATAACACTCAAGGTAGAACTCTTGCTACGCGTTTAACAACTGCAAAAAAAGAACGCATAAAAAACAATGCCGAAGCTCTTCTTCTTGCTTACAAATAATCGTCACACAATTTATACTCTTTAACAACATCCGGGTTATGAACAAGTTATCGACAAGATGTTTTTTTTTTGGAAAAACCTTGAGCGGAATTTATAATAGGTGTTAGAGTTTAATCATAACATTTGTTCGTTAAAGAGCTTGTGGAAACTTTGTTCATAAACAAAAAAAAGAAATAAATAGGAGCTTAACTTTCTTTATGTTACTAGAAGAAACTAAACATATGTGGGACGAATTTATTTCTTTTATGAAAGAGAAATGCTCTGTTGCCGAATACCAAAACTGGCTAGCTCCTATCACTGTTATAGATGGCGATGAGCGCGGTGTCACTTTACAAGTGCCCAATGTTTTCGTCGGTGATTATCTTTTAGAAAATTACAAAAAGGAACTAGCATCTTTTCTTCCTTGTGACAACCAAAAAAATCCAATCATCACCTTTGTGATTGCCGAACCAAAAAAAACAAAAGAAGAAAAACCTAAACCCTTACCACAAACGATTCTTACTCCAGGTTATGAACCAAGACAAGGCGTGCGACTAAATAGAGGTTATACCTTTAGTGATTTTATTGAAGGGCCCTCTAATCAATTTGTGAAATCAGCAGCACTAGGAGTTGCCAAGCGTCCCGGTCAATCATACAATCCCCTCTTTATTCATGGCGGTGTTGGTTTAGGAAAAACACACCTTCTTCATAGCATCGGTCATGAGATCAAAAGCATGCATAAAAAACTTCGTGTTCAATGTATAACAACAGAGGCTTTTATCAATGATTTGGTTGATAACTTAAGAAGTAAAACAGTTGATAAGATGAAGCGTTACTATCGCAACTTAGACATCCTACTTGTCGATGATATTCAGTTCTTACAAAGCAGATTAAACTTCGAAGAAGAGTTCTGTAATACTTTTGAAGCTCTCATCAACGACAATAAGCAGATTGTGATTACAAGCGATAAACCGCCAAGCCAATTAAAACTATCGGAGCGTTTAATCGCACGTATGGAATGGGGACTTGTTGCAAATGTTGGCATTCCTGATCTTGAAACACGCGTTGCTATATTGCAATACAAAGCTGAGAAAAAAGGAATTCGTATTCCTAATAAAGTGGCCTTTTTTATTGCTGAGCATATTTTCAATAACGTAAGACAACTAGAAGGGGCTATCAATCGATTAAATGCTTATTGCGGATTGATGAATCTAGAAGTGACACAAGAAATTGTCGAAAAAACTCTTTCAGAACTCTTTTCCTTTGCTCCAAAAAAGAAAGTTTCTGTTGAAAAAATCTTACAAAGTGTTTCTTCTATGTACAACGTAAGAGTTCAAGATTTAAAAGGAAACTCCCGCGCTAAAGAAATTGCATTCCCAAGGCAAGTTGCTATGTATTTAGCTAAAGAGATGATAAACGACTCATTAATGAAAGTAGCTTCTTCTTTTGGAGGAAAAACACATTCAACACTTCTGCATTCTTGGAACAAAATCAAAAAGCAATTAGAAGTTGATGAGACACTTAAGCGCCAAATTCAGATGACTAAACAAGACCTTGAATCTTAGTCTGTTAATCTAAAAACCTTTTATGCACATATAATATTTTTAAGAGGTAATGAAATGGAAAAAGGTTATAACGTTAAAGAAGCTCGCAATTGTATTGATCAATATATAAAGATGGAAGAAGGCGGCGAAGGAGTCTGGAGCGTTACAAAGCAAATGGATGCTTTTCATGCTATTATAACAAAAGACGATGCAGGAAAATTCTACCTAATTGTTAGAGGAACAAAGCCATCAAGTGTTAAAGACTTAATAGTCGATGCAGCAGTCTTTAAAAAACCTAAATTCCCTTTTCCTATACATTCAGATCTAGACCCTGCTATTTCTTCGGGTATAAAAGTAGGATTTCAAGTTCTTGTAGATGAACTTCGTGTTTTTTTAAACGCTTTACCAAAAGGAACTGACTTATATATTACAGGTCATAGTCAAGGTGCTGCTGCATGCGGTATTTTTCATCTTTGGCTAGAGACATTCATTCCTAATAAATTCAACATAAAGACTTACGCCTTTGCTCCCCCTACAATCGGTAACCAAGATTTTGCAACGATGATAGATAGAACTGCAGAATTTGGCTATTACAGAGTTATTAACCCACTAGATTTAATCCCTTATGCCTATGCAAATTTGGACGAGGCCATGGAAGATAATATTCCAACGCCTGTTCCATTTAGATTTAAAATTCTTTTTCATTTAGTCAATTTCATCCTAAAGAGACTAGGCCGAAAGTTTGTTCCTGTTGGAGAAACAATTACCCTTCCTTATGTTCCTCTTGAAACATGTGATAAGGGTGCCAGAAGACTTGTTTTTTATGAATGCAATGTGATTGCTCAACATGTAGCTACAAATTATAAAACCCTCATAGACATGCAAGAAGAATAAAGATGAAAAAAGAATTCAATGTAGATGAATACCGCAAAATGATGACTCTATATATTCAACTAAGAAAGGGTTATCAAGGCGATTGGTTTTTTTTTAGTAAAAACAATGACTTTCAACTAATGGTTAAAAAAGATCCTTCAGGAGTTTACTATTTAATCGTTAACGGTACACAATTTAATAAAATTTCAAATGATCTTGTAGCTCTAGAAGTATTTTCTAAAAAAAAATTTCCTTTTGAAATAAAAACAAAATTAGACCCAAGAATTTCATTTGGTTCAACAATTGAATTTGAGACTCTTATAAAGCCTCTTCAATCATATTTACAAACTCTTCCAAGTGGCTCAGACCTTATCATTGGCGGTCATAGTCAAGGAGGTGGTATAACTTCTATACTCCTTCTTTGGATTCAAACAACATTCCCAGGAAAATTTAATATAAAAGCATATTCTTCTGCTCCTGTGTCTATTGGAAATACCGATTTTAAAACTTTGGTCGAAGAGGCCGCTGAATATGGCATCTATAGAATTGTTAACCCAAAAGATATTGTTCCACATCTTTATGCTGACATCCCTTTAATCATTCAAAAAAACATTCCAATAAAAGTCCCTTTAAGAATAAAGATCAAATTCTACTTTGTTTACTATTTATTAAAGTTACTGGGGCGAGACTACCAACACATTGGAGAGCCTATTTTACTAAATGAATCTACAATAGACATGAGCAATGCATCCACTCTTGAAAAAGTTTTACATTATGAATACGTTCAGTTAAAACAACATCACCCCGAACAATATTTAAACCTTTTAGATGAACAAAAGGATAAAGAATGAAAATAGGATTTGATGTAGAAGAATACCGAAGGTTTTTAGAACTATACATACAATTAAAAGAAGGTTATCAAGGAGATTGGTTTTATTCTAGCCCAAATGATAACTTTCAGATGATGGCAAAAGAAGAGCTTCCTGGAAATTATTATCTTATCATAAGAGGAACACAATTTGATAAAGCTTTAGATAACCTTGTCGGCTTAGAGGTCTTTAGACAACTAGACATTCCTTTTGAAGTAAAAACAAACTCTCTACCAAAAGTCTCTTATGGAGCTATCACGGAATTTTCTTTTCTAATTGCTGGTTTGTTTCCTTATTTAGAAACTCTTGAGCCAAACACCAATATCATTTTAGGTGGTCATAGCCAAGGAGGAGGCATGACTTCTTTGATCCTTCTTTGGATACAAACAATTTTTCCTAGAAAATTTAATCTTAAGACTTACGCTTCTGCCCCTCCTACTATTGGAAACACTGCCTTTAAAGATCTTGTTCTTAAAGTAGCTGAATACGGTTTTTATCGTATAGAAAACCCAAACGATGTAGTCCCTCACATGTATGCAAACCTTAAACAAGTCATTCAAGAGGGCATTCCTATAACACTTCCTTTTATCGTAAAGCTTTTCTTTGGCACCATAAACACCATATTAAAATTACTGTGCCGTGACTACCAAAATATTGGTGACACTCATATGCTTTTAACCTCTAATATCGATCTAAATACCGAGGCAAGCATTGATAGCCTTACTGCTTATAAACTTGCTCAAGAAGCTCAACATGACCCTAATAATTATCTATATCTCTTAAACAAGCAATACCCAATCAATTAATCTTGGACGTTTTTTAAAATAGGGATTTATTTCTCTATGCGCTAAATATAAAGTTTTCTTTCCTGGCATTATGTAGTTTTTCAAAATAAACTTCTTCAAAAAGACAAGCTCAGGTTCATAGACAATTTTTTCATAACTTACTTCATGTTTAATCAACTGAATCAACACAAATGACTCTATAATTTTTTCATATTGACGCTGAGGGCTCGATAAAAAATCTGCTTTTGAATTAAATAAATAAATCGTATTTCTTTTTCTTTCTCCTAGTTCTATGCCGAGCATACAATACTCACATAAAAACGAGCTACAAACACTATGACAACGATGACATAACTTAGGAAAGAGTAACTCTTTTAAATAAATCATTTAAGAAAGACTTTTGGTGATGATAAAGGTCCATCTAACGAAATAATAAATAACTCTGTAAATTTTAATAAAGCAAATTGTTTCATGCGAATATCAATATGAATATTTCCATCAAAATCTAAAAATGAATTTGTCTTATGCCATAGATAGAAGTATGATCGCTTTTTATCACTGTATGTATCATGCAATTTATTAAAATTTAGCTTTTGATCTGCTAGTGTAAAAAACATCTCTCCTTCAACAGGAATCATAAGAACGGGATCAAGACCTATACGCCCAATGATTTCTTTTGCAAAATCAAAAATAGGATTTGTTTGCCTTTCAAAGGAATTGATAAATTTTAAATACCCTTTTCCTTTTAACGTATCTAAATCCGCTAAATCTCCATGAATATCTGTTATGTCAATTGTCTTTAACAAAAATGGATTTACAACTTTTTTACGCTCTCCTTTCTTAGATAAAAGGCAAGGTCTTAAATTTTTAATCTCAAATTTCTTTGAGTTTAAAAAACACCCCTTTTTTCTAGTATCAAAGGTTGCCTCTTTACACTCTGCCATCAATGAGCGATCTACAACAGAAAAATCTGATAGTGTACAAAGGCCATCTTTATAAAATAGTTTTCCAAATAACGAACTTAAAGAATAATCTTTAAAAAAATCAAAATCTGTTCCTTTAACTACACCATCGAATTGAAAGTTCTTTTTAACATCAAGCTCACCAACAATCTCTATACCACTTCCTAATCCTATTCGATCTACAAATTCAACTACGCCCTCTGGCAAGATAGGTTTCATCTTCTGTAAATCTAAATTCATTTCGCATTTAAATAAAGAATCTTTCAGTGTATCATCAGGCGTTATTTCAAAACCAAGACCAACTAAATCTCCTTTCATACGATAAAGCTTTACCCCATCTTCTAAAGAGCCATATAAATCTAATACTTTTTTGCTATCTTGATGCCCTTCAACGCGGAAGTACTTATTCTCATCAAAAAATAGATGCGAAGAAACATCAACATTTGATCCATAAAGTGGCAGCGCAAAATCAATAATTAAAGAGCTTGTATTAGCCCTTACATGAATGCCGCTTGCCAATGCAGTATGATTTGCATAAGAAAATTCTTGGGAATCAATGTTTGCACTTATCCAAAAATCCTTTTCATCTAGAAATATATCTGCTTCTGCAGAAAATATAATCTTATCTTTTAAAAAATCTATATTAAATTCATTTTCGAATAAATGATGAGAAGCCTTACCCTCTACTCCGTGAAAAGAGATTTTATTAAGATTGTCATGGAACATAATGGATTTTGCAGAAACATACGCATAAACCATATCATCTTTTATAACTTTGAATTTACCATCTTGAATGATCCCTTTTTTATCATACTCGAACGAAAAATCTTCTAAAGATAAAAGCTCATAGCCTCCAAAATCTTTCACCTGAAGCTTGCAACCACCCTTTCCTTCAAAAGCGATCTTCTTATCCCACTTCATTAAAATTGATCCTTCATATTCAAGATCAGAACGCTTAATTGTCCCATTAAAAATTGCATTTTTTTTGCTCAAAGACAAGGTGTCAATTGCTATCTCATGATCCTTATACCTGAAGCTGCTTTCTTTTATCTCTATATGATCATCAAAAATAAGCCCACTTACAACTTCATCTTTGATCTTTAACTTAAAGCCTTCACTGTTTCCCTTTAACAAACAAGTATTATCATTTAATGAGACTTGATAATTAGAATCATTTACAGTCACGCGCGCATTGTATTTACCAAATTCTTGCTCGCGTAATAGTTTTGGAAAAGGGACATCGTTTAAGTTAAGTTTACAATCTAGCATCAAATTAAATTTTGTTGAAAAATCACATAATTTCAAATTAACCGGTGCATCTAAAACATGAGATAGTGTTCCTAGAGAAATTTTTTGATCATCATAATTACCAATAAAACGACAAATTTCCAAATCATCTTGCTCTACTTGCATATCAAATAAACAAGTTCCATTTTCAAAAATATCAAATCGATTGCCACGAATTAAAAACTGTTTATCCACTTCATCAAAATCTACCAAAGCACAAAAATCACGAACCTTAAAATACGATTCTTCAGACGACAATCGTAGATGAGCATTTTGCAAATTTAACTTTTTACCTGCTATGATTTTTTTATGACCTGCCTCTAAAAACACATCGACCATATAAAAATCTTTATTCCAATCTTTGACAAAATGAGCCTTCCCCTTTGCTTCTTTTATAAAAGAATGCTTTTGACGATAAGAGGCCTTTTCACCTTCAAAATCACAAATCAATTTTTTATCTTTAAAGCGGCCCTTAACAGCATAAATTCCATCCATAGACCATGAAAATCCCATCACCTCATTCATATAAGGAAACATCTGTCCTGTTATATGATCAGTTGAAAATTTAAGATCTATATCATTTAAGTTTTTTCCTGAGGCGTTAAACATAACATCCGTATCAAACGCGCCTTCTAAAAAAGAAAACACTCCGCTTGAATCATATTTATTCCCTCTTTTTTTAATTTGTGCCGATAAAAGCACGTCCATATCATATTCTTTAGATGGATTGGAAAAACACCTTAAAAAATCACTTCCCCTGGTCTTTGCTTGAAGATTAACTAATGGTTCATCAAATGATCCTTCTAATTGAGCTTCTATATTTATTCCACGAGCTTTGGCAGAAACTACAGAGTCAATAAAAGAGCCATCCTTTAACTTTACATCCATATCAACATTTTCTACATAGAAAGGAAGCTTTCCCTCTTGACCAATAATACACTTGGCTTCTTTCATCATAAGCTGCCAATCAGAAATGATCGTTTTCTTTTCTTGAAAAAGATCAATCTCACACTCACCGCTTACCAAAGCAGCTTCTACACGCACATCATCTTTTGCAGAATAAATGCCCAGATCATCACATTTTAAATTGCGCAAAGAAAAATCTTTCACACCATCTTTATTAAACAAAACATGAATATCCCCTGAATAACTCCCCTTATTTATGGTGTAATCTTTAAAGCTTGGATTTAACAACCCTAACCCAACTTGCAATATCAACATCTGGTTAACTTTCAGTGAATCTAAACGACTTGTTAAAGAAAAATCACCATTATTATGAAGACAAACAACATTTACAGAAGCACGCTCTCCAAAAACAGGATCTAGTTGCAAAGATAAATCCAGCTCTAAGCCATTTCTATTTTTATGAGCTGGCTTTCCAATTAACTTAACAGGTAAAAGTCTTTCTTGATCATCTACAAACCCCGACAACTCGATCGTTGCTTCTTTAAAAGCAGAAGCTGAAATAAATCCCGTCATATCCTTTAATGAAAAACGAGTCTCACCAACTTCGTTATAAACAGTTAAATCACCTTTATTCACAGAAGAATTGATTTTGATATTTTCTATAAAACTTTTCTCTTCTGAAGAAGTTGGGTAATCTAAATCGACAAAGACACGATCAAAAGATGACAACATCCCGAGAGTTTCGTTACGAAATTTACCATCGAGCAAATTCATATGAAGACGCATATCTTTGATACCGCTTTCTGACATCGCAATAAACGCACGTCCATCTAGTCGCCCTTTTTCTATATTCCAATCAGAAGATTTTTCTCCTAAAAAGAAATCGGCGAACTCTTTGTAAAAAACAAGAGCACTTTGCCTTGCCTCGATATCTACAATTAAACGATCTGCCCATGAAGAAATATCACACTTGACAAGTCCATGAGAAGGCTTTGAAAAAATCAACTCCCCTAATTTTTGAGGTGAAATAGATTTTCCTAAAGAAAAATTAATCTTTTGATCTGGAATGGAAATCGAACCATTTTTTACTTCGACTTGACGAAGTGAACTTAAAATTGATTTTATTTGAAATCCTGACATCCCTTTTTTTGAAGGCATTTTTTCTGCAAATGAAATATCTAAATCTTCAATAATAAAATGATTCGAAAAAGATATATTTTCTATCTTCGGTGCTAAACAAAAAATCTTACCAATATTAAAAGACATCTTTTTATCTTCAGATGAAAGTGAAATATCGTGAAAAGCTGCACCATGCTCCTGAAAAGAGATGTACGAATAATCAAAATCCCAATTTCCATCTAAGGGAATTTTATGAGATACATAAGTTCTCAAAGCAAAATGAAATAACGGCCCTTTAAAAGCCACAACGAGTCCTGCAACGCTAAGCGTCAAAAAAAGAAATATAGAGCGTTTTGCAAAAAAAAGTTTTTTTGACATCGAGAATACTTATTGCTACAATCCTATCTGACTAATATCATATAAGGCCCCATAAATAAAATGAATTCCTTTTTGTTTTCTTTAGTCGAAACCGCTAAATCTTTTTTCTTTTCAGATAATAAGATGCCCGAATCGGCGCCTTTTATTCACGATCCTATTGATATTAAACGTATCATGACGCTTGTTGTCATAGCAACACTACCTGCTACTTTTTTTGCTATTTTATCAAATGGTATGTTTGCAACACTCTATGAGCAATTAAATATCCCTTTAATGAATGAATATATAAACGCATCACAGACAATTTCTGGTTATTTTTCCTTTCTATTTTCACATTTTTTTACATTTTTTATCGCTGGATGCAAAATTTTTATTCCGCAACTTATTTTAATCTATGTCACAGGCGGCATTATTGAGATTTTTTTTGCTTCGCTTCACAGAAAAACTGTCTCCGAAGGATTCTTTGTGACAGGAATCTTATTTGCTTTAATTATTCCCCCCACACTGCCTTACTGGATGACAATTTTCGGAGTGAGTATCGGCCTTATTCTCGGAAAAGAGATTTTCGGCGGTACGGGAATGAATATCTTTAACCCAGCACTCATATGCCGCTGCATATTATATTTTTCCTTCCCAAGCTATATGACCGGAAATATTTGGGTGGGCAATAATCAATTCAATGTTGCTAAAAATGTTGTTCAGTATAATGTAAACTTAAAAACAAACTCTTTTGATACCATCACAACCGCAACACAATTAAATATTTCAGAACTCCCAAATTCTGTATCACGCCTCCAATTAGATGGGGCGGCTTTGGCCTACACTCAAGATGTCAAATTAAAAAACACCCTCAAAGAAAGACTCCATAAATTCAACCCAAACCTTTTAATTGATAATTTATCAACAACCGATCTCATCAACTTTTTAACTAAAGAGCTTTACATTCCTGAAGAACAACTAGAAAACCTTGCCCACTTTGCTAAAATGACCTACAACATTGCCCCATATAACTTTGCTAACCTTTACTTCGGGAATATGCCCGGCAGCATTGGTGAAACATCAAAATTTGCTATCAACCTAGGCTTCTTACTTCTACTTATAACAGGCCTTATCTCACTTCGTATTGTTGTTCCTATTCTTTTATCTGCCTTTTTAACCGCTTTGTGTTTTTATCTATACGCATCTTCAGGAGTTAATACACCCGCGCATTATATGCTTTCACCATTTAAACAGCTCTTTTTAGGAGGTCTTATGTTTGGTGCTACCTTTATGGCAACCGATCCAGTTTCTGCTCCCACTACAAAAATGGCACAAATCTTTTATGGCACTATCATCGGCTCGCTTACAATCTTAATACGCCTTATCAACCCAGCATTTCCAGAAGGGGTTATGCTCGCTATTTTATTTGCAAACGCTTTTGCTCCCCTCCTTGATCGTATCATTCTAAGATTTCGAAAACAAAAAATTCATGGAACAATCACCGCCGGGCCCTAAACAATGCTAAAAAAATTAAATACCTACTTTTTTGTCATCGTAATGTGCTCCATATCTGCATTCATCCTATCGATCATTTCTTTTACCTTAAAACCTGCCCAAATAAAATCCCAAGCCTCATACCGCAATAAAGAACTTTTAAAAGCAGCTAATCTTTTACCAACAAAAGCCTCTTCTAAACAAATCGATATCATTACAAAAGAAAAAATCATGCCCTTGCTTACAGATGAAAATGGAAATACATATACATTTGCAGAAAAAAATATCGACTACTCTAAATATCTAGAAGATGGCGCAAAAAGTGGCTACTCAAAACTACCCTTTAAACTCTACTACAAAATAAAAAATGGTGGCATTATTTTACCAGTTAACGGATTTGGTCTCTGGGATGCTATTTATGGCTATATCGGTATTGATAAAAATGGATTTACTATTATAGGAATCTCATGGTACGAACAAAAAGAAACCCCGGGCCTCGGTGGGGAAATTCAAAACCCGAAATGGCAAGAACAATTTAAAGGCAAATCACTATTTCACGGCTCACATATGAAAACATTTGGTCTTAATCTAATTCCAAAAGAGATGCTTGCCATGCTGCCTTTGAAAGATAAAGAATATTCTATCGATGCTATCTCAGGAGCCACAATCACAAGTCATGGCGTTCAGCATGCCATTAAAGACTCTCTTACTCCTTACATTCCCCTTCTAAGAAAAATGCAAAAACAATAAAGCATGTTTAAATCATGAAATAGTTTAATACTGAATAAGCAAACTTTAATTTACTACGCTTTATATTAATCAACATCCTTACTATGATCATAAGGTTCTGATGAGCCTTCTGAACTATTAGAATCTGGATCCAAAATATTTATACTTTCTAAAAAAGCTTGTACGTTTGAATCCATTTGACTTGTACTTTTTAAATAGGCACTAAAAGATGCTTCTTTAGCTATTGGATCTTTAGCTCTGCGAGCTTTTGCAACTTGTAACTTAGCACTTAAAAACTTTTTATTATCAGCTTCAATTTTAGAAGACAATCGAATAAAACCTTCATTAGCTCTCTTAATTTTTTCCCCCATTTTTTTTCTGTTCTTTTTATTAGCTTTATTTCTTCGCCTCTTAGCAGCAGCTCTTTTTTTCTGAGCTTCGGTTTTCGGTTTCGGTGCTTTTGGTTGTGTGTCAGATAGATTTAATGGCTCTACAGTCCTTGGTTTTGAAGAGGGTTTTGCGCCTGCCTCTATTGCCTGCTCTCTTAAAGCTTGAAAAGCAGCCGGATCAAGCTTCAGTCGCCCTTTACCCTTAACCGCTCTACCTGAAAGACTTGCGCCTTTAGCTTGTTTTACCGTGTCACTTACCCCTGCATTTACATCAACGCAACCCGCTTCTTTGCAACCGCTTACATTCATTTCATAGTCCTTTTTTTA
>JAJACQ010000018.1 GCA_022601435.1 Chlamydiia bacterium
ACCTAGAAATTGAAAAGGGAATTTCAGAACCTAGAAATTGAAAAGGGAATTTCAGAACCTAGAAATTGAAAAGGGAATTTCCGTTTCCAGGTTCTAGTTTCTACTTGTCTAGAAGTAGAAATTATTTTCACACGTACAAGTATGTGTAGAGATCCGAAAAGGATCTCTACACATACATATATTGAAAGATCTCCACCTTCTTTCGACTCTTTTCCATCATGACCACACATTCTCCCTTAGTTCTATCTCCTTCGTCTCGGTTAAAGTAGAAGTTAGTTTCCCCCTCTGGAGAAGAAATAGTGAACGAATCCTTCTCCTTTGGGATCAGCTTAAACATTTCATCCAGACCAGAATAAATCTTCTTGCACATATTTTTCATATCCTTCTCAGAAGAGGTATGACGGAATTCTCGGAGAATAGGAGGAACATCACCTGTATGAATCCGTCGAAGAAGGGAATTCAATTCTTGTTGTTTTTCCGATTCGATCGAGAAAAACCAACCATTTGATCCATTCCAAACTCCTTCGATTTCTTCAAAATATCTACCAAAAGCAGTATTAAACTTATCTCCTCCACACAACAAAATCCGATCATCTGGGTAACGATACATAACCACTCGATGTTGATCTATCCCATCGATCGAAATTTTGTAAGTACAATCCCAATGGACTTTAGGTTCTTCTGACATCTTTTTGGACTATAATTATCTTAAACTTATAAAATGGAATCGTTCCATATTTGTAGGAAACAACTAATTCCTCCACATACTGATCTAAGAAATTTGAGTGTGGTTTCCGATTTCCCTAAACTATTGCATAAATATCCAGAACCTGATCCACACCATAACTTCGAGGTGTTCTATGGAAAAAATAACCATAATGAGATTAAGAAGTTGGCCAAAGGAGGCAACGGAGTGGTTTATCTGGTGGAATGGAAAAAGACCAGTAGAACAAGGAGAGGAATTCCAGTGGATGATAAGATCATTTTTAAATATCCAATTACTGAACCTGAATATGAACCTGATACCATCACCCGAGTTTTGAAAGGATATCACCATGATATTATTCCGTTCAAAATCATCCATGATCAACATGGGAACCCGTTTGTGATTATGCAACAGGCTAGTGGAGATGTGACTGATCTTTTAGAGTATAATCCCTCTACTAACTTTAGGAATAAGATGATTGCTCACTATGCTTCAGCTATTCTCCAACTTTGGCGAAAGCGGATCGTTTTCACTGATATGAAGCCTGAAAATTTGTTATATCAGTGTAAAACTTCCACTGTTCATGGTGGAAGTTCAGATGCAGGAATTTCCCTCTTTTTTGGTGACGTGGGAGCCTTTGCTAGTGAAGGGGATGAGGAGTATGATTATGAAGTGGAACCTCCTGAGGCTTCTGGTAAAATCGATAAGAACTTCTGTCTTTTTACTTTGGGTTTGATGGTGATCGGAATGTATGATTTAAGATATCATCGGCCAGATGTAACTGTTAGATCCAGAAATTATATCGGAAGTTTTGAGAAGAATTTTTATCAACCTATCAGAGAACAGGCCTATGATCACATCAAAAATACTAAAATTAGAAATATGACCCTCCGCCTCCTTTCCCCGGATCGGAAAGATCGAGATACTCTTACGGTTAGTCAAGCAGTGTCTGATCTGCTTCATTGATAGATGAATTAGATCCTTTAGTAAATATATTTTAAATTAACTTGTTGAAAATGAAAATAGAAATATCTACTTTCCAGACAAAAGTAGCAATGAATTGGCTAGAAAATAAGTTCCCCACCACCCCGATCAGGGATATAGATATTGACTATTTTAGGAAATTGGAGAGTGATCCCGATTTCCAAAAACAGAAAAAGAAGATTATTTCCGGGATTGAAGAAGATGTTGATTATTATGTTCTTCAAATAATGTATGCTCATGTTGGAAATGTGAAGCATATCTCAGAGTTCACTAAAATTATAAATGAGCAACTCTTCAAGGAAATCAAATGTTTCAAGGAAACTTTTGATAGTTCTGTTGAAGGTTTCATGAAGATGAAGAAGAGTATGGAACCTGAACAACAAGAAGTTCCTCCTGCTTATGAAGAGTAACACCATACAATCGGGTTAGGCCGATTGTATGGTCTTAATAAACATGCCCTATAAAAATTAAGGTATGTCCCATTCTATGGATTTGAGAGATCGGGATACCCTGGTTCCTGTGACTTCAAAAAGAAAGAGAAAATTTATCATTGATTCGGATGATGAAGACCTTCCTCTTCCTCCTGAAGAGGGAATAAGAAGATCAGAGAAAAGAGAGAAGCGACAACCGGGTCAGATGTTGGGAAATGATTTCTTAGCTAAGTTGGAGGAGAGATATCTCAACCGAACTGAAGAAGATGACGAATCTATCGACTTATCTCGGTTGGGTGAAGCACCTGATTTCTATTCTCATTACAAAGAGAAATCAGAGGAACCAGACAAATACACCCCTATTATTTCTGATTTTCCAATGGAGGAGGAAAGTAAATCTCGCCTCCTGACCTTGGTCAAAGATTATTTCCGAGGAGATATGGATGGTTCTGATCGATATAAGATCAAAAAATATCTGGATGGAATTATCAAAGTTCCGTTCGGAAAGTATAACGGAGAAGAAATTGCTAGAGAAGATTCATTCTCTAAGAAACGAATCTTTTTGCAAAAGATAAGAGACAATATGAACAAATATATATTTGGTCAACGTCACGCTAAAAATACTATCATTGAAATTATTGCCAAGAAGATCAATAATCCAACTGGATTGGGAAATATCATTGCCTTGTCTGGACCCCCAGGGGTGGGGAAAACTTCCTTGATTCGAGATGGTCTAGCTAAGTCATATGGAGTTCCGTTCAACTTTGTGACTCTAGGTGGAATGGGAAAAGGAAGTGGCAGCCTTCGAGGAACTGATTTCACCTTCATTGGGTCTGGTTGGGGGAGAGTAGTCGATATTTTGATGCGGAGCGGGTGTATGGATCCAGTTATTTTTTTCGATGAATTGGATAAAGTGTCTATGTCGGAAGATGGATTGGATGTCATTTCTTGCTTAATCCATCTGACTGATCCAAGTCAAAATAAGGAGTGGGAAGATGGATATTATACTGGAATTCCATTTGATCTGTCTCGAGCTACTATTATTTTCTCCCTCAACGAGGAGGATATGATTCCAGAAGTTCTCAAGGATCGAATCACCATCGTCAGGATGGAAGGTTTTGATCCTCCTCAGAAACTTGACATTGCTAAGAGATATTCTCTTCCTAAACTTTTCTCAGATGTTGGATTTGAGCGAAGCGAACTTATTATCTCAGATGATACCATCCGGATGTTAATTAAGAGATACTGTCCCGAAGCCGGGGTTAGAAAATTAGAGAAATGTCTCCGAATTCTGATCATGAAGTTCAATTATTTTCATATGATTGAACTTGGTGACCAGAGGTACAAGGAGTTCTTACCCTACAAAATTGATCCATATGAGGCTCGGGTGATTCTGGATGATGTATTCCGACCAGGTTCTACCTAAAAATTAATCTGCCGAAATTGACAATTTAAATGAATTATCAATTCCATAAAACAAAATTATGTTTCAAGGAATCTATGTAAATTTCTATGAATGGAATACTGAACATAGAAAAGTTTATAAGATTTTCGGGCCATGTGATGACAAAAAAGAATTGAGAAAAGAAATGAATAGGTATCTATTAATAGACCGAGAAAATCTTGAATATTTAGCTCAAATCCTCGTGGATAGTAAAAGCGACGGATTTTTGGAAAAGATTTTAGAAGATCTCAATCTTCCTGAGATGGAAGATATCGATTCGGAACTTCAAGATCATATAGAAGATATAATCGAGTCTAAAAAACTTTTCAAATATATTGGAGATTCAGAAAATGAACTTTTTGAAATTACTAAGAAGTAATTGTATTTTAAGATAAATTTTACTCTATAAGATAGGTAGAATTTAATATACATCTCTTAAGAGATAGAATTTAACATACATCTCTTAAGAGATAGAATTTAACATACATCTATAAGATGTATGTTAAATTAAAATGACCAACCTATTAGATCTTCCAGACGATATTTGGGATTACTTTTTCAGACAAGGATATCTCAAAATTGAAGATATGGTTAGATTATCTGGTGTTTGTCCCCAGTTATATCGTATAGCTCATGATATTCCCATCTTTAATTCTCTAGACATTAACCCGTTTAACGGAGATACACCCTCTGTCAAAACTCTTAAAAAGAAATGTGTCAAAGCTTGGAGCAATGTAGCCTTCTTGCGATACTTTCCATCTCCGACTTTCGGAGTAAAACCCGACTTTCATTATATTTTTCATACCTGGGATGACTGTCCTAATGTCTATTTTCACTTGTTTTCGACCAAGTGGATAAAATTTGATCAAGTTATCCAAAAATATCCAAACAGAATCTATCATTACTCTTGTAATTTTAAGGAATATTCAGAAGATTACAACATTCATTATCTTAAATTATGTGGTGATGTGGGAGAAGAAGATATTGTTCTGAACAAGGGGGTTAAAAAAGTTAGTATTAGTTTTTCGGATATCAAAGATCTAACTCCATTTAGAAATTTAAGAGAGTTGATAATCAAAATAGCAGCCAGTATAGATTTGGAAACTCTTAGAGGATCTAGACTTCGGAAACTAGAATTGAGAGATTGTTATATTAGGAGTATAGAAGGAGTCCAAGGAATTAAAACTGTCATTATCGCAGGACAAAATGAGATTAAAGATTTTTCTCCAGTTTCTAAGATAGAGTATCTTTCTATTTTGGGAAATAGGAATCTCAGACATTTAGAATTCGTGAGAGAAGTAAAAGAATTGGATATCAGTGCATCTTCAAATATGTTAGATGTTTCCTACCTAACTCAGGTACCTAGTCTTAAGAAATTGACCGCTAAGTGTTGTAATTGGTCCATCGGTTTTGGAGAACTCCGGGAGCATGGAATCGAAGTTATTACACAATAAATTTCATTTATTTATTAAATATTTTTGTCGGTATATAAAACAGATTATATACCATGTTTACCTTCGTTATCATGTTGGTTATGCTGATCATTATTTTTGTCATTTTGGGAACTTTAGTTTATTCCAGGGGAAACAACAAGCGATGGGTGGCTGTGGGTCAAGGAGATGTAGGGTTGGCTATTTCTTTGGATGGTAAGGATTGGGAAGGTATTGAAGGAATTTTTGATGATGGAGGTGTAGGGTATGACGTATATAGAGGCGGTGGAAGATTTGTGGCCGTCGGAGATGATACAGACGAGGTCAATGTTTGGTACAGTGATAACGGTGAAGATTGGGAAGGTGTTGAAGGAATGTTTGGGTCCGGGGAGGCTAGAAGTGTCTATTATTCTGGTGGAGTCTGGGCAGTGACTGGGATTGATGAAGCAGGTGACGGAGTGATATGGTGGAGTTACGACGGTGAAAACTGGGAGGAAGTAGAGGAATTTGCCTTTGTAGCCAGTGGTTTGGTGGTTCAAAAAACTGGAGGTGCTTGGCTGGCCGGCGGTAAGAAGGATGGAAGCGATGGGGAACTAATTGCAATCAGTGACGGGGAAGATGGGACCAACTGGGAAGTTCCAGATACTCCTCCCGAGTCAGGAGACGATGCTTATATCAATGTATTCTATTCTTATGACATTCCACAAGATAGTTATATCCTGGCTGGAGGATATGGTGGTGGAACTGGAAATAATATTTGGTACAGTACCAATAATGGTCTAGATTGGAACACGGCCCAAGGTGAACCATTTGGAGCATTAGGAAATGTAGTCAAGTTTACTTATGTCAAAGGGAAATATTATGCCTTTGGAGATGATGGGACCGATAAGTTAATTTATGTTTCAGATGATGGAATTAGTTGGACTGAGGTTACTCTTCCAGATTCAGTCACCGAAACTTCCGCGTTGGAGGATATTGTTAATGTAAATGATGAAATTTATGCTGTAGGACAGATCTCTGACAAGGGTGGATATCTGGTTGGAACTCTATCCGATCAAGATCTTATCTGGACTCAAGGAGAGGATTCAATTTTTGCTAATATTAATACTTTCCATGACATTATCAAACATCCGTCTACTCCATTTGTTTTGGGTGGAACTTCATCTGAAGATGCTTCTAGTATTATGTACTCTGATTCAGGAGACAGCAATAGTTGGGAGGAAGTTGAGGATAATCCATTCGGAGATGAGAGTTCAGTCAGGAAGATAGTTTATGCTTAAATTATCTAAATTCAAATAATTAGGAAATTAGATAATTTGAGATTTATCAGAATTTAGAAGTTGATAAGATTTGAGAAAAATAGAAATTAGATCTTGTCAGAAATTTGAAATCTCTCAGAGTTTAGGAAATTCAAATAATTTAAG
>JAJACQ010000019.1 GCA_022601435.1 Chlamydiia bacterium
TCTTTAAAAGGAAGCCTTGCTTTTATATTACCATTTTCCCAGTACTCAACGTACTCGCCATCACCTAAAGGTTGTTTTTCGATATATGCTTTGATTCGATCAAAAAAATCCTTTCCAAAATAAGAGTCAATTAGACCATCCACCATCTCGTGAACAGCTTTATCTAAAGTTGTGACTCCATACTTTATTCCAAAGACTTTTTCTTCCCATTGAGGTGTGATTTCTTTTGGACTATCAACTACAAGCTCATTTCCAAATAAACACCCCATCAGCAATATTAAACTACCTCTGATTACCCACATAAAAACCTTTTCCTTTTTGAATTTTTGATATCACACCTCGTCTAGCCTCTGAATAAGTTGGATCTCCAAGATTATGATCAAACCAAAGACATGTCCCTTTATATCTATGCGTTTTTGCCTCTAAAATTCTTCTTTCATAATGCATACCAGGCCATGGTTTCACATTTGATGCCATAAAATCTCTAATCGATATATAATTTATTGCAGAAGAAGCAAACTCTTTTGGTACTAGTATGGCTGGTCCAAATGCATGGACCATCAGACATTTTGTTGCTTTCTTCCTGTACTCATCAGGCATATTTTCATAAGCCCGAACATAATTAGCTGCTCCTTCACTATGAACCATTAGTGCTATTTTAGATTGCGAAGCGTGTTTCTCTACTATATCCATCACATGCATTAAAACATTCCCTAAATTCTTAGAATTCTGATTTTGCTGTCCCTTTACCCCTGAGATAGCTCGCATTAGATCGCTCACTATACCATTTGACTGATTATATACTCCACCTATTAATGTGCCTTGTGGTAATTCATGTCCAAAACTATTTATAGAACTATGACAATCATCAAAAGTATTATTTATTCCATTGTGATATAAGGTCATTGCGACCTGTCCGGGCTTTGCCCCTTGCACTAATTGACCTAATTTATCAAAAAAGTTATATCTACCACTATCATACTCTTGTGTTGTATGTGTAAGTTTTATATTTCTAGAGCATATAAAGATAAATTGTTGCTCGATACCCCCAATATCTCCAAAACCAAAGTGTTTTACTGGCATTGCATAATTTGAATGAGTAAATGGATATGGATTTGTTGTTATTCCTCCGGATGAAAAAACAACCCCTTCTCTTACATCTTCATTTGGCGTTGGAAAAAACATTTGAGGAAAAGAGTTACTTGCGGAAAGTCCAAATTGATCCAATCTATTAAGTGGGCTGTTGAGGACGTATAAGTATAAATTTCTGCTATCTACAAAGCCAAGTGGGTCGGGAGAAATCCATCTTTTTAGATCTGGAACATAGAAGCGGAATCCAAAGAAGATCAGATTTTCTTCGTGGCGTTTTGAAGAAAACCTCCATGGATTAATGTAATCTGATGCAGCTTCTTCTCCAAAGGCATTGAAGTTATATTTTTCAACTATTAATCCATTTTCGTCTAGGATGGCGATGATATTTCCTTGAAGATCGTGAACAGGGATGTAGTTTTTACCTTTGAGTTCGAGGGCAATTGCCGCCCCAATATCACCTTGGACTCCTAAGCCCAAAACTTTGAGTTCTTCAATGTCTCCAGCTTCATTAATAGTACCTATTTCACATTCTTGATCGTAGAGGTAATATTTTTTAGATTTTTGTTCATTATCTACGTACACCTCTTTTGATACCAATCTTGAGAAAGGATCGTATGTAAACACAATTTTCTCTGCTTTATAGGAAATTTTGGTAAGTCTATTTAAAGCATCATAAAAGTATTTAGCATGTTTACGCTCTCTTAAATTGCCATTTTTATCATAGGAAAATAGTTCATCAGGCCCTGAGACGATTTGATTTAGATCGTTTACTTCATTTTCTTTAGGATTTCCTAATGAGTCAAAGTCATAGGTTTTATCACCTTCTTTAGTTAGTTGGGAAAGATCATCATATTTATAGTCTTTATTTCCTGTAAGAGTATTTGTTTGTTTTGTAACAAGGTTTGTCGCTCCAAACTCAAGTTCTAATTTATGATATTTAGAAGTGACTTTATAGGGTCTTTCAATTAGATCTCTATGTGTTTGCATAGATCCTAGGTTAAAAGGGAGTTTTTCTTCTTCAACGTGTTGGTTTGGATCAAATTTTGTATATTTATGCTCGTATAAGAATTGCCCCTCTTTATCAAAGCGAGAAACTTTTTCTAGGCAATTTTTTTGATAGTCGTAATGAATTGAGCTTCCGTCAGGAAGGTTTGTTTCCTTCTTTCTTCCAAAAGTGTCGTAGTACCATGAAGTTTTAAAGCCTGAAAAACCAATTTCTTCTGTCAATTCTCCGTATTTAGTGTAGGAGCGCTTTACAGACTTTTCTGCTATGTGATCTTTTACTTCAATAAGATTTAAGTCCGAATAGATATATTCATACCAAACAGTGCCATCGGAGCTTTTCATCTTAGTCATACGATCAAACTCATCATATTCATAATCGATGCAAACACCATTTGGAAGTGTCTTTGTGGAAAGTCGCCCTTTTACATCGTATTGAGATTGCGTATGCTTTTTTCCAGATTCAACTTCTTCAACAAGACGCCCCATTTGATCGTAATGAAAGACTACATCTATGTCATGGTCTTCTGTATACCGCTTTTTAAGATTTCCTTCTCTATCGTAGAAAAACTTTTCAGATAGAAGAACTTTACCTGTTAATGACTGCTTTTGTTTTTCTATAACACGAGATAAGTTATCATATCTTTCAATTACCTTATTCCCAAGTGGATCAATAGTAATTTTTGCAAAATCTTCATAGAGAAATTTGGTTTCTTGATTCAAAGGATCAATATGCAGAATGATTCTATTTTCTTCATCATAGAAGAATTGATCAATAGCCTCTCCTTTAGAGGTAAGTTTTATCGCTTTTGTTTTTCTTCCTTCATCATCATATTCATAGCGCATCTTATGAAAGCCATTTTGACTAACTTCAATAACTCTTCCTTCAATATCAAACACTTCTCGAGTATAAAGTTCACCTTCTCTGACTTCACAGATATTTCCCACCTCATCATATATAAAGTCTTTTCTTCTTCCTTCAAAGACCTCTGCAATTTTTCGACCAAATTCATCATATTCATAGATTGTTGTAAGACCAGCTGCATCGATATAGCTTTTTAAGCTTGCTCCTTCATATTCCCATCTTTCTTTAAAAGAGCCTTTTTGTTTTAAAGTCATTCTTTTTAAAGGATCATATTCATAAAAAGTACGACCCCCATCTTGCTCGACTGTTTCTTTCAACTCACCTGTTTTATAGTAGCTATGACAAACTGAACATCCATCGGGAAAAATAATTTCTATAGGTTTATTAAAACTATTATAACTTGTTCTAGTTACGGCTCCTCCTGGAGTTGTTTCTGAAATAATATTTCCACAAACATCATATTCATAATTAGTTTCATTTAACTCAGACGGAATGGTTTCTTTAGTAAGTCTTCCAAACTCATCATATTCGAATTCTTTAATGCATCCTTTTCTGTCGATGTTAGCTATAACAAGGCCTTGTTTGTTATAGAAACTCTTACTTGCTTTTCCATTAATTAAACAGCTTATTGGATGGTTATCTTTATCATATGTAATAAGCTTTAATGGAGATCCTACTTCTTTAATTTCAATCCGATTACCCCAATCATCATAGGTGTAATTATTCTCACCTTTTAAAGGAAATACCTTTTTTATGAGACGTCCAGAGT
The DNA here is from genome assembly GCA_022601435.1 of Chlamydiia bacterium. Lineage (GTDB taxonomy): Bacteria > Chlamydiota > Chlamydiia > Chlamydiales > 2-12-FULL-49-11 > JAJACQ01. Next base: position 3,729 of record JAJACQ010000019.1, read on the forward strand.
TATCGTAGTCCATCAAAATAGAAGCAAACTCATTCTCTTCTTTAATAAGATCATTTCGTTCATTGTACCCAAAGTAGGTTGTGTAAAACCCATTATTTGTGGCAATTACCATTCCATTTTTTGGATCTCTTGTATATTGCTCTGTATTTCTCCTATAACCATCAAATGAACTTTTTTGAATCAACAATAAATCGTCATCATAGACATAGGTTTCTTCTGAGAAAAATTTATCATTACATATAACTCTTTTACTAGTGATTAAATCTGTGTTATCTTTATATTCAAACTGATACGTCAGTCCATTTTCTTCTTTTTCCTCTATACACAACAATTTTTCATTATATCTATAACATTTTGTATAACTTTCAGCTCCTTCCAACACCCCATTTTCAGTAATGGAAAAAGGATCTTTTGCTTGACCTGTTAAATTCCCATAAACTGTTTCTTCTATTACATTTTGATATTTATCATATTTAAAAGTTCGTGAAGATATAGGATTTAAATTTCCATCACAGAAAATTTGTGCAACAAGATTTCCATCTTTCCACATAAACAAATTAGCTGAATAAAGATTATCCTCTTTATCAAAAGATTCAATTCTAGTTAAAGCTCCATCTTTATGATAATACCTTGTTAAAACATTGTTATGATCCCTTACATCTGTATATTCAGTGCTATAAGAAAAAGTTGCTACTTTTTCACCACCCTTTAAAATACATCTAACTTTATAAAGATCCTGAAGTTGACCTAACGTTTCAAAATACTGTACCCTTAAAACTTGTCTACCTGGATAAACAATATCTTCAATATAATTTGTAGATCTAGCATAGTGAATTTTCTGTGGGAGATGAATATTGCATGAAACAGAATCTAGATAATTTACATCTTTGATCTTCTTCCCATAGTAATTAAACGATACTTTATCACTACAACCTGCATTTATTCTAAAACTTGAATTTTCACCTGTTTGATGAAGGCAAATTTGTGAAAACACTTTACTTTCATCAGGGCTTACACTTTTAACGGCAATGCGATGATTATAATCAGAATATATAAAAACATTTTTTTGACCGGAAGATGAACATTCAGATCGTAAAAGATAATAAGAACCTAAACCTTTATGCAACCCAAAAAGCCCCCCTATCCTTCCGCTTTGTTTTTTCCACAGCTCATAAATGCGCTTTCCACCGTCTGCCAAATATAAAATCGCTTTCTTAGTTTTTCGATTCACTTCTAGGCGGTTATTCATAGGGTTTGATCGATAACTCATGTTGAAAGAATTTTGATGTCTCTTTTGAGGTGTCAGATAAATTGTTTGATTATCTCGATCAACCTCAATATACTTAAATAATTGCCCAGAAGATTCTAAAATTTCAGCTTCGTATTTTTTCCCTTTTGGCTTTAAGATTAAATGAGTATGAGAAAACAGATTCCATCCATTTGAAAATTGACACTTGGTATTCTTATCTTTTTTACTTATGTGATTTGAATAAGTTCTTTGAAGACAAAGAGGCACAGTTCCCTTCACAACATGATCTTGACTATAAAGATGTAACTTTCCAGTGATTACATTTACATGATTCCTTAATGCTAAATCACTTCCTTCACTAGATAGATCTCTTAATTCCGGAAATAAACATATAGGAATTGCAGCAAACAACAAACATAATCTTCTCACAAAAAATACAGCCTCTTTATAAAAAACAAACGTCAATCTAAATGATGTTTACTTAATCGTCAAGTAAGCGATTTATTCTTAACATCTAAATTGATATGAACCATTGATCTTAAATCAAAGCTATTCAAAACAACTCGTAAATGAGTATAATGATCATATATGATCAATAAAGATAAAAAAGATAAGCTAGAGAAAGAAATGCAAGAAGCTGGGATCTATGAAGAGGATCTTGAGGAGCAGTTCATCTTAGGTTCTGGAAGTGGTGGGCAAAAGATCAATAAAACGGCAAGCACGGTCTTCTTAAAGCATATTCCAACAGGGCTTTCTGTCCGCTGTGGGAAAGATCGTCTTCAATCTCATAATCGCTTCTTTGCAAGGCGTATGCTTTTGGAAAAATATCTTTCTGAAATTAAGAAAGAACAAACTAAAAAACAAAAAGAAATTGCCAAAATTCGAAAGCAAAAACAACGTCGCTCTAAAAAAGCTAAGGAGAAAATGCTTGAGGAAAAGCAAAAACGTAGTGAGATAAAAAAATCCCGAAAGAAGCCTTCTGAAGAAGAATAACTCAAAAAGTCAAAAACCTGTGTGAATAAAATCCTTCTTAATTATTAATCTTCTTTATGATATAGCATACCTTTAACAAAAAGAATGCTATGCAATGTTTTCAATCAGCTTTTCCGAATGATAGTCTAGAAAAGACAATAATGATCAAATCTATTGATAATAAGATAAACTTTTTGTCTCTAGAAGTAAAACCTGCAATTGCAACCTGCTCCACTCTTCTGGCTATGACTCTATTTTTTGGGTTTGTTTCGTATTTATATCTATATACTAGCCTTCCTCAAAAACCCTATTCTTTTTCTGTATGTGTTTTATTTTCTACATGTTTAATAAACCCCACATCGCAACAACTCAAACAATTTTTCACGAAATCACTAAATGGGTATATTGCTTCTCTGTGTAAAGTCAGAACGGATCTTTTATCTGGTATTGGAAAAGTGTAATTACAAATATTAATATATTGTAAAGTTTTTGTTTACATTTAAATATATAATTCTTATAGGAAAGTTTTGGAGAACAAAACCCCTGTGTTTATTATGAGATTATTATTGTTAATTATAACTTCTGTTAGTTTATATTCAATTCCATTAACACATAAAATAGCTTTAAGTAGCGCCTCTTTCGCTAAGCCTGAAAAGCAAGTTCCTTTCACAGGATTTTATCGCTTAAAGCAACAAAGTGATCTATTTTTTAGTGATTTAGGTGCAAAATTCTTCTCAGCCGATTCAGAAATTCAAGGGTTTTATCTTTCATTTCAACAAGTCAGAAGCAATAGTGGAAAAACATTTGGAAAATGGCATGAATTATTAAGAAAACCTCGTAACACAAAACTACTTGAGCTTTTTGAAGCAAATCTTGCTTCTTCTAAATTATCAGAGCTTTTCTCATTTCCAAGAGAAGTAACCTTTTTAAAAGACGCAAAAAACAAAACCGTTCTTGTTTTTGTGGATTTCTCAATTCCCCTATCAATGCAGATTCGAGAGATCCTTAACTTCTCACTTCGAGGATATAATGTTTTAGCTATAGACTTTTATCATTATAGTGAAGGAAAGAATTTCATCTCTTGGAAACATTGTAAAAAGATTGCCGATAGTGCGTACGATAGTATCCAAGGAGAGGTTCTTTTATATGGAAAATCATTTGGATCAGCACCTGCTGCATATCTTGCTTCTAAGCATCCGAATACTCAGCTAATTCTAGATAGACCTTTTACCTGCATGAATGAAGCACTCGGTTCATTTTTTTTAGATAACTTTATCAATATTCATTATTCATATCCAACAAACGAATTAATAAAGAAGGTCCAGAAGCATCCATTAATCATTTCATCATCCGACAGTAATATCTTTAAAGATCACGCTCACAAACTTCTTAACGCTTATATTTCATCGCAAAAAAATAACTCCTCTGATAAACTAAGATCGAAATGCTTTCTATCGTCAAGAGGTGGTCACTACTCAAGCTTATTAAATAAGGGAGTGAGTTCTTGGTTTTCTTACGAAAAAGCGCAAAGAAAACTCAACCAGTACCTCACCAACTGTGAAGATAAGTAATCTACTATCATCCCAAACCTTTGCTTTTGCAGATATTCTCATTATTCTTCTTCTATTTATAGTTGAGCTTTTTCTTTCATCAGACAATATTTTGGGGATCTCTTTAATCTTAAACCGTATTGAAGAAAGTAAACGTCGTACTTCGTTGCTTTTAGGAATCTGGTCTTCATTGGTCTTTCGAGCACTTATTTTTATTTTTGCCGCCTCCCTCTTTTTGCTCGATTCTTTAAAAGTCATTGGTGGTCTTTACTTAATCTATCTATCATTTACTCACTTTTTTCATAAAAAAAGAGAAAAGTCAGGGAAAAAGGATTCTATATCTTTACTTCGAGGTATTATTTCAATTGAGCTAACTGATATCCTTTTTGCTTTAGACTCGATATTTATAGCTCTTGGGCTCTTATCATTCTTCTACTCTAAAGCAGAAGTTCAGGGGAAGATTTGGGTGGCCTATGTTGGGGGCGCTATTGGGGTAATCACTTTAAGATTTTTTGCAAGGGGCTTACTTACTTTCCTAAATAAGCACCCTAGGATTGAAAAAATTGCTTATTACTTTATTGGATGGTTAGGTCTTAAATTAGTCTTTATTGGCTTTTCTCTCCCCCATTACATCCCCTATTTTAACTTATTTTTTGGAATTGGAATCGTTTTCATTGTTATTTACTCTTTTTTCTCGACACAATCGCCCTTTAAACGATAAAATGCTGACATGAAAAAGAAAAAGACTGTTTTAAAAGATCTAGTTAGCAACAAAGTTGCATATCATAACTATGAGGTGGTAGAAACTTTAGAAGCTGGAGTAAAGCTTGTCGGGACTGAAGTTAAATCATTAAAAGAAGGTGGAGCTTCACTTCAAGACAATTATATCACTATCAAAAATGGTGAAGCTTTTTTAATGCAGGCTTATATCGGTCACTATAAATTTGGCAATGTCCACAACCATGAAGAGCGAAGAGAGAGAAAGCTTTTAATGCATAAATCTGAGATTGAAAAATTCCGCAAGCAAAAGGATGAAAAGGGCTTAACGATCGTAGCTTTATCGATGTATTTAACAAAAACAGGCTTTGTAAAAGTTAAAATCGGTCTCTGCAGAGGTAAAAAACTTTTTGATAAGCGTTCTTCTTTAAAAGAGAAGTCTCAAAACCGTGAAATTCAAAGAGCTTTAAAAAATAGCTAAAAATTGAAACTCTCTGTATACTGAAATAATATGAAAAAGTATTTTTTTACAGGTCTTGTTTTACTTCTTCCAATTGTTGTTACTTTAATGATCATAACTTTTGTTGTAAGAACTTTAACGCATCCTTTTATGGGTTTTGTTTCACATTTTATTACTCAGTATAATCTAGGTGATAAAAGTGCTTTATTACCAGGCGGTGAAAAACTGCTTATTATCTCCTCTCAGCTTGTCATCTTAGTCTGTCTATTTGTGTTTATTTTACTTCTAGGAATGATTGCTCGATGGTTTTTCGTGCATTGGCTTATCCGTTTTGGCGAATACATTGTGCACAGACTTCCACTCGTTAATAAAGTTTATAAAACCTCTAAAGAAATCGTCTCTCATTTATTTGGTCAAGATAAAAAGTCTTTTAAACAAGTTGTTCTTGTTCCCTTCCCAAGAGAAGGAATCTATACGATTGGGTTTTTATCAGAAAAAGCACCTAAGGAGATCAACGATGAAACACAAAGTGAGATGATTTCTGTTTTTGTACCTACAACCCCCAATCCAACAACAGGTTTTACGGTCATCTATAAAGTTAAAGATATATACTATCTAAAAATGAAACCTGAAGCTGCTATCAAGTTCATCGTTTCTTGTGGTATTGTTCATCCTGAAGACATTAAGGATGGCACCATTGTGCCAAAGGAGTCTAAGGCATGAGAAAAAATCTTTTATCTGGGCTCATACTATTACTTCCTGTAGCTGTAACTATTTTTATCTTCGTCTTTTTGGTAGATCTTCTCACAGCCCCCTTTTTAGAAAATGTCAAAGACATTATCAAGTTTTTCACTCAAAGTTATGTGGATTTTGATTATCACAATACTTCTTTAATTCTACTATCAAGAGGCTTGATCTTACTAGCCCTCTTCTTTGGAGTGTTATTGCTCGGTTATTTAGGTAATAAACTTTTCTTTCACTTCTTCATGAAGATGATTCATTCTTGGATGATGAAGATTCCTCTTATTAATAGAATTTATAAAGGAACACGCGATATAGTTATTGCGCTCTTTTCTCAAGATAGAAAAATCTTTAGTCGCGTTGTAGCGGTTCCTTTTCCAAATGAGCAATCTAAAACAATTGGACTTGTGACAGGAAATGCTCCTATTGAACTAACACCAAGTGATCAATCAAAAGAAGCTCCTATGAACACATTAAAATCCGTTTTTGTCGCCACGTCCCCTCATCCATTATCTGGGTTTTTACTTTTAACTGAAGAAAAGCACCTACAAAGAATTGATTTTACTGTAGAAGATGCTTTTAAATATTTAATCTCTTGTGGTGTTTACTCCCCTCAAAATGAGAGTTAGGGAAGTAAAATATATATAATTAA
>JAJACQ010000002.1 GCA_022601435.1 Chlamydiia bacterium
CAATAGAGCCGTGAGCATGCTTGCTGTGATCACAGGAGAGCTTGAGCTGGATAAAAAGAAAATCGCTAAAAGCTTAAAAAACCTTTATGGCGATACCTTTAAAGCAATAGATATCCAAAGGTATGTTGCTTAAGGAGACTCTGATAAACTACACTTTTTAGAATTTCTTCAGATTTTTGAAATGAATTTGATTTTGGAATGAGCTGCATCCCTGTAGGGATGGAGCGCCACGAAAAATAAGATTTATAAGAAATCTGGGAGATTATAACACTGTCCGTTTGTCAGAGTCTCCTTAAAGATGTACTACACGGGTATAAGTAGTATGACCAAATCTTAATCTTAAGTGTCTTATATACAAAACGTTCTGTTTGTAAAGTTTTTTTTTGATAGGTTTAAGTGGGGATAGGATGGATAGTCACGGCTTGCTTTGCAATTCGCTAGCTATAAATTGTTAAAGTTTGCATAATCATTTAAAACAAAATTAATTAAAGGTTTGTAAGGATGCAAGACATAAAGGATGGAATCGTTAGTAGGCGAGAGAGAGAGTTTCAAGAAGTAGATTTAAATGCAGGGATAAAGTGCTTACAGGAAATAACAATAGAATTTACCGGACTCCTGAATAAACAAACCACTTTAAAGAAAATAAAGCCATCTTCCCCTCACAGCGCTGAAAGGCAGTCAACCCTAGAAAAAACATCTTTAGTAAGTAGAGCCTTTATGAGCTTGTCTGATTTAGCAGGAACAGTAAGAAAAAAGTTTTTTTCTGGAGGAGGAGGAGGAGGAGGTGGTGGATTGGTAGAGAGCGATTCCGCTTTTAGTACTTCTGCTAGTACTTCTGCTTCTAGAGATGCTGCTAGAGATGCTTGGGAAACAGAAAATAAAATTAGAAATTTTATGTTTAGAGGGGGATGTGTTTTAGGAGAGGCTCTTGACTGTGGTTTTTTATTTTCTCAGATAGACAATGCCATTACAAATGATCTTCTAAGGAAGGCTATTAATTCTGAGACTTCTTTTTTAGTCAATTATATCGAACAATGTGATTTAGCTTTGCTTACAGACCAAAACCTTACAGAAAGGTTTGCTTCTAATATGCTAACATTATCTGGAGATACTTTAGCTGAGATATGCTGTACGCTTTTAAATAAGGGAAAAAAAGCGGAGTACTTGCTGCTTTTTATCATTATAAACAGAGCAAAACTGAGTGTTACAATGCCTTCATTCCAAGACTTTTGTGCAACAAATATAAAAGATATACTTTCTTCTGGTATAATAGATCAATCAATAACTACTAGCGCGCCACATGAATTTATAAGTTTATTCTTGTTCGGAGGTAGATTAGGTGGAACATCCTTATTTCTTTATATTTTGAATGATAAATCAAGAAAAATGTTTTTAACTTTTGTACTAGATCGATGTATTTATTATCCACAGTTTACCTTGAAGCAAAAAAAGTATGTTATTTTAACTTTATTGCAATGCGTTGATCCAGAGTCTAAAATCATATGTGCACAAAATCTATGTAAAAGTGCGGATAAAGAAACAGAAAGTATTGGAATGGCAATTTTAGGGGGATTAAGTGCGGAAAGTTTAAATGGCGCTATACCTCACTTAAATGCTTTAAACGCTATATTCGGCCTTGATTATCATGATTCGATGCGTCTTTTTGGGCATCCTTTTATCAAGCTATCAGAGGTCGAGCCAGCAAGGAAAGGCTTTTATTTATCACAAATAGAGGAGATAAGGTGGACCCGAAATCATGAGATTACAGATAAGAGTGGGGTTAGAATTAGGACTTTTAATACAGGAATGAACGGACGCTGCTTGAGTTCAACTTTAACAGGAAGAAAGACTCCTTATGTACGAAGAAAGACTCCTTATGTATTGGGGTATGGTAAAGATGGTGAGTGGCTTTGGGGTATTCCCTATGAAAATGCTGATGAAAAAGGCCCTACATATGGTAAGCCAGAAATTCTGATAAGAGAAACTAGCTCTTCTTTGGTAGTGCAATTTTTGAATGAGAATTTGGTTCGTATTGTGGATCCTCTTACAGGCGCCCTGGAGCAAATGTTTTCTCTTCCTTATCCTTACCTTGATGAAAGTGATGAAATTTATGTAACTGATGATGGTTTAGCTTATCAATTGGTTTATACCAGAAAAGGGGAAAAGTTAGCTTGCGTAAGCATAGCAGGTAAAGAAAGTGCTCCTTCTTTTGATGTACTTTTACAGCATAACCGTGGAGAATTTTATAAGCTTGGTACTCATGTAGGGTTCTTGGTAAATGATAAGCTTAATCTATATAACAGTACAGGGAACAAGGTCGTTATAGAGTGTAAATCTGTGAGTGAAAAGGCGGGAGTGCTTTATTTAGAGGAATTAGATCCCAAAAGTAAAAGCTATAGATCTACAACAAGGCGGTTGAAATCTGGAAATGATGTAGTATCTGAGGCTAGATCTACTACTTGAATTCTTTTCAGAGTCTCCTTAAGAAGAGCTTTGTACAAATGGTTTTGGTAATAAACGGGGCCTGCCGCTTGCTTGATCATTATTTATGTAGAAGCCGGTTTTGGGTAAATTAGGGTTAACTAGATTGTTTAGATAAATGATTGCATTGGATGTTCTTTTTAACTCACGAAATGCTTGATCAAGTGCCTTATCTGCAGATTTTTTTATGCCGCAAAATTGTCTGAGGTGTTTAGTTGCAATAGCTTGAATTGCCAGTTCTGGTACGCTCTTTTGAACTGCTGATATCATTATTTCAACTGTAGCAATCTCTTGACTGAACTGTTTATATTGTAAAAATAATACAACCAGATGGTTGTATTTTTCATTTGTGTCTTGTAGGTTTGGTTTTTTCCCTTCTTTTGTTATTGAATAATAGATCGGTATTATGTTTTTTGTAAAAAAAGTAGAAATACCTTTTAATTTTCTATGGGACTCCCTCATTTTTTGATGATAAAAGGAAATCATTTTTTTTGCTTCAGGGGGGTAGGATAAACGGGTTTGGTTAGAAAAA
>JAJACQ010000020.1 GCA_022601435.1 Chlamydiia bacterium
ACACCAGTAAGAAATAGTAATTCGGTAAGTCCGTTTACATCTATTGCACAGCAGGAATTACCTGTTGCAGTTATTCAAACATCGACTGATAGCCAGTCAAGTACATTAGTAACCCGAATAATTAATCAAATCATTAACAATCATGATTTTGCAAAGGAAACTAAAGAATACCAGCAACATAAGAAAAGGTATAACCTTTACCAAAATGCCATTTATTCAAACAATAAGCTTGAAGGAGGAAGAGCATTAGCGGTTATTGCTACTATTGTGACCTTAGCTCTTGCGATTATTGGCCTTGCGCTTTCGGGAGGATCTGTTCTAATCATTGTACCTGTTATACTAGGCGCAATTGCTGCAGAAATTGGCCTAGCATGCCTTCTTAAGGATCTTTTTGACAAAAAGATAGAGCCATATTCGTGTGATGATGGGTATAAACTAGGACGAAAAATAAGCACTAGTAAACAGCATCTTGAACACATGATCGAAGAGAAAATCAATAATCAGGTTGATGGTCAAAAAGCTAAATTCATTCATAACTATATTATGACAAGAATCAATGATCTATATAGAGATAGTAATTAATAAAAAAAGGATATAAAATGCAATTTGCAACTATAGCTCAACCAAGAGAAAATGAAGTTATTTTAACAGCTGAAAGAGCAAGAGACAATACTGAGGGCTCTTCTTTAACGCATGTTTTTCAAAACCTTGAAGCTAACAATAACTTTAATGATTATTTAGAAAACATACGAAATGCAAATGGAAGACTAAATCATGCAAACAATTTAATTTCTGACAGCAAACGCCTGAATGTCAAAAGAGTAATTGCTATTACAGGACTTGTTTTAAGTGTAGCTCTAGTAATAGCTGCATTCTCTTTACCTTTTATATTGCCTGTATCTGCTTTATTTGCGGGTTTATCTCTGACAGTTGGAGTTTGGACTGGCGTTGGCAGCACATTCGGTTTTTCCTTCTGGACAAATAGTGTTTGCTATCAACAATCCCTAACCTGTTGTTGTGCAAAAATAAGATTCGATGCTGCTAACAGAGAGCTTAATGTTGCAAAAAATAACTTAAAAAATCTTATTAGAACGCAAAATCCAAATAGAAATCTCGAATTTTACAAAAGCGTATTTAATATGTGTATACAAAGACTGAACTAGAATTCAATATATTAATACACTATCGTAATAAACTTAAAACACTTGACTTTTTTAATAATTAACCTCAGTTATCCTTCCAACCTTCCTTAACCACTGTATTTTTTACATTTTTTAGCTAAAACCTTTAACTATGTTAAAATAAGCGATTTACGGTTTTTAATTAAAACAAAACTTGACTAATTTAAAGTTTTTTATTATAATTATTGGGTATATTATTTATAATAATCATATAATAAAGGGCATATATGCAAATATCCAATGTAACTCCATTAATAGGAAATGAAGCAATTCCTACAACTGCGGAAACAAGAAATCCTGATGAAAACTCTGTTATAGAACAGGCTACTCAAAGCCTTGTTAATCACGATGATTTTAGAGATTGTATACGGATCATTAACAATGCAAATGTAGCACTTAATGTTGCACAGAATGATGTTTCTAGAAACAAAAAACTAATTACTAAAAGAGTCATTGCAATTATAGGAATTTCATTATCTACAGTTCTTGCGTTAACTTGCATAAGCCTATTGATAGCTTCACCCCCTTTAGTCACCATGATATGTTTGGGGGTTGGCTTTTTAGCTGGCGGATGCGGCGCTGCTAGTTTTGCTTTTTGGTCATATAGTCTTTTTAAAGATCAATCGCTAAACCCTGATGCAACATCAAACCTCGAAAAAGCTCACGAAGACCTAAATAGTGCAAAAAATAGTCTAAAAAATATTATTAGAGTGCAAAATGAAAATAGCAATCCAGAGTTCCATGAAAGACTATTAAATATTTCTCTTAGACACGCATAGTTAAGCTTAATCTTTAAACTTCTAATATCAATAGACAAAAAGCTCCTTTATCTGATAAAGTTATTAAGATTTTTTAAAAAAAAGAGTTTATTGTGGCAACTATTCCAACAGCAACTACGAATACAACATTTCTACTAAATGAGCCTTTTGCAAGCTCAGGAAGAGTGGTTCACTGCCCTAATGAATATAGAGAACTTACAAATAATCCAGACATTAGAAGGGCCTTTCGAAACCTTGTTCTGGGACACAGGCTTCGCTCTAGGCAATTAGAAAATCAACAAACATATAGACATATTGAAATAAAGAAGGGATTCCTTGTTTTTGGCTGTGTACTTGCTTTTACTGTGGCGATTGTTGCTGCAATTATGATTCCCTTTGTAGCAATTACATGGTTTGCTATCGCTCTAGGTATTGGTGTATTAGCCTCTCTTGTTACCGGTGCTGTGCTTATTAGACCTACTGAAAGAGCTTTTCAGATCCAACCTAGAAATTCACGAAGTGCTACAGAAGTAACTCCTATAGATATTGACACTGTGACTGATACTTTACGGGGTTATCTCGATATAGAAAATCGGCAAACTCCTTTTAGAGTTCATCCTTTTGACTATTTTAACCAGCAAGCAAATTTAGAAGCTCACTATCAAGAAAATAATAACATTCCTCTGCAAACTCGTAATATATTTGAAGTACAAAGAGACTAAGAAAAGTCAAATCAATTCTACCATTACTTAGATGAGCATCCGCTTAACCTGTATTTTCTTTGTTCTACAAAAACCCAATTCGCAAAATCTGTATTAGAATCTTTCACAGTTTGGTATATAGCTGCCAAGGTGTTTTGATGATTTAAAAATAGCTCTTCGGTAGTCTTTTGAGGATTATTGTTGCATTTATCTTGTATCTCATTCCCTTCTAGTTCCAAGTACTGTTTTACAGTATCATAAAATTGACCCTCTGAATCGTCACCAAGGATCTTGCTACACAGAGTTTGATCTTGATTAAGTTCAGTTTCAGGACAAAGTATACTTTTTAAATGATCTATATTCCGAGTAGATAAATCTAATACACTTTTTTCGTATAAATTATGTACAACAGCTTTAAATGCATAAATACTAAAACCGAAAAGAGGAACTCCAACTAATAAGCATTTACCTCTCTGCGCTAAGTTTGCAAAACTATCTCCGATTGCTGATGCCATTTTGTTCTCCTGCTTTTTGATAAAGAAATAGAATAGAAAATATGGGACTTTTGTTAAAGATAAATTTCCCAATAAGCATCTTTTTTAAACATCGAGCTCCATTTTGTAAACTCTATAGAGTTAATGCCATCAAAAAGGTGAAGATCAAAATCTGTATGATCAGAATTAGGCCTAAAAGCTAAAAAATTAGCAGACCAATTTGAGTCTGCAAAAACTATTGGATCTGTTTCTTTCATTAAAACATCGCGGATGTAACTGTAGGTGTTTCCTGAATTCATCCAGGCTTTTTTTAAGGCAGGCTGTCCCGGCAAAAGATTAAAGGCATGTGTGTCATTACAAATTAAAATGCCTTTGAACGGATCTTTTTCAAACGCTTCAAAATCTAGCCCTGTGGCATCTTTCATAAACTCAATAATTGAAAAGCATAAATCCAGGGGTGTTTCGCATTTGAGTTTTTCTGAACGAATATCTGTTTCAATACCTGAGTATGTTTTGATTAGTGATTTTAAATTTCCACCAGCAATATAGGCATAGGGTGAAATATTATTTTCTTCTTTTAGATGTTTTTTATGCATTTGTGCTATGCGCATTTTTTGATCGGTAATAAATTCAGGTGTTCTAATTGCCAACAAAAGCTCTGATATAATTGTTTCTATGTCCTTTTCTAAACCTTCTTCTCTTTTAAGACTTAAGAGGATTTGCTCAGTACCTGTAATGAAATCAAAGAGCGCTTGAATGTATTCATCATCGGTATAGATATAGCTCCATACTCTTGGATCGCTTCGTCCGTGCTTATAAACTAAACGGAATCCTGCTGGTCTATCTTCTTCAATGTCACCTTCTGAAAACATTTCAGGATCATAAAGTTCTTGAAAATAGTACGGATAAAGAGCTATGTATTGTTCAACAAAAAACTTATATAAACGCGAAAGGTTTTCAGCAACTTTTCCTTCATCTTCTACATCATCATACATACGGTTTAAATGAAGGTGTTTTCCTTTAGCTGATCTTTTAATTGAGTTCATGCGATCAATAGAACTTGCTGCTCTAAATGAAGCATCATCAAAATCTAAATCCCTTTCAATTAAATCAATTTCTCTATTCAATTCATCGATTTTTCGGTTTGCTTGATTTAACTTTTCATCAACCAAATCATAAATAACTTTGCCCAATCCCCCATTTGCTTGAAAATCGAGGCCTAAAGCTTCATGGAAATTCCATTTTGAAAATCCAATTTCAATATCTGCTAAAGAAGCAACCGTATATTCATATGATTTCATCATTGGTGAGGCAATAGGGATAGATTGAACCTCTGTAATCCCTGTTTTTGGGCAGAAGGGTATTTTTATCTCTTCGCCACTGATTATGCGGCTCATCTTTTTTTTAACAAACGTCTGATAAAGATCTTTAGCTAAATAATGCAGATCCTTATTTTGAAGATTAATCAAAAAAGCCGTAGCAAAACAACTTCCTACACTTTGTCGCAGTGGGATCAAAAGCGCTTTTCTAAATTCGATCCCTATTTTTTTGCTATCCATCATCAAACGTTCTGATAATCTTTGAAACTCTGGATCTTCTAAAAAAAATTTTAGACATCTTAAAAGGTGAAGATTGAACATCTCACCTAAAAGACCTGAGATGGGAGGTAAATTACCCTCTAAAAGGGTTAAAATATTTTTTGGATCAAAGCTATATTGAGCAATAATATGTGCGCGCAAAAAAATTTGCGCCATTTGGCGGGTAGATGGATCTTGAATCTTGCCAAGCTCTTTCTCTTGTGTTAATATTGTCTCAATCATAACTTTCAACAAGATAGTACTAAAATGTCAATTTCATGCAACGAAAAAGAAATTTCAATTGAATCAAAAACAACAGGACTAGAACTCCTTAAGGATTTAGGTATTACAGCTCCAGATCAAGGGGTTGCTATCTCTATTAATGGCGTAATGAAGGATTTTAGTGATGAGATCCAGCCAGGTGATGAGGTTAAGATCTACTCATTTGCTGATAAAGAAGGCAAAGAGGTCTTCTGGCATACCTCTGCTCACATCCTTGCTCAAGCTGTATTAAGACTGTTTCCAGACGCAGAGCCTACAATTGGACCGGTGATTGAAGGTGGCTTTTACTATGATTTTGCAAATTTAAAAGTGACTGCAGAAGACTTCAAAGCAATAGAAAAAGAAGTGAAGAAAATCTTAAAAGAAAATTTTGCTACAGAGAAAGTGACATTTAACTCAAAACAAGAAGCTCTAGATACTTTTAAAGATAACTTATTTAAAAAAGAAATAATCACACTGCTGCCAGATGATGGCGTTTTTACAGCTTACAGACAAGGTGAATTTTTCGATCTTTGTAGAGGCCCACACCTTCCAAAAGTTGGAAAGGTTAAAGCTTTCAAGATTTTAAAAAGCTCAGCAGCTTATTGGCGCGGAGATCAAGAAAGAGAATCGCTTACAAGAATTTATGGAATTTCTTTTCCTGACAAGGATCAATTAAAAGCACATCTTCATTTTTTAGAAGAAGCAAAAAAGCGGGATCATAGAGTGATAGGACAAAAGCTAGGGCTTTTTTCTTTTACAGAATATGCTCCAGGAATGCCGATAATAGAACCAAACGGCATGGTGATATGGAACGAGCTTTTAAAGTTTTGGAGACAACTTCATACAGAAGATGATTATGTAGAGATCAAGACTCCTGCGATGATGGATAAGTCTCTATGGGAGCTCTCTGGACACTTTGCAAACTACAAAGAAAATATGTATCTTTCTGAAATTGATAAAGGGACTTATGCTATCAAGCCAATGAACTGTCCTGCTTGTATGCTTTATTTCAAGTCAAAGCGGCATAGCTATAGAGATCTACCACATCGCGTTGGAGAGATAGGAAATGTGCATAGACATGAGCTTTCAGGGTCACTATCAGGTTTATTACGCGTACGTTCATTTCATCAAGATGATGCTCATATTTTTATGAGAAAAGATCAAATTAAAGATGAAATCCTAGGCGTTTTAAAGCTAACAGATAAACTCTATAGCTCTTTTGGATTATCTTACCACTTAGAGCTTTCAACACGTCCAGAAACTAAAACAATTGGGACAGATGAAGACTGGGACATTTCAACAAAGGCACTGCAAGATGCCCTAGAAACCTGGGGGAAAGGTTATGTGGTCAATGAAGGGGACGGTGCTTTTTATGGACCAAAAATTGATATCCACGTAAGCGATGCTCTCGGAAGAACATGGCAGTGCGGAACGATTCAGCTAGACATGTCACTGCCAGAAAGATTCGAACTTAAATATACAGATGAAAATGGTGAAGACGTCAGGCCTATTATGATTCATAGAGCTTTATACGGCTCAATAGAACGTTTCTTTGCCATATTAATAGAACATTACAAAGGAAGATTTCCCCTCTGGCTGTCGCCAAAGCAAATTTCACTGCTACCTGTAGCCGACAGACACATCGAAGAATGTCAAAAGATATCAACTGCCCTCAAAAAACAAGGCTTCCGCGTATCAATTGACACCTCCAATGAGTCCATAAGCAAAAAGGTGCGTACGGCGCAAATGCAGCAAGTCAATAAAATGATCATTATTGGAGACAAGGAAGTTGAAACCTCCACCCTCTCATGCCGCGATCGCGACACCAACGAAACTCAAGATAGCATCAACCTCAATGATTTCATCGATGCACTAGAAGTGCTGCGTAATTCCAAAGCCTAAGTCGCCTCCGGCGGCCAAAGGGACAAAGTCCCTCTGGACTCCCCTACTTGTTTTTGCGCACGCGCAAAAATAAAAAATCGAAAAATGATAATAATGTCATAATTACAGAATTGAAGAAAAAGATTTTTCCTAAAATATTTAGAGATACAGGCGATGAATTTTGGATGGATTTTGCTCAATTTTTTATGATGGGACTCTGTAGTTTGGAGGATAGTTTTTCTATTTTTGGCCGATAATAGTAAAGAAAAACAACTTAAACAAAACTTTTAGAGATAGAGGCGATGAATTTTGGATGAGATTTGCCTTAACTCGGCCCGACAGTGTACATGGTGGTACTCCGAGGGCCGAGTTAAGGTAAAGGTCGCCAAAAGACGAGCCTCTCCTCCCCCTACTCCCAGAGGTGTTTCACCAAAATCTTTGCTCTTGAGTCTATGGAGCGCAGCTCCTCCAACGAGAATTTAGATCGATGCTCGTCGATAACATCCGTTATCTCTTCGAGCATTAGTTCAATCTGTCTTGCAGATACATTGCTTCTTTTTTGCCGGCGATCTTTTTTCTTCAAGGGAAAAGCTTTGCGAATCGCTTTTAGATACGTCTCTTTTGATTCGCCGTCATAGGTATCGATTACTCTTTGTTTATCCTCTTCACTACAATTTCTGGAAGCGATGGTATAAATAATCTGCTTTGGCATAGTCAGCATTTTGTCTTGCAACCGTTTATCTAAGGACGTAAAAAATAGATGATATTTCAAAAAGTTATACGGTGTTTGTCTATTACCATAGACTTCTTTTAACCAACGTGAGAAGGCTAGTTCACCGTATGTTTTGAATAGCTCTTGGGCTGCCTGGATTCTTTCGCCATGTAATAAGACCGATTGATGATTAATGGATTTTATTTCAGAGGTGATCGAAGCTAAGGTGTTAAAATCCTCAGTAATATCACGCGAACCATCTTGATTATCTAGCAAGAGTTCTTTTAAAGTGTTGTTTTCTGTATCAGATAAATAAGAGGTTTGCTTATCTACAAAAAGCGCCATACTCGGCTCTGCCTCTACTTCTTCAATTCGCTCACGCCCACCTATGGAGCGTTTAATTTTTTCAGAAAGCTTCATAATTATCCTGTCCTCCTACTAAAAATAGAGTAGATAACAGATCTTACCACATGTTTTTTTTAACACTCAAGAAACTTTTTGTTATAAAGACACCTCTATTGCTGTTGATGCACTTCTCTCTATTTAAGTCGTTCTTAAATTTTTAAGCTCTTGACCATTCATTCCATCTACAATAGCAGGCACAACCTCACCATCAACAATAGGCCCTAGTAATCTAGAGGCTGGATAATGCACAATCACATTATCTGGATCTTTTTCTTGGTCTTCTTTGCTATCAACAACTTTTACATAAGAAACAGGCAATCTTTTCATTTCAACTATAGTTGGGTAATGTAAAACAACTTTTCTTAAGCAAGCCTGATCGTAGGTAAGCCCATCCCTTTCAAGCTCCTTCTCACACTCTTTTTCCCAAAGAGTCAACAGTTTCTTTGCAGAAGCTGTGTTATTAAAAAACATCGTACCACTCATGATCTTAGATTGGTGAGTCGGCGGCACATCATCATTAACTCGCAAAGCACAATCTGCCTGACAATTTAATAAAATTTCGGGGTTTTTTAAAACAACACTATCTATATCAGTCCAGATTATAGGGCGATTATGTTCTGCAAGCTTTTCTAAAATAAAAGTTGGCTTATAACAGCAATTCTTTTCCCAGCTTCCTAGATTTGGAACTTCACAAATTTCATGCTCAAGACCCAGTTTCTCACAAGAAGCTTTTAAATCTACAGCTTCTTTTTCATATAAAGTACCTTCACTATAATAACTGATTATAAGAGGTTGTTTTTGCTTACTCAATTTTAGCGCTCCTTTGTTCCTACATTCAACTCGACAAATTGCTAATTCATAAAAAAAACAATATTATACAAGCTTGACTTTCTTTTGTCGAGAAAATGATTTAATTATTTGCAATTTCTTTATGAAACGACAATTGGATTGCTTTATATAACTCTTCTTTAGCCCAATCAGAATAAGGTTTTAAAGGCATTCTTACTCGATCTAAACAAAGTCCCGCTTTTTTTAGCGCGGCTTTAATTCCTGTTGGATTTGACTCAAGATATAGATTTTTTAGCACACCATTATAAAGCCAATTTTCATCACTTATCTCATCTGAAAAGAATTCAATCACCTCTTGAGGAAACAAGTTGCTTATAACTGAAATTATACCCCCTGCCCCTTGTGCTTTTGCCCATTTCATCTCTGGATCATTTCCACTAAACAAGTTTGTTTTAGCGCTGAGCATTCTTAATATATTCTCATCGCTACTTGAGTCTTTTAAAGCAATAACCCCAGGTATATCACAGATTTTTTCTAAGCATCCTACTGATAGTTTTACTGATGTTCTGGTTGGGTGATGATAGGCAATCACCGGCAGCCCCACATTTGCAACTTCTTTATAATGCTCGATTACCCCTTCTTCTGAGGGAAGGTTATAAAAGGGAACTATCACCAAAGCTGCATCTGCTCCAAATCTTTTTGCGGCGGCTGTTTTTTCAATCGTTTTCTTGGTTGAAATAGCCCCTGTTCCTACTACAACCTGCCCACTAAAGTTTTCTTTAGTTAAATTAAATAAGAGCTCCAACTCTGAGGCAGTTAAAGACCACCCTTCTCCTGTTGTGCCAGCAATAACAACGCCCTTTATCCCCGCCTCTTCTTGTCGTTTAATTAGTCGTTGATAAGCCTCTTTATCAATTTCACCACTTTCTTCAAACGGTGTGACTATTGCTGTATAAACTCCTTCCATATTATCTCCTGGTTTTTCAAAGAGTATAATACAAAATCTAGTTTTGTAAACCCGATTTACATAAAAACTAATCTTCAATAAATGCGTATGGTTTCTTTCCGCTTCTTACAAGTATCGCCGCGGCTATTAACACTGATATAGCAGTGAAAACAAATGGCATTGCCCCGCCTTTGCGAAGGAGAAATCCTCCAATTAAGGGCGCTAAAAGCATTGAAAATGATTGTATAGACTGAGAAAGCGCTAAAACTTTTCCCTGAACATGGCCTTCTGCTGATTTTGAAATAGCTGCTGTAAAGATAGGCCACGCCCCTCCTGAGACAAAGACAATCAATCCAATAGCCACTAGAAACATGATTGAGTCTGTCGAAAATGCTGCAAAAATAGCAAAAAATGATATAAACACCAAGGATATAAAAAGTACTTTGTGCATAGCTGAAATATATTGTGCTAATTTCTGCATAAATAAAGTTCCAACAATCCAAATGCAACCAAACATTGAACCTAATGTTCCTACTTTTAGTATAGACATGTGAAAATTATCAACCAAGAAGGCCGGTAAAAACAGATAGATCATGTTCCAAGAAAACAAAAAGAAGAAATAAATAAGATACAAGTCCCTTACCTGCCCTATTCTAAAAGCCATTTGAATATTATGAATTGAACCAAAAACATCAAACGGATGAGCGCACTTTTCAGAATTTGTTTCTTTAAAAAACCATATAAGTACAAATAGATTTAAAAGAGCAGCGGCACACCCTAACCACATTGGCATAGCAAGAGAATAGATTGGATTTTTAAATAAAGCAGCTACTTGCCCGCCGGATAAAGGGCCTATTACAAACATTAAGCCAATGACCGCAGATCCTATTCCGAATAGTTTTACTTTTTCTTTCTCGCCGGAGCTTATGTCAACAATACTTGCCAAACAAACAGATGTATTTCCAGCAGCAAGCCCTGTGATGACCCTTCCTACAAAAAGAAGACTTAAAATCCCTTGATGGATAGAAAACGCACAAACTAAATAACCCAAAGCTTCTAAAAAAACGGAAAAGATAAAAATACCTCTTCGCCCCTTTTTATCAGAGTAATCGCCCATAATGGGACCAACCAGAAACTGAGCTAAGGGAAATGAAGCTAAGAATAAACCTAAAAGAATCTCTCTATAATGGTGGGGTATACCTTGCATTATATACTCCCCTTCTTTGCTCAAAAATATATGCGCAAATACTGGAAATAAAATAGTTGCAGCAAGCGTAGAAATACCAAAAGTGACAAAAATCGCCACTAAGCTCTTTTTTTTATCTTTTGGTCCAATTGATGTGTTCATCTCTTTCTTTTTTTAAAAAGGCATTTGCTTTTGTAAAATGCTTACATCCAAAAAAATAGCGTGCAGATAAAGGGGAGGGATGTCCTGCAATCAAAACTAAATGGCCTTTTTCTCCTATAAATAGTTCTTCTCCCTTCCTTTTAGCGGCTTTTCCCCATAATAGAAAGACAATTTTTTTTTCACCTTCCCATAAAGCTCTTAAAATGCTATCGGTAAACCTTTCCCAACCTCTGTTTCTGTGTGAAAAGGCCTTGCCTTCTTCAACACTCAAAACTGTGTTCAAAAAAAGAACACCCTCTTTTTTTAACTCGTTTAAGGGTCTTGGCTCATCCTGGGTGTCGCTTTTAATCTCTTTATAAATATTTTTCAATGAAGGGGGTAGTTTTTTATGTTTTTGTTCATCTACACAAAAAGCCAGTCCACAAGCCATCTCAGGCGTATGATAGGGGTCTTGTCCTAATATAACCACCTTCACCTTTTTTAAAGGAAGCCCTGAAAATGCGGCAAACGTTTTATCCTCTTGCGGAAAGATGTTTTTTTTCTTTCTTTCTTCTTTTAAAAAATGAGAAAGATTAAAAAAATAATCCTTTTTTTGTTCTTTTTTAAAGATTTTTTCCCATGAGGGATCAATTTGTTTATATTTCATACTCTTAAGTAGTATTTGGATCCCTTTTTTTTTAGTCAACATCATTTTGCTCTCTCTCTATCGCACTCTCACAAAGGCCTTAAGTCCTTTTTTGTATAAACCGCCTTATAAAAAAAACCATTGTGTAAAACTTGTTGATAACTTGTCGGTAAATCGTTTAAAACTATTTTTCTGTTCATAACCTAAGCTTTTTAAACAAGTTTTTGACAACCTATGAACAACCGTTTACTTATGAAAACAGTCACTTTTAAACAAATCCACATCACCTGAAGAAGAAGAAAAATATAAAAACAGTATATTCTTTCTCTTTTTTTGTGGATAATGTGTTTATGAAAAAAGCAAAACTACAAGAAATAAATCGTAAGCTTTTTGCCTATGAACAATCTTTCTTTTCATTTCTAATAGATAAGTCACCGTATCCATGGGATTTACATGCCATATTTTTAAATTGGCTAACAAATCAACAAAATAAAACATTTCGTACTTATGAATCTGTTCATTTCAAAAACAAAGAAGAAATCTTAATTGAGCAAGATGTGATTATTGAACCAGGTGCATTAATTGAAGGACCTTGTTTTATTGGAAGAGGAACTAAAATAGGGCATAATGCGTTGATAAGAGCTTATTCATTTTTAGCTCCTCATGTTTATGTTGGACACTGTAGTGAAGTTAACCACTCTATTTTATTAGAACATGCAAAAGCACCCCATTTTAATTATATTGGACACTCAGTGGTGGGCGTAAATGTTAACTTTGGCGCTCATTCAACAGTAGCTAACTTGAGGCTTGATCAAAACGATATTAAGCTATGGTTTAATGAAGAGCAAATTTTAACAAATAAGAGAAAGATGGGAGCTTTTATAGGGGATGATGTTTCAATTGGTTGCGGAGCTTTATTAAATCCTGGCACAATCATTGAACCTAAAACTTTGATCTTACCTCATTCAATACAAAAAGGGCATGTAGGGTAAATTAAGTGAGTATTTTAGAGCTTAAAAAAATGCAAACTAAAGTAAATGTTTCAATTCAAGATTATGTTGAAGGCTTAAAAAATACACCACTTAGCGCGCCCATAAGCTACTCTTTACTTTCTTCTGGGAAGCGTTTAAGGCCTATTTTAACAATGATAACATCAAAGGCTGTCGGAAAGGGGTTTGATGTGACAAACGCAGCTCTTTCTATCGAGCTTTTTCATACAGCGTCATTGATTGCAGATGATTTACCCTGTATGGATGACGATGATTTAAGGCGAAACAAACCTTCATTACATAAAAAATATAGCGAGTCTATTGCCTTACTTACAAGCTATACCTTGATGACCGAAGGATTTTTGCAGATAGAAAAAAGCGGTGATGCATTTTGCTTACAAAGTGGATCAAAGTCAAATAGCGCAGAAAGGGTAAAAGAAGCCCTTAGAGAGACTACAAAGCTTTCTGGGCCCAATGGTGCAATTTTAGGTCAATACTTCGATCTTGAGCAAATAAAGGCACAAACAGAAGAAGATTTTGATCGCTTGTATTATTTAAAGACAGGAACCTTGTTTCAAGGGGCTTTTGTTTTAGGGTATATTTTTGGAGGGGGAGATCTAGAAAAAGTTTCTTTGATAAAAAAACTAGCAAAACCCTTAGGAATGGCCTTTCAAATTAGAGATGATTTTGAAGATCTAGACCAAGAAAGCCTTAATTATGTAAAGACCTTCGGCAAAGAGGCTTCTTTAGAAAAATGCCAAAAAGAAATCGAGAACTTTTTAAAAGCTCTCGATTTGCTAGAGTTAGAGAAAAAAGATTTTGAAATGATTATTTCTTATCTTTTCCCGAAAGAGCTATTCCGAGCTTCTCTTTATGTACTTTGATAATAGCAGCCTCTAACTCTTCTAAAAGGATAGGCTCTTTTTCTAGTTCTTTTTTAGCGGTCTCTTTACCTTGAAAGCGTCTGCCTTTAAATGACAGCCATGGACCTTTTTTCTCTATCATTCCATTTTCGACACCTAAATCAATTAGGTTTCCAGATCTAGAAATTCCTTCGTTAAACATAATATCAAATTCAGCAACTCTAAAAGGTGCTGCCATTTTATTCTTAACGATTTTTACTTTTACGTGGATTCCTTGATCTAGATTTTCTGGACCTTTAATAGTAGCGGTTCTTCTAATATCCATGCGTACAGAGGAATAGAATTTTAAGGCGCGTCCTCCTGAAGTTGTTTCTGGGTTGCCAAACATTACGCCAATTTTTTCTCTTATTTGATTGATGAAAATTGCGCAAGTATTAGACTTTGCCAAAGTTGAGGTTAGTTTTCTTAGAGCTTGAGACATAAGTCTTGCTTGAAGCCCTACATGAGAATCTCCTATTTCTCCTTCTAATTCATTTTTAGGAACAAGAGCTGCTACTGAGTCAATAATAATAACATCAACAGCGCCTGAGCGAGCAAGCATTTCAGCTATATTTAAAGCTTCTTCACCGCTATCTGGCTGAGAAATTAATAACTCATCAGTATTAACGCCAATACGCTTTGCATAAGCAGGGTCTAAGGCGTGCTCGGCATCAATGTAGGCTGCTACACCACCTTGCTTTTGACAGTTTGCTACAATATGTGTGGCAAGAGTAGATTTACCTGAAGACTCAGGGCCGTAAATTTCTACGATACGACCGCGGGGAACTCCGCCAATTCCAAGAGCTAAATCAAGAGTAAGAGCCCCTGTTTTAATTGTGTCTACATTATTTGTGGCCCCTTTTTTACCAAGTGACATTATCGATCCTGCTCCAAATTGCTTTTCAATATGTGAAATAGCAAGCTCGAGCGCTTTTTTCTTTTCTTCTGATTCATTTTTTGCCATGATCAATCCTTTTTGTGTATTTTAAGCTAAAAACACTATAATGAAGAAAAAGACAAAAACAAAGGCTTTTTTTATATGAATAAAGGGGATAGGTTTTTAGTTGCAGACGTAGGAGCAACAAAGGTGCACTTTTTTTTAGCTATATTAGAAGAAAAAGCACGAGTAATTAAAGAGGAAAAATATTTATGTGAAAAATATAATTCTTTAGAAGATGTGATTTTAGAATTTCTAGGTGATGAGAAAATTTCTTATTTGGTTGCAGGAGTTCCTGGGCCAGTAAAAAAAGGCAAAAGCAATCTTACTAATTTATCTTGGAAGATCGATTCTTTTCTAATTAAAGAAACGTGTAAAATCAGTTCGGTTGTTATTCTAAATGATTTAGAGCTGCTAGGGCACGGAGTAGACAGTCTTTTAGAAGAAGATCTGATTGTTTTACAAAAAGGGCAAAAGGATTCATCAAAGCCTAAGGCTGTTTTATCTGTTGGAACAGGTTTAGGAGAGGGGATTGTCTTTAATGGCAGTGTGATCGCAACAGAAGGTGGGCACGAGGATTTTGCAGCCTTTAGTGAAGAAGAGATTTCTTTTGTAAAGTTTATGAAACAAAAGCTTGCTCATATTTCTTATGAGCGAATCTTATCTGGTGAAGGAATAGAGAATGTGTATGAGTTTTTTTCGGGTAAAAGAGATTTAACTCCCAAAGAGATTTTTGCAAAAGATAGCTTGTTTTGCGAACAAACACGAGAATTTTTTTTGCAGGTTCTGGGCAAAGAATCTGGTAACTTTGCTTTAAAAACACTTTGTTATGGGGGTTTATATCTTTCAGGGGGTGTGCTTCAGAAAAATGCTTTATTTTTGCAACAAAAAAGCTTTATAGAAAGCTTTTGTAATAAGGGACGCCTTAGTAATTTACTTTCAAACATTCCTATTTATTTGATTAAGGAAGATACGAGTTTGTTATATGGAGGCCTAAGTATTTTGGAGAATCTTACAAGGAAACAAAAAAAAATAAAAAAAACATTGTAACAATAAATTTTTTCTAGTATAAGTGAGTCTTTTACGAAAAAATCTACTCTGAAGGGGGCTAGAATGAATTTAAAAAACATGACTAAATCGTTAATTGCGATGGTGTGTGCGACTTCTGCGCTTTTTGGATCAGAAGAAATGGCGGTGAGACTAAACGGTTGTAAAGGACCTGTTCTTTGTTCATCATTTCCACTTGCAACACCTGAGGAAGATTGTTGCCAACTATGGCACGTAGACGCTGGGTTATTATATCAACAACCAGGCTTTGCCGACATGAACGCAGGGGAAGCTTATCAAACACAATTTGCAGTCACAGACGCGGCTGGTGCATTTGTAGATCAAACAATTTATAAATTGTATCAGTGTTTTGACTATGAATTAGGTTTGACTGTAAGTTTAGGGCATTTGTCTAAGCATGATTACTGGTATTTCGGGGCAAGGTTCGATTGGATGAGCACATCTACAGGAACTAAAACATTTGACGATGTAAACAGAGAGTATAAAGCAGTTCCTGGATTTGATACAGACGTTCTGCCTTTAACAATTTTTTCATTAACAGATGTTTGGACAAAAGTTAATTACAATGCAAATGTTGATTTTTATTCATTAGATGTAATGTTAAGCCGCGGTGCTTATTTATCAAGATGCTACTCCTTTGAACCGTTTGCGGGTGTGAAAGTTGTATGGTTTGATAACAAGCAAGTGGTTAATTACTTCAATAGCACTATATTTACTGCAGGTAACTACGGTATATATGACGTAAAGCAACAGAACTGGGGCGCAGGTGTCATGTTCGGCTTTAACGGTGAGTACCATATCACTGAAGGAATATCTTTATTCTCTGATAGTGATGTAGCTGTTCTGTATGGTGAGTCAAAAGAAACTGCTAAGTCTATCATCACAAAAGGTGGGGCTACAGGAACAGGATCTACGATCACTACTGACAGAGTTATTACTGCTAAAAATGATCTAGACTGTCAATATTTTGTACCAGTTAGATCAATTCTTGGTGTGAAATTAGCAACCTATTGCTTAGATGATCAGCATTATCTTGCTGTGAAATTAGGTTATGATGCAAGATCTATAATCTCATATACGAATACTTCTAGAGGGTACGTTATGAGTGGATTATATGCTAACTTCATCTGGGATTTCTAAGATAAAGTTTAACATAATTAAGCTAAGGGCCGGTGGTTTTTCACCGGCCTTTTTTTTTGCATTTTTACCTTTTTGTAATTAATTGATAAAAAAGTGTTGCTAATTATAAATTAAATCATTATTGGAAGGATAAGAAGAAATAATTTATTAAAACAACACCCACGAGAGGTAAAAATGTTAAGAAGAAATATAGCGGCAGTGCTAGGAGTGATGGTTTTCTCTCTTAGTTCATTAATAGCCGACACTGGTATGAATGTTAAGGTAAATGGATGTAAAGGCCCTGTTCTTTGCTCTAATTTCCCTATGTTAAGTGATTGTGAGGATTGCTGTCACACGTGGCATGTAGATGTAGGTCTCTTATATCAACAGCCTGGTTTTTCAGGAATGAATGCAGGTATTTGCTATAGCACTCCATTTGTTCATGAGACTGGAGCATTGTTCCAGAATCAGGTAGTTACAAATCTAACTCAATGTTTTGATTATGATCCAGGTTTAACTGTAAGTCTTGGTCATTTATTTATGCATGATGATTGGTTTTTATTAGCAAGATTTGACTGGTTAAGCACAAGTATTGGTAATAGGGTATATGAAGATAATCAGGCAGAGTATAAGCCTAATGCAAACTTTGATACAGGTGTATTACCGGCTTCATTTTCTAGTACAGATATATTTACTAAGATTAAGTATGGTGCAGATATGGACATCTATACATTAGATGTATTATTAAGCCGTGGTGCTTTTTTATCAAAATGTTATTCATTTGAACCATTTGCTGGGGTAAAAGCTGCTTGGTTTGATGCAAATCAAAATGCAAATTATTACAATGCAACAGAATTTCCAGGCGGAAGTTATGCGATCTTTAAAGAACTAAGATCTAACTGGGGCGTTGGTCCAATGTTTGGGTTTAATGGTGAGTACAACTTTACTCAAGGTTTCGCTCTTTTCTCAGATAGTGACATCGCTGTTTTATATGGTGAAGCTTCAAGAACGATCACTTCTATTTTAACTAATAGTAGTGATGTAGCAGCAGAGAGAAAAATTACAAATCAGACAAAATATGATTGTCAGTATTATGTACCTGTAAGAACTATTCTTGGTGTAAAGCTTTCTAGATATTGTCTAGAAGACAATCACTATTTAGCTGTTAAGATAGGTTATGATGCTCGTGCCCTTGTTTCATATACTAATACAGAAAATGGTTATGTAATGAGTGGTTTATATTTAAATTTCCTTTGGGATTTCTAAAATATAATCAAAACATAATTTGATAAAAGGTCGACAACTTATTGTCGGCCTTTTTTTATTACAGAAGTATAAAATATAAACAATTTCGAAATGACATTTTTAGATTGCTCTTTCAAAAACTGACAGAAAAAACTTATTTTTTTTACAAAATAGTTTTTTTTTATTTCCAATAGATAAAAAGTATTGCTAATTATGTGTAAAAACGTTATTGATAAGTTAAGATAAAATATTTTTTAAAAAACAACACCCACGAGAGGTAAAAATGTTAAGAAGTAAAAGTGTAGGAGCTTTGATGGGGGCTATGGTAATCAGCCTTGCATCATTGTCTGCAGATGTAGTACACCCAAACGGATGTAAAGGCCCAACTCTATGTACAAGTAGTCCTGTGATTGATAATTGCGGTTGGAGTTTTGATGTTGGTCTGATTTTAGAGCAAATGAGAATATCAAATACTGATGTTGCTTATCATTTTAGAGACGGAGGCGCAGGAACTGCAGCAAACCCTACCGTTTCTGAGCAAATGATCAATCTAGACTTTGATTTAGAACCAGGTCTGCGTGTTGGTGTAGGTTACATGATGGATCATGATGACTGGATGTTAAGAGCAGATTTTGAGTGGCTATATTCAAAAGGTTCTTTCAACAATACAATTGATACAGGCGCTTACTTCCCAACTCACACGGTAAGCTTCTTTAGTTTAGACACTTCTGTAGAGCCTTCTTTTCAAACGATCAAGTCTTCATTAGAGGTTGATTACTTTTTGTTAGATGTTTATCTAAGCAGAGGATCTTATCTATCTGGAAAGTTTTCATATGAGCCATTTGCTGGTATTAAAGCATCTTGGATAAACTATAAGGGAAGTAGAGCATTTTCAAACGCAAGATCTACAGCAGTTCTTGCGGCAAACACAAGCTGGTTAAATAGAAGCAATATTGATTTCTGGGGCGTTGGTCCATTAATTGGAATGAATGGTAACTACCATGTATGTGCAGGGTGGAGTGGTTTTTCATCAGCTAATTTCGCTGTTTTATTTGGGGAATCTCATGTGAAAGATTATATTGGCTTTGTAACGACAGAAAGCTATCCAGGTGATTATTTAGCAAGAGCAGCTCAGGTTGTTTTATGTCCAACTCTTCGAACAATTATTGGTGTTCAATATGATAAGGATATGTTTTGTGAAACACAACACTTTATGTTTAGAGCAGGTTTTGATGGAAGATACTATTTTAATCAGTACCCTATTATAGAGCGTACTGCTAGAAAAAAGAGAGAAGGAAACAATGCAAACGAGGCTTTAACAAATGGTCCGAATACTATTGAAAATGGGTCTTGGGGAATGCTTGGATTGATTTTAGATGTTGGTTACGATTTCTAATAAGAGTTCATTTTTTTAATGACAGAGGGCTTGCAAGCAATTGCAGGCCCTTTTTTTATTGGAATAAATTTTAGTTTCGTTTACTTGGTTAAATAACGCTTATACAAGAGGTTTATGTGCGAAAAAAGAATATACTGTTAATAGCGCTTAGTGTTTGCTTAGGGTCTTTATCTGCTGATATGGTTCATCCAAATGGGTGTAAGGGCCCTGTATTGTGTACAAGCAATCCTATTATTGATAGTTGCGGGTTTACTGTTGAAGTGGGTCTTATTCTTGAACAGATGAGGTTATCAAATACTGATGTAGCTTTTTATAGAAATGACAATAGCGGAAATGGGTCATCTGGAAATCCAACAAATTTTAGGGAGATAGTCAACCTTAATTTTAACTTAGAACCAGGGGTAAGGGCTAGTGTTGGTTATGAATTTGATCATGATTATTGGACAGCAAGAGCTGACTTTGAGTGGCTTTATTCGAAGGCGAGTTTTAAAAATACAGTTGATGCGGGAAATTATCAGCCAACTCACATGCCCTATCTTATGGATTTAACTGTGGCACAGGAGCCGTTATATCAGTCAATTAATGCATCATTAGAGTTAGATTACTTTTTGTTAGATGTCTATTTAAGCAGAGGGTCTTATTTATCAGGAATGTTTAGTTATGAGCCGTTTGCAGGGATAAAAGCTGCCTGGATTGATTATACAGGAGCAAGACGTTTTTCTAATGCAACATCAGCCACAAATCTCTCAACGAGCTCATCATGGCTAAATAAGCATAGTGTAGATTTTTGGGGTGTTGGTCCGTTAATCGGAATGAACGGAAATTATATTGTTTGTGAAGGATGGGGGCTTTTTTCTATGACAAACTTTTCTGTGTTATTTGGTGAGGCGCATATAAAGGACTACTTTGGGTTTGTGTCAAATGAGGATTATCCTGGAGATACTCTAGATAGAGCTCACCAACTTGTTCTTTGTCCCACTTTAAGAACGATGATAGGTCTTCAATATGATCAAGATATGCTTTATGAAACAGGGCATGTTACGCTAAGAGCAGGTTTTGACGGCCGCTACTACTTTAATCAATATCCTATTATTAATCGTGTGGCAAAATCTAAAACAGCGGGCCTTGCTTCTGATTTAAGATTAACTAATGGGCCTGAAACAATAGAAAACGGCTCTTGGGGAATGCTTGGGTTGCTTCTAGATATTGGTTACGACTTCTAGTTGATTGTGCTGTTTATAGTTGATAATATGAAATTTTGAGTTAATTAATTTTTGCAATGCAAAAAATCAAGTATAGGTTTGTTAAGGACGTAGTCCTTGATCTGGGTATGGGACAGCGTCCCATGATCATTTCTAAAAAGGTGTAGTTAACAGATTGCATGCTGATTCAATGAGAGTATAGACCTCTTCTACAGACTTAGCTTTATTGATGCTTTTACGAAGGTCGTTATACTCTTTAAGCTCCCTTAAATACCAACATGAAACACGGCGTATGTCAGATAGAGTCTTTCTTGGGGGCGTATAAATACATATTTCATGGATGTGATCTTCCAGTAATTTTAGGGGGTGTGGACAGGGGGGAGCACTATCTCCTAAAAAGATATTTCTGGCGATATGAGGAGCTCCCATTGTAATTCGAGACACTAAAACACCATCTGCCCCTGTGTGTAGAAGGGCTTTTTCAGCGCTTTCTCTGCATCGTATGTCACCATTTGCAAAAACTAAGATAGAGCGCTCTTGGTCACATGCTTCTTTTATATAGTCCCAGTTAGCGCCGCCTTTATAAGCTTGCTTTCTTGTTCGTCCATGAATAAATATTGCTGATGCACCTGCCTGCTCTGCTATCTTTGTGATTTCTTTTGCATTAACAGATTGCTCATCCCAGCCAGCTCTTATTTTTACTGTGATGGGAATATCTATGCTTTTTTGCATTTCATAGAGGATCTCTCCGATAAGCTCTGGTGTTTTAAGCATAGCAGATCCGCTGCCATCTTTTGTTACTTTGTCAACGGGACAACCGCAATTTAAATCAAGCAGATCAAAGCCTAGATCTTCAATAATCTTACTACTATCTTTTGCGATCTCTTTTTTACTTGTACAGATTTGAGCGCCGATAGGGTGCATATTCTTTGTAAAAGAAAGCATGGAGAAGGTTCCTTTATCTCCGCGCGCTAAGGCATCTGCCTTTGTCATTTCAGTAAAAATAAGGCTGTCGGTGTACTTTCTTACCATTTGCCTGAAAGGAAGATCTGAGCAGCCTGCAAGCGGTGAGTAGACAATATTATTTGAAAGCGTGAGCTTTTTTAATTTTAATTTTTTAAAAAGTGTCATCTAAATATTGAAAGGATAAAGGATTCTATAAATCTAAGGGAAAAAAGAGCTAGCATAGGACTAAGGTCTAAAAAGCCTCCAATGGGAGGAATAACTTTTCTAAAAATATTCATATAGGGGTCAGTGACAGCAATGATCACCTTTGTAACCTCATATTTATATAGAGAGGGAAACCAAGAAAGGGCAATCCGTATAAACAAAAGAATTGTATATATAGAAAAAACACCTTTTATTAAGAAAAGAGTATTCATAAGATCCTATAAATTTGTTTTTCTTCTATTTTACCATAGTATTCTTTTACGTCATCCTTTATTATTACCTTTCAATATGTGCGCAATCATAGGCAATTAAACTATGTATATACTGGGATTATATTCTGACGGTGAGTATTTTAAGGTAACCCTCTTGTCTAAGAAGGGAAAAAGAATACGAATAGAATTTTTAAAAGAATTTAAAAAGAACATCACTAATCTTAATGTGCTTAAAAAAATACTAGATAAAAGGCTGACTTTTTTCAATTCAGAGGTTGAGGTTGTTACGGGCCTATCCTCTGATGAGATTTATGTTAAAAAAATTTCTTTTCCATTGGTTAGTTTAAGCAAGGTAAAAAAAGCTTTAGATTTCTATTTATCATCTGATGATATTTATAAAGAAGAGGGGCGCTACTTCATTCCAGCATTTAAAAGACATGCTTCTGAAACAGAGGTAACTCTTTACGGTTACACAAAAGAGGCGATGGAAGGACACCTTCAGGATATAAAAACATTAGGGATAGATTCAGAATGGATTAGCACGATTTCAAAAGCCTTTGAGAGATTTGTGGGTTTTTTTGCTCAAGAGGAAAGTGAGTTTTTTCTTTTTCATCTCGGGTGGGAAACCTCTTTTTATTATTTTATAAATGATCACCAAGTAAAAAAAGAAGTTTCCTTTTCAATTGGCTTTAAAGATATCATAGATGCGATCTCAAAAGATCAGATGATGAGTGAGAATCTTGACATGCAATCTATCGGACAGATATTCTTTGACAAGGTAGAGGATAATGAGGGGGCGATTGCGACTGTCTATGCTGGGCTAGAAAAAGAGATCTCTCGAGCTTGGACATATATGATTGAAACAGAAACAAAGGCCAAGGAAGCTACTAAAATAGTTTTTACGGGTTATCCTGAGTTTTCAAAAAAACTTAAGGGTTTTTTACCTTCCATTGATTTTGCAGAGATTGAGCTTACGCCTCATTTAGAATTTACAACTAATCAGATAGGGGCCTATGCAATTGAAATTGGGCTTGCTCTTGATAGGGCTCTTTCTGATAAAGAAACATTACAATTAGCGAGGGGGGATTTTTTACCTTCCACACAGAAGAAAAAGGCTAAAAAGCACTTGTTTCGCTATCTAACGCTTTCTTTAGTGGGAACAATGATGGTGTTTTTTACATTCAATATTTATTATATTAAGAAAAGCACTCTTTTAAAAAGACGTTATGACAAAGCCTATAAAGAAATGTTTACTTTTGGAGGAAACAAGCTTTCTAAAGTAAACTATTCATCTAAAAGTCTTGATATCGCAAGAAAAAAGTTCTGTTTACTTGCAAAAAAAGAGAAGCAGAAAGCAAAAACATCGGCGGGTCCTGTTGCCTTTGTAGATGTTTTAAAATGGCTTGAGAGTTGCTCTTTAGAAGACTTTAATGTTTCAAGCTTTGATTATCAGATTATTCAAGGTCCGCTACCTTCTCACCCACTTCAAGAATATATTATAGAAGTGTCATTTATAATAAAGACAGATAAAGATCACCAGAAAATCAATGAATTGAAAGAAAAACTAAAAAATTCTAGACCTGAAATTAATTTTGTAGAGCCTGTAAAGATTAGAGATGAAGAGGGGTATATTGATGTTGTGATGAGGGTTAAGTCATGAAAAAAGAATCGTTTAACAAACAATTAAACTTTTTTAAGCAGACGGATTGGATGTTAAAAAAACATTTTTTTATTGCAACTTTGCTTGTGCCAGTTATTTGTCTATCAGCAATGGCTTTACATATTTACAAAAGAAATAACTATTTAAAGAAATTACAAGAAGAAGTTCTTTTTTCTGAAAACTTGGTGCAAAACATAAAAAAAGCTTCAGTTTGCCCAAAAGGTAGTTCATGTGAAAATTACGTAGAAACTGTTTTGGGGCATTTAAGGTTTTTGTCTGAAGACAGAAAAAGACTCTCAATGATTTGCTCAGAGGTAAGTGATAATAATCTCTTTCCAAAAGTAAAAGAAAGACTTTCATTTTTGCAAAGCGATCAAAATAAAATGAGTTTTTATTCAGAAGATGGAATTCAGGGCAAAATATGGAAACTTAAATCTCCTGTTGAGATGAATATCAGAGACATAAAAAAACTAATAACATTGGTAGAAGGTAGATCTCTTGGAGAGTTTTATCCTAACCCCAGCAGGCCTAACATATATTTTCTTAAGTTGAATATTAAAAATGCTGATAAAAAAAAACCAGCAAATGTGTTCACTGTAGATCTAGAAATCTTACAAAAGAGGTAATTTTGAAAAAACAAAAAATAGTATTACTGACATTACTCCCACTGCTCCTTTTAGGATGTCGAAATTCAGAAAAAGGAAACCTTGTTCATTTGCAAATTGTTGATAGAAATGGTTATACAAAAACTATAAATGATAGAGAAAAAATGCAAACTTATGAAGTTGCTGATTTAAAAGCATCTTCCTCTCATGAAAAAATAGTTAGAGTCTTTGATAAAAATAAGCAAGGGATTATCACGGCCTATCACGATAATGGGTTGTTATGGCAATATCTTGAAACAAAGGCCAATCGAGCATGTGGTGTTTATGAAGAGTATCACTCTAATGGAAAGATTTCCCTACAAGGACAAGTTATAGAAGGTATTGCTGATTTAACCGATGAGGCAAAGACATCTTGGATCTTTGAAGGCGAATGCCTTGTTTTTGATATAAATGGAAAGTTAGAGGCAAAGATTCCTTATGTAAGCGGTTTACAACAGGGGATCGCTCAATATTTTTATTCTGACGGAAGCCTTAAAAAGAAAGTGCCATTTACTAATAATAAAATTCATGGGCAAGTACGAGGCTATGATAAGAAGGGTAATTTAGTTTTAATGAGTAATTATCTAGAAGGGCAAAAAGAGGGAGAAGCCTTTTTTAATGGATCATCAGAAGAGGGGGCCTATGAAGAAGTTTATAGAAATGGACGATTGGTTCATGGAAAGTATTTTGATCTTGATGGAAAACTATTTTCTGAAATAGAAAATAGTAGCGGTATTAAGCCCATATTTGCAAAGGGGTTGTTGATACAAACTGAAGAGTATAAAAGCGGTGTTAAAGAAGGTATGATTACAAAGTTTAGGAAAGATCGTACGGTTGAGTCTAAATATAGTATCAAGGATAACCGCAAAGATGGGGAGGAGATAATTTATTATCCTGCTAATTTAGGGGTAGAGCCAATAAAAAAATTAATGGTGACATGGAGAGAGGGTCTGATACATGGAAAAGTAAACACATGGTACGCAAATGGTGTGTTAGAAAGCGAAAAGGAAATGTGTGATCATAAAAAAGAAGGAACGTTAATCTCTTGGTATATGGATAGCTCTTTGATGTTGGTAGAAGAATATCGCAATGATAAATTAGTGAACGGAAAATACCTAAGAAAAGGGGATAATGTTCCTATTTCTCGTGTGATTGATGGTATTGGAGACGCTCATATTTATGATAAAGATGGTATCTTGCTGCGTAAAGTGGCATATTATAATGGAAACCCAGTAGAGTGATTAAAAAATGAAAGATGAACTTCGAAGTCAATTTATAATCACACGAAAAGGGATTACAGAAAAAAGACGTATGATCGCCAACGCGAAAGTCTTTGAAGCCCTAACAAAAATGGTTTTAGAGTCTCAAAATGTCTTGTCATACTATCCTCTTGAAGATGAAGTGTGCGTCTTGGCATTTAATAAATTTTTGGCAACTCAAAATCGTTTATCACTTCCTAGAATTGAAGAAGGAACCCTTGTCCCATATGAAGTTAGCGATATGGAAAAACAGTTGAAAACTTTTTCCCATAGATTTTTAGAACCTGATTTTATCTGTAAGCAGGCTGAAAAAATTGATCTTGTCATTGTGCCTGGAATTGTTTTTGATAATAATGGAGGAAGGATTGGATTTGGAAAAGGCTTTTATGATAAGTTTCTAAAAAAGACTAGTATTCCAACTATAGGCCTGTGCTTTGAAGAACAGATTTATGACGGAAACTTACCCTTAGAAACACATGATATATCCATGGAGAAACTATGTATCGTTTAATTTTTGCTCTTATGTTTGTTCCTTTATTTTCTCAAGAGATTATGTTTTCTTATTTTGATAAAGTTCAATACAACGAGACTAAAGTTAGCGAATTTGATTTTACAACGATGGAAAAAGAGGACCTAGATAGCGCCTTCATGCTTTCATATAACTATGCCATTAACCCAACCACTTCACCACTAACCTTGATGGGAGGCACATCTGTAGCTAAATGGAACGGCTATTACGATGAAATATATGCCTATTCAACATATCTATCTGCTAGACTCTCACCAATTTCAATCCTCATCTGCTCCCCCTATGTAGAGGTATCTATTGCAGGGCCAACATACCTTTCAAAACAAACACTCGGTGATTTGGATTTTGGCTCAAAGGTTCTATATCAGCACTACATCTCAGCAGGCGTAAAAATCGCTTCTGCCCTCATAGAAGCACGACTTATTAATTACTCAGAGAGTTTACCAACAGCATTTACCTCCTCTAGCACTACTCTACCAGTTATCATATCCGTCGGCCTCAGTTACTAAGAAGAGGCGCTGGATTTTGGGTCTATTTTTCCTATTTTGCCTCTCTGAGTACTACCTGTACACTATCGAGGTAAAATAGAAAAACTATCCTCCAAACTACACCGCCTTACTTTGGGTCTATTTTTCCTATTTTGCCTCTCCGAGTACTACCTGTACCAAAATAGAAAAACTATCCTCCAAACTATAGCACCTTGCTTTAACTAGTGATCTTTAACTCAAATTCAGACATGAATCTATTTTTTTTTTATTTTTGCGGACGGGCAAAAATACACGCATGGGTTTGCAAAGGGCCTAGCCCTTTGCCGGGGTACGGGGCAGCGCCCCGCTATTGGGGGAGGTGCTGGATTTTGGCGATCTTTTACTCAACTCGGCCCCCGGAGTGCCTTATTTTGGGTCTATTTTTCTATTTTGCCTCTCCGAGTACTACCTGTACACTATCGAGGCAAAATAGAAAAACTATCCTCCAAACTATAGCACCTTGCTTTAACTAGTAATCTTTAATTCAAATTCAGACATGAATCTATTTTTTTTTATTTTTGCGCATGGGCAAAAATACACGCATGGGTTTGCAAAGGGCCTAGCCCTTTGCCGGGGTACGGGGCAGCGCCCCGTCCCGCGCGCCGCGTGCGCTACTGGGTGCGAGACTGGAAAGGTAGGGGTGTGGCCTTGGAGGGTGTGTGAGACTCCTGATCATTGGTCCAAGTCTCGCCACCGTCATTGGTCCATGCGCTTGGACTTTTGCGTTCTTGCTTTTTTCTGGTATTGGAAGGGAAAGGTTTTTTTGAAGACTTATCATTCTTGAACTCTTGATTATCATCATTTTTAAAACTTTCGCCTTGCTCTGTTTCGAACTCCTTCTCCCCTTTATTTAGCCATGGAGTTGAATCAGCCTCTGCTTCTGGCAGACGATTATCCCTTAGCATACACCCTCCCCAATCTGAACAACTCTCTCCTGAAGAGGCATCATTTGTCCATGTAGAGCCACCATCATTTGACCAAGCATTGGATCCTTCTGTCTCTCGTGATCCTGACTTCTTTTTACCATTTACCCTTTGATTTCTCTTCATAACACATGACTTTGTGCCCGCTGGACAACCTAAAGCATTTACCGTCGAACCCCGCGGTACATGCGTCCATACTCCAAACTGATTTATATACTCGGACTTGTTGACCTTCTCTCCTTTTTTTGGCTTATGCGGCGTTGAATAATCAAACGGCCGCCCCGAATCACAAAGAAATATAACCGTAAATGGCGTGTAGGTAGCATTGATATTTGCATCAAAAGCCCCTTGCGAAGCATCATATATATAAAGCTGCCCGGGCGCAAGATGCACCAGCGCTAAATGCCTTCCTGCTCTATCTATGATCTGCGCATTTAACGGATAAGCCGAATCATTCATTAGCTGTATCGATGTAGAAAAAAGGGGCGTGAAACCACACCCCAGGAGGAATCCGTATAAAAACTTTGTTACTCTTCTATGTATGCCCATTTGAAGTCAATCGTCCCTGTTTCTGTTAATACAACACCCTTAAGCTTTTCATCCTGTAGATGTAAAAACTTATTATGATATATAGGTATAGCAGGAAGATCATCCATCAAAATTTTTTCGGCTTCATTTAACTTTGCAAATCGCTCTTCAGTACTATCACAATGATAAGATGCATTGATCGCAGATATATAATCTAGACTTTCCCAGTTTGTATTGTTTGTACCGACATGCTTTGTTTTGAATATCTCTAAAAAACTGATTGGATCTTTGTAATCTGCTGTCCAATCACGAAATACCATCTGATAATTGCCCCTTGTTATCTTATCAATACAAACCTTGCTCTCAAGAGGATCTAGTTGAACAGATATGCCAAATACTTGATTTAGTTGGTCTTGAACAGCAGATATTATCTTATGACTTTTTTCTGTAGCATGATATGTGATCGTTAAAGGGGGAAGAGTCTCTTTCGTAAGAGATAATTCATCTAATGCAAGCTCAAATAACTCTCTTGCTTTTTGAGTGTTCCCATCTTTAAAATAACCTTCTTCTTGTACATTTAAGCACGAAGGTACAAATGCTGTTGCAACTGCTCCTCCTTTAAAAAGAACGTGATCGACAATATCTTTCCTGTTGATTGCATAAGCAATGCTTTTTCTTAAGTTTTTATTGTTTAGAGGAAAAGCTTCTATGTTAGTCTTTAGCATGTATGTTGTTAATGCTTCATTCATCTCTATTTGGTTATTTTTATTTAGATGATTTATTGCATCTGGAGGAAGATTCGAATAAGGAGATCCAGCCCAGTTAAGCTCACCATTTTCATACATTTTAAATGCCGTATCTGGATCTATCATTACCATATTTAGCTTTTGAAGCTTTACTGATTTTTCATCCCAATAACGCTTGTTCTTTACTGCTATTAGTTGATCTTTATGACGCCAGCTTTTAATAGTAAATGGACCATTGCATATAAATTGGTCTGGCTCAAGGTGCCAATTTGAATTTTCTTTAACAACAGATTCATTTACTGCAAAGAAGACAGGAATAGTTAAGAGCTCTTTAAAAAATGGAGTCGCTTCTTCTAGCTCAACAATTAATGTGTAGTCGCCATTTGCTTTAACTCCTAACATACTAGTAGGCATAAGCCCCTGCTTAATTGCCTTTGCATTCTTTAGGGGATATAAGATGGATGCATAAGGCGCAGGAAAATCTTTATCAAGACTTGTCTTCCAAGAATAAATAAAATCATGAGCTGTTAATGGATCACCATTTGACCAAAGTGTTTCTTTTAATTCAAATTCATAGGTTTTTTTATCATTTGAAATTGTAACACTCTTTACAAGAGCCTCTTTAAGCTCCCCATTTTGATCTGACCTATAAAGACCCTCATTAAATGTTTTGAGTAAATTCAAATCACCTAATCTACGTGCTTTTCTTGGATCTAGACTTAAAGGATCAACCTGGATATTAAATGTCACTTCTTGAGATGTTGAAGCTGAAGACTTCTTCTTATTTGAATTCGTACATCCTATAAAAGCACTTGCTGAAAGCACTAAAATAGAAAGCAAAAGAAGTCTTTTAAGTTTCATACATTCCCCTGTTTGATTTGGATCATTTCTGTAAAAATTATATTCATAATAAATTATTTTTCAAGGTTTAACTTTTCAACTCCACTAGTTCTCGATATAGGCATATTTAAAATCTATGCATCCTGTTTCACTTAAGATGACATCTTTTAATTTTTCATCTTGTACATACATTAACTTTTGATGGTAAAGTGGAATCAATGGCAACTCGTTCATTAAAATAGCCTCTGCATCATTCAGAAGAGATAACCGCTTTTGGGAAGTTGTACAAGTGTACGAGTTATCTATTGCAGAAATATAATCTAAGCTTTCCCAGTTTGTGCAATTTGTTCCTACGTGTTTTGTTTTAAATACTTCTAACATCCCTGTTGCATCTCTATAGTCAGCAATCCAATTACATAGAACTAGTTGAAAGTTCCCACTAGAAATTTTATCTAAGCAAACTTTCTTTTCATAGGGCTCTATTTGAATATTTATTTTCAGTACCTTTCTTAGATTATCTTGAATTGCCGATATGATCTTATGATTTCTTTCAGTGGAATCATAAGATATTGTAATTGTAGGGAAGTTTTCTTTTGTAAGGGATAACTCTTTTAAAGCGAGTTCAAAGTGCTCTAAAGCTTTTTTGCTATTACCATCTTCAAAAAATCCTTTAGTTCTATTATTTAGACATGCAGGTACTAAAGCAGTTGCAGGACTTCCTGCTCCATACAAAACATGCTCAACAATGTCTTTTCGATTGATTGCATAAGCTAAACTCTTTCTTAGATTCTCATTTTGCATAGGATATTTCTCAGTATTTGTCTTGAGCATATAAACGATTAAGCCAGTTATTTTCTTTAGGGTTTCGCTATCTTGTAAATGTTCTACAACGTCACAGGGGATATTAGAATAAGGTGATCCTGCCCATTGTAGTTGCTTTTTGTTATACATTTTATAAGCGGTTGTTGGATCCAACATCAGCATATTAAGCTTTTGGAGCTTAACGTTTTTAGTATCCCAATAATAGTCATTCTTTACTGCAGTAATTTTATTTTTCATTTTCCATGTTTCTAGTTTGAAAGGTCCATTACAAATAAATGTTTCTGGATTATAGTGCCAATCAGGGTTATGCTCTACAATAGATTGCTTCACTGGAAAGAAGGCTGGAAGAGATAGCAGTTCTTTAAAGAAAGGAGTAGGAGTTTCTAGCTCAACTACTAAGGTATAATCATCTTTAGCATAAGCTCCTAGATAATCAACAGACATTTGCTCTTCTTTAATCGCTCTTGCGTTCTTTATTCGATATAAAAAAGCGGAATAAGCAGTTGGGAAAGCTTTATCGACACTAGATTTCCATGAATAAATAAAATCATGGGCAGTTAACGGATCGCCATTTGACCAATAAGTCTTTTTTAATTCGATTGTATATGTTTTTTGATCTTCTGACTTAGTCACTTTTTTTGCAATGGCTTCTTTAAGATTACCATCCAAATCTTCCCTATAAAGACCTTCATTGAAGCCTTTAAGTAAATTTAAGTCGTATAGCTTTCTAGCTTTTCTAGGATCTAAGCAACAAGGCTCGTTTTCTATATTTAATGTGATTTCTTGTGTAGATGAAGTTACTTGTGCGGTGTTTTTTGTTTTACAACAACTAGTCATTGAAGTTGTAATCATAACAAAAAGAGAAAATCTAAACACTTTGCTTATACTCATAAATGCTACCTTATGTTGAACACCAAGTAAAGATTATACTTAAATCTCCTTTACTATCAAGATATAAGTTAAAGCGCCAAAAGTCTAATGTTCGATATAAGCGTATTTAAAATCGATATGACTCATGTCTGTGAGGACTACATCTTTTAGCTTTTCATCTTTTAGATGAAGCATCATAAAATTGTAGACTGGAATCACAGGCATTTCATCAATTAACACTTTTTCTGATTCTTTTAAAAGAGCTATGCGGTTTTCATTAACTTGGTTAAACGACTCGTTGAGAGCTTTTATATAACTTACATTTTCCCAACCTGTTTGGTTAACTCCGCTATCTCTTGTTTTGTATACATCCAGAAATGTCACAGGATCTTTATAATCTGCAACCCATCGACCGCAAGCTAAGTCGTAATCTCCTTTTGCAATGTTTGAATAGAAGACTTTTGCCTCTAGTGGCTCAAGAACGACATCTATGTCTAGAGCTTTTTTCCATTGATCTTGGATAGCCTGAGCAATGACTTGTTGTTTACTATTTGATGCAAACGAAAGTCTTAAGTTAAGATTTTTCTTAACGCCTGTTTGTTTAAAAAGGGCCTTTGCTGTTTCTGTATCTCCGTCAATGAAGTATGGTTTTTCTTGAAGCCCTAGTAGCTCAGGTACTATACCAGTTGCAGGATTCCCTTCTCCATGAAGGATGTGTTTACAAATCTCAGTTCTATTGATGCTATAAGCTAAACTTTTTCTCATTTTAACATCTTGAAGGTTTGGCTTATTGGTATTAACGCGAATCCAATAGGTTGCTATCAACGGTGTTTTATTCACTTTGTCATCATTTTTTAAAGAGACGATGCTATCAATGGGAAGATTTGAGTTTGGGGCTCCTATCCAATGTAGATCACCCTGTTCATACATTCTAAAAGCAGTATCAGAGTCAACCATTATCATTGTTACTTTAGAGAGTTTAACTCGATCGCTTTCCCAATAGTACGGGTTTTTCTCTAGAACAATCTCATTGTTATTTTTCCATGATTTAATATTGAAAGGGCCGTTAGAAATAATTGTATCTGCGTTTGCAAAAATATTAGAATGATTTTTATCGTAGGTTTCATTAACCGGAAAATAGATGACATTTTTTGTGAGATCAAGAAAGTAAGGTGTGGGCTTTTCCAATTCAACAACAAGAGTATAGTCATCTTTTGCATAAGCACCAATCATAGAGATTGGTAAATTTCCCTCTTTTATATTTTTTGCATTTTTAATTGGATACAAAAGGTGTGCACACTGAGATGGAAAATCAGGACTAAGAGAGCACTTCCAAGCATAAATAAAATCATGTGCTGTTAAAGGATCACCATTTGACCAAAAAGTTTTTTTTAATTCGAATTCATACTTTATTTTGTCACTAGAAACAGAATAGTTTTCAACTAGCGCAGGCGTTGTTTCTCCTAAATGATTTGCCCTGAAAAGACCATCTGAGAAGGTTTTTATAATATTATAATCTGTTATAAGAGTCGCTTTTCTGGGGTCTAGCTTTATTGGATCAGACTCAATATTCACAATAATCTCTTGAGCATTTTCTTTCTTTTCGCTAATTTTATCACATGAAGCAAAGAATAGAAGAATGAGAAGGGGTGGAATTAGTTTCAATCTTTTCATATTGTTCCTTTTTTATAGAATTGCCAAAATTATTAAAGATCAAAACAAAACTTGCAATGGTTAATTGAGATGCTAAGAACAAAAAGTTATACACCACTATTTAATACTCCTAATTTTGAGAGTGTTTTAATTAATAATCCTGTTGATAACGTTTTTCATATAAGAATATTAGAAACAATTATTTTCCCAGGAAGGTCTGTTAAATTAGCAGAAGAAAAGAATGGCGTTTGCAAAGTACAAACTGAAGATTATTATGGAGAAAAGTTTTTTTTTACGAAAAACACTTTTTTAGAGGAGGGCAGGCCCATTCCAAAAAGGAAATTGCCTGATTTAGATATCATAATTAAAAGACTTTATAGTTTCCCAAAAATGCCTTACTTACTTGGGGGAGCTTGTCTTACTCCAATAGAGATGAATCTTATGGGGTTAGATGCTTTTGATCAGCGCCATAAAAAACTATACGGAATAGACTGCTCAGGGCTTTTGTACTTTGTTACACATGGACACACCCCAAGAAATACATCTGAATTAATAAACTATGGGATGAGAGTTAATAAACTAAAGCCGATGGATTTGATTGTTTTGCAGGGGCATGTATTGATATATCTTGGTAATGGCGATGTGATTGAATCTTTAGAAGTCGATGGTGTGGTTATCTCTAAATGGGAGATTCGTAAGAAAAAAATAAAAAAAGAGTATCGATTTATTCGTTTTCATCCTCAAGCCTTTTAAGAAAAATAGACTCATAGCGGTCTACTTCTTTTTTGATATGATGAATTGGCTTTTTTTCGCTATTTTTTTTAGCATTCTTTTTTCTTAAAAGAGACATAAAAGATTTTACAGTAATAACTTTTGTTTCTTGTTCTTTGACTCTATAGGAAAGCGCTCTATCAGAAGTGACAACAACGATGTCATGGGGATTCTTTATAGCATACAGCTTTTCGACGATTAGATCATCTGCTTCTAAATTATTTGGAGCTAAGATGATAGTTAAGGGAGGCTTTTCTAAACTGTGAGCATAAAGCGTTTCGTGGTGAATAGGCGTATCAAAGATCATTTCACCTGATAATCCTGCTGCTTTCATAGTTTTTGCAATAAATAAAACAAACTCATCTTTGTTTGCCTCTGTTGGAGTATCTTCGGTGATTTGAAAGAATAAGTTGTAGCCGTCTATGATGTAGTACACTGAAACTCTACTTCTAATGTATGTCTTAGCTTTTCAAAAGCACGAGATCTATGGGACACTTTTAATTTAATTTCAGTTTGTATCTCTGCAAAAGAGTGACTGTAATCATGTTTTAAAAAGAGAGGATCGTAACCAAATCCACCGGCACCTCTAATTTCTTCTAATATTCGACCTTCACAAGTGCCAGTTACTATTTTAATCACTTTTTCTGGAGAGGCTAAACAAAGAGTACAAGAATAATAAGCGTTTCTTTTATCACCCTTTAAATCTTTCATTTCAGCTAAAAGCTTAGTCATATTTTCTTTTGCTGTAGGGTTTTCTCCTGCATATCGTGCAGAAAAAACACCGGGCGAAGTTTTAAGAGCAGGAACAATGAGGCCAGAGTCGTCGGCAAGAGCGAGCATATTAAAATGCTTTGCTGCATCTAAAGCTTTTAAGGTTGCATTACCTTCAAATGTATCTTCTGATTCAATAGGAGCTTCATAATCCTTAAAATCCCTTAAAGAATATAGATCAATCTTATCAAAGCTTTCTTTTAAAATAGCTTTTAACTCTAATATTTT
This sequence comes from Chlamydiia bacterium, assembly GCA_022601435.1. Lineage (GTDB taxonomy): Bacteria > Chlamydiota > Chlamydiia > Chlamydiales > 2-12-FULL-49-11 > JAJACQ01. The sequence continues at coordinate 34,693 of JAJACQ010000020.1, forward strand.
GTGTAAATTTTGTGTAGCTAATAGTAATTTCATAATTTCACCTATGGAAAGGATACTAGGTATCCTTTTTTTCATCAATCATGAAAACTAAATAAACATTTTATTGATCATATTAGCAACTTCTACCGTTGTAAGACGATTCTTATAAAGAGCTTTTGAAATTTTATTTAGTTCTCTTAATTTCTCTTCATCACCCTTAAAAACTTCAGAGGCATTTTTTAGAGCAAGAAAAGAGATGAATTTAAAGCTTGTCTGCAAAGCCCTTTTATCATGCTTTGAACCAAATCCAATTAGCGAAAGTTGATCTTTATATGTCTTGTGAAAGTCTTTGGAGGGCATCAAAGCTAAGGCATTTGCTAGAAACAGTGTATAAGCAACGTTTTTTCGATCTTCATTTTCTATAGAAAGGCTTGAAACTGGATTAATTGATATATCATATTCTTCCTCTAGATCATTTCTTAGTTTCTCTAAAAGTTCAGAATCGTTTTTCTGCTTTGGCATTAAAGCAGAAGCGGCAACTACTAGTGTGTAGTATCTATGTAAAGTAGCATCTCTTTTTTCTTCATCAAGAGAATTAAAATAATCATCATTACAGAAAAGTTTATTAGAAGATACGCAATCTTCAAGATTCACAAAAGAAAGAGCCTGGAATACAAACTTTTTTACTTCTTCATGAAAGTTTGTGATTTGAAATGTTTCTTTTGGAGGTTGCTTTTCCCTAATTTGACTTTGTTCTGAAGAAAAGATAAGTGAAATGGCACATATAGTTAACAGTAAAAATGACTTTTTCATAGTATCCTTTGTTTGAAATCCAAGAGGATAAATCACCTTGTATTATTTGTAAATTAAAAAAAAATTAAGGAAATTAAAAGAGATGTTTATCTTTTTGCGCATGTAAAAAATGCAAAACATAGGTTTGGAAAGGGTCTTTGACTTTTTTTAGCATGTGTGACAAAACCTCATAAAGATTAAGGAATAGGGAAGATTTCGATGCCGTGGTGGTGAAGAAGACGAGAGATAACGATGAATAGAGAAAATGAGAAGAGAAAAAGAAGTGTTACTTTGCCTCCGAAGAGCTTGTATGAAGATTCACGATTTTCTAAGTAGCGACCTTTATAGACCATCATAACTGGAAATAAACCAAACAAGATAACGGCAATTATACCACCAAAACTTAATGCTTTATAAAAGATTTCTGGATGCCACTGCGCCACCACTAGAGGAGGAATAAGAGTTAATAAGATGATCCCTATGGGAGGTCTTATGCGGTCATTTAGCTTAAGGCCATCGCAAAAAAAATGCGTGATGCTAATTGATTGAGCTAAAAAAGAAGTTAATATTGCGGCAAATGCTAGTAAAGATGCGGGCGTTGCTATAGATGGGTAGAGAAGATTCAAAGCTGCAGCTGCATCTAGACCATTTCGATAACTAAAAGCTATTCCTCCATCTCCATTAATTGGAAGAGAGCCTAGGGTTACAAAGATCCATAAAATATAGATGCTTAGTGTAATGATTGACCCTAAAAGAATTGAATGCCGGACTCTTGTGATGTCCCCTTTCATATAATGCGTGATTGTGGGAATCATATTATGAAAGCCAAATGAGATAATCAATATGGGAAGAGGAAAGAATGTATACTTTAAATCTGTGTATAAAAAATTACTTGGGTCAATAAGCCTTATACTAAAAAGTAACAAGATGACAAATGCTGTAATTTTAATGATCATTAAAAAACGATTTAATATATCAACAGACCTTGTCCCTAGATAAATCATCCATCCAAACAATACGACAAAGACAGTACTACAGGCCCATGTTTTAACTTCAGTATCTGAAAAAAAAGCAATAGCGCTTGCTGTATGAATGCCGCTATCTGCTATATATGCTACTAGAAGAGAGTAAAATAAAATAAGAAATAAAATCACACAAAGAGCGCGGAAGAAACTTCCCAATAAAGTACCTATCATTGTAGGAAATCCTTCATGGTAAGCAAACCAACTTGAGGCTTCTACAAGCAATAATGCCGTTGCCGTCATCAATGCCCATGCCAAAAAAAACATAATCATTGAAGGAAAAAGACCAGCAAACCCTGTTAGGATTGGTAATCCAAGCATCCCGGCGCCTATACAACTCCCTGAAATTAACAAAGAGCCCCCTAATATACTTCCAGGTTGTTTATCTTTCATAATGATTTCAATTTGTGTTTAAGGTTTCAAAGATTCCTTCATTTGCTTCTTTTTCTCATTTCGAATCTCCTGATCTAATCTGCCCAGCACATGCCCGTCAAAGTCTACAAAATTAAAGAACTCTTTAAACTCAGGGTGAGCCATCATGACCTCATGAGCTAAATCTTGAGCAACTTTTCTGTAACACACGTGTCCTTGAGGTTGAGATCTGAGTTCGCATAACCACTGTAAAGCTCTTAGGTTAGCGTGAAAATACCATCGAATATTATAGGCCATAGGAACTATATATTGAGCTTCTTCGGGAAGATCTTTTGCGATCTGATCAAAAGCAATTTTAGCTTTATCTAAGGCTTCTATATATGTAGCTTCCATGTCTGTTCCTTTTATTTCTTCAGGAACATAATATCCAAGTCCGCAGCTAAGGAGCTGTCTTTCTTGTGTTAAAATTCTATGTCTTTGTAAATCTCGATATATACCAAAATCAGCTGTAATTTCAAAAGTAAACTCTGCGTGCTCTGTAGCTCTTGGCGATTTATGTCTTCTATTTGTTCTATGTTTCCATCCTTTTTCTAGGATAGAATGAATCTCTTCTGCACTTGCTTCTTTTAATTTGTCTTTGATCTCTTCAAATGTAGCAGAACAATATGGGAACATCAATGCTGCAGCAACATTCATTGGAGCATTATCATTTGATTTGATGAGCTTTACAAAAGGATCAGCTGTTTGTTTTTTTGTCGTAGTAAATGATGAGGATAGATCGGCAAAATCATCTGACATATCATTCATAAATTTTTTATAAGCGATGTTATGCCTATGATCTTCTTCACTTCGTCTTACAAAAGAAGGAATAATTTTAGAAAGCTCTGTAAAGCTTTGCTTCCCAATATCATTTAATTCAGAAAGATTTGAGATTCCAAGTCTTTGGATAAGACTTTCAAAGAATCGTCCATTTCCAAAAACACCCATATTAGTCAATGTACCTGCAGGAAGAAGACCCCTGAGACAGTCAAGAACCTTTGCTCTTAAAGCCGCGTTGTAGGCACCTTTAGAGATAGCAGGATCATGAGGAAAGGTTTTGGCAATTACAGTTGTTAGCTTTGGAATTAGTGAACTATACGTTTCAAATAACATGTCGCAAGTTTTAATATAGAGCTCTTTATAGCCGGTAGCCATAATGACAGGCTCTCGATAATAGGCATATTTTCCATCAATTTTTTGATCGAAATAGACATAGCGAGTAGATTTTTCAAGTGGCGATCCACCAATCCGGGCATCTTCGATACCTTTGGCAGCAAGCATTGAAACACTTTCAAATGCAATATGAGCACTTCCTAATTCACCAATGGAATCATCGCCATAACCATCTAGAATTCTATCATAAAAATTTTGAGCTTTTGAAATAGCTAGAGTTTGGTTTTTAGATCCTTGACCTGAAATTTCATGGAAAAGCATCTCTTCGTTTGAAATAAAATCTTTCAGAAGAAGGGATCTAAGCCCCAAAGTAGAGCGAGAGTAACGCGAAAAGAGCGCTCCTTTGATAACTTCTGGAAGATTTCGCAGTGCAAAAACATTCTTCGTGGTGTTTGTAACGTAATTTTTTAAAGTCTTACGCTCATCTTCAGAAAAAGTCTCAAATTGAGTATCCATTGCTCATCCTCCTAAAAATAGATTAGTTTAATCGGAAAAAACAATTTTTCCTACTTTTATTTTTCTATTAAAGCAAGGTAGTCATGCTTTGCTTTTTCAAAAATTGACATTAAAGGAATTTTTGAAGGGCAAATATACTCTAGGATTGCCAGATCTTTTGAGTCTAAATCTAGAAATCCTAACGAGATAGCAATGTCATACTCTTTTGCCAGCAAAGCTTTTATAAGTGGTTCAATATAAATGTTAAAAGGAAAATACTTTTCATAGATATCTTTTAATATAAAAGGTCTTTTTTCTCCGCCTAAACAAAAAGAATTATTATCAAATTTCCGTTGTTTAAAAAAACCACCTAAATAGGTTTTAGTGATTGTGGGCTTTTTTATGCCTAGCTTTGTAAATCCAAGGATTTCCTTTTTAGAGGGCTTTGTAAACCTTGTGATCACAAAGTCTTTGTCTCTTAAATAGTCATGATGAATTGACCCTGTCAATGGATCACCAGAAATAAAATCCTTAAGCTCAACAAGAGAAGGTATATGGCTTCCTGTTTGTGTTTTGATGAGGGTGTTTTGAAAAGATACAACTGTATCGGTAAACATGACACCCTCTTTACATAGTTTTGAAATTCGTAAAACATCTAAAACATCTAAGCTCCAGACAATATCATCAACGGATTTTATTGGATCAATAGATAGAATATGTATTGAAGGGCTTTCTATAGGATGAGGGCCGATGGCCTTATGGTTTATGCAGTCTTTAAAGCAAGAAAACTCTTCTTCATTTGAAACTAAATGAACAGTGGCAATCTTTGATAATATGCTAAGACCAAAAGCAAAGAGCTCTTCATTAGATTTTAGAATAGACTTAAAAGAAGGGGTAGATGGGGCTGAAGTAATTGTATTAATAAAAATAGATCTAGGAATATCATTTTGGTTAATTACTCGGTGGAAGGGACGTTTATGTATAAAGAAGGAAAGTCCTCGCTTAAAAAAAATTTTTATAAGTTCTTCTTTTGATAAAGATGAATTTATAGGCATTAGTGGTTTTAAAGGGTCGCCGAGAACCTTTATTATAACAGTTGTGAGTCTTCTTCTTTCTCCTCTTTGTATATCTATGATTTTTCCAGAAAATGGGGAGAGCAAAATCCTTTCAGGGTTATGGGTATCAAAAGCAATAACTTCTCCTGCTTTGATTAACTCATCTAAATTTTTTGTTAATTTAAGGTGTAGATATGTATAGCAGGATAAATCTATTGAGATTGTCTTTGTCTTTTTTTCAACCAATGATGCTTCATCAGTTTTTACTTGGAATGGAAGGTTTAATCCTTTTGTGGTAGAAATTTTAACCATGGGTAATCTCCAATTGCAAAGAAAGGGTTTTGTCTTGTATACTGCTCTTATTGGGCTTATATTGATATCATAATTTAAGACACATCAGGTTGCAAGAAGAAGGTTTAATACATGGAATATTTCAAACAGTTTAAAAAACACATTCAAGATAATAATTTACCCACAACCGTTTCATTATGGCAGGAATACTGCTTGAGCGATGAAGTAGATCCTATAGAAATGAGCCATGTATTATCTGCTATAAAAGAAGCCTCTTTTTCTAAATCATTCGGTGTTTATGTAGAAAATGGACTTGAATTATGGGAGAGTTTAGCGCCATCACAAGCAAAAGATGAAATTATAAAGTTAATTTTTGATATACAAACTACTAATAGTGCAGAGTACTCCGATCTTGCTCATGCCTATCTGAAGGAAAGATATGGTGAGATAGATATTTTTGCAGAACTTTTACGGATTGTTGGTTTAAGAGAGAATGAAGAGTTTCAGGGGTGTATTAGAAATTTTGAATTGCTGATTCATTTGCAAAAAGGAAATTTTTGCCTTCATACAGGTGGATGGGGAATTGGAGAAGTGATGGATACCTCTTTTTTAAGGAGAGAAATTTCAATAGAATTTGATTTAGTAGCTGGCATGAAAGAAATTAGCTTTAAAAATGCATTCAATATTTTGGTACCTGTCCCAAGAGACCATTTTTTAGCTAGGCGTTTTGGAAATCCAGAAAAATTTGAAGACTATACAAGGGCAAATCCTGTTGATTCTATAAAATTATTATTAAAGGATTTAGGCGATAAGACTGCTTTTGAAATCAAAGAAGAGATGGCTGACTTGGTGATTCCTGAAGAAGAATGGACTAAATGGTGGAGTTCTGTTCGTTCAAAATTAAAAAAGGATACGGAGATTATTTATCCAAAATCTTTACAAGAGCCATTTAAGCTAAATACATCAAAGGTAACTCACGAAGATATGTTAAAAACCTCTTTATCTGAGGCCGTTACGGTTAAAGATAAGATAGATACTTTATATACATTTTTGCGAGATTTTCCAGCACTTCATAAAGATCCAGATTTAAATATCTATTTGAAGAATGAGTTTGGTGAAATTTTATTAACTAAAGATCTTCGTGAATCAGAAGAAATTCAGATACTCTTTTTACTTTCTGATTTAAACGATCAAGCTGCTAAAAAGAATATTCCAGAGCTTGTTCGTAAACTTCCTGATTTGTCTTTTGTGTTAGATGAGATAGCAATTTTAGCTTTTAAAAGACGCTTGCTTTCTGAAATTAAAAAGAATCGCTTAGATTGGGTCGAAATTTTTACTGATCTGATTGTAGCTAGTAAAAAGCATTCTTTAAGAGATTTTCTTTATGAAGAAGTTATGGCAGAGAATAAACAGGATATATTTAAGTCTAAGATTGAATCAGTTATTAAAGATCCGCAACTGTCTCCTGCTGCTTTTATTTGGTTTTTTCAAAGGATTATAAAAAATAAGACAGCTCTATTTACAAATCAAGCGGACCTAGACATGCTCTTTGAAGCATTTTTTATTTTAATGCACTATGTTGAAGTGAGCTTAAAAGATAGAACTATGACAAAGAAAATGTATGGAATGCTCACAGATAAGAGATTTGAGATCGTAAGACGCATTTTCAAAGGGGCAAGCAGTGATGTCATTAAAGAATTATTACTTTTGGCAACAAAGTGTCAAATCCTTACAAATCACGATGTCAAGATTCTACATTCCTTAGCAGAAGTAGTACATCCTGAACTTTCTAAGTTACGTAGTCATGCCCAAGAAGAAACTGAAGAAGAAATTATCTGGACAACACCTGAGGGAATGAAGAAAGTCACTGATAGAATTGAGCAAATCGCAACAAAAGAAGTGATTGAAAATGCAAAAGAAATTGAGATAGCAAGAGCACATGGCGATCTAAGAGAAAATAGTGAGTATAAATTTGCTATGGAAAAAAGAGCAAGACTTCAAAAAGAGATGAAATCTTTGTCAGCTCAAATGAAAAAGATGAAGATCTTGACAAAAGAAGATGTTGACACTTCTAAAGTGAGTATTGGTACTACGATAGAACTAAAAGGTGAGAATTCTGAAAATCAGAATTATACAATTTTAGGTCCTACAGATGCAGATACTGAAAAAGGAATTATTTCAGCCCAATCAAAGCTTGCAGAAGCGTTATTGAATAAAATAGTTGGAGAGAAAGTTAATATTGGAGATAATACCTGGAAGATAACAAAAATTTCTTCGATTTTATAGGTACTATATGAATATAGGCAAGCTCATTGGTGGTATATTGTTGGTTTCAGGAACAACAATAGGCGCCGGGCTATTAGGGTTGCCCGCAACATGCGGTTTTATGGGGTTTTATCCATCTATAGCACTCTTTATGCTAATTTGGCTTTTTATGCTCGCTTCAAGTGTCTTTTTTGTAGATGTTTGCTGTGACTTAAAGCATCATACAAACATGATCTCTATGGCAGAAAAAAAACTTGGACGTTGGGGTATGGTTGTATCCTGGATTTCTTATTTATTGCTTTTATATTCTTTGATGGCACTTTATATTAGTGGAAGCGCTCCTTTATTTCAGCAGGCTTTAAAGTCTGTATTTGATATAGATATTTCAATGAATGTTGCAAAATTTATCCTTCCATTATTTTTTGGGTGGGTAATATATTTAGGAACAGTCGGAGTTGATTTAATTAATAGAATCATGATGATTGGACTTATTATTGCTTATTTTCTTTTGGTGAGTTTATTGCCCGAACATATTGATCTTGCAAATTTAAATCATTTTGCATTTACGCCATTTATTTATGCCTTTCCCTTTGTTATTGTAGGATTTGGTTATCATGTTGTGATTCCTTCTATTGGTTTTTATGTTGATTACGATCGTAAGACTATGATTTATTGTGTCGTGATTGGTAGTGTTCTGTCATTGGTTATTAATATTATTTGGTTATTTTTAGTTTTGGGAGTACTCCCTTTACATAATTTAGCAGAAGTATGGAAGGGAGGAGTGCCGATAACTTCTGCCTTAGCATCTTATGTCCCGGCAGGAATTTTATCAAAAGGCGTTTATTTTTTTTCCTTTTTTGCCATTTTAACTTCATTTTTAGGGGTTGGGCTTTCTTTGGCAGATTTTCTAATCGATGGGTTCAAAATAAAAAAAGGTTGGGAGGGAAGATTACTAGCGATTGCCCTTTCTTTTGTCCCTCCTTTAATATTTGTCTTTTCTTATGCAAGAGGTTTTATGCTGGCTCTACAGTATGGTGGAGCATTTGTGGCTATTTTATTAGCATTTATTCCAGCTGCGATGGCATGGAAACTAAAAACAAAATTTTATCAAAGTTTGCAGGGAAGAGTGATCGTTATAGCTACAATGTTATTTGCTTTTACTGTGGTTACGGTAAATATCTTAATCCGTTGGGGCTTTTTTACAGAAACGCTTGAAAAGATTGGAGGTCTCTCATCTTAAGGAAGGCAAAATTTAAGTTAAAAAGTAAGTTTTCCCCTTGTGGTGATCAACCTCAAGCGATTGATAAATTAGTTTCAGGTTTAAATACAAAGAAAGATTCTCAAGTGCTATTGGGTGTAACTGGGTCTGGTAAAACTTTTACTATGGCAAATGTTATTCAAAAAACTAATCGTCCTGCTTTGATATTGGCTCATAATAAGACTCTAGCAGCACAACTATATCAAGAATTTAAAGAATTTTTTCCTGATAATGCTGTAGAGTATTTTGTCTCTTATTATGATTATTATCAACCTGAGGCTTACCTTGCTCGATCAGATACATACATAGAAAAAGACTTTGCGATTAATGCTGAAATTAATCGCATGAGGCTATCTGCAACTCGATCATTGGTAGAAAGAAATGATGTTATTATCGTCTCATCCATTTCATGTATTTATGGTCTTGGTGAAAAAAAACACTATGAGCAGATGGTTTTTAGTTTAAAAACGAATCAAGAGATATTTCGTGATCGTCTTTTGTTACAGTTGGTAATGATGCATTTTACGCGTGCTGATATGGATTTTCCGAGAGGTTCATTTCGTGTTCGTGGAGATATTGTAGAAGTCTTCCCTGCCTATGAAGATAAAAATTGCTACCGAATTGAATTTTTTGGCGATGAGGTTGAAAGAATAAGCGTTATTGATCCTTTAACTGGCAGAGTGCATGAACGCGTTGATGAACTAAAAATTTATCCAGGTTCACACCATGTAACTCCTGAAGAAGTAAGAGAAAGAGCGCTTCTATCAATTGCAAAAGAATTAGATGATCGTATCTTACATTATAAAGACAAAAAGGCCTATGCAGAAGAAATTCGTATTAAACAGCGGACAACTTATGATATGGAAATGATCAAGGAGATGGGGTTTTGTAAAGGGGTAGAGAACTATTCATTACACTTTGATGAAAGACAAGTAGGACAGCCTCCCTCTTGTTTGATTGACTATTTTCCAGAAGATTTTATTTTATTTGTTGACGAGTCTCACCAAACCGTTCCTCAAGTAAGAGCTATGATTCACGGAGATCGCTCAAGAAAAACCCCTTTGATAGAATTTGGCTTCCGACTCCCTTCTGCATTTGATAATAGACCACTTTCATTCGATGAGTTTTATGAGAAAAAAAATCAAACTATCTATGTCTCTGCAACCCCAAATGAATGGGAAATTGCTGAATCTGGTGGTGAAATTATTTCCCAAGTTATACGCCCTACAGGTCTTTTAGATCCAGAAATTGAAATAAGAAAAGGCGAAAATCAATTAGATGATTGTATTAATGAGATCGCTAAAGAGACTAAAGAAGAAAGAAGAGTCTTGGTTACCTGCCTGACAAAGAAACTTTCTGAAGAAATTACAACTTATCTAAAAGAAATAGGTGTTAAAGCAAAATACTTACATAGCGATATTAAAACATTAGAGCGTATGCAGATTATTAACGATTTACGCATGGGTAAATTCGATGTACTTGTTGGTATTAACCTTTTAAGAGAAGGTCTTGATATTCCTGAAGTGAGCCTTGTGGCTATCCTAGATGCTGATAGAGAAGGGTTCTTAAGAAGTGAAACAGCTTTGATCCAAACATGCGGAAGAGCTGCCCGTAATATAAATGGACGCGTGATCTTATACGGTGATAAAATCACAGACTCTATGCAAAAATGTATTGATGTAACAACAACGCGTCGCGCTATTCAAGCAAAGCACAATAAAGAGCACGGTATTACCCCTAAGTCAACTACAGCAAGCTCCTCAAAAAGTTTGTTTGCAGCGCTTGATATTGTTCCAAAGAAAGAAAGTGTTGATCCGAAGGCTATTGAGAAGAAGATTAGGAAGCTAGAACAGGCAATGAATAAAGCGGCGGGTAGTTACCAGTATGAAGAAGCAGCAGCTTTACGTGACCAGATCAAAACATATTCTAATTTACTCCTTTTGGAGTAAATTAGAATAGTGGGAAGGCTTGTCTTTTGGCGACTTTTTTCCTATCTTTGGCCTCCGAGTACTACCATGTACACTATCGGCCAAAGATAGAAAAAATCTTATCCAAAATACTTCGCCTTATATTTATGTTTATTCACTACCAAGACGATAACCAACTCCAAAAGTTAAGAAAGCTCCAATACCGCTTAAATAGATGATGTTCGTAGTGATAGAATACAGCAAATCGTTTTCCCTTTTTGATTTGGCTACTTTTTGTCTTAAGCTCGCTATTTCGTTTTTTAATTTCTGTTGTTCTAAGGATAAATGATTCGGATTAGAGCTTTGTCTAGATCTCCAGCTGGGAGGTCTTCTACTTGAAAAATGAGTTTTTGATAAAATCGAAGTTTTTGATCCTGGAGGTAAATGAACAACTCTAGAAACAACATTTTGGAATGAACGAGTTTGTATAAATGGGGAAACTCGAATAAATAGCATAATAACCTTTAGGATAATCGCTTACATGTTATCTTTTTAAATGTTTTTTATCAACAGAAGAAGATTTTATTTTTTGTGTGCACAAAAAATCATACATGGGTTTCCAAAGGGGTATGCCCCTTTGGGCGCCGGAGGCAAAAATTAATATTGGTTTGAAAAATTCCCGTTTTTACTTTACTTGATGATGTTGTTGGAGATGCATCTAGCCAGTTGCATCATGTCGAGGGGTTCCTTGTTTCCGAAAAACTTAGCCATCTTCTCATCGGGAACGATGAGGCGCTTGTTGTTTTCATCTTGGAGGTTGTTCTCCTTGATATAAACCCAGAGTTTTTTTGTGATCTCACCACGAGTGAGTTCTTTTTCGCCGACTATGGCTTTTAAGGCATCAGATACATTTAAGAAAGGTGATGTACGCTTATTTCCGCCGGCAGCTTTCCCTCGCCCCTTCTTTTCATACGCTGTTTTTTGATGATCCTTATATTTTTCCTGAACTTCCTCGACGCTATTTGCAATGACATTGCAGTCTGGAAAATTTGAACATGAGAAGAATGTCTTTCCGTAACGAGATTTTCTCTGCACGATATCTCCATCACATCCCTTGGCAGGGCACTTTGGAAGATTCTTTATTTGCACTTCCCCTTTTTTAGGGATGTTGATGATTGTTTTACATTTAGGATATGCAGCACATCCTAGGAAGTGACCAAATCTAGACGTCCGAACTTTCATTTCTCCATCACATTTAGGGCATTTTTGATCCCAGTCAAAGTCATCAGCATATTCGCTTTTATCAATCTCTTTTTCACCTTCTATCGGTGCGCTATAATCACAATCTGGATAACCAGAACAACCATAGAAGTATTTATCATTAGCAAAAACTTTGTTAAGCTTATTCTTTTTACATTTTGGGCAATCAAGATCGGTAGCAATTTTAGGAACAGTTGCTTCCTTTTTAGCTTTATCTACTTCAATTTTAAACTTATCCCAAAATTTTGCTAAAAACTTTTTCCAATCAGCTTTACTCTCTGCAATTTCATCAAGCTTTTGCTCCATTTCAGCTGTAAATTTTATATCCATTACATGGGTAAAATTCTCTTCAAGCATCTGACAGATCACTTTTCCTAGATCTGTTGGTATGAGAGTTCCTTTTTCTTTAATGGTATAGGCGCGACTTTGAATCTTATTCATAATCGCAGCGTATGTAGATGGTCTTCCAATACCTGATCTTTCCAGTTCTTTAACAAGTGATGCTTCGGTAAATCGTGCAGGTGGTTTAGTAAAACTTTGAGTTGCTTCAATTTTTTCTAGAGGGAGTTTTTCTCCAACTTTTAGAGGAGGAAGAATAGTATCCTTTTCTGACACCTCATGATCAGTTTTTTCTTGGTAGGCAATTAAAAAACCTTTAAATTTAATGTTTGATCCAGTTAAACGCATGTTCATATTCTTAATAGATTTATCTTTATGACCTTTTGGCATGGCATCGATGTCTACAGAAACAGTATCGTATATAGCGTCTTTCATTTGAGAAGCAAAGAAACGCTTCCAAATTAATGAATACAGTTTAAATTGATCTGAAGATAGAAACTGCTCCACTTTTTCTGGAGATTTTTCAAAGTTAGTAGGGCGTATTGCCTCGTGAGCATCTTGAGCTGCTTTTTTAGATCCATATAGAGGAGATTTTGCAGGTAGATATTGATCGCCATAGATAAGGGAGATATGCGGTCTACATACAGATGCAGCCTCATTTGAAATACGAACAGAATCTGTTCTCATATAGGTAATCAAACCTTCTGAACCTTCTCCCATATCAATCCCTTCATAGAGATTTTGAGCAAGCATCATAGTCTTTTTTGAGGAGAATCGATAGTGTCTAGAGGCTTCTTGTTGCAAGGTTGAGGTGATAAAAGGAGGCGCAGGTCGTCTTTTTCGCTCTTTTTTGTCGATCTTTGTGATCGTATATGTGGATTTATCCAGCGCATCTTTAACATTTTTTGCAGTTTTTTCGTTATTAATAAGATAAACTTTTTTCTTCTCTGTCTCTTCTTTTTCAACTCGCAAGTCGTTGACTGAATGAAGAGTAGAAACAAGAGTTTCTTTTCCTTTATTGAGGTGAGCAAAAAGATTCCAATATTCAATAGGGATAAAAGCTTCGATTTCTCTTTCTCGGGTAACAACAATTAAAAGGGCAACTGATTGTACACGTCCTGCAGAAAGGGTATGGGTTGATCTTCTGATCTTTTGGTGAAGAATTGGAGAAATTTTGTATCCAACCATGCGGTCTAAAAATCGACGAGCTTGTTGGGCATCAACAAGATCCATATCTATGTCTCGAGGTTTTTTTATAGCCGTTTTAACAGCCTCTTTAGTAATCTCGTTAAATGTAATTCGCTTATAAGGAGTGTTTTTAGGTAAGATGCTGGCAATATGCCAAGCAATGGCTTCTCCTTCTCTATCGGGGTCAGGGGAGAGGTAGACGGTTTCTACTTCTTTTGCGGCTTTTTTTAAGGCAGTGACAACCTTCTTTTTTCCTTCAAGTATTTCATACTCAGGAGTAAAATTATTTTCTAAATCAATTCCAAATTTTTTAGCAGGCAGGTCTATAATATGACCAATTGAAGACTCAAAGAGATAATCACTACCTAAAAACTTTCTTAATGTCTTTATCTTAGCAGGGGACTCAACAATTATTAGCGCTTTTTTCTTCATCTACTTTACTTTCTGTCTTTTAATCTTTTATTACTAATTATAGAATTAATTTTAAATAAAAATTTTATGGTTTGACTTTGCTTCTCACACCTTTAGGACTAAGGATAGGAAAAGATCCCTATTAAAAACAAGTAAAGCTTTCAAAATGTGACAAAAAAATCTTTTTTTACATACAAAAACTTTAGAGTTATCTTTTATAAGTTGTAAAAAAAGATAAGGTTAGCTATTTTTTTTAATAACAGAAGAGAAGAATGAAAACATTATTTGTAATTTATCTAGCTTCGATTCTTTCTTTGAGTGCATCTGGAGTTGATTTAGTTGTCTTTTCTTACAATCGACCTATGCAATTATATGCTTTGTTAGAATCCATTGAAAAGTATGTATCTAATATAAAACATTTGTATGTGCTTTGCAGAAGTGATTCTGCCTATAAAGAAGGTTATAGAATTGTTCAAAAAGACTTTGTTAAAGCAGAGTTTATATTCCAAGATGAAAATAAGCAAAAAGAATACGCAATGTTTAAGCCACTGTTAGTGGACTTAGTATTAAATAAGGAACGATCGGATTCAGATTATTGCCTTTTTGCTGTTGATGATAACATTGTTTTTGATTACTTTGACTTAAATGAGCATAGATCTTTTTTGGAAAGTCACTCAGATATTTATGCTTTTTTTTATAGGTTGGGACAAAATATATCAAAACAGGAATATACTAGAAGAGGGAATCCTGTTTTACCTTTGTTTAATGATCATAATTCAAATATTTTATCGTGGAAATTTTCGGAGGGCTCAATGGTTTGGCACTATCCTAATAATGTTGATTTTACATTATATAGAAAGGATCAGATAAAAGATGCTATTTTGAATATAAGATACAACGATCCAAATCAGTTTGAGGGGAAATGGTGTCTTGTTGTTCCTAAGGCGTTAAAAGGTGCTTGTTGCCGTCATAGTAAAATTGTTAATATCCCAATGAATCGTGTAAATACATCTGCATTAAATAAATTTATTGGTACTTATACGATCAATGAGTTGAATAATCTCTTTCTTGAAGGAAAGAAATTAGATATTAGTTTTGTGGATTCAACTATGGTTAACTCTGTTCATCAAAATTTTGCATTTAAATTTATTGATCGAGTTAAGAAATAAACAATTTGTTTTTCAAATGTTTTTAAAAACGAATTTTATAAGTTGTAAAAAAAGATAAGGTTAGCTATTTTTTTAGAAAAAAAGGGCCATATGAAATCATTTTTTTTAATTTCCTTGTTTTCGATTTTTTCAATCTTTTCAGAAGGTGTTGATATCATCATATTTTCTTATAATAGGCCAATGCAGCTTTATGCCTTACTTGAATCGATTGATGAGCGAGTTTCAAACTACAATAATGTCTATGTAGTTTGTAGATCTGATCTTCAATATCAAGAAGGATATAAGATAGTAGAAAATGATTTTGATTATGCAGAGTTTTTGTATCAGCCACAAAATAAGCGTCAAGCTTTTGCTACGTTTAAACCAATGCTATTAAAGCTTATATTTAAAGAAGATAACGTCTCAGATTACTGCTTGTTTGCAGTAGATGATAACATTGTTATGGATGATATTAATTTATTAGAAAGCAGAAACTTTTTAGAGAATAATAATGATGTCTATGCATTTTTTTATCGGTTAGGCAAAAACATTGAAAAGCAGGACTATACTGAAATTGGCTATTCAGGCGTTCCAATAATGGCCAAACATAAAGAAGATATTTTCTCGTGGAAATTTTCTGATGGAAAGATTGATTGGAATTATCCTAATAATGTAGATTTTACTCTGTACCGCAAAAAGCATCTCAAACAAGATATTCCAAAACTTAAGTTTATTAATCCGAACCATTTTGAAGGATCCTGGTCCAGGAAAGTACCAAAAGCAAGGCATGGAGCATGCTATGCTCATAGCAGAGTCGTTAATATTCCAATGAATAGAGTTAACAATACGCATCCAAATAGAACTATTGGGAATTACTCTGCAAAAGAATTAAATGATCTTTTTTTAGAAGGGAAAAAAATTGATATATATTCGATTGATTCATCGTTAGTTAGATCTGTTCATCAAGATATGGCTTTTAGTTTTATAGAGAGAGGGTAAATGAAGCATTTTTTCTTTATTTTCATTGTTATAAGAATTTTTGCTCAAGAGCTAAATGTGGCGCCGCAGATCCTTGATTCAAAGATAGAGAAAAAATTAGTTGTTTGTATTGCTTCCTTTAATAATGAGAAATACTTCAAAAGAAACCTCAGCTCTGTTTTTTCACAAAATTATTCAAATTATAGAGTTATATATGTTGATGATGCCTCAACAGATGAAACATTTAACCTTGTTTCTGATTATATCAAAGAAAGTGGTTATAAGGATAAAGTTGAACTTATACGAAATGATTCGAATTTAGGGGCTATGTGTAATCATTACAATATGGTGTCTTCTTGTGATGATGATGAAATAATTGTCACTTTAGATGGAGATGATTGGTTTTTAACGGATAGTGCACTACAAAGAGTGAATCAAGCATACTTAGATCCAAATGTATGGGTTACTTATGGAAGCTTTAGACACTGGCCGGGGAAATGGGAAAGTAAGAATATTTGTGTGCCATTAGAAGATTTAAAAGAAGGCAGACATAGAGAGCAAGAATTTATTTGGTCTCACATTAGAACTTTTTATGCAGGGTTATTCAAGCAAATACCAATTAAGCAGTTTAAAAATGATGAGGGCCTCTTTTTTTCTGTCGCTTGTGATGTCGCTATTATGCTTAATTTGATTGATTTGGCAAGAGAGCATGTCTATTGTATTCCAGAGATATTATATAGTTACAATGTAGAAACGCCAATAAGAGATTTTAGGAAGGGAAAGCGAAAAATGAGACGTGTTACCAAATTCATTTCAGAAAGAGTTCCTCTTGATAGAGCTGATAGTTGGAGTCTTTAAGTGAAAAGAGTTCTTGTTTGTTTAGTGTTAGTTTTAAGAATTTTTGCCATAAGCTATAACTACGCGCCCAAGAGATTAAATAGTTTTGAAAAAAAAATTGTTGTTTGTATCTTTGCTTGTAATGATGAACAGTATTTAGAAAGAAATTTGGATTCAATTTTTAAGCAAGATTATTCTAATTATCGCGTTCTATATGTTGATGATGCTTCAGTTGATGACACCTTTTTAAGGGTTTTTAATTATGTTAAGAATAACTCATTAGAAGAAAGGGTTAAGTTATATCAAAATGATAAAACCTTAGGAGCTATGAGTAATTTTTATTCGATGGCTCATAAATGTGATGATGAAGAAATCGTAATTTTTGTTCGAGGCTGTGATTGGTTTGCAACTAACAATGATTTTAAGCGTATAAATCAAGCTTATTTAGATTCAAATGTTTGGGCAACATATGGAAGTTGTCAAGTTTATCCTAACAAATCAATTTGCTTAGGTAGGGTTTTAAGGCTAGATCTTCTTGAGAAAAGAATGCATAGAGGCTTGCCTTTTGCTATGCATCAAGTCTATACCTGTTATGGAAGTTTGTTTAAAAAGATTCCTAAAGAATCTTTTCTAGATAGAAATGGTGAATTTTATTCTCAGGCATGGAGTTTGGCTCTTATAGTCAGTTTAATAGATGTAGCAGGTAATCATGCTTATTGTATTCCAGAGATAGGATATACAGTTAATGTTGAGAAGTCCTTTAAAGATGATAGGCGATTATGCCAAGAAAGGCAAATTAGAAAGAATCCTATATTGGATAAAATTGAGAAGTTGGAGTTATAGTGAGATTTTTATATTTATTAGTGTTAATAAGGTTATGTGGTTTTTCATCGGAATATAACTACGCCCCTCGAGTTGTAAATTCTTTTGAAGAAAAAAAATTTGTAATTTGTATTCCCTCATATAATAATGAGAAATATTTCAAGAGAAATTTAGATTCTGTGTTTATGCAGAAGTATAAGAATTATAGAGTTATTTATGTAGATGATTCATCTAAGGATAGAACTTATGAGCTTGTATTAGATTATGTTAAAAACTCCCACTACAAGAATAAAATTGAAGTCATTCATAATTCCAAGAATAAAGGGGCCATGCGCAACTTATATGATATGATTCATTCATGTAGTGATGATGAGATAATCATAACTTTGGATGGCGATGATTGGTTTTCTCATAATTTGGTTTTACGCAGAATAAATCAAGCATATTTAGACCCAAATGTATGGGTGACATATGGAACGTATCAACATTACCCAGGAAATTTTGTCAGTCTAAACAAGGCAGTTCGTTTTGAGGATCTTAAAAATGGAAGACATCGAGAGATGGATTTTATGTGGTCGCACTTAAGGACTTTTTATGCGGGTCTATTTAAGAAAATTCCGAAGGAATTATTTTTAGATGATGAGGGTAATTTTTTGTCTATGGCATGGGATGTGGCCATTATGTTTAATTTAATTGACATGGTAGGAGAACATATATATTTTATTCCTCAAATCACTTATAGGTATAATGTTGAGACTCCTTTAAATGACTATAAGGTGAATTTAGAAAAGCAGGTAAGGCTTGAAAAGATGATTAGAAGAAGACCTGCTTTAAGCAAACTAGAACATTGGGAACCAAAATGAAACAATTAATCTATTCTATATTTTTATTTATTACACTATTTTCAAATGATTATAATCATGCACCTAGAATAAATGATCAAATTATTGAGAAGAAGTTTGTTGTTGGGATAGCATCTTATAATAATGAAAAATACTTTAAGAAAAATCTAGACTCAGTTTTTTTACAAAACTACAAAAATTTTAGGGTTATTTATTCAGATGATGCTTCCACTGATAATACATGGGATTTCATAAATAAATATATTGATGAAAGAGGGTTGGGAGATAGAATTACTTTAAGGCATAATTCAAAAAATAAAGGAGCAATGTATAACCATTATCAAATGGTAAATAGTTGTACAGATGATGAAATTTATGTTTCTTTAGATGGTGATGATTGGTTTTCTTGTAAAAATGTCTTGAAAAGATTAAATCAGGCCTATTTAGATGAAGATGTTTGGATGACTTATGGAAATGAAATACTTTTTCCTGAAGGAAGACTAGGTGCGGATAGAAAGTTAAGAAAGAATATTTTGGCAGATGGAAAGCATCGAGAGTTACCTTTTATATATGCCCCTCCGAGATCGTTTTATGCAGGACTTTTTAAGAAAATTCCAACTCACCTTTTTCAGGACCAAGAAGGGCAATTTTTTTCAACATCATGTGATGTGGCTTATATGTTAAACATGATTGATATGGCAAGAGATCATGTCTACTATATTGATGATGTTTTGTATGTTTATAATAGAGAAACAGCTTTAAATGATTTTAAGAAAATACCTGAAAAGCAACTTCAAATTGAAAAAATAATTCGACAAAGAGAACCCCTAAAACCTGTTGACCATTGGAGTGATTAATGAAACTATTATATCTTTCACTATTATTTATTAGCTGCTTATTCTGTAATTTATTTGAATACAATATTGCACATAATTTTAATGAAGCAGATTATGAAAGACCAATTGTTGTTTGCATACCGTCTTATAATAATGAAGATGTCTGTATAGCTTGTCTAGACTCTGTTTTTTCACAGAAGTATAGTAATTTTAGAGTTATCTATGTCAACGATGCCTCTATAGATGATACGTCTAATTTGATAGAGGATTATATTTGGAAAAATAATCTTTCTGATAAAATTGTTATTATCAACAATTTAAAAAATAAAGGTATGCTTTCAAATCATATCCTTATGGCTAATTTATGTGAAGATAACGAGATTATAGTTTCTTTAGATGGAGATGATAAGTTTTCTAGTGAGTATTCTTTGGCACGAATTAATAGCGCCTATATGGATTCTGATGTCTGGGTCACATATGGACAATTTAAAGAAGAAGGGGAAACGTATCCTCATAAAGCGCGGCCTTTTATAAAGTATAAACTCCATCCAAGAATTATTAGAAAGATGCCTTTTATGTTTATGCAGCCAAGAACCTACTATGCAGGCTTATTTAAGCAAATTCCAAAAAGTTATTTTCAAATAAACAATAGCTATTATCCAACAGCAGGTGATGTTGCTATCATGACTTATTTAATTGATTTAGCAAGGGAGCATACTTTTTTTATTCCGGAAGTTATTTATACCTATAATACTAAAAATCCGATAAATGATCATAAGGTAGATAGAGAACTTCAATTAGAATATGAAAAGATAATTAAAAGAAGGAAGCCCTTAGAGCATGCTGAAGCCCCATTTTAATCATAAAGAAGGTACTTATTTCTTATAAGATCGTGAGCTTGATGATCTTTTTGTGATTCTTGAATAAGTTTGTATGCTGGAAAAGTTTCATTTTTCAATATGGCAAGGAATTTATCGCTACCGCAAGCTTTATTAAAAAGACTAATATGAGTTTGCTTTAAAAGAGCAATGGCTTTTTTTGTCTCATGTGGGTAAAGAGATTTTAAAATTCCTAAGATCATATTTCCTGTTTTAAGGGGCTGATAGACACTTTTGTCAGTAATATGAATTTGGACACCTTCGCAAAGCTTACCTTTCATGCTTCCTGAGGTAGGGGTTTGATAAAATGGTGTAAATAGTACGCCTCTAAGGTTTTGTTTGTTTAAAGAACTACTAAATTTTTTAGCATTGATCCAAGGGGCTACTGCAATTTTAAAGGGAAAAGATGAGCCAATTCCTATATTGATAAGAGGAAGTTCACCGATAAATCCAGTTGTGGCGCAGTAAAAAGGAGTATCAGACTCGGGAATATTTGGGCTTGTTGGTATCCATAAAAGATCTAGGTCTTTGAATGTAAGATTTCTTTTCCAGCCTTTCATTAAAAATGTAGTAAGCTTGCATCCTACTTTATATTCTTTATTAAAAAGTGTAGCAAGTTCGCAAACTGTTAATCCATGACGGTAAGGAACGTTTATATATCCAATGAATGATCTAAACTTATCATCAAGCATGGGTCCATCAAATAGTTTACCACCCATTGGATTAGGGCGATCTAAAACAACGACTTCAATACCGTATTTTTTGGCTTCTTCCATGCAATAGAAAAGAGTAGATGTATAGGTATAAGGTCTTACTCCGATATCTTGAATATCAAAGACTAGGACGTCGATATTTTTAAGCATGTCTTTTGTGGGCCGTCTTGTCTTTCCGTGAAGGCTATAAATAGGAATTTTCTTCTGGTAAAAATCGTTCCCCACATTTTTTCCTGCTTGGATATATCCATAAAAACCATGCTCAGGAGCAAAAAGAGCCTGGATGTTAAGCTGAGTTTTTAAGAGCCGATCTATGGTTAATTCACCTGTTTGGGAAACGGCTGTCTGGTTTGAAATGACTCCAATTCTCTTTTTAGAATAGATTTTTAAGTTATTGGGAGTTAAAAATGCATCGATCCCTAAAGATATATTTACGCTCCATACAAAGTTGCATGAAAGAAAGAGAAAAAGCTTGAAACCCTTGATCATTTGTCGTACCCTTTTTGCCAAAGGTGGATTATGTCAGAAAGTTTTTTATTGAACAAGGAGCAACAAGAGGCCGTTAATCATATTGATGGTCCATTAGTTGTTTTAGCAGGTGCAGGGTCTGGAAAAACCTCTGTGGTTGTTTCTCGTATTGCTCATTTAATTGGGATGGGGATTTCTCCGAATGAAATATTAGCAGTTACTTTTACAAATAAAGCGGCCAATGAATTAAGAGAGCGCCTTCGTCAAAGAGATATCACGCCCCCTTTCACAGCAACATTTCATGCCCTCGGGGTGAGAATTTTACGAGAATCTATTCATCATTTTGGGTATGAGACTGATTTTATTATTTTTGATGCTTCTGATACAACTTCAATCATTAGTGGAATTATAGCAGATATCACCGGAAAACGAGAAAAGAAAATTATTAAAGAAATCAAGGGATTGATTTCGAGGGCTAAATCAAAGCTCTTGTTGCCAGGAGCTCATTTTCCTAGTGATTTTGGTTTTGATACAGAAGCTGATAAAGCTTTATTTTTAGAAGTATATAAGAGGTACCAAGAGAGTTTAAAAAATGCAAATGGTGTGGATTTCGATGATTTGATCATGTTGACAGTATTTATATTACAAGAAGATGAGTTTCGTAAAAAGTATTCTGGTCGTTGGAAATATATATTAGTAGATGAGTATCAGGATACAAATCAAGCTCAGTATTTAATTTGTAAAGCCTTATGCAGTCAGCATCAAAATATATTTGTAGTAGGGGATCCTGATCAATCAATATACTCTTGGCGGGGAGCTAAGATTTCAAATATCTTGAATTTTGAAAAAGACTTTGATGGAAGTAGGGTGATTGCTCTACAGCAAAATTATCGGAGTACTAATCATATTCTGTCTGCGGCAAATCATGTAATAGAAAAAAATGATCGTTTATATGAAAAGCATCTCTTTAGTGATAAAGGAGATGGTGAACTAGTTGGTGTTCATGGTTTTTCAAATGGGTATGATGAGGTGCGGTTTGTTGTTAGGAAAATTGAAGAATATAAAAGAAAGCAAATACCTTTAGAAGAGATTGTGATATTTTATCGTACAAACTCTCAATCTCGTATGTTTGAGGATGGATTAATTGAAAATGGCATTCCTTATCAGGTGATAGGAGGTTTTTCTTTCTATCAACGAAAAGAAATTAAGGACATTATTGCTTATTTAAGAACAATTGCCTCACCCTTTGATTTTGTAAGCTTTTCCCGTGTGATAAATCTTCCGAAGCGTGGTATTGGTAAAAAAACGATAGAAAAGATTATTCAAAGTTCTGTAGATAAGAAAGCTTCCATCATTCAAATACTTAAAGAGCTATTGAATAACGAAGGGAGCTTTAAGCTTACTCAAAAAGCACGTGATGGGGTTTTGAGCTTTGTTTCATTTTATGATGAAATTCAAAAGTTAATAGAATCAAAGGCGCA
Organism: Chlamydiia bacterium; assembly: GCA_022601435.1. Taxonomy (GTDB): domain Bacteria; phylum Chlamydiota; class Chlamydiia; order Chlamydiales; family 2-12-FULL-49-11; genus JAJACQ01. The sequence goes on from JAJACQ010000020.1 coordinate 57,482, forward strand.
GTTAGCTGATGTGATTGCTGAGGTATATGCCGAATCAAATTATCAAGCTGTTTTATTAGAAGATAAAGAATCTTTCCACGATAGGCTTGAAAATATCGATGAATTGATTTCAAAAGCAGATCACTTTGATAAACGGAAAAGTGGAGATTTAAAGCAATTTTTAGAAGATGTGTGCCTTGATGTTGAAAATAAAGGTGATGAGTATGAGGCTAAAATTTCTTTAATGACAATTCATAATGCCAAAGGGCTTGAGTTTGATGCTTGCTTTGTTGTTGGACTAGAAGAAGATCTTTTCCCTCATATAAGATCAAAAGACTCTTTTGAGGATGTAGAAGAAGAGCGTAGATTATTTTATGTAGGAATGACACGAGCTAAGAAGTTCTTACATTTAACTTATGCAAAGAGACGATTTTTGTGGGGAAGTGAAAAAATATGTAAGCCTTCAAGGTTTATTCATGAGCTACCAAATGAACATATCTCTGGAGGATTAATTAAACCCTCTTTTGAAGAAGAAGTTTCTGGTGACATCAAAGAAGGAGCCTTTGTTTATCATAAGGCCTTTGGAAAAGGGGTTATTGATAGAATTTATGAAACTTCATATGGTCAAACCTATGATGTTTTATTTGTTTCAGATAATGAAAAAAGAACTCTTGTGGCAAAGTATGCAAAGCTTACTTTAGTAAGATAAACTATATATGTCTTTACATTCTTAATGCTTTTGTTTATTAAGAAATCATGAAGATAAATCAGAAGATTGCTGTAAAACTGCAAAATCAAATGCTACAAGGCTTTGATTTTCAGATGTTACAAAATATTTATGCACTACCAGGCCCATTATTTTCTGAGTATGTAGAAGAGTATATAAGAGATCATTCGGCTCTTGAATTAATGGGTCAAAGAGAATCTATAGATATTAATTATTCGTTGATAAGTAAGGAAGAGACTTTGTATGAGCATTTAGCTTTTCAGATCGAAACAGGGTTTTTGTTAGAAGAAAAAGAAGAGGCTCTTAAAATTGCTGCAAGTTTAGATCAAAATGGATTTTATGAGGGAGAAGACTCTTGTGTACTTCAAAAGATTTGGTATCTAGACCCTGTAGGAGTGGGGACAAAATCTGCAAAAGAAGCGATGATCGTGCAATTAAAAGATCAAGGCAATCAGGGACATCTTAGTTTTAAAATTTTAGCAGATGGATACAAAGATTTTTTAAAAAGGGATGAAAATGCTTTAGCAAAGAGATTTAGAGTATCAATTGATGATGTAAAGGATGCTATACAAAAAATTAAACTTTTGAATCCATTTCCAGGAAGAGGTTATGATATGGTATCTTCTCAGTATGTCGTACCTGAGATGAAATTGGAATATAAAAATAAGAAATGGGCTTTTAGTTTTGTTAAGGAGTTTTACCCTGCTTGTCGCTTAATACAAAAAGTAAGAGGGAAGGATAAAATAGAGGCAAAACGATTTATCTATTTATTGAATCAAAGAAAAAGCAGATTGGAATGGATTGTTTCTCAAATAGTAAAGAAGCAGGAAGCTTTTTTACTGGGAAAGGGCAAATTGACTCCCTATTTAAGAGAGACATTACTTGAAAGTCTTGATATCTCTCAAAGTACCTTATCTAGAATATTATCTGAGAAAGTGATTCAAACTCCTATGGGAAATTTTCCATTAGGTTATTTTTTTACTAAGAAAACTATGATTTCTAGTTCTTATAAAGAGGCAAAATCAATATTAATTGATTTAATCGAGCAAGAGAATAAAAATAAGCCTTATACAGATGAGGAGTTAAAAGAAAAGCTTCAAGATCAGGGGTTAATGTGCTCCAGAAGAGTTATTGCCAAATATAGGAAAGCATTGTTAATTCCAGGAGCTTATTATCGCAAGCGTAAGTAAAGAGCTTCGTCGATATAGTATGTGTGTTTTGGGTCTATATGTACGAGATGCTCAATTCCTTGAGTAAGATCAAAGTCTGTTAACTCTGTGAAGTTATTTAATAACTGATTTGAACAAAAACATTTAAAATGTGAATTTGAAAAATTTTGCTTTGATTTATTTTTTTGAAAAGAGGGATAGTTAATATAATTTGAATAGACAAGCGCTGATGAATCCTGTTGATAGATGGAGTTTAAGGTGTTTAATAAATTATTATCTAGGAATGTGCAATTTTCTCTTAAATGAATAGTAAGACTATCGCGATGAAATGTTTTGATAAGGTCGTTGATTAAAAGAAGCAGTGGCACTTTAGAATCAAGCTCAATAACTTTGCAAAGATGAGATTTTGCGGCCTTTTGGGCATATATTAGAAGATCTTGGGCAATTGATTGATCTTCTTTTTTTATTACTATGTATATTTGATAGTTATTATAGTCTTGATTAATCATAGAGTGAATTTTCTGGTTGAAGAATGGATCATCTTTATCATGAATGGCGATAAAGTTAAATTCACGTGGGATATGATAATCATTAGGCTGATTTGGAAAGACTTCATGATCTTGGGTAAAATAGACTATAAAAAAACTAAGTAAGATGGCACTTGAAATAAGAATTGTATTTTTCATAGCCCTTATACATACTATATTCTAGATTATTTTTCCAAAAAGAGTTTGTAGATATGTCCATCTAAAAAGAGAAAAGTCTATTTTTGCAAGCTTCATTTTACTTAAATTGTTGATTTCTTCATCTGTCATTGCCATTAGTATTTCTTCGTAGTGGGGTGTTTTTTTCTTTAGGTACTGAATACATTTGGTTATTTTATTTTGCTTTAATATTAAGCGTATTAGCAGATAAAGTGTGGCTGAAATTAATGGTAACATAGAACTAATAGACATAAGGGCAAAAATAAAGAAGAGAGATAATTCTAATCTTGAAATAATAAGAGGACTAAAAAATCGTCTAAAAAAAGAAGGGCTTTGTCGATAAGCAAGAATTTCTTCAAAATGGTCGTCATTAAATAAAATCCGCCTTGCATGAACAAGTTCGTGATTTATAATTTCATTGGCATTTATAAACTTCAAAGAAAATTTTGAGGGTGTTTTAATAAGTGGAATGAGTGTTTTATCTTCTGTTTCAAGAATAAGAGTTTGAGAGGCATAAACAGGTGAGTTTCTTTGAGGTGTAAAAAGTAAACCACAGTTTTTAAAAGGTTCAAAGATAGTTTTTTGAAATGATGAATCCGTAATGAACTTTTTAGGGTGATTAAGAATATCTTGAACTTTCTTGATACGATTCAAAAATGCTTTTTCAGTTTCATTAGGACCTGGAAGAAATCCTTTTTTATAATATGACAAATATTCATCTTTCATAATAAAGATGATAATCACCAAGCATATATTAATTCAATTCTATATTTTTGAAAGTCAAACTTTTTTGGTAGAGACACTAACGGTCTAGAAAAAGAAAAATTTTGATTTAGTGTAACAGTATCTTTAATTGCATAGAGAAAGGCTAGTCTAAAACCCCAATAGTTGCTGTTTGCTACCGCTGTATCTATAATAGTTTCTAATCCTTCTCCTTCAGGAAGAAGAAAATAAAGACCTATATTATCAGGATTTTCGATTCCAACACCTGAGAAATCCCTTTCGGGAATCGCTTGTGGCTGGGAAAACTGAAAATTAAAATCAAGAGACCAATCGTTAACCTTACGTATTTCTCCCATTGATATACCTACATAACCTGCAAGATTATCTCTTCTGTTATCTAGTAATGCAAATTCTTGAGCAGCTGCATTGATGATAAATGCGCCATAGACAATAGTAACAGCATTGAAAAAGGGTTTTTGAAAACGATAGCCCAATAGAAATTGACTATTGATGTATTGATTTAATCTATTTAATCTTTCATTATTAAATGATTTGGTATCCCAATCAATAAGAGAATATTTAGCATAGAAACCGGTATTATATATGTTAAGAATGCCGGCTTCCATAACAAAAGAGATATGGGAGGTGATTTCATTGACTACAAAAGGAGCTGCATAAAGATAAAAATCTCCATATATGGTTGTTGAAAGATTGTACTTAAGCAAAATACCATCCATGTTGGCACCAAATTGCATTTGAGAATCAAATGTGTAGCCTAAAGATCTTCTGCCAAACTCTAAATCAGTGGTTGAATTATCAGTTTCAAAGATTCTTACTCCAAAAAAAGCCCGCTCGAGAAATACACTTGAAAATGTTCCGCTTAGAACTCCCATATTATTATCGTATTCGAGTTTTGTAGAAGCCCAGGTCATGTCTGTTTGATAATCACACATGAAATTAAATTCGATATCAAATTGATCTTCTGGAAATAATGGATGTAAAGAGTCGATTCCAATATTTTTTATCCCATTTTGTTGTTCAGATATAGCAACATATTCAAAACGAACATCTCCACTTATAGACAAGGCTCCACCACGCTCATCCACTGTGAGCGCACGCTTTGTTGCTATCCACTCTCTTAAAGCTTCTAAGTTTTGATCTTCAACTGCAAAAGTATAGTTGAAGCTTAAAAGAAATAAAACTATTAGGATAAATTTTTTCATATTGACTAGATAAAACTTTAATCCTATCCTAAGGTAAAAAATTTTTTAGGTAAAGAAGTTTGGATCGACGATTTATAATACTATTTTTTATTCTGTTTTCTCCGATGTGTGTATTTGGTGAAGCAGATGTTTTCAATGAACATTACATTAACGGGCAAGAGGTTATTGTCCAAAATGTAAAGGGAATTATTATATCAGGGGATGATTATAATCCTCCAGATTATGTCATGAAGACAACTCGAGGTGTTTTATTTTATCGAATAAGAATGCCGGAGGATATGTCTGATCAAACAAGATTTGCAAAAAGTATTGAAAAAAGAGCAATGGGAAGACCAATTACGTTTTCTGATATCAATACCTATAAAAAAGAGATTGCAGACTACTATCTAAAATACTGTAATACATTTGTAGCTGTTGTTTTACCTGAACAAGATTGTACAGATGGGGTGATTGCATTAAAGGTTGTTGAGTCTAAAGTTGGAGAAATTTCAGTTACAGGAAATTATTGGTTTCCATGTGAATATTATTTAGATCAACTAAGTGTTCAAGAAAATGAGGTGCTTAATAGTGATCAAGTTATTGCGTCTCTTCATCGTATGAACAGAAGTCCTTGGGTAAAAGCAGAAGTTGTTTATAAGGCTGGAAAAAACTCTGGTGAAACAGATATTGAACTAGTTGTAGAAGATAAAAAGCCAATACAGTTCTATGCCGGTGCTGATAATACAGGTTTTAAAGTAACAGAGTATACTCGTTTATATGCGGGTTTTAACTGGGGAAATATTCTTGATTGGGATCAAACTCTAGCTTTTTGCTATACAGCATCTCCGGATTTTTTGAGTTATCAGTCCTATACACTTGATTATACAGTTCTTCTTCCTAATGATGATTGGTTAAGGTTTTTCGGCGGCTATTCTCATGTTCAAGCCACTGATCAGTTTATACCAATAGGAGTAAGAGATGGTAATTCTTGGCAAGTTTCAGGAAGATATGAGTTTCATATACCCCAAACTAAAGAGTTGAATCAAAAAGTTGACTTGGGGATGGATTTTAAAAGTACAAATAATGATTTGGTTGTTGGTGAATCAAGCGTTTCAAATTTGTATGCAAACCTGTTACAAATTGCAGCAGATTATACAGGAGCATTTACTTTTAATCCTCACACTATTTCAGGAACAATTGGGATATTTACTCAACCCTGGAAATTAGGATCTACAATTACAGATGCAGCATATGATGCCTTGAGGCCAAATGCTAATCCACTTTATATCTTTGGACGTGGTGATATAAAATATGGCTACTATACAGATGATAGCAATTTTTCTGCGACTATTAGAGCAATTGGTCAACTTTCCTCTTCTGCATTGATTCCTATTGAAGAATTTGGAATGGGTGGTGTTAATAGTATCCGTGGTTACGTGGCCCGTGAAGTTAATGTCGATAACGCTATTATTTTTAACTTTGATATTTTTTCACCTAAGATTTCTTTGCTTAAATATATCTCTAACAAATATAGAAACCTTGATAGATTTTATGCGGTTGGCTTTGTTGACATTGGTAATGGATGGCTTATTAGAAATATTTCTGGAGAACCTAATTATTACTTCTTAGCAGGTGCAGGTCCAGGTCTTAGGTATGATATATCAAATAATATTTATACGCGATTTGATCTAGGTGTAAGATTAACAAATCCTCCATTTGGCGCAACCTATACTGAAATTGTTAGATTCTATTTCTCCTTAATAGGTACATATTAAGAAAGATATCTTGATTAGTAAGATACAAACCTAATCGATTGAATTATGATAAGACTATAAATAGTTTCTTTCTACGATGCACAAATTAAGACCTAGTTAAAAGATCTTAAACTGTTTCGGGCAATAAAATCCCAGGAATAAATTATTTTTGAATTTTTTTTTAAAACAAAGATTAAACTTTTTTAGTAAATCTTGATTTTAATCTAGAAGCAGTTCCTTTCTTAAGAACTTTATTTTTAACAGCTTTGTCAAGTAGGCTATACAAAGAATTTAGAAGTGGAACTTTAGCTTCGTTATTTTTCTCAGTCTCGAATTGAACACGCGCTGTTTGAATTCTTCTTTTCCAAGTTCTGTTACGTAAGTGCTTCTTTTCGTCCTGGATATGACGCTTTAAAGCAGTAGGCTTTTTCTTAGGAAATGTCTTTTCGCCTTCTTTTTTATCTTCAGCCATTAGTGGTCCTCATTTAATTCAAACAATATTTGTAGTGAAATAATTTTCAAGACATAGTATAAGTGCAAGAACCCATTTATGTCAAAAGAAATACTAGGGATTTTTTATGATAGCAATTAAAGAAAAATTTTCACCTAAATACTTATTGTCGATCCTTGTAATGGGATCGCTGCTAACCTTTTTATGGATATTGTCAGATTTCACAGTAAAATATTTTGTTTACGTAAAGCAAAGTAATTACTCCATAGCTCAAGTCTTTGAATGGGGAGTTATAGAGATGGATGAAGATAACTTCCTTGTCTGCGCAGATTTTCGTTTCCATACAGATGGCACAGAAGAGCATGTCTCTCAACACATCTTCGAAAAAAAACCCTTTGCTACCATGGACCTTGCAGAAAAAGCAATAGAAGCAATGAAGGCTCAGGAGTGGAAATGTTATTGGTTTGGAAATACCAAAGCACCCACAGCCTCGATAGAACGTATTTTTCCACTTAAGTCCTTTTGCTATTCCATTGTAGCGCTCGGGATATTCATATACTTTACCTTGTTGAAGAGAAAGTTATACCTCCTGCAAAGAGACTAAAGGCTATTACAGGCTTTTGGGGTGGGGGCGTCTTTTGGCGATCTTTGTCACTATTTTGGGCCTCCGAGTACCACCCGTACACTATCGGCTCAAAATAGAACAAATCTCATCCAAAATACATCCCCCTCAAAACATATTTTAGGATGTTTAGAAATAAATGATTTAATGAGCGGTCTAGTTTAAATTTCAAAGTGCATTTCCGCTCAATTTCGTAATTATGAGATTATTATGGTTTATCCATAATGTTTTTTAAGCACACTCAAAGAGATTTAGAAAAAGTTTTTTTGACGAGCAGTCAAATGGAAAATTTTAAGAGGCCTTTCGTCCATTTTCGTAATTATGAAATTATTATGATTTAGTCATAATGTTCGTGATCGGGGTGGAAATTTGTGTTTATTTTTGAAAGGGATTTGTTATATTTTGACGGCAGCGTGCATAAATGTACTCGCAGAGTTCAAATATGAGAAATCGCCAAAAAGACGCATAAATTTTTATGAGAGACGGGTTTTGTGTTTCAGTAGCCTGTAGTAGAATTGGGAATTGAATTTGAAAAGGGCGTAGTAGATTTTAAGCTTTTCCCTCCAGGTCTCTGAAAAGAGGAGGGGGCGTTTGAGGAAGAGGTAGCAAAGATCGCCTTTAAAATAGAGCCTTTTTAGGGGGGTGTGGACAGGGGTAGATAAATCAATTTCAAGAGGTCTGCTTCGGCAGATTCTTTCATCAGAAAGGTTAATGGCCTCTTCTTGATCATAGATTATCCCTTGCCCATGTTGGGAGATGTTGGTGTAGTATGCTTTTTTACGTTTCCGAAGAAAGAGTTCTGCTTCTGATAGGGTTTTCTTATTAAAAGTTTTTTGGTGAAGGATCCAGATAACTCTAAGCCCTTGGGATTCGTAGTCATGTGTTCTTTCTTTGACTTCTTGTAAACTGATGGGTGAGCATTGAATTTCAAATATCACGTTTTGCTTTTCCCAAAATATGTCTGCGCGCCTGTTTTTAATCTTATATTCTAAATAAAGATGTTCACTAAAAAGTAGTGATTCAACTTTTTTTTGGACGGCTAAGTGGAGGTGGCTTTGTAAAAGTTTGTTTCTCATAGACATTATTAATAAAATATGTTACCCTCTTACACATTTTTGAGGGAAGAGGATTGTAAATGGATATGTGTGACACTTTGAATATATCGCATCATCAAAAGATTGAAGAGATGATTGCCATTGCTAAGGATCAAGGGTTCATCACTTATGAAGAGATGAATGATATTTTACCAATGAGCATTGATACTGGAGATCTACTCGATCAGATCATTATCACGCTATATGGGATGGATATCCAGATCCTAAATAAGCAGGAAGTTGATCGCAAGACTGAAAAAATCAAAGAAGACAAGGAAGTGGCACAAGCTCCAAAGCGTAGTGAAGGCTCTTCTGATGATCCTGTTCGTATGTATTTAAAAGAGATGGGCTCTGTTCCTCTTTTATCAAGAGAGGAAGAAGTTGAGATTTCAAAACGTATAGAAAAAGCTCAGATTCAGGCAGAAAAAATTATTCTTCGCTTCAGATACTCCATTACTGAATCTTTATCGATTATCAGATTTTTAGAAAATGGGAAAGAAAGATTTGACAAAGTCGTGATAGAAAAGAAGATCGAAGACAAAAATCATTTTTTTGAGATATTGCCAAAACTATATAATTTGATGAAAGAAGAAGATGAAAAGTTAAATTATTATCTTTTAAAGTCAAACGAAGAAGATCTTTCAAAAGTTGAAAGAGTAAAAGTTTTAGAAGAGATAGAAAAAAGCCGCATTCGTATGGCTGCATTTTTACGACGCTTGCATTATCGTTATGACATCGTTGAAAGCTTTGGAGAGGTGATCTTAGCAAGCTATGAGGATTTCATCAAACTAGAATCAGAGATCAAAGAACTAACACCGAGAGCTGTAAAAAATCGGTTTGCAAAGTCAAAGCTTAATTCTAAAAAGATTAAGTTAAGTAAAAAAGAACTTGCGGCAGGTCGTTCATTAAATGAGTTTAAGAAAGATGTCCGTATGCTAAAGCGCTGGATAGATAAGAGTCAGGAAGCAAAACGTGAGATGGTAGAGTCAAACCTTAGATTAGTGATTTCGATTGCTAAGAAGTTTGTTAATAGAGGTCTTTCATTTTTGGATTTGATTCAAGAAGGAAATATGGGATTGATGAAAGCTGTTGAAAAATTTGAGTATCGCCGAGGTTATAAGTTCTCAACGTATGCAACATGGTGGATACGTCAGGCCGTTCAAAGAGCTATTTCAGACCAGGCTCGAACAGTACGTATTCCTGTGCATATGATTGAGACGATAAATCGAGTTTTAAGGGCAGCAAAACGTTTGATGATGGATACAGGAAAAGAACCTACACCTGAGCAATTATCTGAAGTATTAGGAATTACGCCCGATCGCATTAGAGAAATTTATAAAATTTCTCAGCATCCAATTTCATTGCAATCAGAAGTTGGAGAGTCAGGAGACTCGCAATTTGGAGATTTCTTAGAAGATACAGGAGCTGAATCTCCTTCCGAAGCTACGGGTTATGCAATATTAAAAGATAAGATCAATGAGGTCTTGTCGTCACTAACAGAACGGGAAAGAACTGTTTTAATAGAGCGATTTGGATTACTTGATGGTAAGCCAAAGACTTTAGAAGAAGTAGGGGTACATTTTAAGGTGACAAGAGAACGCGTTAGGCAGATAGAAGCAAAAGCTCTTCGTAAAATGAGGCATCCTACTCGTGCTAATCAATTACAGGCGTTTTTAGAATTAGCTAAAAAAGAAAAATGCGCTTAAAAATTTATAATCAGGAATCGTGCTGATTAGAATATACCTACAAATGATATTAAATAATTTACAATATTATTTAAAATTGTTAATATGAAATTTCCGTTTCTGTGTAGGTCGCATGTCAGATTCTAAAAATTCAAAAACTTTTGATCCTCAATATCAACAAAAGATAGAAGAGATCGTTGCTATTTCTAAAGATCAGGGGTATATTACCTATGAAGAAATAAACGAAATTCTTCCTATGAGTTTCGATTCAGCTGAGGAAATAGATCAAATATTAATCTTTTTAAGTGGTATGGATATTCAAATATTCAACCAAGCAGAAGTTGATCGCCAAAAAGAACGTAAAAAAGAAGTCAAAGAAGTTGAAGCTGTTTCAAAACGTAGTGAAGGGTCATCTGATGATCCAGTACGGATGTATTTAAAAGAAATGGGTTCTGTTCCTCTTTTAACACGTGAAGAAGAAGTTGAAATATCTAAGCGTATAGAAAAAGCACAAATTCAAGTAGAAAAAATAATTCTTAGATTTCGCTATGCTATTTCAGAAACAAAATCTATTATTCAGTTTTTAGTGAAGGGAAAAGAACGTTTTGACAAGGTTGTTACTGAAAAATTAATCTCTGATAAGAAGAGATTTTACACTCTTTTGCCGAGATTATACGATTTAATGTGTGCAGAAGATGAGCAATTAGAGAAATTCTTAACGCAATTAGGCTATGAAGACCTTTCTAAAATTCAAAAGGTTAAAGTTCTAGAAGAGATAGAAAAAAGCCGCATTCGAATGCAAGCCTTTTTAAGGCGAATGCATTTTAAATATGATATCGTTGAAGATCTAGGAGAAGTTGTTTTATCTAGTTATGATGTTTTCTTACTTTTAGAAAAAGAGATCTCAGAACTTGTACCACGAGCAGAAAAGAATAGATTTGCAAGATCCAAGTTATATTCTGCAAAAGAAAAACTTAAGAGAAAAGAGCTTGCAGCCGGTCGTACTATAGATGAGTTCAAAAAAGATGTCCGCATGCTTCAAAGATGGATGGATAAAAGCCGTGAAGCAAAACGTGAGATGGTTGAATCAAACCTTCGATTGGTCATCTCTATTGCTAAAAAATATACTAATAGAGGCCTTTCGTTCTTAGATCTAATTCAAGAGGGAAACATGGGCTTGATGAAAGCCGTTGAAAAATTTGAATACCGTCGTGGTTATAAGTTTTCTACTTATGCAACGTGGTGGATACGTCAAGCTGTGACTCGTGCAATTGCCGATCAAGCAAGAACTATTAGAATTCCAGTGCACATGATTGAGACTATAAATAAGGTCTTAAGAGGTGCTAAGAAGTTAATGACAGAGACAGGAAAAGAGCCTACGCCTGAAGAGTTGTCAAAAGAGCTCGGGATGACTCCTGATCGTATTAGAGAAATTTATAAAATTGCTCAGCATCCAATTTCACTGCAAGCTGAAGTAGGAGATTCTGGAGAAAGCCAATTTGGAGATTTTTTAGAAGATACCACTGTAGAATCACCTTCTGATGCTACTGGTTATTCTATTTTGAAAGAAAGAATGAATGAAGTTCTTTCATCTTTAACAGATAGAGAAAGAACTGTTTTAATAGAAAGATTTGGATTGCTTGATGGAAAACCTAAGACCTTAGAAGAGGTGGGCCTTCATTTTAAAGTAACCCGGGAAAGGGTCAGACAGATTGAAGCTAAAGCTTTGCGGAAGATGAGACACCCAACAAGGGCAAATCAACTTCAGGCTTTTTTAGAGGCTATAGAAAAAAATGGCCCTGCTCCTTAATTATAAACTCTATTTCTGTACTTATTTTTATTTTATTGATAAAATGCACATCTTTTAGGGGTGTTAGCTCAGTTGGTAGAGCGCAACGCTGGCAGCGTTGAGGTCATCGGTTCGACTCCGTTACACTCCAAATAGATTTTTGAGGTATTATGTCTTTTATTGATGATTTAATTAATCCAGGTATCGATGCGATTTTTGGTATTCAGGATGAATATAAAAAAGATAATCGTAGTAGTAAGGTAAATTTAACTGCCGGTATATATCTTGATGAAGATAAACGGCCTCCTGCTGTGATGGAAGCTATTAAGCTTGCCGAGCAAAAATTAAATAAGGAAGAAACGACAAAGAATTATTTGAGCATTGTTGGAGATAGCAACTATCTTCAAATGACTGAAAAGCTTGTTTTAGGTGATGTTGATTCTAGTCGTATAGTAAAAATTCAGACTATTGGTGGAACTTCTGCTTTAAGTACAGGGTTTCATTTTTTGAAGGATAATGGTTATGAAAATGTCTCTTTATCAGATCCGACTTGGGCAAATCATAAGCAGATTGTTGCCAAGCAAGGTTATAGAGTCTTTACTTATCCATACTTTGATTCCATAAAAAATTTTGAGATTTTTGTAGATCATTTAAATTCATTACCAAAAAAAACAATCTGTCTGTTACAGGCAAGGTGTCATAATCCAACTGGTATTGACTTTTCTAAAGAGCAATGGAAGATAATCTCTAAAATTTGTTTAGAAAAAAATTTATTTCCATTCTTTGATTCTGCTTATCAAGGATTTGCAGATTCATTAGAAGAGGATAATTGGGTAATAAGGTATTTTTTTGAGCAAGGCCATGAGATGTTTGTAGCACATTCATATTCAAAATCTTTTGCACTATACAATGAAAGAGTGGGAGCATTATTTGTTTGTATTAAAGATCCAGGGCTTTCTGAAGTTGTAAAAAGGCACATCTCTAAAATCATTCGCGTAAACTATTCAAATCCACCTTCGCATGGTTCATCTACTATTAAGTATGTATTAAATGATGGAAGTCTTTATCAGATTTGGATAGATGAGCTTTCGAAGCAAAGAAATCGTATAAATGATATCAGAAAAAGATTTGCAGATAAGATTAAACCTATTTTTGGAAAAGAATTAAAAGATCAGATTATGTCTGGTCGGGGATTTTTCTGTATGTTACCTCTTACCAAAGAGCAAATTCATCGCCTTAAAGTAGAATTTGGTGTATACATGACTAATTCAGGCAGAATATCTCTGCCGGGTTTAACGATGGATTGTATAGACTATGTTGTTCAATCCATTGAAAAAGTTAAGGGCTGATCAATGAAGAAAAGGGCTGGATTTTCTTATTTTATTTTAGCATTTTTATGTTTTTGTTTGTTAAATTTTAGATTTTCTTTTTTGGAAAATATGAGAGGGCCTTTTTTGGGTTTTGAAGAACTTTTTGCAGCGCGGCCAAAAGATCAAAAGTCTATAGAGCTTTCTGAGCTTAAAGCAGAGAACCTTCATTTAAGAGAGCAGATTGAAGAGGTTAAGACTTATTTGCAATCAGAAGATTATTTAGAAGCGATCTTTAAAAAGTGTCTATATTATGAAACAGATACCCCTTCGAATTATTCATCTTACTTTAAGAGGCGCCTTGATCAATTTGTTAGTTATTTAAATGTAGCAAAGTGGCAGGTGCCTGCAAATGTTATTTATAGAGAGCCGGCAAATTGGGGAAGTAGCATTTGGGTGGATGTAGGTGAGATGCAAAATAAAGTTTATAAAAAAAAGATTGTTGCAGTAGACAGTCCTGTGATTTTTGGAGATCAATTAATTGGTGTCATAGAAAAAGTTGATAAGCATAAAAGCTTGGTGCGTCTGATTACAGACTCTAAAGTATCTCCATCTGTTCGATGTGTAAGGGGAGCAGAATCTCAAGTCTTATTGAAGAATTCATGCCTTAAGTTAAGAGAGCTTTTGTCACTAAATGAAAAAAATGAATACAAAAGTTTGATAAAAGCAATAGATGATCAACTTGAACAATTCGATGAAACTTTAACAGATTATCTCGCTAAGGGTTTTTTACAGGGAAGCTCTCACCCTATATGGAGAAGTCGTAGCAATGAACTGCAAGGTATAGGTTTTAATTATGATTTTGCGGATGATGAAGGTGCTCCAAGGCTTTTACATGAGACAAACAAGGTTCCGCTTTTTCAAAAAGGTGATGCATTGTTAACAACTGGAATGGATGGCGTGTTTCCTGCAAATTTATTAGTAGCATACGTATCAAAGGTTGAGCCTTTAAAAGAAGGAGCCGTTTCCTGTGAGTTAAAAGCAAAGATAACTCTTCCTGAGTTTTCAGATCTACGGAAGGTCACAATCCTTCCACCGGTTCATAAAATGTAAATCAGGTTTACATTATTTTTAGGGTGTTTATTGGGGTGCCGAACGTTTCCTTATAAAGAGCGGTTCTTTTATTTTGGTAATCATCGAGAGCTATTGATTCGTATGGACTATTCATAGAGATTTCTTTTCCGCATTTATGAAGGGGGTCATCGTTTTGACAAGTGAAGAACAGTGGGCGATTAAATTTTAAGAAGTCGTACCCAATAGAACTTATATCTGTATAGAGGTAATCAATTTTAGATAGAAGTGGATAGATGGGAAAAAATTCTTTTATAAAATGTATTTGAGAGAAGTCTTTATAAAGCTCTGAAAGCGTTTGCCCAATACCTTGTTGGTAGGTGTTTGGATGGAGTTTAATAATTAAGTTGTAGTTATTCGGAAGATGTTTAGTAAGTGACTCAATCCATTTATCTAGATCTTCGTTTTCCCAGCTGGGAGCATAAAGAATAGCCGGTTTATCAAAAATCTGAGGGAAGTATTTTAAAAGAAGGTTCTCATAGAAATATTTGTGTTTTTCAAAGTACAAGTATCTAAAATTTCCAATGACTTTTGCTTTACTTTTCAAATTTGGTGGAATCATATCAATCATTTTTTGTCCGTAGACAAGGAGTTGGTTTTCATTTATGAGTCCTTCCATATTCTTCTTATCGGAGTTTCCATGAGGTAGCCAATAGATATTAAGCTTTTTATTTTGTGTTAATTCTTCAAGCATAAAGATGGGGTCAAGTAAAGCTTTTGGAAGAGTGGTAATCAGAGAATCAAATTGATTTAGGATGTCAGTTGCAACAGAATTCGGGTGCTTTAGAAAAACAGTTAGGTTTTCATATTGAGATTTTGCCTGTTTAAAAAGCTCTTCAGAGGTTAAAAAAAGTGGGATGTTTAATAGTGAGCATAATGGACATAAGTGATCTAAATGGCCATCGTCTCTTCCATAAAGTAGGGCTGCAAAGTTCTTCATCACCTTTTTATAGCAAGAAGGAGGTAATAAAACCATCTATTTGGTAAAATATCTCCCATGGATGATTATGCAAAAGCTCTTAGTGATTGGTTTAAAGATGAGAAGAGGGACTTTCCCTGGAGAAACATAAGAACTTCGTATTCTGTCCTAGTTTCGGAAATTATGTTACAGCAAACAGTTGCTTCTGTTGTTGTTTCTTATTTTAATCGATGGATGAAACTATTTCCTGACTTTGAAGTTTTAGCCAAAGCTTCTGAAGAAGAAGTGATAAAAGCTTGGGAAGGATTGGGCTATTATTCAAGAGCTAGAAATTTGCATACGATAGCAAAAAAGGTTGTATCTGATTTTGGTGGAACGTTTCCTGCTGAGATAGATCAAATATTATCCTTTAAAGGAATAGGGCCTTACACTTCGGCAGCACTCTCCCACTTTGCGTTTAATAAAAGAGCTCTTGGTTGTGATGGTAACATTAAAAAGGTGCTTTCTCGGTTTTATGGGCATAAAGGATATATTGAAAATGATAAAGAGTTCATTGAGTTCCTAGAGCAGTTTTTACCACAAAAAGATTCTTCGCATTGCTTTGAAGGATTAATAGAATTAGGAGCAACCACATGTTTAAAGAAACCGAAGTGTGATGTTTGTCCGTTAAGAGGGGGATGTAAAGCCTACTCTGAAGGACTGCAGGAAGTAATTCCTTTAAGAAAAAAGCGAGAAAAAATTATTAAGTTACACAGAACCGTGTTTGTTTTAATAAATAAGAATCGCATTCTTATAAAAAAGGGTCAAAAAAAGCTGATGAAAGATTTACACGAATTTCCATATGTAGAGCATGATGGGGCAAAAGAAGTTTCGATGTTAACTGGGCTAATGGAAAAAGAGCTAGGTTGTAGTATTGATATTAAAAAAGAATTAGCTAAAGTGTCTCATAGCTTTACTAAGTATAAGGCTTTTTTAACTTCTTTTGTAGGATATGCTGAAAATATTGATCACATATCTTCAGAATATTTATTTGTTTCTTTTGATCAAATAGGCAAATATTCTTTTTCCTCCGGACACAGACGAATCTTAAATCAACTTTAGTTCATCAATTGTTCTTGCAACTAAAAGATTTTTATGTTTTTTTTCGGTTTTGGAGGACAGATGGCCAAAGTAAGAAAAGTTGGAGAATGGAGTGAAACCATTCCGGAAATAAAAAAACGCATTCAAAAGCATGAGTTTGCTGGTCTTGTAGGAAATATAGTTTCTGATATTGGGCCTTCACACGTGATTGACTTGGGATGTGGCGAAGGAAGATTATCTCAGGTTTTTGCTAAAAATGATTACTTGGGTTTGGATATTGATGAAAAAATCATTAACGTTGCCAAAACACAATTTTCTGATTATGCCTTTTTAGTTCCTGACGATAGTATCTTTTCTACTGATATGTGTATTGCTTCAAGAGTCTTTTTAGAAATCACAGAAAAAAAAATCCATGAGATATTAACTCGTATGCGATGTAAATGGCTGTTAGTTGCAGAACCCTTAGCTTCACAAGAACAAGGTAATGTTTTAAGCTTTAATCAAAGAAGTAGAGAAGACTATATTGCTATGATGCGAGCTCATGACCTGTTATTGTTTAAGCACATGGTAAAAACTGTGACAAATGAAACAAAAGAAGACGTCTCTTTTTTATTATTTAAAAAATGTGAAAGAAATCCAGTCTCTTAGTACTTGATTCAATATTTTATAATCATTATAATTCTTCTTAAAAAGAGGATTATATGGCAATCGATTTGAACTCTACTGAACAAACATTTACTCAATTACTATTTAAATTAAAGTTCTATATAGCAGCCTTTATTGGAGTTATCTTATTGCTATCCTTTGTGTTAACAAAGGCTCATCCTCAACGAAAATCGTATGCCAAAGACTATAATTATCTATACTCATTATCAGAAGATTTGAAAGCAGGAAGAGAAGTTAGCTTTGATATGCTTGAAGCAAAACTAGAAAATTTTTCAACTTTAAGACCACAATTTGATGCTTTTTTTATAGATGAGCATGTTAAATCAGAAGAGTTTGAAAAAGCAAACGCTATATTTGCTGATATTAGAAATCGTATTATCGCAAAGGATGCCCTTATTGATCTATTTACTGAAGCATCCTTGGCTATTGAGAAAAGCGAGTTTAAATCCGCCTATGAAAAATGTCTGAGAATTCATCAATCAGAAGGAATAAAAGAGGGATACCCAACGTTATTTTCTTATAATCTATTTCGATTGCAAGAGCTTGAAAAGCATTTGGGTAAGCAGGCCAAAGCTGAGAAATCAAAGAATGAATTAATTAGTTTTTTAGATTCTTTAGATGATAGCTCTTCAATAAATATCACAGTTTTAAATATCTTAAAACATTGTGTCAAAGACAAATAACGGAGACAAAATGAAACGTAATACTTTTTTTCTACTAATTTACATATTTAGCTCAGTTATGGTCTTTGGGCAGCATAACTTAAAAAGACCCTTAATGGAGAGACAGCCTGAGTGGAAGAGCTTAGTTATTGAAAGATATAATAATGGTCAGGATAAAGTTGTTCATTTATTTCATGTAAAAGATGGAAAAGATATTGTTTGTAAACGGTATGTGATTTCTGAATTAGGACATCTTTCTCTAGAAGAAGATGTGATTTCAATTCAAAGAGATGGAAAGTTTGAGATTGTGCCTCATGGGACATCGATTTCGTTTTCTAGTCCAAATGTTGTTGAATCAATCAAGGAATATGAAAAGGGTATTTTAGATGGATTAAACATTACGTTTTATGCAAATGGTAAAGAAGAAAAAGTTTCTACTTATAAAAATGGTATATTACATGGACGAACTGTTTCTTTCTATGAATCTCATGAAAAAAAATCTGAATCCTATTATGAAAATGGCCACTTAGAAGGTGAAGTCTGGTCTTATTTTCCTTCTGGGAAACGACAGAAGAAAGAACATTTTAAAGCGGGTAAATTAGAAGGTGAGTCAACTACATGGTACGACTCTGGGGTCATTGAATCATATTGCTACTATAAAGATGGAGTCTTATCTGATACGGATAAAAAAGCGGCTGTAATATTTTATTCTGATGATGGGGCTTTATTATCTTTACATCATTATAAGGATGGTACAAAACATGGGGATCATATTCTTTATTACCCAAATGGAAATAAGAAAGTTCAAGAAAGTTATGATAATGGATTCTTACACGGCAAAAACTTAGAATATTCTCAAAATGGGGAAATCTTAGGATCAGGAGATTATGTTCATGGTAAGCCAATAGGCATCCACTCAAGAAAAACTGATTTTGATACCGATTTATATTTTGCTCGTTATGATAAAAATGGCATTCTACAAGATTATATCCTTGAGTATAATGAACAAGGTACTTTGAAATCTAAGTTCTTTAAACAAGGCGAGGTATTTGAAAAAGATTATAGAACCTATCACGATTCAGGTGCCCCTCATAAATTCTATAACTTTTATAAGGGTAAGTTACATGGAACAGTGGAAGAGTACTATGAAAATGGTCAGATCGCTTTAAAAACTTCTTATCTAGATGGGAAGATTGTAGGCACTTTTGAAACGTGGTATGAAAATGGAGCGCGAGCAAAAAAAGGTGTTTATAATAAAGATGGCTATTTAGATAAAGAATCTACGATCTGGCATAAAAATGGGCAAGTAGCATCAACAATCCCATATAAAAATGGCAAAATTCACGGTGAAATCTTGCACTATTATGACAACCAAATTCTAAAAGCAAGAATTGGCTATGATGAAGGGATTCACCATGGCGATTATATCGAATATTTTGAAGATGGATCTATTAAATATCAGGCAAGTTTTGTTCAAGGTGAATTAAATGGTAAACTAGTTAGATATTTTGATAAGAATATATTGTCTCATGAGGAGCAATATCAAAATGGTGTTTTACACGGGAAAGCCATTCAATATTATCGAGATGGTTCTATCTGCTCATCTTTAAGTTATAAGAATGGATTATTTCATGGAGAGAGCTTTGGTCACTATAAGAACCATAATAAAGCTTTTGTAAGACATTATAACGAAGGAAAATTCATTGGACAGCAGATGAAATACTTTGAAGGCGATGAAGAAAAAGTTGCTTTTGAAGAGAACTATAATGAAAAGGGTCAAAGAAATGGAGAGCAAAAGATCTTTTTTAATGACGGAACTCTTAAAAGCTTGATTACATATGAAAATGATGAAATGCATGGGCCTAAAGAAATTCGAAATGATGAAAGAGAAGTAATAGAAAAGGCAAACTACTTTCATGGACTGATTGATGGCATGCTTGTCTATAAAGAGAAAAATGGTTCCATATCAGAGTCTATGTTCAAAAATGGTCAAAGACACGGCCCTATGAAAGTCTTCTATCCTATTCATCCTAAATACGGGAAAGTTCTATTCATAGATGCATATTGCGAAGAAGGCGTTTTACATGGCGCGGTTAAAAAATATCACCCAAATGCAAAACTCGCAGAAGAATATACTGTTGAAAAAGGTAAGATCGTAGGCCTTGCCAAGTACTTTGATCAAGAAGGTACTTTGTTAAGATCAGCAAATTTTGATAAAGGAATTCCAAATGGTAAGCTTCAAGACTTCTTCAGAGATGGTAAAGTAAAAAAAGAAATAACCTTCAATCAAGGTAAACCCTCAGGTGAAGAGATAACTTACTATCATGACGGGAAAACCCAACACTCAAAACACTATAAAGAAGGTCTCCTACACGGTCTAGCCAAGTCCTTTAACGAAAATGGAACTCTCATCTTCGAAGCAGAGTATAAGGATGGATTAAAGCACGGAATCTTTAATAAGTATTTTGATGATGGAAGGCCTAAGCTTTTTCAGTTCTACGAGAACGACAAGCAAATCAAGCGACAATCCTTCATTGAGTAGGAAATAGGCTTTTATTTGAGCATCTTTGCCCTATCTTGCTCCTCGGAGTACTACCATGTACACAGTCGGAGCAAGATAGAACAAATCTATCTCAAATAGAATCCTTTTCAATGCATCACTTTCTTTTTAAAGGTAGGGGAAGGTGCGTAGTATTAAAATGCATTGTCAGTAGAGGATTTGAGCTCCTTTTTTTGCTGGTCTAACCATTGAGCAAGCCAGTCAGCTATAGGGCCATCTATAGTTTCTTCTATATCGGGGCAATTACTTAATATTATTGATAGAACTGTTAAAACAGAGGCTTTTTCTTGGGGGGTAGCGCGTAAGTATCGGGCTGTAAAGGCTTTATTTAAATTAATAGAGGTATTAGTAGATTTTATATAATCTTCAAACGGTTTATATGAATAGGGGTTTTCTTCTAATCTTCTTATGATCTCATCTATAGATATTCCATCTAGATATCTTAGTGTGTTCGCGGCCTGTCTAAAATCTTGAATCATTCGCTCATTATTGTGTAGAACTCTTTGAATTTCTTCAATCCTTGCTTCAACAGCATCTATAACTTTTTGAAGGCCTGGTCTTGTTGGATTCGGAACTGTAGTACTTGTTATTCCACCACCAATGCCATGTATATCTATTATTGCCTCTAGAGACTGTATTAAAGTTTCCACATCATATATTGGAGCAGTCCAGCATGATATATTGTCAAAACTTATCTCTAAAGTATTACCATTACGAATATGTTCAATTAAAGTCTTCTCAGGAGAAAAGCTTGCTTGTACTTTCTTAATCAGAGAGGGCAATAAAAGATTTCCACAGCAAGTATATAAATCATTACCTGCTTGTTCCATTAAATTGACTATTCCAAGGGCATCTGCTCCTGTTAAATTGTTGATGTCAATTGGACGGTTTGAACTGTTATTCGTATTTATTGAAAGTTCATCATCATTTTTTCTTTCCAGGGATTGGATAGTAGTATCTTGAAGAAGTCTAGGAGTCACTGTTTCATGTGTGTCATCAGAAAATCTAAAGGCGGAATCGGTGCCTTCTTCAACAATGCCATGACTAACTCTACTACCAGCATTTTCAATAGATCTATGAGCGGCATCAAAGATTGCTTTTCCTGCAAAGAAGAATAAGGCAAGTCCTCCTGTAATGATGATAGAGGCTATTGTTGTAATCGCTCTTAAAACTCCGGCATATCTTTCCTCATCGGGAACTAACCTGGCGCTCCAAGGCTGCAAGAAGAAATCTCCTACTCTTTGAGCAGTTAAATTATTATTAAAATTTGATTGTGTTAGTTCCATATTTTAATCCCATGAGAATTATAAAATAATTTTAAAGCATCAGCCCTATCCTTAGTCGGAAGTGTACCCACCATCTACTAATATGTTTGTAATAGGTAAGTCTCCAATAAGTCTTCTTATGAATTGTCTTTCATAACTATTATCGTCTGAGTCAGAAAATGTAAATTCACAATTATGTTTAAATCTCATAATTTCTTGTAATAGACTCCCAAGTTCTTTTTCTAAATCGTATTTACTATTAGAATATAATATAGGGACAATAATCCGAATATAGTGACTATGAGCCTTTCTTTTGATTTCAGTTATTTTCCCTAAAATAACCGTTTTATCATTTTTATTTGAATTATATAAAACAAGAAGAGAATCAAAATAATCATCTAGCCCATAAACAGAATTACGTAGAATATTAATTGCTTGAACGAATTTATCCTTATTTTTATGAGGTGGTATTTCATTCGCGTTTATTTTTTCAGGTGATTGAGTAGGCTCTTCTGTTTCATTAGTTAAATTTGCATTGTGTATTTGAGAAAGTCCATAGATTGCGAAAAAAATTAAAGCTAAACCACCTGTAATTACGATTGCTGCGATAGTTATAATCGCTCTTAAAATGTTAGCGTGCTTTTCACTATCAGGAACTAACCTGGCGCTCCAAGGCTGTAAGAAGAAAGCTCCTACTCTTTGAGCAGTTAAATTATTATTTAAGTTTGATTGTGTTATTTCCATATTTTAATCCTCAATATATTATATATAAATTCTAATGGGTACTAGGGTTAAATACAAATTTTAAAATTATGTTTATATTAACTAGTTAGAAAGAAGTTTGAAGAGATCTGATTTAAAATAAGACTAATAATATTAAAATTATGATGATCTTATTTTTCAAAATTATATTTTGATTCATAAGAAATATTGTTCCTTTGGCTAGCGGAGCTGTACCTATTCAAAAAATGTGCCTGAGCAGTCATGCTTTTCGATCCAGGTGGGGATGTTTTTCTGGGAGGTGGGAAGAGAGTAAGCAGATATAGATATAGTGTAGGTCTTGTTGTTTTCGAGAAAGTGGGGCATATAGAAGGTTTTGGTTCTTGACTTAAGTTTTAGGGGGGCTGTGTTTCCATCGAGTTTTGTTTTGACGAAGTCACCCTCTTGATCGATGATCAGCATGATATTTCTTTCTGCTGAGGCATTGAGATTTCTGAGGGTGTATAGATAATCATGGAACGCTGTTATGGCGTTTCTTTTACGAAATTCTTTTATGGCATCATAGCCGATAAAGGCAAATGTTGATGTAAGCATTATGAGAATTGATAGGCATATACAAATCTCTATCAGGGTAAAAGAAAGTCTACGATGTAGCTTCTGCTTCATTTACGACCTTCCTATTATAGGCCCATGGGTACTCTTCTTGAATTTCTTTGGGTTTCATCTTTTTATCTTTGATGAGGTATTGCGTCCATTCTTTTGAATAGAGGATAAAGTCATCGTCTTCTGTTTGTAGAAGCTGAAACTTCTTACCCCAGCCATCTTCTAGAATCTTTTTTGGATTTTTTACAAGGCCTGATTCTTTGAGTACGCTTTCTGGATTTGAGAGAACCCTTTCAAGGGTTGATCCTGATGCCATTTCAAGAGATAATATGTCGTAGGCTTCTTTTGAAGCGGCTTCTGATTTAAAGACTCGACCTTTTACAAGGCTTCCTTTCATATTGTAACTCATTACACCTCCCACTATGGAGATGATGAATATTACGATCATAATTTCGATGATTGTTAGTGGATGTCTTCTTTTTATTTTCATAATAGATCCTTATAATAAGCTTGAAACATCTGTTAGTGGAATAAGTACTGCCAGAAGTACTATCCCAACGATAATTCCAATAAGTAGCAAGAGAATAGGTTGCAGCAAAGCTGTAAATTTTTCAAGTGCTGTTTTTACTTCTTCGTCAAAGAGTGTGTTTATATGTTTTAAAATAGGTGCTATTGAACCTGAATGTTCTCCTGTTGAAATCATTTTTGATACTATCTTTGGAAAATAGCTAGAATGTTCAATTGCCTTTGAAAACTTTTCTCCTTTTTTAACGCGCGATATAACCATATCAACATCTTCTTCGAGATAAGGATGTGATAATGATCCTCTTGCAAGGCTTAAAGCTTCCAAAATAGGTACTGTGTTTTCTAAAAGATTGTGTAGCGTTGTTGTGAATCTTACGATCGCTATCTTTGTCATCATATCTTTTAGGATAGATATTTTATAAGCGGATTTTTTAAAAAAAGTTTTGATTTTCTCTACATAGATACACGAGATAATTGATGCTAAAAAAGTGACAAAAGAAACAATGAGGGTATTTGGATTCGTAATCATCCAATTGCTGATTGCTAAAACTATAGAAGTTAGGGGATGAAGTTCTCTTCCTTCAAATAACTCACTCATAGAAGGAATGATAAATAAAAAAAGTCCAAATAAAATAACAACGGCAAAGGTAAGTAAAAATGCTGGGTAAAGAAGAGTATCTTTGATTTTCTTTTTCCATTTCGAGTTTGATTCAATCATCTCTGCAAGCTCTAGAAAGGCTTTATCTAAAAGACCACTTTTTTCAGCTGAGTGTATGATTGAAACATAAATTGGTGAAAAGACTTTGCTATATTCTCTAAAAATACTTGATAAAGGCTTTCCATGTTTTATGCAGTCGGTGATATCAAGGATCATAGAGTGAACTTTTTGTCCTTTATATTTATCAACTAAAGTAATCAAACTTTCATAGAGAGGAAGATTGGAATGAAGAAGGTAATAAAGATCTTTTGTAAGATACAGTAGCGTTTTTTGATCGATTGTAAAATTCTTTCTAAAAGATGAATAGGGGCTGATTCTCGTAGTAATAATTTGTAACTTTGCAAGGCGCTTTTTGGCTTCTTCAAGATTTTCAGCATCCACAAATTGATATTTATTAAATGAATGATTTGAAAGTACTTTATAACGAAATAGAGGCATTATTCACCTCCAATAGAAGAAGTGACGCGTTCAATTTCTTCTTTTGTAGTGATTCCATTTTCAATGTACGAAAGGCCATCTTCATGAAGGGTTTTCATCCCTTCTGCCAGAGCAATATCTGTCAAAGTCATCGCATCGACCGACGATGTGATAGCTTTTTTAAGGTTTGGCGTGATGGAAAGATATTCATAGATAGCACGTCTTCCTTTATAACCTGAATGAGAGCATTCAGAGCAGTTATGCTTTTGTTCGGGATCATTTTTACAATGAGAGCATATTAGTCTAATCAATCTTTGAGAACAAACAGAGATTAATGAAGAAGATATAAGGTAGGGCTCAATTCCCATGTCAATTAAACGAATAATGGTTGAAGGGGCATCGTTTGTGTGGAGTGTTGAAAAAACTAAGTGCCCTGTTAATGAGGCTTCAATCGCAATCTCAGCTGTTTCTTTATCTCTAATCTCACCAATCATGATAACATCAGGATCTTGTCTAAGGATATGTTTAAGACCTTTGGCGAATGTAAGACCGCGTTTATGATTAACATTTATCTGAGCCATGTCTTCTAGTTTATTCTCAACTGGGTCTTCAATAGTCATAATATTTAAATCGCCAGATGATATCTCAGATAGTGCGCAATAAAGAGATTTGGTTTTCCCGCTTCCTGTGGGTCCTGTAACAAGGATGATCCCTTGCTTTTTCTTGATGTCTTTAGAAAGCTTTAGGTAGAAATCTTCTTTAAGATCAAGAGTATCTAATCCAAATAATACTTCAGAATTATCTGAAATCCGTAAAACAATACGCTCACCAAAAATAACAGGAACCGAACTTAGTCGAAAATCGATATCCCGTTGTCCCATCTTCAGCTTTATTCGTCCATCTTGAGGCATTCTCGACTCGGCAATATCTAATTCTGCTTGTACCTTTAAGCGCGTAATAATCTGATTTTCAATAGACTTTGGGAGTTTATGCTTTTCAAATAAGATTCCATCTATTCGAAATTTGATGATGAGGTGTTTGTTAGTAGGCTCAAAATGGATATCAGATGCAGATAACCTAAGAGCTTCTACTAATATTTTATTAAGTAGTGAAATAATGGATGAGCTTGAAGATTCTTGTAGGAGATCATATTCTTTTTCTTCTTGAGATGTGTCAGGATCAAGTGTTAAAATATTATCATCAGAAAGGTGATTATTTACGTCTTTTGAGTAAAGAATTTGAATTTGTGCTTCTATATCTTCTTTTGTAGCAAGCACCTCTTTTACTCTATTATTTAAGAGGAATCTAGTTTCTTTTACGGTCTCTAAATTATAAGGATCATTGATTGCTATGATGATGAACCCATCTTCAAAACCTAAAGGTAAAATACAATGTTTTGTAACAAATGAATAGGGAAGGGGTGTGGTTTTATTTGTAATGTATTCGAATTTAGTCAGATCAGAAATAAAGGGGAGGCCTATCGATTCAGCCCAATCTTTTGTAATAGGAAACTGGCTACTTAAGACTTTGGTCATTTGTGCTCCCACAGAAAAAGAGTTTGAAGCTTTCTTCAAATCGCTTTTTTTCTTCATATTTTCTAGACTCATTGATTTTTTTTAGCATGAGATCAGAATCACCTTGTCGCTTTTTAAGTCGATTTTCTCTTATTCTTAAAAGGTCAGTAGCAGGGTCATTTATCACTTTAGGTTTAATGAAGATAAACATCTCGTTATTCTTTGATTTAGAAGAGCTTGTGCCAAATATCTTAGCAAGACCAGGAATCTCTCCTAAAAATGGAATTTTTTGATTGGAATCTTCAGTATTTGAAGCTCTTAATCCGCCAATAATAACTGTTTGACCATCAGGTATGCGGACAGTATTTTCTATATGACGTCTGTGAACAGAAGGCCGATCATTATTATTTGAGTTAATAGAATCAAATTGAATTTTATTTTCTAACGTAATAAAGGTTGTACCATAAGGATCATCGGAATGTTTATCATGAACAGTTGGTGTGATTGTGACAACAATACCTATATCTTCACGTGTATAAATAGCAGCATCATTTTTATTAGCTCCCATATCAATTGATATTTGATCAGTAATTGAAATGGTTGTAGGTATTTGATTTAATGTTGTTGTTGAGGGAGAAGCAGTTACATAGACATCATCTTGAGACATAAGGAAGTTATAAGTTAAGTCAAGAGCAGGAAGGTGATTTTTTGATTCCTTTTTATTAAAGATAAACTCCATGAACCCTTTATTTGAACCTGATCCATCATAACTAAATCCCGTATCATCAGTATTTGAAGCGCTATCTGCTAATTTTAAAAGGTTGATTCCAGATTTATTTTCATTATTGATTCGTCTTTCACAAAGAAGAACTTCAATTTCAACCATCTTTTTAGGTGTATCTAGTTTTTTGATGACTTGCTTAATTTTTGCAAGAGTATCTTTACGAACAACCATTAAAAGAGTATCAGTTGTTGGAAATGGAAAGAAATTTTTAAAGCTATTATCAGGTTTTTGCTCTTTTGCTTTTTGTTGTGAAATCAATTTATTTGTTTCTTCTAGAACAGTAGCAGGAGATTTGTAGTAGCTAGGAAGTTCTTTATAAAGGTATGGATAGCCCCCGTCACTTAAAGCATCACCTGTTTTAGGGTCTGAACTTTTGTTTTTATCTACATTTAAAGTAATCAAAGATGTATAGATTTTTGATAAGATCTCTGCAAGCTCAGCTGGCTTACAATGACAACATGTGTAGGTATAAAGGGTTAATTCATTTGGATTACTTATTTGAGTTTCTGTCTTACGAATAAGAGTTTCTGCTTGTTCTACAAGTTCTTTTGGCCCTATTAAGATTAAGGAATCCTCACCTTTCAAAGTAAAAGCAGAAAGGTTATTTCCCCCTTTTGTCGAGATCATAGGCCTTGAGTAATCAGTCAGGCCTCCAAAATAAGATTTTAAAAGCTTTACAGCATCTTTTGCAGTTATTTTCGTAGGAGAAATAATTTTAGAGACTCTTTCTTCATTTCTATCCCACACATTTTCAGCAAGAGTGACGAGTTTATTGATGTCCCTTACAAGACCAACCATAGCTATTTTTGAGCCTACTTGATAAACAAATGTTGATTTTGCATTTTTAAATTTATCTAAAAAATAAAAACTTGTTTTGATGTTTTCAATGGGAGGTGTGTAAACAAAGATTATTCGTGAATTGTCATCCAAATTTTTCAAATGATCTATATTTGATGAAATATTCTCTACATTTGTAAAATCATCTTTTAATAAGAAAAGTTGTTTTACAAAAGGATTTACCTTTTTAACGCCAATATTATTGTGGGTTAAAATTAGATCGATCATTTTTGGCCAGCTCTCTTTTGGAATAGAGAGGAGGCAATGTAACGTCACTTTTTGTTTTGCGATTTCGGGAGGGATAACATATAGAGAATCACAGCTACCGTATTCTATGACTAGTTTGGATATGGTGACTTCTCCTAACTCCCATATTCCAAAATCATCACTTCCTTTTGAAAATTCCTTTTGTTGATCACTCTTCCAAGCATTTTCTATGTCAGTAATTTCTTTTCTTACTTCCATGATTTGATCATGACTTTTAGTAAATAAAGATTCATCGGCAGTAGTTATTAGATCATTTGTAGACTCTTTATAGAGTTTTTCAAGTTTTTCATAGAGTGTTTTGATCTGAGTGTTTTTATCACTTAAATCACTTTGATCAAAGTTAGTCTGCCTATTCAAAATCTCTTTTCGCTTGTCCTCAAGACTTAAAGAGAACAGGTTTATAGAGATAAACAATGAGGTGAAGAGAATGAAATGCTTATAATTTTTTAACATATGAAAAACCTCTGACTATTATACTCTTAACCTTTATTTTTTTTAAGAGGAATCTCTAATTTTCGATAGTTAGATCGTGTAGTATCAAACAGATAACCTACAAAGTAGTCTTGATTTTTCTTTTCTTTGATTTTTTCACAAACAAGGATTTCGTGATTTTGCTTCAAATCTAATAAATCGTCAAATTCTTGTGTTGAAGTCATGTGTTTCCAAAGTGACTCTTTTTTTACTAACCAGTCATTTTCTTTTAAAATAAAAGTTTTGCCTTTAATTTTTCCTATTACAGAAGTTTTATTACGTTTATAGACTTCATCAAATTTAAATTCGTGAAGAGATTTACTTGAAGATTGGTGTATAGGGATCAAGAGCTTATGTTGAAAAAAACCGTTGCTTGTATAATAAGTGGCTTTAATCTCATGATCATTGACAGAAGATATGATTAAAAGAGGCTTTTTCTGAGTGGATTTAGGATTTATAACCCACTTATTATTTTGGAAAGAGAGCTTATCTCCTTTTTTGATAAAGAGAGGTTTAGAATCCTTGTTTTTATTAATACAAAGTCTAAATAACTTTCTTTTTTTGTCAAAGGAGCTGCTTTTATCGAGCCCTATTAGTTTGTCTGGTGCAAAGCAAGAGGAACCTTCAAGAGAATCAAAGGCTCTTTTTGACGCAGCTTTTAGTTTGGTAGGCTCTTGAAGAGTCTTTTTTAGAAAGACTTCTTCTGAAGATTGGTAGATTATATCATTTTTTTTATTTCTATATTCCACATGAAATTTTGCTACAAGTCCCTCTGGGGTGACTTTGAGAGGAATAAATGAGTATGGTGTGGGAGCTTTTGAAAAAGTGATAGAAGACAAATCACTGCAATTTAAAAAGATGGGGATATTTTGCTTTGCGTAGATGGTATCAGAATGAGAAGACAGGGCAATTGTTTTTTCTGTTTTAAAATTAGCATCGGGGCGAGCGTTGTAGTGCGTAAAGTTTATGAAATCAGTAATTTCTGGATTTGGAATATAGGGCTTTTTTGTGTCATCAAAGATTGTTATCTCTTTTTGAATAGGTGAAGGCTTTCTTTGAATCGTAGCTTTTTGTTTTAAATGCGGGGATTTTGCAAAAAAATAGTCAAAATCAGTCTCAAATAAATAAAATGTTAATGCGAGCAAGGGTGTTATTAAAGAAACTAGTAAAAAAAAACCAGTAATTATTTGAATGGTTTTTTTCCAGGTTCTAAAAGGTATTCCACTAACAATCATATTGATCCAAATAAATAAACATGAGATTTAAAGTATAACTCGTCATTATTTTAATGTAAATCTATATAAAGATAAGATTGGGATTGATAAAAAAATAATAAAATTCTAAATAGAGAATAAGAGATTATATATAAATTTCTAGAATATTATATTACCCTGATAGAGGAGACTATGGATAGCAACAACTCAAACAATGGAAGAAAAGGATTTACTGTTTCAGAATTAGAAGGAACAGCAAAAAAATATGCTTCAGAGATAGGGCTATCAGCTATTTTTGTAGTCACGGCAATATTTACACTTATTTGGGGTGGAGCGATGATGGTCTGGTCTGTTCTGCTTTGTATGATATTAGGTATCGTAGGAACATTAGTTCCTGATTCTATGACCATCTGGATGTCAAAGGCATTTGATTTTATTTATAAAGAAAAAGTGATGTTAATTGTAGTTGGAATTGTTATGCTTGTGATTGGCATCTTTATCCCAGTCTTGATTTTTGCTCTAATTGGTTTAATTGCAGGTGGAACGCTTTCTTTATCTATGAAAAGAAAAAGCAAAGATACATTTGATTCATCATCAAATAACGACTCAGGAAGCAATTCAGGAAATGATACTGGAAATAATTCTGGTGGCGGTTCAGATATATCATAACAATAGATTGAATCTATGTTTTTAATCATTAAAGGTAAAGAATAGAAGGGCTGTTTCGCCTTTGATTTTTTCTTTAAAAATCGAAATATCTAGATGTTGAATAAGTTCATCTTTTGATTTAGAAGGCATCTCAAGACAGATAAGACCTTTAGTGTCGAGAATGTCCTTTTCATTAATAAGCTTTAGGATTTGTAATACAGAGTCAATCTTCATGCTATAAGGGGGGTCCATAAAGATAATATCTATACCGGTAATGGATGTTGATTCAATGAACCCAAGAACATCCTTTCTTATTACTGTGCATTCATTTTCAATGTCTAAAGTCTCAATATTCTCTGAAATTATTTTTGCAGGTCTGCTTTCTTTATCGACAAAGGTAGCAAAATGAGCTCCTTTACTGATTGCCTCAATTCCTAGTGCGCCTGATCCTGCAAATAGATCAAGGACCTTACTTGCCAAAAGGTGTGATTGAAGAGTGTCAAAGATCACTTTCTTTGAGTAGGCAGTAGAAGGTCTTGTAGCTGAGTCATCAGGTGTATTAATATATCTATTTTTAAATTTACCTGAACCAATTCGTAATTTCATATTAAATACTTAGTTTTTTGCATAAGGTTAAGGGATTGGAAGGGGGATGTCAAATTCTTTAGAAGTGTTTTTAGCTTCTACTAAATACTTTTCGTCTTTTGTCTTTAAGAATGAGTAGAGTGATAAAAGAGTTTTTTGACTTTCTAGTTTTTTGCGTAAAGAATACCTTGCTTTTCGAGCTTCTTTAAGAGGAAGCTCTTTTAGGATGTTAACCCAACGCTCTCCTGAACGACCTTGTATAAATATACGCGCTTTTGACTTTGTGTCTGTATTTCCATAGAAGGTAAAGCTTTTATCAGCTAGAAGAATTGGGCTGATACGTTCATTGAAGTAAACATTTTGCTCTTTGTTATCTGGAAATGAGATATGAATGTCATGTAGCAAAGGTCTTTTGATATGACGAAGCATTGTGGCAAACTTTCGTGCAAAAGAAGAATGAGTCTTTGTATAAAGGGAAAATCCATGATTTGTTTTTGCAAGTAATGAAAGCATGGCATTATTATTCTTATCACTCACAGAAGCTGTATAAACTGAGAAGTTACCGGCATCTAATGATGTTAAGCTTTCTAAAGACTTTTGGTCTATGCGAATATTCTTAGCAAGGTTTCCGTCTGATAATAACAAGCAGCAACGGTGCGTAATTTCGTTAAAGGCAAGAGATTTTTGCTTTTTTAGTAATGTAATAAGAGAATCAAAGGATGTTTTAGATGATTGCTCTATCTTTTGAAGACGCCTTTTAACAAAGCTAATTGCTCCTTCTGTTGGAGAAACACTTTTTTCATGTAGGAGCTTATAGCCATCTTTATCTAAAATAGCGATAT
The DNA here is from genome assembly GCA_022601435.1 of Chlamydiia bacterium. Taxonomy (GTDB): domain Bacteria; phylum Chlamydiota; class Chlamydiia; order Chlamydiales; family 2-12-FULL-49-11; genus JAJACQ01. Next base: position 89,116 of record JAJACQ010000020.1, read on the forward strand.
TGAATTTGGAATCTTCATCTAAATAATTTAAGGACGTTATGATAGCTTTTTTAAAGACTTTGAATCTGTGTGCTTCAATAGAGCTTGAGGTATCAAGAATATATAGAGCATGGAGAGGAAGTGGTGCAAAGACATCCCTTTCATCGGTTTTTAAGGTACAAACAAAGTCATAGACATCTTCAGATGAAGAAAACAAACGAGTATCTAAAGAAAAGCTATCAGGATATGAATCTGTTTTTAACTCATCTAGAGTTGGCCAGTTGAAAAGATTATAACCAACCATTCTGAGAGCCTTATTTGCTTTTTGAGCACGATCTAGTAATTGTGTAGCCATTGGATATAATCCCTCTCCCATTAACGAGAGCATAGGATTTAAGAAGAAGGATTTCTTTTTATTGATCTCAGATAGCTTAGGTAAATTAACTGACGTTTCAAAAGAGGCTTTTTTGAGCTTAACTTTACAAAGATGGGAAGTTGAAAGATCAGGTAAATTATATGCTTCATAGTTTAAGATTTCAATTTCATCATCTAAATCTAAATCAAGTTCATCTAATGGGACATCCACGGCATTTGCTATAAGATTAATTTGTGTATCAGTTACAATTATTTTTGTTTCTGTATTCAACTCATCTTTTAAATCAACTGTTGTAATATTTGCTTTGAGGCGATGAAATAGGGGGTGATCTTTAAAAAGAATATTTGAGTGAATGTGATGGTCAAGGATATTATAATATGAAAGACTATAATCTTCTTGCGCTCCATGCTTTGATTCTGATTTTTGAGAAATCAAAAGTGTACTTTCTGGATCATAGCCTCTGATCTTTAAGGAGCTTATGTTGTCTGAGCCTTGTTTAAAAAGATCGTGAGAAACAAGGCGACCTAACTTATTTGTTTGATAAATAAACGATTCATGAAAATTATCAGGTACGGGGGCTAAGTAATAAGATTTATTTAGATTTTTATAAGTTAGAAAACTAAGTGAAATTTCTTGAGAGGCTTTTCTTTCTTCATTTTGAGCGCTATACTCAGAAGGTTTTTTTGAGCTTGCAATTGTTTCGTGATGTGAAGGTAAAAGAAGGTATGAGTTATCAATTTCATTCATTTCTATGCTTGCAAGCATCAAGTTATTCTTTGGAGGAGGAGATTTATTTTGCTTTGGTTGCTCAAAAGCAATTTTTTTAAGATTTTTTGTTTGAAAGTGATATTCTTTTGATGGGTCTTTTGTTTCAATTGCTAGAATAACATTTTCTGCCTTAATTGATTCATCCTTAGGAGAGGCTTCTTTATTAGAGAAATCCCTTTTACTGAGTTGTCTAATTTTAATGTTTGTATCAGGGAAAGAAGGATCATAATCAAGTACTAAGATATCAGTTTTTTCGTTTATAAAAGACTTTGCAGGGCTTACATTAAATGATTCTTTTGTAAATTCTTCTGAAAGTGCTTGGAAACTTTGAGCAAAATTATTCTTTTTTATGGTTTTTGGGTTAATAGATTTTAAATAACTTGCACAGCTTGCATTTTGTAAAGGATTTGAATGATGATTTGCATCATCTAATGCTAATGTAACAGACTTATATCCTTTGTCAATATTGTAACACGACCCTTTTGAGTCAAAGTGAGTTATCTTTTTGTTTGAATATACAATCGCTGCGTCTGCAAGGCTTTGAGAGGGGGAATACAATCCAGGATGATAATAATATTTGTTAGATCTAGTTTCTACAAACAGAGGTAAATGAGTTTTGTTGCAATCTAAAACAAGACTATTTTGAACAACTAAGGAATTTTCAGGGAGCTTAAATGAGGTGTTTAATTCAACTGAGGAAACACTGTTATTTGGAAGGTTAAGTTCTTGAACAGCTACAGTTTTTATATTTTGTTTAGTAAACAGAGACTTGGTTAATGTAAGTAATGGTTTTTCATGTTCATTTAAAGCTTTATCAATCTTCTTTTTAATTCTAGATGTTTTTGAAAGCACTTTAAACTCAATGGAATTTGAAAGATATGTTTCTAAGGTATCTGTTTCGGGGATTGCATGCTCTGGATGGAAAAGAGCTCTAATATGATAGTATTCTGATTGTCTTTTAAGAGAGTCTACCAAATCGTGAAGAAAGTCATCTTCATTGAAATAATGTAATGAAGCAGATTCTTGTTTTGGAGTTTTTAAACCTTCTTTCTTGGGCCCCGAAGACGATACTTCACAAAAAAAAGTATGATAATTAACTGTATTTTTTGCTTTAGGTATTTTTTTATTCCAACTTAATGGCTGGTCATCAAATGAAAATGAGATTTTATGGGAATCTAAATAAGCATCAAATAAAGAGCCTTGATAATGAATGGAATCAAGAGCAATCTTAGGTATCTTTATTGAGTATCTGATGTCCCCAACACTATTTTTCTCTTTGGAAGGGTTTATTGTTGTAGTTTGTGAATACAGCAAAGTCCAAAAACTCAAAGTGCACAAGCAAAGGAATAGAAGGGTTTTTATTGGTCGCATTCACACTCCCATCTCTTAGAAAAGAGAACCTTTTTTAATTAAGCCCTGACTTTCTTTAATTCTTTGAGATAAATAGACACTTGTTGTTTCTTTACTTAAAGAAGAAAGTAATGAAGATGCTTTTTGCATAAGATCTAAGCTCATGGAGTTGTTGTTTTCTTTGGCTTTAATTATCGCTTCCATACGAAGAGATTCTGCGTTTATAAACTTCATGTATTGGCTATACAGACTTTTAAGAGAATCACTGCCATTTATCTTTTCTTGATACTTTTGTGACATCGGATCTTCGCGATTACCAAAGTCTTCTTTGATTCTCCCTATGAAAAATAAGTATTTTAGATGGGGGGATTTATCTTTTGTGACAAGACCTCTTATTTTTGCATACTCTAAAGCAGCTTCTAAATGAAGAGGCTCAGAAATTGCATTTTTTTGAATCTGGATATTTTTTAAGCTACTTAAGATATCAAAGACCTTTTTATTGCTATCAGTTCTTTCTTTTAGCGCAATCTTGTTAAAACTTAATCTTACAGAGCAAAGCTTTGAGTACTCTTCTATGAAAGTTCTTTTTGTTGATTGCTGATTTGATAAGAAAGTATATGTTTCAAAAGCTCCATTTTGATCGCCATAGATTTCATACGTTTTTCCAAGTTCAAATAAAGCTTCTTGGATTGCTTGCCATTGCCAATCTTTTTTATGAGATTGCTTTTCTACTAAAGATCTTAAAACATTAAGCTTTTTGTTATATTGCTTCTTTCTTCCAAGAAGATTTGCATAGCGAAGCACTTCCCATTCTAAGAATATCTTATCTTCATCAATGACTCTAAGATTTTCTGTAGCAGGATCGATGAGTATTTCTTCTAAGATTGCAAAGCTTCTATTGAAGAGCTCTTGGTTTTGGGGCAGGTTTCCATCTGTTAGGTATATCCCTTTTTCCGTGAGTAGATCTTGTAGATATGAACTTGCCAACCATAGCTTATTTTCTAATTTAATCGAAGTCTCACCTAAAGATAAAGCTGTATAGAGATGATCTCTTGCTTTGTTAATCAAGGCCTTGGAATTTTCCGATTTTGTTGAAATGTGTAGATAGACATTAAAAAGCTCTAGATGAAGAGCTCCTTTTTTTGAAAGCTCAGGATCTAAAGAAAGAGCTTTTTCTGCGTGGGCACAGAACATATCATTTGAATCACCTTTTTTATGATGACATAAAGCAGTTAACAGATGCGCTTCTGCTATGTGATCATTTTGGAAGTGTTTATATATGAATTTTCCGAGATGAGTTAAGGCATCATCATAGTTTCCAAGCTCATATGAAAGCTTTCCTTGTAAAAAGAGGCATTCAACAATCTCTCCTTTATCAAGAACTTCACTGTGTAGCATAATACTATCTAGATCAGCAAGAAAATCTTTTTTGGTATAAGTTGGCGCTTGCATCTTTTGATGTTCTTTTAAAAGATTTAAAGATGATGAAAGCAAGTACTTCCAAGCAATTGGCGCATGAGCACTAGATTGATATTTCTGTACAAATGAACTGAGCGTATTTTTAGACAGTTCCCAATTGTCATTGTTATAGGCGACAAGCCCATACTCAAGAAATAAAACCTCTTCGTCTTTAAAAGAACTTTTGTTTTCGATTAATGAAGCAAGTTTAGTTTCTGCTTCTGATGCTCTTCCCATTTCTTTTAACATCATCGCATGAATGAAGACTGCTTGGGAAAGCTCGCTATCTTCCGGGAAATGCTTTTCTAACTTATCTAACGTCTCTTTATACTGAGATTCGTCTTTGAGGTACTGAGCGGCTCCTAATTGCATGAGGAGGGCATTTCTTTTCTCATCGCTTGTCCCTTCATTTAATGAAAGAAATTGATTTAAGTGGTGATTGGCTTTGTCATAGATCTTTTTTGCAAAATAACTTCTTGCAATGATGTATTCAAGAGTTGCCTTTTTATCATCTGAGCACGTTGCTGTTGTAGCTTCATAGTTGTCGATGACATCGTCATATCTTTCCTCTTGGAAATATAGGATGAGCCTATTTAGAGCAGAATCAACAGATTTTTCTCCGTTTAACGAAATGATTTGCGTAAATGTTTCTATAGCCATGGGCTTATCAAACTCTGCCTGTGCTAAAGCAGCATGGAATAAAAGCTCTTCTTTACGATCAGGATGCCTTTTAGCCAGCTCTAAAAAGAAAGATTGCGCCTTATCATTTGTCGATTGAAGTCTATAGATTTCTGCTAAAGCAAACATTGTAGGGTCATTAAATGAGGAGTTTAAAATCTTTTCATATAAGGGAAGAGCTTTGGTAAGGTATGTGTTTTTCTTGTCTTTTGTTTGCATAGATAGAGCATTTCTAAAATATCCCTCTGCCATTAAAAAATAAAATTCATCTTTGCGGTCTAATAACTCTTTTGACATCTTGGTTAAATACGGATGGCCACATGAAATTAACTCTTCATATTGCTCAAGTTCGTAATAACACTGCATCTTGTTTAACAAGAAAGTTTTTTTTACTTTTTCATGAGAAATTTTCAAATAAGAGTCTAAAGCTTCCTTGTATTTTCCTTCTTGAACTAAAAGATCGCCATAATTTCCACGCAGCTGATCACAAAACACACTATTTTCATGTGTTTTTAAGAAGGAAACGATTTCACTTTTAACAGTTTTATAGTCACAGTCTTTCCAAAATTCCGTGATCCTTCGAAGCATAAATCCTTCTTCTTTAGTTGTTGCATCGTAATTTGTCATTGCAAATAGACTAAATTGAACGCTACAAAGAATAAGTACAGTCTTTGATAAATGATCTTTAACTTTAGAAAAGTCTAAAAAAAGGTACATAGTAACCCCAGATTTTTTGGGTCTGATTATACAAAGTAATTATTATAGGACAAATAAAATTTTTTCTTTCTTTTAAAATCACCTATTTAACTGCTCGTAGTAAAAAAGAAAAAGTTAATCTATTGATTCATTTCCCGATTTATATTTTCTAGAGCTTGAGTAGCATTTTTAATGCATGATTTTGCGCATCGATTGATACAATAATGGACCCTTATATACTGCGATGCTGCTGTAACTAGAAAAAGAAAGGGAGTTACAGTAGCTTGAAGGTTTTTAAGGTTGTAGAGGATACCGAAACAACTGGTTGCTATACAACCACATGCAGATGCTTTTGTATATATCTTCATCTTGTTAACATTTTTGCTGGTTGCAGTGCATAGCTGAAGGCAATGACTGTGATAAAGTAAGCGTGCTTGATTATAACAAGAGGTTTTAGGATCCTTAAATAAATTACTGATTTCTCTTTGAAGCTGGATAGCTTCATTTCTATCTTGATCATAATCGTGTTGTGCACTAGAGCTAACGTTTCTGTGTTGGATCTCCATATTGCTCTCACTGTTTATTAAAATTAAAACAATACTATATTTAGTTTACCAAAAGCAAGAAGAAGGTTGCAAAAGGCTAATCTATGTAAAATTATAATGAGCCAAAAGGTTCTTGGCATAGAGAGCATCTATGTGTTTAAGGCGATCATAGATCTTCAATCCATGTGAGGTTTTATGATGCTTGAAATATAAAATTCCTAGCTTGTATAAAATTTCTTTATCGTCTGCAACTCTATTGATAATAATTTCGTATTGCTGCATTTCTAGCTCTGAGTCATCAAACTTTGCATAGAGAGATGCAAGCTCTAGGTGGGTCCAGGGTTCAGAATCAGAAATATCACAAATGATTTTTAGCTCCTCTATTGCTAAGGTATAATACTTCTCAAACTGGGTTTGATATTCTGTTGCTTTTGTAATTGTTGAATAGCTAAAAGCTTTTTCTAAATGAGTCCCTTTGGGGATTTTATAACACGTTGCAAGTGTGGAATAGACCTTAGAAAGGGAACTGTGAAATTCTAAACTGCAGGCGCAATCTGCTAGGACATACGAATGCTGCTCTAGAGAAATCTCTAAAAGCTTTTCTTGCATATAGAGGATGTCGTTGTAATGAAAATAGAGGAAATGCGCAATAAGGTGATTCTTAGAAAACTTGAAAGGGTGAATCGTCAGATGAAACAGCTTTGGATCATGTACCGACTCTGCTAAATCACGTAAACACTCTGCAATTGCTAAATGCAACTTTTCAGAATCTTCTATATTTGTTGAAAGCTTTTGATAACAATAACGACGATACTCCTTACAAATGGTATCAATAGTGTCTAGCTTTCTATTCTTTTGATAGTAGGCTATGAGCCCATAAGAAGCTATGCTTAAAAACAATAAAGCAAAAGCAGCAGGCGTATATAGTGATCCTTGATCTCTTAAAAAAAGAGAAAAAGAGACAATCGAACCTAATAAAATAAATGCGCAAAAAGAAAAATGTAAGAAGGCACTTTGATGGAATAGGTCCTTAAATTTACAAAAAGCAGCCTTTTTACCACGCGTGATCACACTGGTATAAAGCTTCGGCGGGGAAGTCTCTGAGGAAAATGTTTGATAAAATGTTGCCATAGTGTACTTTTTAGTTTTTTTAAGCGTTTAACTTAAATATTTATATCAAAGTCTAGATAATCTCAAGCTGAATCTTTTTACGACTCAATCATAAAGTTGATTACCTCAAAGGGAACTCCTCCTAATTGCATGGTTACAATATCATCAGTTGTAAGCATATACACACTTTTTGTATACTTTATGATGTGAATTAAAACTTCAGATTGAAGCCCTATTTCATGTAGAATCACGACATCTTTAACATTTAAAGGCTTTTGAATAAGAATCTTTCTTAAAACAGCTGGATAATGCGCTTCTAAAATAAGTAAATCGTCATTTGACAGCCTTGCAGCCCGAAGCGTTCGCTCACTTTTCTTTTTTTGAACTGACCCTGTTGTCGCAGACGTTGTATACGATCCACACGAAGTGAAAAAAATAATTAGAAATAAGTATAATAATCTCATAATTATCAAATATGACATTAACCAAATCTTTACAAGAAAAAAAGTGTTAGTTTGAGTTCTTTTTACAGATCTTGGCCTTGCAGGTACCCATTCGTACATACGGCGATAAAAAAAACAATACTTTGGCATCTTTTTTCACTTATTAGACCTTGCCAGTGCTTAGCACAGGCAGCGGTCTAAACGAAAAAAAATATATCCAAACTATCGCTTTTTATTTCTCGGAACTTATCAAATAAAATTCTAAAGAAAGAAAGTTATAGTTTAGATGAATTTTTTACTATCCTTGGCCGCCGCATGTACAAGTAGTACCTGCAAGGCCAAGGTAGGGAAAAAGGCGCTAAACTATAATCTTTCGCCTAAGAAGTTACGAGCTCCTCAGCTTCAGAAACTTCCTCGGAGAGGTCTAACTTGAAACGGTAGCCAATACCTCTAACAGTATCAATCCATTTAAAGTTAGGTCCAAGCTTTCTTCTCAACGATGCAATATGCACATCGATGTTTCTGTCCACGATGAACGAGTCATCATTATGGATATCATCAAGAAGTTGATTTCTTGTAAGCACTTTGCCTCTATTTTGAAGCAATCTTTTCAAGATACCAAATTCTGAAAGAGTGATCGGAATCACTTTGTCATTTTTTCTTAAGAGATAGCGATCTACTTCAAGAGTAAATTCACCGAAGCTAAAGACTTTTGCTGTCTTTTCGGTATCACGCTTTCTTCTAAAGATAGCTTTTATGCGAGACATTAAAACTTTAGGAGAAAATGGCTTTTCGATATAATCGTCAGCACCAAGCTCTAGTCCTAGTAATACGTCAATTTCGTCATTTTTTGCAGATAAGATAATTAAAGGGATCCCTCTTAATTCAGGATTACTTTTTATCTTTCTACAAACATCAAAACCATTTTGACCTGGTAACATGATGTCTAAAATGACAAGATCTGGTTTTTCGCGCTCAACAGCTCTTAGTCCGTTAATGCCATCTACTTCAACATGGAGCTTATAACCAGAAAGCTCAGCCTGAAGTTTGATCATAGAAGCAATATCTGCTTCATCTTCTATTAGTAATATTCTTTTTCTTTGTGCCATGGTCCACCTTTCTGCAAAACAATGATTGAAAAGTACTTTATACATTCAGGAATTTATTTACAAGAATTTTTGCAAAAAAGATAGAGATAAATTTTTATTTTGACAATAGAATTTTTACGATTCCTTTTCGTCCATAGGGGCCAGTGAGAGCGCATTCTTCTCTAATTCATGGATCTTTTTTTTATTTTGATGGGACGCTTTGCTTTGAACTTTTAGTTCTTCTTCCATCTTATTAAGAGCCAAGTCTCTTTCCTCTTCTTTTAAGGAGTAGGCATCTACTTTTTTCTCTAATTTGGAAAGTTTTTCTTGCTGCTTATCTAAAAGTTGTTTTTGAAGGATAAGATCTCTTTGTTTTAACTCAAAAATGGTGTCTTCTGAATTTACCATTTTATTTGTTAAGATGCTCATTTGCATCACTGTAGTATGAATATGATGCTTCATTTCTTCTAGCTCAACTCTTAGTTGATGGATCATAACATCATTTTGAGAGGAGGTAGCTGTCTTTGCATTATTGGATACACAAGAGGTAGTAAAAAGAAAGAGAAGGAAAAATATGGGTAACTTAAATTTATTCATGAGCGCTTACTTTTTTGAGTATAATTTAAAGGCTACACGTCTATTTTTTGCATAGACATCTTTTGATTTACCTTTTACAGCTGGTTTTTCCTTTCCATAAGAAATAGTATATAGTTGATTTGGATTCACTCCATAATTCACTAATATTTTTCTGATAGTACCAGCCCGTTTTGTGCCAAGAGCAAGATTATAGCTTTCAGAGGCTCTTTCATCACAGTGTCCTTCAATAAAGATAAAGGTGTTAGGGTTCTTTTTTAAATAATTTGCTATTTTTTGAAGGTCCTTTTTAGCAGTGGCTGTCTTTGGAGAGTACTGATCGGTATTAAAATAGATTTTTTTAAAGATGGCCGCTAAGATACTATTTGGATTACTAAACATTTGGATAGAGGGGATGGGACTATTTTTTGCGCCAGGTGTAGCTGATGGTTGAGGGATAGGGATGTCGGTAATTTTTGAATTGATCTCCTCTCGATTTAAAGGAATAAATTCATCATCTGCTGCTCCAAAAAATTCAGCAGGCGTGTAAGCAACTCGGTTTTCATTTGCAGGATCTTCTAAATATTCAATAGCCTTTGTTTTTAGAAAAGCTGTGAAATGAGTCAGTCTATCTGAGAGAGCTGAAACTTGACTTGAGCATGATGAACAGAGAAAAAGTAGGGAAAATGCAAAGATATTAATTTTTTTCATAGTGTGTCCTTATTTCTCAAAAGCTGGGTAGTGTTTTTCCCCTGAACCTTTGGTCAGTCTCCTATTGGTTTGATTTTCACTATCTAATAAGAAAAGATCTGTTGTTGGTGAGGTTGTATTATAGACAATATGCCTACTATTGCTTCCAAAACAAGGGTTTTCCTTATCTTCGGGGCCGCAAGTGAGTTGAGAGGCCTTCTTTTGGCTTATATCATAAAGCCATATTTGCCGCCTTCCATTTATTTTTCCAGAAAAAACGATTTTTTTCCCATCTGGAGAAAAAGAAGGGGCAGTACATTCAGTGCATGGTGATTTAATACGCTGTAAAGTTGGGCTTTTTCGAGATGAAAGAGTTTCTGAAATATCAGCAATATAAATTTTTGCTACACCTGTTTTATCAGAAACAAACACAAGAGATTTATTATCAGGACTAAGTGATGGTGAAGCAGAAGTTTGGGATAGACCTGAATAAATCTGTATAGGCTTACCATAAGGTTTACTGTTAGATCCAAGAGTTTGCACAAAGACATCAGATTTTCCAGAAGCATCAGAAATGAATGCTAAGTATTTTCCATCAAAAGACATTTTTGGAAGGAGTTGATTACCTCGAAGCTTGATCAAAGAATCGCCTGTTTTTTTACCAACATTTGAAAGATAGATTTGAGGTTGTCCTTGTTTATATGTAACGTAGACAAAGTCATAATTTCTAGAATTTTTAGAATCTTTTGTAAACTCTGGATTGATTGAGTAGCTGTTATCAAAGGTCACTTGTTTGTTTATAAGTCCCAATGTATCAGTTTCGTAAATTTCGGCATGCCAATTATTTAAAGAAGCGATGGCGCCTTTTTGAAAAGGTTTATATGAATATAATATCCGCTTAGAAGCAATGCCTTCTGTTTTAAAAATTTGCTTCATTAAAAAATCAGAAACATTGTGAAGAGCTTTTATCGTATCATCCCGTCCTTTAGTCAATTTTATTTCTGAAAGAGATTTGATAGTTTGTTTTCGTACATCAAAAAAGTCAATAGAAAGAGTATTGTTTGAAAGATTAGTTTTAATGACAAAGTCTATTTTATGAGATTTCCATTCAGAGCTCTTGAAAAATTCTGTAGAAGTAAGTTTATTCAGAGCAAGCAGTCTATTATTTTTTAAAAGGATGCCTCTATCATCAACTTTAAAGTCTTCTTGTAAGACGAAATTAACAAGTTTGCTTGTTTCGGAATCATTCTTAACAGGTGATATGTAGATTCTAAGAGTTTTATCTTGTGTAGGAAGTGAGATTTCTATTTCATCTGCAAAGAATCTAGATGAGAGACATAATAAGAGTAAAAACAATTTATTTTTCATCACTAAACACTATGGTAAAAGTTCTATCTTCTTGTTTTTTGTAAGCAGGAAAAGAAAGAGTGCTTAAATTCGTTTGAAGATAAGCTAGATTGTCATTACTTTCAGACAAAAGGGTGACGATCTTTGCAACTTTTCCATTTGGTCTAATCGTAAGCTTAAGTTTTACTCTTCCTTTCTCAGGAAGTGTTAAAGCTTCAGCTAAAAGATCAGAGACCATGCTTAAATATAGATTGTATTCACTTTGCGCCTTTCCTGCATCCTTTTTTGTACTTTTTTTTGTTTTTAGATTTTTATTTTTATTCGTTTTTGTCGCTATTTTAGTTTTGTTCAGGCTCTTGTTGATTGCTTTTTGAATCTTTTTTTTGGCAATTTTTTTGGTAGGCTTGCTTTTAACCTTTTTTACAATCTTCTTTGAAGGAGCTTTTTTAAGTTTAGGCTTTGCTTTTGGTTTAAAACTAGGCTTTTTAGCAATAGAAGTCTTTGCTTCTTGTTGATAGGCAACAAAAGGTTTTTCTTCTAAAAGATTTATAGTATTAATAATGATTTTCTTGCGTGGGGGATCTTTTTTTTTAGCATGATGAATTTGGATAAAGAGTATTGGTAAATGACAAAAGGTAATAAAGAGAGGTAATTTATAGGCTTTTTTCATGAATGTTTACTTTTTACAACTAAATCAAGAGAGTCAAATCCGCAATTTTCTATTAAATCTTTTGTCTCTGTAAAAGCGCCAAAAGACGATTGTTTATCAATAAAAAGCCTGGGAGTGATTTGCTTGTTTTGTTTATGAAGCTCTGTTAATACAGCTCTTAAGGTTTGTTTTTCAACTTTCTTATTTTTAATGGTGAGTGATCCATCTGCGGCTAAGAAAATATTTAGCGAATCTTGCTCATTCATAGCAGATTGGACAAGAGTCTTAGATGTACTTTCTGCTAAACTTATTCTATCAAGATTTAATAGAGGGGCGATTAGGATAAATAAGATAAGGATTACAAATAAAACATCTAATAATGGCGTTAAATTAATTAACTCATTTTCTTCAGTATGAGAAAATAGAAATGTTTTTCTCATTACACCTCCACGTTTCTATAGGCAAGCTCTAGCTCTGAAAGAATGTGGTGAGAAAAGCCTTCCATCTCACTTCCAATTTGCGAAAGAGAATTTTTAAGATAGTTATAGGCAATCAGCGCAGGTATTGCAATAACTAGTCCTAAAACCGTTGTTGCCAAAGCAGTAGAGAGCCCTCCTAAAACAATCGCGTTTGAGGCGCTTGCCGATTTTTGAAGCTCTCCTAGAGAAATTAAAATCCCCCAAACTGTTCCTAAAATTCCAAGAAAAGGAGCTAATGAAACAACTGTCGATAATATGAATAGATCATGCCCTAAAGACTTTACTTCTTTGTATATTGTCATTGATGAGAATTCATCGATAACCTGCATATCTCTTTGAGAAAGAAAAGTACGATGATTTTCTTTGAAGTGATGATTCTTTTGAAGAATTTGAGAGGTCTTTGACGAAATAGAATCTAACACTTTAGTAAAAGGATTTTCAGAAATAGAAAAGTCTTTTTCAAACAGAAGAGATTTTAAATCACTGCTTTGAGCTCGCCCTACAGTTTCATCACCTTGAGATTTAACGAATTTGATAAGCTTTATTTTTCTTATTAAGACTGTCCAAGAAATAATAGATAGCGCAAATAACATGATAAAGATAAGTTTTCCGAACAGATCGGAGTCTGCATAAGATGTAAAGAAAATGCTCATTGATAAATTCTCCTTTTCTCTATATTATAGAAATCATTTTTCTAAGCAAAGAGATAATTATGAAAGATCAGATTTTTGAATTAATGGATTCACATGCTCATTTAACTTCGGAAGACTTTTTAATAGACGCAGAAGCTGCTATTAGTAGATGTAATGAAGAAAGCGTTACAAAAGTTATTAATATTTGCACAAATCCAAATGAATTAAGAGAAGGACTTTTATTAGAAAAAAAGTATCCAAATTTAATTAGGAATGTTGCTTCGACAACGCCTCATGATTCCCATAAAGAAACAGAAGAGTCTTTTTCGTTCTTTGAAAAGATGGCTCTGCAAAAAAGATTAGTGGGAATTGGCGAAACAGGTTTTGATGATTTCATTGAACCAGATAACCAAAAAGAACAAATGGAAATATGTAGACGGTATATCGATTTAGGAATTAGAGCAGAATTACCAGTTGTTTTCCATGTGCGAGGGGATAAGGCTTTTGATAATCTTTTTAAGCTCTCAAAAGAATTTGATGCTTTTACAGGGATTATTCATTGTTTTACTGGAACTATAGAGCAAGCAAAAAAAGCACTTGATTTGGGATGGTTTATTTCTATAAGTGGCATAGCGACATTTAAAAAATCTACTGAGTTAAGGGATGTGATAAAGCAAATACCACTAGATCATTTGTTAGTTGAAACAGATGCCCCTTGGCTTGCGCCTCAAGGATATAGAGGGCAAAAAAATGAACCTGCTTATGTGAGGGTTGTTGCAGAAACGCTGAGTGTCCTCTTTGAATGTTCCTTAGAAGAGGTCAGTCGAATTACTTATGAAAATGGATTAAGAGCTTTTCCACTTGCCGTTAAACCTTTTGTTGAAAACTAAATAACTAAAATATAAACTGTCATTTTTACGTCAATAAGGTGAAAGTTATGGCAGCGGCAGTATCAGTACAATCAGTACCACGAGCTTTTGTGTGGAGAAGACTTCATTCTCTTACAGGGCTTTGGTTTTTAATCTTTTTATGTGAGCATCTATTTACAAATTCACAAGCAGCCATCTTTTTTGGAGCAAAGGCTACCTGGTTTGTAAATAGCGTAGGTTTTTTATTAAATTTGCCATATTTGCCTTTAGTTGAAACTATTTTATTAGGTATCCCAATTGCCTTTCATAGCATCTGGGGCGTATGGTATATGTTTACTGCAAAGTCGAATGTAGCAGGGCGAGGAGGGAAAGCTCCTTCGATGAAGTATGAACGGAATAAAGCTTATTCAATGCAAAGGATTTCTGCATGGATAATTTTATTTGGTATTGTTCTTCATGTTGTACAGATGCGTTTTATTATGTATCCTCATAAAGTACATATGGGCACTTATACTCAAGCTTTTGGCAAATATAAGGTTGATTCAGGTTTATATAAGATTTCTGATCAATTAAATGTTTCGATTTTTGATGAGGCGGCAATTGCAAGAGAGAAATCATCTCTTGCAAGAAAGAAAAATAAAATTTCGTTGGTAGATAAGCGATTAGAAGAAATGAAGAAGAGTGGTATTCATCAAAGGGACTCATATAATGCAGAGATGAGTGAAGTTTATAAAAATATAGAGGATTATCGCAACAATGAAGCATTTGTTAAAGGGCTTGAGTATTTCCCGATAAAGTCAAATGAGGTAATTATTGTCTCTAAAAAGCCTGCAGATTTGATTTTATTAAGTGTGAGGGAAACCTTTCAGAGCTTGTGGATGTGCGCCTTTTATACGTTGTTTGTGCTTGCGTCTGTCATGCATGGGTGTAATGGGTTTTGGACATTTTGTATAACCTGGGGATTACTAATCTCTCGAAAGGCTCAGAAGACTTGGGTACATTTTGCTCGAGGACTAGCGTTTGTTTTAATTGCTTTAGGTATGCTTTCTATTTGGGGAAGCTTCTTTTTTAACTCGGGGTATTATAGTTAGATGAGTAAGAAAAAAGTTGTGATTGTTGGAGGAGGCCTTGCAGGTTTATCTGCAGCAATGAAATGTGCGGAACTGGGCATGCAAGTTGATTTGATAAGTCTTACAAATGTTAAGCGCTCTCATTCAGTCTGCGCTCAAGGCGGTATTAATGTTGCGATTAATTTGATGGGAGAGATGGATTCTTGTGATATTCATACCTATGATACAATTAAAGGCGGCGACTTTTTAGGTGATCAGCCTCCTGTCTTGGAAATGTGTTATAATGGACCTGCTATCATTAGAATGTTTGATAGATTAGGCGTTCCTTTTAATAGAAGGGCCGACGGCCATTTAGATTTTAGAAGATTTGGAGGAACGCTCTACAAGAGAACGGCATTTGCAGGAGCTTCAACAGGGCAACAACTCTTATATGCATTGGATGAACAAGTCAGGCGATTTGAAGTGGCGGGACTTGTAAAGAAATACGAGCATCATGAGTATATGCGAACTGTTATAGATGAAGAGGGTATTTCCCGCGGAATTGTTGTTATGGATCTTTATACTTCTAAGATGGATGTAATAAAAGGCGATGCAGTACTTCTTGCAACAGGTGGAAATGGCGTTATCTTTAAATACTCAACAAATTCTACGATCTGTACTGGAGCTGCAAATGGCCGGGCCTATATGCAAGGTGTAAAAATTGCAAATCCTGAATTTATTCAGATTCATCCAACGGCAATTCCTGGTGATGATAAATTGAGATTGATGAGTGAGTCTGCTCGTGGAGAAGGGGGACGCGTTTGGGTTTATGGCGATAGCACAAAGAGTATTGAAGGACCAGATGGCAATATGGTTCGTTGTGGAAAAACTGGTGAGCCTTGGTATTTTTTAGAAGAGCTCTTTCCTTCTTTTGGTAATCTTGTTCCACGAGACATTGCTTCTAGATATATTATTAAAGTAGTAGAAGAGGCAAACCTTGGTATTGATGGAAAGAAACAAGTTTATCTAGATCTTACTCATCTAGAAGAAAAGACACTTCACAAACTAGAAGCGATATTAGAAATCTATCAAAAATTTACAGGCGAAAATCCTCGAGAGGTTCCGATGAAGATTTTCCCCAGCTGTTCATTATACAATGGGGGGCATGTGGGTTGATTGGCCAGCAACAGGTGATGATGATCGGTTTGAACGTTATCGACAAATGACTAACATCACAGGTCTTTTTGCTGCAGGGGAATGCGAATTTCAGTACCATGGAGCAAACCGATTAGGAGCTAATTCACTTTTATCATGTGTTTATGGTGGCATGGTCGCTGCAAATGAAATGTTTTTTTATATCGAAGATGTGCCACATAAAAAGCCTGCGGTAAAAGAAGATATCTTTGAAGAGGCATTGGCTCATGAAATGGCAATTAAGCAAAATTTATTAGAAAGAGATGGTGGAGAAAATATCCATAAACTTCATGATGAACTGGCTTCTATTATGGTATCAAATGTAACTGTAGTGAGGAGTAATGCCGGATTAAAAGATGCAATCGCTAAGATTAAGGAGTTAAGAGAACGAGCTAAGAATGTTAGTTTAGATGATAAGGGAAATCATTTAAATCAGACAATGCATTTTGCTTTGCAGTTTCCATATATGCTTGAGATGGCTTTAACGGTTGCTAAAGGAGCTTTAATGCGTGATGAATTTAGAGGATCACACTATAAACCTCAGTTTCCGAAGAGAAATGATGAAGAGTTCTTAAAAACGACTATTTTAACCTTTGACCCTTATGCAGATGAACCTCAAATTTCATATGCTCCTGTAGATATTAGATATTTAGAGCCTGTCTTGCGCGATTATTCGAAAGCAAAAAGAATTACGCCAAAGTTAAAAAATCTTCCCAAAAAAGTACCACTTGTGACAGAAATAGATTATGGACGTCGCTAAATAAAGAAGGGTTTATGAGCAGTACACAAACCAAAACATTTACTTTAAAGGTTTATCGTGGAGATCAAAATTCACAATATTTTGTTGAATTTGAGCTTGATCGCAGAGAGGGATTAAATGTTATTTCTGCTTTGATGGAGATACAAAGAAATCCCATTACCAAAACAGGAGAAAGAGTGACTCCTATTGTTTGGGAGCAAGCTTGTTTAGAAGAAGTATGTGGTTCTTGCTCAATGTTAATAAATGGAAGACCAAGACAGGCTTGTACAGCTTTAATTGAAGAAATTTTAAAAGCTGATAAGACAAATACGATTATTTTAGCGCCTTTTACAAAGTTTCCTTTGATTAGAGATTTAGTCGTTGATCGCTCTTCAATGTTTGAGTCTTTAAAAAAGATTAAGGGATGGATTCCAGTTGAAGGCTATCACTCAGAAGAGTTTGGCCCTACTATTTCCCCTAAAAAGCAAGAAGCTATGTACGTAGAATCTACATGTATGACTTGTGGTTGTTGTTTAGAGGCTTGTCCTCAATTTAGTGATCGCTCTAAATTTGTAGGGGCGGCAGCAATTAACCAGGTTAAGTATTTTAACTCAAATGAAACTGGTAAAGCCTTAAAAGATCAAAGACTAACTGAGATGATGAAGGAGGGTGGGGTTTCTGATTGTGGAAATGCCCAGAACTGTGTTCAAGTTTGCCCTAAAAAAATACCACTAACCCAATCGATTGCTTCTATTGGAAAAGATGTTGTTAAAAGCTATTTTAATAGAAAATTTTCTCTTCCAGAGAAGTCAGAGTAAAATCATGCTTAAATTGATTTTTTATTTGGTTAATGAATTCGTCTTTTGTAAGATAAGGCTTGAGTGTTGTTAAGAAGTCAAAATGATGACGCCCTTTTCTATACTTAGGTTCTTTAGGAGGGTGATGTAAAATATCCATCAATGCTTTATCATAATTCCATAAAAAAGAGGTGTGGTGTAAAAAGCGATCTTTTTTTATGTATTGAGCATTGCCGCCTACCTTTTTATTTTCAATGGTATAGTCATTGTCTTTTAAAGAAAAAGAAGGAATTAGAAGAGCTTTTTGGTAAAAAGTATTAGTCCATTGCATAATAGATGATGGAAAAAGATCAATTCCTACATCTGCTTTATTTAAGATAAAGCTAACCATTATAGTATCTTGATTTAATATAACGCAGCCTCCTGCAGAAAAACGTCTAATGATGGGGATGTCGCATTTTTTAGCTTTTTCTAATTGAATGATCTCTTCAGGTATTTGAGAAGATCCCATAACAATTGCTGGGGGAGGATTTTTATTAATGATCACAAAGGAACGTGTTTCATTCTGAAGCAAGTTTTTTTCTATCTCTAGTTGCTTAGAAACGGGGGTGTTTTCTAATTTGAGGTAATGTATGGTCATTCGGTTTCCAATGAAAGAATTTCTGAGGTTTTAATAATCTTATATTGTAGTCCATGAAGGTTTTTTACTGTAAAAATCATTAGGTAACCTCCGGGGAGAGTATCTATATTAGAGATGTCTTTTACTTTTTCTCCATTTGCTAATTTAAATAAAAGACCTTGATTTTGTTTACTCTTAAGGGTTGTAAAAGCTTGCTTCCAGTCTTTAGCCATCTCTTTAGGATCGACAATCATGATGTCATTTGATGAAGGCATATTTGGGCTCTTTACTTGTGCATGATGAGCAGATGCTTGCTGTAGCTCTGTACTCATGAGAGTTTGACCTATCAAAGTATTATCATTTTTTTTAGACGCTTTTGTCTGATGAGGAACAACAGGCGACGGCTGCATTTGCACAGAAGAAAGAAGTATGATGATGAGAGGGAGGCTATTTTTTAACAAAGAAGCTAATTCCATTTGGTGTTTCCTTTGCACGTTGAAGTGCTTGTTTGGCATCTTTTATCATTAAAGCAATATCGTCATAAACGAAATCTTCTGAAGAGACTATCCCAGCATACGCATTTTTATTTTTAATTTGAAGGATATCATCTAGTAAAGCGCGTTTATTTTTGATTAAAGAGATAATACAAAAGAGATTTTCACTTACTTCCATTACAAGATCAGAAGGAAATAAAGGTTTTTTATCTGTTGAAAGAAGAGCAAGAGCAACATGGCTTTTGTTAATAAAAGCTTTCTTTACTCTACCTATAGCCTCTTGATCTATTACACTTCGACTATCAATATCAACCTGAGCATCGTCTAATACAGGAATCTTCATTTGTGAGATGATCTCATTAGCTTTTTTACCTGAGGATGTGTCTTTTAGAGTTTGATAGATATTTTCATCTGCAAGGGGTAAAGATAAAAAGTTTGAAACGCCATGATGTATGAGCCTTTCTAAATATGATTGGTTTAACTTTCCTGTAATAACTAAAATAGGGGAGGCTTGAGTATTGGGATGTTTTTTTACCGCATCAACAATATGAAGAGTCTTTTTTTCAGCTTCTGTCTCATCAATAATAATAAATGAAAACCTTAAGTGCTCAAGCCTTTCTTTTGCAAAGTTATGACTCGGTAGAAAAATAAGCGAAGAATCCAAAAGCTTCTTCTTCAAAATTAACTCATGGGTTTTGTTTTCGGTAATAACAAGGATATGATCTTTCATAGCTCTTCTTTTAAACGACTTTTCATTCTCTGTCAAGTGGGGCTTTGCCGCACCGCCCACCCGAGGAACAAAGTCCCTCTTAACTCCCTTCTTGGATTTTTTTGTGCCTGCACAAAAAATACTAAAATTAGAATTATTCACTTCCATTTTTTTGCAATGCAAAAAAATCAAGCATGGGTGTGTTAAGGGCGTAGCCCTTGGCTAGGGTATGGGACAACGTCCCATAGGTCTTGATGAGATTAGACTTATGATTTTTCAGAGCTTTTTTTTTACCAGTGGGGCTTTGCCTTACGCTCACCCGAGGAACAAAGTCCCTCTTAACTCCCTTCTTTGATTTTTTGTGCTTGGACAAAAAATACTAAAACTAGAATTATTCCCTTCCGTTCTTTTGCAATGCAAAAAAATCAAGCATGGGTTTGTTAAGGGCGTAGCCCTTGACTAGGGTATGGGGCAACGTCCCATAGGTCTTGATGAGATTAGACTTATGATTTCTCAGAGCCTTTTTTTTACAAGTGGGGCTTTGCCCTACGCCCACCCGAGGAACAAAGTCCCTCTTAACTCCCTTATTTGATTTTTTTGTGCTTGGACAAAAAATACTAAAACTAGAATTATTCACTTCCATTTTTTTGCAATGCAAAAAAATCAAGTATGGGTTTGTTAAGGGCGTAGCCCTTGACTAGGGTATGGGACAACGTCCCATAGGTCTTAATGAGAATAGGCTAATAGCCTAAGGTGATCATTAAAATGGAGATGTCAGCAGGAGTAACTCCTTCAACACGACTGGCAAGTCCGAGCGTTTCAGGTTTGATCTTTGAAAGGCGTGTAGACGCTTCTTTACGAAGGGTTTTCATGCCTAAGTAATCAAAGTTTGAGGGAATTTTTAAGGAGTCGAGCTTCTCTAACTTTTCTAAAAGCTTGGACTGTCTTTCAATATATCCTGAATATTTAATTTCTATTTCGATTCGCTTGGCTATATAGGGATTTATCTGAGGGATAATTGATGGGTAAAGACTTTGTACGTCTTGGAAAGTTATTTCAGGGCGAGCAAGGTAAGTAGAAAGCATCAGACTTTTACCATGGATCTCCTTTCGGGTGCTTTTGAGCTTTACTACAATAGATCTGATAATCTCTTGCTCTTGGTTGAATTTTTCGAAACGTTCATCGTCAATTAAGCCTAGTAAATGTCCAATAGGAGTTAGACGTGTGTCGGCATTATCATAGCGAAGGTGGAGTCTGTGCTCTGCTCGAGATGTAAACATTCTATAGGGTTCGGTGAGCTCTTTTGTGATGATGTCCTCTATAAGGACACCTATATATGATGAGCTTCTTGATAGAATGAATGATTCTTTCCCTAAGGCGTTGTGTGCAGCGTTGATACCTGCAATCAATCCCTGTGCTGCTGCTTCTTCATAGCCTGTTGTTCCATTTATCTGCCCTGCAAAAAAAAGATTCTTAATAAGATGAGTTTCTAAAGTTGCTTTTAGCTGAAGTGATGTGATGTAATCATATTCAATAGCATAGGCAGGTCTCATGATTTTAGCATTTTCTAGACCTTCAATAGTCTTTAGCATTGCAACCTGTACATCAAAAGGAAGTGATGTAGATATTCCTGCAGCATAATATTCATGAGTTTTTAAACCTTCTCTTTCTAAAAAGATTTGGTGGCGAATACGCTCTTTAAATCTTGTGATCTTATCTTCATAAGAGGGACAGTAACGTGGTCCCGCACTGTTAATGTTTCCGCTATACATTGCGGATCTATGTAAATGCTCTTCTGCGATCTTTTGAGTTTCAAGGTTTGTGTATGTGATAAAGCAGGGGATTGCAGGAAGCCTTTCATCAGTATCTGAATGAGAAAAACACACATCATCCTCTGTTTCTTGAATTTCTAATTTAGAAAAATCAATGGTTTTACCATGAATACGTGGAGGAGTCCCTGTCTTTAATCTTGCTAAGTTAAAGCCTAAATCTTTTAATTGATCAGAAATAGGGGATGGGGGATCTCCAATTCTTCCGCCGGGAGATATCTTATCTCCAATATGAATGAGGCCTTTCATAAAAGTTCCAGCAGAAAGAACCACAGTTTTTGCTCGATAGGAAACGCCTAAAGGGGTGGTTACTCCGCAAACTTTTCCTTCTTCTATGATTAATGAGTTTATTCCGCCTTGCATTAAAAAAAGGTTTTCTGTGTTTTCTAGAAGATATTTCATCTCATATGAATACATAAATCTATCAGATTGACAGCGTGGAGCCCAGACCGCAGGGCCTTTTGAGCGATTGAGCATGCGGAAATTTATACCGGTTTTGTCGGCTATTTTTCCCATAACTCCGCCAAGTGCGTCGATTTCACGCACAATTTGACCTTTGGCAGACCCTCCAATAGAAGGATTGCAGCTCATTTTAGCAATAGTATCTAAATTCATTGTAAGAAGCAGGGTTTTTGCACCAATTTTTGCTGATGCATATGCAGCTTCACAGCCAGCATGCCCTGCCCCCTATAACGATAACATCAAAGTAATCGGGATAGTCCCACATAATAATTATTTATTTTTGTGACGATCTCTTCTACTTCTCTTTTTACGCTTGTGCTTATTCATTTTAAGCTTACGCTTTTTCTTCACTGAAGACATATTATACCTTTTTTTTAAAAAGTTCGTATCTAGCATACGCTTATGCCTAGATTTTGTAAAGCTTAAAAAGGGACTTTCATTTCATGCCCTTAGCAGGGCGCTGCCCTGCACCCGCCAAAGGGACTTCGTTCCTTTGGAAACCTAAAGTTTTAAAATTAAATTATCATTTAATTTTATTTAAAACGCCCTTTCAATTTTGAAGTACAACATTAAGAATAAAAAATATAATAAACGTGTAATTATTACAATTTTTTTTAACCGTTGAAGGGTGAGAAGGGATCTGCATTGGAATCTGGTTCGTGGGCATAGTTTGTAAATTGTGCATATTCCTTGCGGAAAGCAAGCTTTACATCGCCAATGCTACCATGTCTATTTTTAGCTACAATGATTTCTGCCATTCCAGGGTGATCTGTTGCATTGTAGTAATCACGTCTATAAATCATCATGACACAGTCAGCATCTTGCTCGATAGATCCGGATTCACGTAGATCTGACATCATAGGTCTGTGTCCTGCTCGTTCTTCAACTTTACGAGAGAGCTGAGAGGGAACAAGGATTGGAATATTTAGCTCACGAGCTAAATTTTTGAGCATACGAGATATTTCAGATATTTCAGTTTGTCTATTTTCAGTATTAAAGCTGCTTCGTGAACCAGAAAGTAATTGGATGTAGTCAATGAGTAAAAATTGAATGTCATAAACTTCTTTTAAACGTCTTGCACGGGCTCTTAAGTCTGTGATTTTTAGTCCTGGTTGGTCATCAATAATGAACGTGTGTTCTTGCATACGACTTACAGTAGAAACAATCCTTTGATACTCACTACCATCTAAAGCTCCCATCTTGATCTTTTCCGAAGTGACTTCTGATTGCGTACAAATCATTCTGTGAAGAAGTTCTTCTGAGGTCATCTCTAAAGAAAAAACAGCAACGGGTTTGTTTAAATTAAAGCAAATATGCTCGGCGATGTTTATCCCTAGCGCTGTTTTACCCATGGAAGGACGACCTGCTACAATAACTAAGTTCGCAGGATTTAAACCGCCCAATAATTTATCAAGATCCGTTAAACCAGTCGGTATACCAGTTGTTAAAGGCTCATTTGGGTCCCTAGTATGATACTTTTCTTGCCTTTGCTGTAAATCTTTTAAGTAGGGAAGCTTTGACTCAGCCTGGGTTCCATCAAGAATATTCTTAACGCTTACCCCAATTGTTTGATTGACAGTTTGAGAAATTTTGAAAAACATGCTTTGAGCTTCATCAAGAGCTGAATTTACATCATCAGGCTGCTCAAGAGCTACTTTTTTAATGTCATTTGCTGCTAAAATCATTCTTCTTAAGATAGACTTGTTTTTAATAATCTCAATATACTCTTCAATATAAGCAGACGTTCCGGCATATTGAGCAACTTCTGTTAAATAAGCAACACCTCCTGCGCCATCTAATTCATTACTAGTCTTTAAAATTTCTGCAATCAAATGAACATCAGCAGGTTTATCCTTGCTATACGTAGTCTTTAATGCTGCAAATATGAGTTGATGCTCTTTGTAATAGAAGTCTTTCTCTTCGAGACTGTCTGCGCCTATTGATAAGGAGTTTTCATGAGTGAGCATACACCCTAAAACCATCATTTCAGATTCTTTAGAAGATGGAGAAATGTTTCTATCTAGAAGAGTTTGCCCTTTCATAAATGACCCCTTAGGTGGTGTTCGGAAAGAGAGGGATTCGAACCCTCGATACCCGTTAAAAGGTATACTTCCTTAGCAGGGAAGCGCTTTCGGCCACTCAGCCATCTTTCCAATGGGCACGATTATAGCTTAGATACTTTTTTATCGCAATGATGCATTTCTAGGGTTTTAACCTTTTTTTGATTCCCGATAGTCTCTCCACTCTTTTTCTACATCAATGTCTGAATATCCCCATTTTCTTCGTAGGTCAATATTTAGATGATAAATCTCGAGTGCTTGTTTAAGGTTAAAAGTATTTCTCCAATCTGAATTATTTATGTGGGATCCATGAAATCCCGTGATTTTATCATACCCTCCAAAATTAGAATAACGAGAGCAAATTTCTTTCATTCTATTTTTTGAAAAGTGTGTTTGAATTTCGTTTCTAGTCTCAGTTGAGATTTTAATATTTAATTCATTTTCGAGTTTGTTAAACACATATTCAAATTGATCATTTTCAAATGATTCATATTTGAAATTGATAATCTTTTTAATATTAAAATAAGAGTTATTTAGGGATTTTGCCCTATCAGTCACTTTTTTATGATTTAAACCCGCCCTTTTTACTGAGGCAATAACGTTCATCGGATCTCTGAATGTACAACAAACGATCATCTTTTTTTTCTTAAAGACATGATAAGGTAAATCCTCAAGTATATGCATCTTTGTTACTTTCCCAAAACTATGCACATTGACGCATTCATCTTCAAAGAGGTATTTCAAAATATTATAAATAATTGTCGTGCCAGATCTCATAGGGCCTAATTGTATGATAGCAATATCTTCATCCAAAGAAATCGGAGGGTTTTTAATGTCACGATAAGGATAGATTAGATCACAATAGACAAGGGAGGTAAATATAAGACAAATGATAATGTTTTTCATGATGGAGTTTATGCGTGTGTTTGTGAGTTTATTATTTATGATACTCTATCCACTCTTTTTCTACATCAATGTCTTGATATCCCCATTTTTTTCGTAGGTTGTAGTTTAAGTTATAGGCTTTTATCGCAGTTTCTAAGCTCAAATCTTTTCTCCAATCAGAACCGTAAATGTGCTTCCCATGAATATTGGTAATTTGATCATCATACTGTGAGAAGTTTTTATAACGAGAAGCGATTTTTTTCATTTCTTTGATGGAGAAGAACTTTCGAGCATTTGCTTTTGCATATTCTGGAATAGTGAGATCTAGTGCCGCTTCAAGTGTTTCAAAAATATGATCAAATTGATCATTTTGAAATAATTCATATTTGAAAGGGATTTTTTTGATTATCTTTAAATTTGTATGATCTAAAAGTGCAATAGTGTCACGTAAGAAAATAACTCTTTTACCCGTATTTTCTTCAGAAGCAACCATATTTAATGGTTCTCTATGTGAAGTTGTTATGATGATTCTTTTCT
Organism: Chlamydiia bacterium; assembly: GCA_022601435.1. Lineage (GTDB taxonomy): Bacteria > Chlamydiota > Chlamydiia > Chlamydiales > 2-12-FULL-49-11 > JAJACQ01. The sequence goes on from JAJACQ010000020.1 coordinate 114,220, forward strand.
TTTTAAAGGTTTTGGATCTGCCAGCTTCTAAAGGGCAGTGTCTTTTTATGACTCGTGCATTGAAATCATGCACATTAGATTTTACATTGTCTTCAAATAGATAGGTTAATACATTAAATATTAGAGTGCTTCCAGTTCTACCACCTGAAAGGTGAAAAATAATGATATCGTCGGGTAATTTAATTGGAGGGTTTTTGATGTCTCTATATGGGTAGGGTTCACTTGCAAACAGGGACAAAGAGCATATAAATATACAGAAATTTTTCATCAATCAAGCATCGAAGTGAACTTTAATTCATGACCATTAATAGCATTCCAGTAACTTGTATGGTGTGATCCATCTGGGTTTTCTACAGTAATGCTATATACAGGAAGATAAACATCTAATGTATGTCTTACTGCAAAATCTTGTCCAAAAGAAGCTTCTGCTATTCTTTTAATTTGGTTATGAGAAAATTTCTTCCCCATTCTTTCAGCGGATTTATAGGATTTTGTGACAATATGATCATCTATCAAAGTTTCAGGTCTAAGCGCCAGTCTTGGTGTTTGAAGGTGTAGTCTATAAAAACTTCCTGATTGAACAATCAACTTTTTTTGTCTACATGCATTGAGCCATCTGCCAACAACATCATTTTCTACTTGCAATACTCGTACAAGGCTTTCTCTATCTAAAACGCCACCATGAAGAGCTAAGGCATTGATAATTCGGAATTCATTTTGATTGACATTGTTTCTAATGCAATCACAGTAACCATGAGTTTTTTCCCATTGATTAGAGTTAATAACCATTTCACCTGTAATTAAATCCCAAAGAATGATCCCTTCACCAGTCTCATTTCCTTCTTTTGAGTACTTAACTTCCATCAAAAGGTAGGGAGAAAATTGTGTTTTTGATTCTAAAAACTTATGCTGATCGCTTTTTAAAAGTGATGATCTATGCATATCTTTGATCTGTTTTGCGGTATAACGAGCTTCTAAAGTATGAAAGTCTCCGCTGTTAACTAGTTCTACTACTTGGGTTTTTAGTTCAGGTTTATTCTCGCTTATCCAATAAGCTCCGTAGGCAAGTCCTGCTACTGTGACGATTGTTGAAATGATTCTCATAACACTATTATGATCGGTTACAATTTTTTCTACAACCTATTTTGATACTGAGCTTAAGTAGCTATTTTTTTATTCAGAATCTTCATATAAGAAATCATTTATGTGCCTGGTGTTTTCTGAAATAATTCCTTCAGTATTAGTTTTTGTTAATACAAGGGGGAATCTTTCTATCAGTTCTTCTTTTAAGTCAGCGTAAAAATCAATTATGTTGTCTACCTGAAATAAACTTGGGTGAATTTTTGAAAGTAATAAACGGTCAGACACATCACTAGATAGATACATGCGGAAACTTTGAGGTTCAAAAAATAAGAAATCATTAGTCTGAGCATCTCTTGAAAGCCAATCTGCCAATCTAAAAGCTATAAGTGGTGCCATTCTTAATCTATCGAGCTCATTGGTTGTCATATGTATGGGTGTTTGTAAATTCGAGTTTGATAGTGCTCTGTTAATTAAGCTTGTCTTTTCAGCACCAAGGATATGATTAAAACTTAGCCCTATAATGCCTAAAAAGATAGAACAGTTTGATGCATCATAAGGTTGATCAGAAGCATTTGGGAGTATTCCCTGTTGAGAAAGGGCTTCAAGGGTGATTCTTTGATGAGAAGATCCTCCTGCTAAGTTTTTGCATAGATTCACAATTTTATCCCAGACCCATTTGCAAAACTGCACAATTTTATGAACTATCGCTTTTAAACATTCACACACACAATGGAAAGAGATGCTTTGTTTATTTTCGTTGCTGAGAGTAGCAGTAGGAAATACTGGTTGATTAATAGGTTGATATACTGGTTGAGGTTGTAATCCAGGTGTTATGGACATTTAAGCGCTCCATTTGTTTATAAACAATAAAGATACTAATAATAAAAATTAAGCGCAATCAATTAATTTTTCACATTGAGTTTCCATTGAAGATTTTGTATACTTCAAGTTACTGAAGGACTTAAAATATGTCAAAGACAATTTATGTATTATCAGATGTAGCAATAAAGCAAATTGCTGCAGGGGAAGTGGTCGAGGGACCTGCTTCTGTAGTTAAAGAATTATGCGAAAATGCAATTGATGCAGGAGCTGATAAAGTTTCAGTAGAGATAAAAGGCGGTGGGCACTTTCTAATAGAGGTTTCTGATAACGGTAAAGGGATTGCTAAAGAAGATATACCTTTAACTATTGAGAAATTTGCTACCAGTAAAATTAAAACATTAGAAGATCTTTCTACTTTGAGTTCTATGGGTTTCCGGGGTGAGGCGTTGGCGGCAATTAGCTCTGTTTCGAAGTTCTCCATTCTAAGTTCAACAGGAGGTGTTGGAACTTTATTAGAAACATCAGGAGGCAAAGATGCTGAACTTTCTCAAAGCGCCAGAGGCCGCGGGACAACTATTACGGTGGAATCTCTTTTTTATAATACGCCTGCAAGAAAAAAGTTTCAGAAAGCAAGAGGCCCTTCTACAACCGAGATTATCAAATGCGTAACTAAGCTTTCTTTATGTCATAAAGAAGTAGCCTTTTACTTAACAGTTGATGGCAAAGAGGTGTTTGTAGCAGAAGGAACTGCAAAAAATCGAGTGTCTGATGTTTTAGGAAAGGATTTTTTCACTCCAATAATAGATGTTAATTTTGAGACGGATGGTTTAAAGATTGAAGGAGTTATTGCAGGGCCTGAAAAATATAGAAGTAATCGATTAGGCCAATATTTAATTGTCAATAAACGCAATGTGTATTCTCTTTTGGTCAGTAATGCGGTCCTATCTGGGTTTGGTTCTGCTCTCGGGAAAGGGGATTATCCCTTATTCTTTTTAGACATGAGCTTTGATCCGTCAAAGATCGATGTGAATGTTCATCCTCAGAAAAAGGAGATTCGCTTTCAAGAAGAAGAAAAAGTGTTTGCCCTTGTAAGAGAGGCAATAGCGTCAGCATTAACGGGTTCTTATGAGGTTTATCAAGAAAGACCAAAGTTTACGGCTCCAAATTCTTTTGATACTAATGCGTTTAAGAATTTTTCTTATGTTGAAAAAGAGGATGTTACAGCAATTGAGAGATCATTACCTCAAAGACCATTTATGCAACAAACGTTTGAGCAAAAAGGTTTTTTATCAATCAAACTCTTATGGGATGAAATCTGCATTGTTGAAGTCACTGCTCCTCATGAAAAATTCCCTCAAGTTGAAGATAAAGAATGTGTCCTTATAGATCTATCTGTCCTTGAATTTCGAAATCAGAAAAAAGAGCTCATCTTTGAAGGACAAAAACTTTTATCCTCCGAAGAGATTTTTCTTTCTCAAGCGGAAGTGGGAGTCTGTAAAGAGTTTGAATCTTCCTTTAAAGATCTAGGGATCGTTTATTCTATGAACGATGTGTCTGTACATGTTGAGCAGATGCCGGCTGTTTGTAAGGGACAAGTCAAAGATGTGTTTATGTATGCTCTTCACTTGCTAAAACAAGGAGAACATGTTATGCATATTAAGGAAAAGATTCACATGCGAGTGCTAAGAAAAAAGAAATATACTGAGAATGAAGCAATCTTCTTGATCGAACGATCTACAGGAGATAATTTTGGTTCCTCTGTAACTAAAAAGGATTTAAGGAGCTTATGCAAAGAATACACAATCTAAAAATCGATGAAGGAATGATGTTCATCGACCATCCTACCGATATCTATTACCTTCTAGGAGAGAAAGTTTCAAAAGGCGTGATCTTGGTCTTTCCAGATGAGACTTTGTTTTTTGTCGATTCTCGTTATATTGATGCTTGCAAAAGTGTAAAAGGCGCTACGGTGCTTTTAAATGAAGGGACTTCTGTGGAAGATATGATTAAAAGTAAAAATCCTTCTAAAATACTTGTAGATGGAAAGACTTGTAAATTTGATCAATATAATTACCTTAAAAGAATTTTACCAGAAGCAAAGATTTCGGGGCATACCCGCTTTCAGGAAATGCGTGTAATTAAGGATAAAGATGAAATTCAAAAGATGAAAGTTGCAGGGGCTTTAAATTATGCAGGCTATGAGCATGCAATGTCATGCTTAAGAGAAGGCATTTCAGAAAAAGAAGTGGCCTGGGAGTACGAGAAATTTTGTAAAGAAAGAGGGGGTGAGGCCCTTTCGTTTGAAACAATTGTTGCCTTTGGAGTAAATAGCTCTTACCCACACTACCATACAGGAGAAACCAAGCTTAAAAAAGGTATGGCAGTTTTGATGGATTGCGGTATTACCGTCGATAGCTACACTAGTGATATGACAAGAGATCACTTTTTTGAAAAGGAAGCAAATCTTGATGATTATAAACTTTGGAAAACGCATTTTGATCTAGTTAAAGAATCATATAATCGTGCCGTTGCAAAAATAAAACCTGGAGAGATGTTTTCAAATCTTGATACTGAAGTACAGGATTATGCAAAAAAGATGGGGGTGGATAAGAATGTAAAGCATATGCTTGGTCATAATCTAGGTTTGGATATTCATGAGTGGCCTCGTGTATCAGTGAAATTTCCAAACATTGAAATTAAAGAGAATATGGTTTTTACAATTGAGCCAGGCCTTTACTTCGAGGGTAAGTGGGGTATTCGCTACGAAAACACCCTATGGTTATCGGGACAGGGAGTCCAAATACTATCAGGGAGGAGTTGATTATTTTGGTGTCTTTTTTCCTAATGCGGGGCTCGCAGTACCACCATGTACACCTTCGCCCCGCATGTAGAAAAAAATTCATCCAAAAAATTTTGGGAATCTTTCACTTAACTCGGCCTTGCAGGTACCCTTTTGTACATGCGGCGACCAAGTTAAGCAAAATCTTCTCCAAAAAATTTTGGGAATCTTTCACCTAAATTGGATCCTTGAGTACCCTTTTGTGCACGACGGATCCAATTGTAGGCAAAATCTCCTCCAAAAAATCAACCCCTTCTTTAGTCTAGTTTTGATTGGTTATGAAAAATCATAATAACTTCATAATTACGCGAAATAACGGAGTTTGGAAGCAAGGAAAGCAATAGTTTTTTTGTATTTTTTGCGCATGTGCAAAAAATCATATTTGGGTTTCCAAAGGGACTTGTCCCTTTGGCGAGTCAAGAGCAGAGCTCTTGCCAGCGGCGCAGAAGTATAAGACTTTGGTTAATAGACGTCTAGGTGGAAACGCTTTTCCTTCTTGAGAGCCTTTACGGCTAGATGGGCATCCTGGGGCGATAGTTTTTTTTGATCGGCAAAAATGCGCTCTATCGTGAGCGTGACATCTTTTGCCATCCTCTGGGCATCTCCTGATACGAATATGTGAGCATGCTTGTTCTCTATGAGATCGAAGAGGAACTCTTTTTGATCCCAGAGACGATCTTGCACATAGACCTTATGAGATGAATCTCTTGAAAATGCTGTGAAGAGCTTAAGATTTCCATGCTGCTCATGCTTTTTTAACTCTTCTTCGAAATAAAAATCATACTCTTTATTCCGATCACCTGTAAATAATAGATTATGGCAATGCTTTCTATGCACCCTTTCTTGTATGAACCCTAAAAACGCTGCTATCCCTGTCCCTGGCCCTATCATTATTATTGGCGTATCATCTTCTGGAGGTTTGAATGATGGATTTGGCTGATGGAAAAGACGTATCGTCTTTTTATTAAGCAGATGCATAGATGTAAGACTACGATGAGACTTTACTCCTCGCTTATAAGAAAAATCTGCAATAAAAAGCCCAAGGGTGTCATTCATCACACTTTGTGATGAGGCTACAGAATAAAACCTTGCAAGCATCGGTGATAGAAGATCTACAAGCTCCTGTACGTCTAACTCTTTGCTATAAAATTCTTCTAAAAATTCTACTAAATCATGCTTTTCTGTGTATCCTTTCCAATCATCTTCTAATAATTTTTCAAGTCTATCATCCTTTTGGTGGGGGATAAGCGCAGCTGCTATCTTCTTCGTCACTCGTGTAAGATTGACATGTTGAAAAAGATATTCTGATAAAGTAATTTCGCTGCCAATTTTCTTCGGAGAAATTCTATGATCTCCAGAAATATCTAATATAGAAAGAATCTGAGCTACATCTTTGTCATCATTATCGGGAAGTAAGCCAAAGCTACATCCCACTTCATATTTAATATTTGATCCTTCTAAGGAAAACTCTGCAAAATGATTTGATTTTGTTGAGCCTTTTTTATTTAGTTGCTTTAGACTTAATATATCTGCCGTAAACGGATTTTTTATTGAATACTTGATCTCATTCATGTGTTTGCAAATAGCTCTTTTCCATTTTGTGCATCGTATGCCTTTTGTAATAAAGGCATTTTCTTATTTGAAATTCCTCCTAAAAGCTTTATCGCTTCTAAAATACGAGCTCTTGCTCGATGCTCTCCTAAAAGAGCAATTGAATCAAAAAGTGGTGGCCCTGTGAGCTTTCCTGTAAATGTCACAAATAAAATTGGAATAATCTCTTTTTTAAAATGCGCTTGAAAAACTTCTGCTAAGTTCTTACAGCTAACTTCCACAGCTTCTTTATCCCAACCATTTTTCTCTAGATTCCATAAAAACGTCTGAAGAATGAAACATGATTGAATGGGAGTAATTTTTCTAGGGCAGAGCATTTCAGCATTTAAGTGAAGATGATTTACAAAGAAAAAACCACACAAATCAATAAAATCTCCGAATGTTTTCATGCGAGTATGCACAAGAGGCATAAGCTTTGTCATAAACTCATCATTAAAACCCCAATCCTTGATTCTACCCCAAAGATCTTTTTCTTCAATTGAAGAAATCATGTATTGTTGATTGATCCAGTCGAGCTTTTTTACATCAAAAACTGCACCACTTGTCCCTATTCTTTCTGGATTAAATGTTTTGATGATCTCATCAAGTGAATAAATCTCTTTATCACCCTCCATTGAATAGCCCATCAAACTTAAGAAGTTTAAAAATGCCTCTGGAAGATAACCGGAATCTCTATAGAAATAAGCAGATGTAGGATTCTTTCTTTTTGAAAGCTTTTTCCCATCAGTCCCTAACAAAAGTGGCATATGAATGTAAACCGGAGGCTTAAATCCAAAAGCTTCATTAATTAATATATGCTTTGGCGTTGAGCTCACCCACTCATCACCACGAATCACATGTGAAATTTCCATCAAATGATCATCGATCACATTGGCTAAGTGATAAGTTGGAAGCCCATCTGACTTCATCAAGACCTGATCATCAATATCTGCACACGGTACTTTGATAATGCCCTTAATCTCATCCTTAAAGACAACTTCTCCTGTTAAAGGTACCTTTAATCTGATTACAAAAGAGCGGCCCTCATCTTCAAAAGCTTTAATCTCATCCGGTGTTAAATTTCTATGCCTTCTGTCATAACCAATCTTTTTGCCTGTCTTTTTAGCAATAATCCTCATTTCATCTAGCTCTTCAGATGTGGTGAAACACTTATATGCCTTGCCTTCTTTTAGCAATTGATCACAATATTTTGTATAAATAGCACTTCTTTCAGACTGCTTATATGATCCATAATCTCCACCAATATCTGGACCTTCATCCCATTCAAGACCTATCCATCTAAGTGATTCATAAATACTTTCTTCATACTCAGGACGCGATCTTTTTTGATCGGTGTCTTCAATCCTTAGGATAAATGAGCCATTATTGGCTTTTGCAAAAATTAAATTAAATAAACCCATATATAGGGTGCCAACATGAGGATGCCCCGTTGGCGAAGGAGCAATACGTGTACGAACTTTCATGCAAAGAAGTATAGCTTAAAATTCATCTTTTTGCAAATCTCTTATTTCTCATGAAGAAGAATAAATTCTTTCATAATATTTTTTGACTCGGTAAGTTGTAAATCTTCTTGGGTAAAAAACTCTTCAGAATAGGTCTTATCAGATGGATCCTTTAGTGCTTTTAAGAAGTTTTGATAGTCTTTATTTTTTGAAATCCTACTCTGAGAGGATTTTTTTAGAGTGGGAAGATACTTTGAGACAGATTCTTGTTTTTGAAGGTTTTTTTGTAGGGCTTTTTTGACGCGGAAGCGATATAGAGGATGGATGTCAGCAAGATCATCTTCAAATAAAGGAGCAATTGAGTCATTTTCTAGTGGGTATTTTGAAAATTTTTCTCCCACTTCTGTTTCGGCATAGATTCCCGGCACCACCACATCTGAGGCAACGCCATGAAGTTGAGGACTTTTTCCGGCAACTGTATAGTAAACTCCGCCGGTAACTTTATATTCCCCTTTAGGGTTAACTCTATCAGGTGTTTTATCAAAGAATGTTCCTGATTGATGGCTTCCTTTTCCGTATGAGGAGGCGCTTCCTACAACAATAGCTCGACCATAATCAGAGAGAGATTGAGCAACAATTTCAGAGGCAGAGGCAGATCCTTTATTGATAAGAACCATCAAAGGCCCGTCCCAGATTTTATTATCATTGAGGTTTCGAAGGCGACTTACTTCGCCAGTGCTTGTTCTAATGGCTGCTACAACACCTTTATCAATAAATAAAGAGGCTACATTGATAGCCTCCATTAAAAGGCCTCCGCCATTATCTCGAAGGTCTAGGATCACACCTTTTAGTTTGTGTTTTTTCTGGATATCTAAAAGCTCTTTTCGAAGATCCTTTGATGAGGCAGTCGTTGGGTCTCCGTAGAAAGAATGAAGGTGTAGATGTGCTATAACGCCATCACCATAGGGTTCAAAATGTGAAGAGTAACGACTTTCTTCTACAACAATTTCATCGCGTACAATCTCAACATCAAAATTTTGTTTTACATCATCTGCAACACGGATAATTGAAAGGATGACTTTTGATCGACGAGGGCCTCTAATTAAATCTACTGCTTCAGAAAGATCCATTCCTATAATAGATTCATTGTTTACAGCAATTATTTTATCACCCTTTTTAAGAAGTTTTCCTTTTTGAGCAGGCCCTCCTTTAATAATTTTTTCTACTGATAGACCATCCATGGAATCTCTTAATAAGGCGCCAATGCCAAAGAGTCTTTGTTGGATATGAACAATAAACTGTTTTGCTTCATGAGGTGTAAAGTATGTCGTGTGGGAATCAAGCGCTTCTGCAATGCTTTTTAAAAAAAAGACATGAACCATTCTAGTTCTCTCAAGATTTGATTCGCATGTGAGCTCTTTTTCTCGATTTAGCCTTTTTCTTAATATAAATGCTCTTTGCTTTTCTTGCTTTTTTGCGTCCAGGTGAGAGATTGCTTCTTCCTGAATAGATTTAACCATCCTTAGCTTATTCTTCCATTCAGCTATACTTTTAGGGTGAGACATCTCTTCAATAGCCTTGTAATCTACTGCTTTAGGGAGATCCTTATAGAAAATACTAGTCTCTAAGGAATTGCGGCGTTCTATGGCCTTTAAAAAGGTGCTGTAAAGATTAGTAAATAACGTAAAGTTCTCATGCTCATAGTCTTCTGTTGCAACTGAGAGAAAGCTGTCAGAGGGGTTTAGGTATTTTTCTACTTCATTTTTAAGTAGATACATTTTTATTGGGTCTATCTTGTCAATAAATATTTTGAAAGCTCTTGAAATAAGCGCTTTATCTACTTTTTTGTACTTAGCGTGCATTTTAAGCATCTCTTCAGTCTTTTCATAGGTGTCATGGGAGGTTAATTGTGGAGGTGCTACTATAGCCTCTAAATTACAAGTAACAGATAATAAGAAGATTACAAGAAATCTCGTGAAAATTTTGCCCATTTAAAAACCCTTTGATTTGATCGCAGCATAGTAGATTGGGTCCTTTCTAGCTATAAAAAAGGATGAAATTGAAATAGTTTTTATAATACTCGTATATAAATAATCCTAAATTCTTAATTTTTTTGTGTTTTTGAATGAAAAAGATTGATATCAATTCTTTTTTTATGGCAAAATTAATAATTCAAAAGGGTAAAAGAATGAATAAAATGGAAATTGGGATTACTAACCAGATTAGTTAATTATAATTTATATAGTTGGCTTTGAATTAGTTGCTCAATAAAAAATTATCTTTAGAGAGGAGGATAATAAACAAATGGAAAATAGAGAAGAGATCATGCAGGAGCAAGCAGAAATGGCTCAACCAAGAGTTGTGTCAATTACTGAAGCTGCTAGAATCAACAATGTGACAAGACAAGCGATTTATGTTGCAATTAAGCAAAAGAAGCTTCGTGCGTCAAAAGATGCGACTAGATGGACAATTGACCTTGCTGATCTAGAAGAGTACAGAAGAAAGAAGTATTCAAGAGCAAAATCAACATTTGATGGTGAATTAATTTTTGATAACCAGAAAGGTTATTTTTCAGTAAATCAAGTTGCTAAAATGCTTGGTGTGCCACCACAAAAGATTTATTACGCAACAAGAATTGGTTTACTAAAAGCAGTTAGAAAAGGTGCTGCTTGGGTGATCCATTCTGATGACGTAAAGGCTTATCAAGAAAATTATTTGAATAAGAGAACTGTTAATACTGAATCTTCGGATGAAGCAATGTAATTTCTCTTTGGAGATTTTAACATTTAAACAATTTTATAGCAATTCGATAGGGTTAACCTATCGAGGCTAGAACCTCTCGCAAACCGCTGTCAAAAAATTATTTTACAGCGGTTTTTTTATATCCAGAATTTTGATCTAATATGTTGTAAATTAAGAGCTCTCAAAAAGCTCTATTTAGGTGTCTAAAACTATAAAATCTTTTATTTGAAGTTGTATTGAAGACTTATTTAGATAAGCGTTTATATGAGGAGTAAAGGCAATTAGAAGCTTTGTATTCTTCTTGATAAGTGAGGGTTTTCTATTTGCCATGTTAAATCCTATTCCTTCAAGATAACGATCCCCGTCTTCTAAAGAAAATTTTAAATGATTCTTCCCGACGATTTTCGGAGGATTAACTTGCTTGCATGTAGCGAATAATGTGACATTGGGATTTTCCATTCCATATGGTTCTAGGAGGGTGAGTGATTCTAGAAACTCAAAAGTCAAATCTTTGAAAGAGATCTCAGCATCTAAATAGAGTTTTGGTAAAACATCCTTGTCTTTAAGGTTATTTTGAGCGGCTTTAATGAATTTTTCTCTTAATAAAGGGATGTTTTCTTCTTTGATAGTTAGCCCGCACGCGTAATCATGCCCCCCAAAGTTTATCAATAAATCTTTATTTTTCTTCAAGACATGCAGAACTGGAAACTCAGGAATTGTTCTTATTGATCCTTTTCCAATCCCATCTTTAATGGTTATAATGATAGTGGGCTTATTATAGAGCTTTGAAATTTTAGTTGCTAAAATTGCGATAATACCGGAATGCCATGTATATGAATGTAATACAATTGCTTTATCTCTAATAATACCAGGATTTACAGCTATTTCTTTATCGAGGGTTTCAGTGTCTTTACGCTCTATTTTTTGTCTCTTTTGATTCATTTCATCAAGATCTCTTGCAAGAGCTTCTGCTTCGCTCATATCTCGTACCAAAAGAAGATTAACACCCTTTACAGGATCATCTATTCTTCCTAAACTATTTAAACGAGGAGCCACTTTAGAGGCTATATCAGAAGTTGAAATTTCTTCAGGGTTTACATCTGATACGTGAATTAGTTTTAATAATCCAATACGTTGAGTTTGCCTGAGCTGTTCAATTCCATAGCGAACTAATATTCTATTTTCACCTGTTAAAGCCCCCATATCTGAAATGGTTCCAAGGGCAACAAGGTCTAAATATCTTCTTAAATCAATAAGATCTGTTTGTACTTCACCTTTTTTTGCAAGCATGTTCATCATAGCATGAGCAAATTTGAAAGCAACACCTACTCCAGTTAGGTCCTTATTTGAATAACGACTGCCCTTTAATTTGGGATTTAAAGTGGCCACACAGTGAGGAATGGTGTCTGTGGGCTCGTGATGATCTGTTACTATGACATCAATCCCATTTTTGGTAAGCACTTCAATCTCTTCTGCAGCAGTAATTCCACAATCCACAGTAATAAGAAGTTCACATTCTTTTTCTTTAGCAAAATCATAGCAATCTAAAATTGTATTTCCTCGATCAGAGGTTCTTGAAACTATGTAGAAATAAACACGGGCACCAAGGGCACGAAGGAAATCTACTAATAAGGTTGTTCCAGTAATTCCATCAACATCGTTATCTCCAAAAATCAAAATACTTTGATTTTTTCGAAGAGCTTCATAGAGCCTTTCTGTTGCCTTATCTATTTCGGATAGTTTTTCTGGTGGGATCAGTTGAGGGAGTTTTGAATAGAGAAATCTATGAACTTCTGATTTCTTTGTAAACTTTCTTGAGACTAAAACTTGTGCAGTAGCAGGGTGAATGTGAAATTCTGATACAAAGAAATCGCGCAGAGAGTTGTTCTCTGTTGGATAAACCCATAATAGGTTTGAGGGGGATTGTTTGTATTTCATAAAGGCGTCTTTTTTTGCCATACTACACCACTTAAGTTTATATAATCAAGGCCTACAAGAGGGTACTTAAAAAAATTTCAGAGTTTTAAAAAAGGCTTTTTTAGAAGTCTTTTCTATAGTCATTTAGATTTACCCTTACCTTTACAGAAGAGATTTGCTTTTGCTCTTTAGATTCTTTTTTCTTAAAGAAATATAGGAATGTAGAACTTAAAAATAGTGTCGATAAAGTCCCGATAATTACACCCATCATCATTAAGAATGAGAAGTTAAAGATAGATTTTCCTCCTAAAAGCACAAGCGACAGCAAAACAACTAATGTTGTTAGCGACGTCATGATTGTTCTTGAAAGCGTTTTATTTAGTGAATAATTGATTACTTCACTTGCACTCATTGTTTTCTTGTTTTTCAAATCCGAGCGAACCCTGTCAAACACAATAATTGTATCATTTAACGAGTATCCGATAATTGTCATCAAAGCTGCTATAGTATTTAAATCAATAAGAAGAGGCATTCCAAAAGCTTTAAATATTCCAAGCATTGCTAATGTTAACATTAAATCAAATGCCAATCCAATAGTTGCTGAGATCGCATACGTAAACTCAAATCTTACAGTGATGTATATTAAGATAGCAATCAAAGCTAAACACAAACCAAATATAGCATTATTTCGCATCGTCTTTGACATCTGTCCACTGATGCTTGTGAAATTTTTGTCTAAGTTTATGAGTGATTTCTCTGTAAGCTGCACATTGTTCTTTTGTAAAGCACTCACCACAAAGTTAAGTTTTGGATTTTTTTGATAACTATAAGACATATCTTCAAAAGAAGTAGGCTTTTTAAGGTTTGCAAAAGGTCTTCCTGTTGAGCTTAATGAATTGCTTAAGAATATCTTAAGATTCTCAGGAGTCCCTAACTCACGTATAGAGAATTCAGACGACTTCATTCCTGCATTTTCAAATGCATGGGATACCTGTTGCTTAGGTGAGATCTCTTTGTTTGAGGCTATTTCTACCTCAAGAGACATTCCTCCAGTAAAATCCATTCCTAATAAGCTGTTTTTCTGCTCATAGAGAGTGATTGCTCCTACGAAGATAATTGCTGTTGAAATAAAGATCGCAAGCTTACCATACTTTAAAAACTTGAATCCTGTGTTAGGAAATAAATTTAACATTTTAAGGGTTTGATTCTTGCTTCTCTTTAGCCAAAAACTAAAGAATGTACGTGTCATATATAAAGCTGTAAACATTGAAGAGACAATACCAATAATTAAGGTGAGAGCAAAGCCTTTCACTGGGCCCGCATCAAAATTCAATAATATTAGAGCAGCTATGATGGTTGTTATGTTTGAATCAAAAATAGCCGTAAAAGCTTTTTGATACCCTGCCGCTATTGATTTAGACAAGTTATCCTGAATTTGACTTTCTTCACGAATCCTTTCAAATATTAAAACGTTTGCATCAACAGCCATCCCTATGGTTAGAATGATACCTGCAATTCCTGCAAGAGTTAAAGCAGCGCCTAAGTTTTGCAAAGTTGCCCATATAATTAAGATGTTGAAAATGACTGCTATAGAAGCGATTATTCCAGCAAAGCGATAGTATCCAACCATGATTAGAATAACTGCTACAAAAGCCATAAGAGCAGCAAGAAGTCCTTGTGAGCGCTCTTTAGTGCCGAGTTCTGGGCTAATTGTTGTCTCAGAAACAATTTCAGGTCTATATGTTAATGAACCTGCACGAAGATCAGCTGCTAACTTATTTACTTCTTTTTGAGTGAAAGAACCTGAGATACGACCATTATCTTTTAATGAGTCAGAAAGACGAGGCATTGAAATGATCTTTCCGTTTAATATCGCTGATAATCTCCATCCATTTCCATTTGTATACTGAGCATAATCGGCATTATTCATATGTGAAGTAGAGAAAACAGAAGTCCAGCTATATAAAACATCTCGTGGATTAAAGCTATTTCCATCACTTCCTTTTGCAGAGCTGTTAACTGAGAATGAAAGAAAATTCCCTGAAGAAGGGTCATAGCCTGCATGAACATCACTAAGAGAGGATCCTTCTAAGGCATAGTTGTTCATAATTATCACCAGTGGATTTGGCATGCCATACCACTCTTGATAACTATCGCCATCTAATACACCAATTTTTGAGATGCTATCATTGAATGAAGAGCTCATCTCAGAACTATCAGGATCTGCTAAAATGAGGCCACTATCTAAAAGGACTCTTCCTGAATCACTTCTTGGTAGCGCATTCTCCTTATTTACGGCATCTCCATAAAGATGATTAAACGCAATTCTATTAATGCTTTCGCTATCTGTTCTATCTGTAACTTGAGCTTCATTCCAAACTTCTTGAAGGAACTTTGAAATTGCTCCTCTTAGTTGATTGTTATGCATCGAGTATTTTTCATTAACAATATGAAAGGTCATTGAAGAAGAAGTTACAAGCTCATGTGCGGATAAACTTTGAGTTGCTGGAAAATCAAGCGTAATTAATGAGCCCTCTTTTCGAATGGAAACGTCTGATACTCCCATTTTATTGACACGTCTATAAAGCTCACTAACACCTTGATTAAGGTCAGCCTCTGCTTTTACAGGTTTATTCTGTTTATCTTTTAATGCAACAGATACAGTTGTTCCACCTTCTAAATCAATGCCCCAGTGAAGAATCTTTCTGTCATCTCCTCGGAAGTATTTAGAAGTAGAAAGCGCTAGATTGCTATAAAATGGACTTTTAGTGGGAGCCGGTACACTTAAATATCCCTCTGATTCAGGATTTACCCTTGCTTGTTTATAGTCATCATTCCATTTTAAAAGAGCAGCATGCTCTTTATTTTCAATAGCATTAACAGTAAGAATTCTGTTTTTTACATCAGAAAACTCAAGTGTTGCAAATTTCTTTGAGCCAATTACCTTCCAATCCTCTCTTGTTGCACTCAATAATGATCCGGATAAATCGCTAATTTCATAGATGATATCATCTTTGTATTCTGATCCAAATGGATAGGCATTTCCCGACAGAGTTCTTACGTTATATTGTCTTAGAATATTCCCAAGACTTAAGATGTCTGTATAGGCAACAGAATTTTCATCACTGTACTCGCCGGTTGATAAATTTTGATAAAGCCTTAAAAGATCTTTTGCGATTATATAGATTGAGCCATTATTAAAACCTCTATTTGCATGACCTTTTAAGAGAGGAGAATATAGAACCAAGGAGAAGTGCTTATCTTGAGCGTCTAATGAATTAAATGTTTCCCAATCTAGAACACTGTAGTTTTCTTTTGAAAGGGTTTCTGAGTTCCTGGTCCACTTTGAATTAATGTGTTTCTTTAAAGAGGAAAGCCTTTGAGAGGCTACTTCCTTTAGATCAAATTTTAATAGACTTTGCGCGTTATTTAAACCAGATAAATCAACAATAAATTGATGGTTCTCTCTTTGAACTTTTTCATTAGCAAAGCGCTTTACTTTAGCGATTTCATCATAGATAAGTTGATTTATTTTCCTTTGATTAATCGCATCAGAAGTGTCTAAGAAATTTTTTAGCGAATCATTGATGTTAATTGAGATGCTTTTTTCTTTATAATCGATCAAAAGAGAAGAAATAACAGGATTTATAGACCCTGTGGACAGGGTAAAATCATTTTTGTTTTCTATTTTTTTATTCTTTAGCTCTACTGCAAAATCTGTAAATGGAACAACTTCTTGTTTACTCCCAATCCATTGATTATTTTGTAAATAAGAAAGTGCTTCTAGCAAGATAGCTTCTTTACGCTCAATTGCTTTAATAGCTATTACTTCAGGGATTTGTTGATCAGTTGCATCTAAATTATCTTTTTCAATCTGCTCTTTTATAGTGATTTTTTCATTTAAAAGAAGATCTCTACTTGTTTGAAATCCTTTAACACATTCGTGATAGAGAACATCTGGTTTTGTATATTTAGATCTAAAGAGATGGGATACGAACTTTTTTTGTAGGGATGAGTTATTTTCAAATAATTTTTTATAGTGAAGAAGTGATTCTGCAACGACCATAAAGAAAGGCGTTTTTTGATTTGCTGGGATATCACTAAAAGATTTTTCTATGTTAGAAGCTTCTGTACTTTCATGGGTAAGTGCATTTGCTACAGAAAGCACTCTATCATCAAGGATATCTCTATAATCGTTTGTTATAGAGCCTTTGTCGTCATGCATTTTTACAAATGAAAAATAATTTTTAAGCTCTTTAAGGTTAAAATGAATTGGTATTTCTCTTTTTAATGAGACTGTTTTTAAATCCATGTCTTCATATGAAGAAGCGGTAGGATCTTCATTTGCAAAGGGTACCATTCTTTTAGGGAAGAAAGGAATTAAGTTTCCAGCTCTATTCATATGAGCTTTAAACTTTTTTGCCTCTTTTTCTGACCCAAATGAGACAGAGATAAGATCAGGAGTTTTATTATTTAAAGAAATTTTTGTTGGTTTTACATTAAGAAGACTGCAGTAGGAATGAATCCATGAAATGGACTCATCTTCTAATTTGTTGACTCGGACGCTAATTTCTTTAGCGATTTTCAAACCACGTTTTTCATCTATAGGAGCTTTTAAATCATTACTATAAAAGAAAAGCGTAGGTAATATGTTATATAGAGTCAGTGCTGATACAGCAAGGATAATGAAAAGAGATCGTTGTTTGTTTTTAGTTTTCATCTACAATAGTCCCTGAAAAGTAATATAAAAGAAAGAGTTTATTAGATTTTGTAAGAATTGTCAATAACCCATCCTCATTTGATTCATTAAGATCAAGGTTCTGAAACTTTCAGGAAAGACAAAAGAATTTTAGATAAGCTAAATACTTCTAGTTGGTTTGAAGAGAATATTCTAGTAAAGAATATGATTTGTTGTTATATTTGGAAGAACTTTTTAAGGAAACTATGAACGAGATGCTTTGTAAGAGCCGTGATCTATTAAAGAAGGGTCAAAAGAATCAAGGGCCTTACCATGTTGCGATTATCATGGATGGCAATCGACGGTTTGCAAAAAAAGAGAACTTGCAAACAGAAGAAGGGCATCTTGCAGGTGCAAAAAATCTTTTGAAGATCACAGAAGCTGCTCTTTTACTTGATATAAAAGTTTTAACGGTGTTTGCCTTTTCTACAGAAAATTGGCTTCGAAGCGATCCTGAAATTCAATCATTATTTCATTTATTTGAGCTTTATTTAATGAAAATGAGACCTCTTTTGATTGAAAATAATATTAGACTATCAACGATTGGTGACATTTCGCCCTTTCCGATGTCTCTTAAGACAATATTATTTGAGGTAAAGAATGCTACAAAGGATGGCCGAGCTTTAGAGCTTGTTTTAGCAATCAATTATGGGGGGCGGGATGATATGACTCGCGCTGTGCGTTCTATTGTAAAAGATATCGAATCTAAAAAAATTGATGAAACAGAGATTTCAGAAGAGTTAATTGCTAAATATTTAGATACAGCTAACTGGCCCGATCCAGATCTTTTAATTAGAACAAGTGGAGAGCAAAGGGTGAGTAATTTCTTATTGTGGCAAATATCTTATACTGAGATTTTTGTTGCAAAAACCCTTTGGCCTGAATTTACAGTGGAATTGTTTGAAAAAGCGATTGAAACTTACAAAGAGAGAAATAAAAGATTGGGAGCTTGAAGTATGGAAAAATTTGCTGATTTAAAAAAACGATTTATATTTTCAGTTTGTGCAATTGCATTTTTTACTGTTTTTGTGTTCTTTTCCCAACATATTATTGTTAAGCTTTTTGTCTTTGCAATTGCATCAGTAATTGGAGTTTGGGCTATATGGGAATATGTTGCATTTTTAAAAACAAAGATGGTTGATCTTCCTTTTAAGATGATGGCAACATTTACTGTTTTGTTGATTTGCTCAAATGGTTTGCAGATGTTTGATGTTTCCTTATATGGGATAAATCAAATAATGCTTGCGTTGTTTGTATTTTCTATATTCCTTTATTACTTTTCAAAGGTAGAAGGAGCAATTGTTAGTATATCAACGTGCTTTTTTGGAATATGTTATATTTTAGTTCCTATTAGCCTGATGGTAAGAATTTTATATCCTGAAACAATCATCTCTATACCAATTAATGGTAGATTATGGCTTGCCTATCTTTTGATAGTAACAAAAATCACAGATATTGGCGGCTATTTCTTGGGGACACGATGGGGAAAAACTAAGATTGCTCCGCGGATTTCTCCAGGAAAAACTATTGTAGGGGCTTTTGGAGGTCTTGTTTTTGCTCTATTAACTAGTTTAGTCTTTTTTTTAATTTCCTATTTCTTTCCAACTATTGGTTTTCATTTAACGTTTGCCCAAGCAATCATACTAGGAGCGCTACTCGGGATATTTGGTCAAATTGGAGATTTGGCTGAGTCGTTGTTAAAAAGAGATGCTAAGGTTAAAGATAGTAATAAAATGCCTGGTTTTGGCGGCGTATTAGATAGTTTAGATTCTCTTTTATTTACGGCCCCAATAGTGTATACTTTTATAAAAAGCATGTGATGATATGGAAAAATGTATACAGATAACAATCGATGGCCCTTCTGCATCTGGTAAATCGACTGTAGCAAAGAAAATTGCTAAAAAACTAGGTTTTACTCATTTAGATACAGGAGCAATCTATAGAGCTATTGCGCTTTTCTATAAACAAGAGAATTTACTTGATGCTTCAGACAAAGAGCAAGAAGATGCCTTAGATAGATTTTCTTATTATTTTATTGGGAAGCTTGATGATAAGCATCACTATTTAGATGGTCAAGATGTAACTGAAAAGTTAAGAAGCCGTGAGGTCACGGAGCTTTCATCGACGATCTCTACAAAAGAGTTTGTAAGAGATTTTGCTACAAGAATGCAGCGAGTTTTTTCTCAGGATGAAAACATTGTTGTTGAAGGAAGAGATACGGGATCTGTAGTGTTTCCAGAGGCAAGCTTAAAGTTTTATTTGGATGCTGACCCGATTGAAAGAGCAAAGAGGCGTTTTTTAGAATTAAAAGAAAAAAGAGGTTATGAGTCATTAACTAAAGATGAAATCTCAGATGATATCACAAAAAGAGATCAACGAGACAAAGAAAGAGAGCTCTCTCCTTTAATTTGCCCGAAAGGTGCTATGCATATCGATACGACTAAATTATCAGTACAAGAAATTGTTGATACAATGGTTAACAAAGCTAAAAAAAAGAAGTATCCAAAGTCCTTTTCTAGCCGTTACTTTTTAACCTATAAAGGAAAAAAATGCTCATTTCTATATCTTTTGACAAAGTTTTGTGCTTGGATTTATTTTAAGGTCTTTCATCGGTTTGAAATGCATGGTGCAGAAAATATTCCATTAAACGCGCCAGCAATAATAGCCGCTAATCATGTTTCTGTTTTGGATCCACCTCTTATAGGGATAACTGCTCCAGATGTCATTTATGGTCTTGGAAAAAAAGCTTTATTTAACTCTAAGATAACTAAGTATTGGCTTACAAAAATTAATGCGTATCCAGTTTCAGGTGGGGTTGGTGATCGTGATATGATGAGAAAGGTTGTTATGCTTTTGCTTAAAGGTCAGAAGGTAATGATTTTTCCTGAAGGGACAAGAAGTAATGAATTAGTTGTAAAACCTCTTAAAAAAGGACTTGCCCTCTTTGCAGATAAAGGAAACGCATTGACAATCCCAACTGCTGTAATTGGTACAGAAAAAGTATTGCCGAAGAACGCAAAGTTTCCGAGATTATTTAAGAAGGTAAAGGTGATTTATGGCCCTCCTATCTCACTTGCAGAAATACATAAAGAGATTGGGGATAAAAAAAGAGCAAAAGAAATCTTTCTAGAAAGAGTTAGAGAGGCTATACAAAAATTAATCGACAAACATAAATAAGAGGAGAAAAAATGGCAGTTCAAGAATTAAATCAAGAAGGATTTGAACAAGCAGTAAAATCAGAAATCGTTGTAGTTGTAGACTTTTACGCAGAATGGTGTGGACCTTGTAAAATGTTAAAGCCTATTTTAGAGGAAGTGTCATCGGAAGGGGTTATTGTTTACTCTGTAAATGTAGATGACAATAAGGAGCTTGCAGCTAAGTACCAGGTATCTTCTATACCGACAGTTCTACTTTTCAAAGGTGGTAAGCAAGTTGATCAATTTGTAGGTGTAAAAGAAAAAGAAGACATTATGGCTCTTGTTTCTAAAAGCTCATAATAAGTTATCACAATTTATTTCTATAAAGAAATAAGTTTAAAGTCTTGTTGCCTGAGACCTTCGTAAGCTACAATAGATACTGAGTTTGCTAAATTCAGGCAACGAGCTCCATGATGCATCGGAATAGTATAAAAATCTTTGCTATATTCTTCATGGATATTTTTCGGAAGACCTTTGGTCTCACTTCCAAATATCAACATTCCATCTTTATCAATGTCTGCAGAATGAATACCTTTGCTTGCCTTGCTAGAAAGAAAATATTTCTTACGCTCTGAGAACTTTTTAAGATAATCATCTAATGAGTCTATTGTTTGAATTTCTACATCTTCGTGATAATCAAGACCTGCTCTTCGTAGTCTTTTTTCAGAAAGGGTAAAACCAAGTGGTTTTACAAGAGTGAGTTTACATTTTGTAGCTTTGCAGAGCCTGATAATATTCCCAGTATTTTGGGGTATTACAGGCTCAAAGAGAATGATTTCCATTTATTTTACAACTTCGCGTGAAAGCTGTGCATCTAGAGCAAATGTATCGTTACCAGGAAGGTCTTTCATTTCAGAAAGCTCATCATTTACTTTTGAAGGCTCTTCCATTCCTGTTAACTCAATTTCAAATGTTAATAAAGCGTTAGGAGCAAGACTGCTATTTACGCCATATCCTAGTTCAGGGTGAATGTAAACTTCACGCTTTTCTCCAATCTTCATTCCTACGATTGATTTTCTAAACCCTTCGATAGTTTCATTTAAGGCAATAGGTTCTGCTTTTTCTGAATGCCCGAAAACTTCACCGCTTAGGTATTTACCTTTATAGTTGATGATAGGTGTATCGTTTTCTTTACACTCTTTTCCTGAGCCTTTAGCGATTTGTTTATACTGAAGCTTGCCTTTTTCTAGCTCAACAACATTTTTATTTGATTTATTTGTTGATAAGAAAGCTTCGGCAGCTTTTAAGTTTGATTCACATTCATTCTTAAACTTACGCTCTTGCATTGCTGTGATCATTTCTATTGTTTGTGAGTCTTCTAGAGGTGATGAAACACCTTCGAAGGCGTTTTGGATTCCTTGTAGAATCTGAGAATTATCAAGTTCTAAGCCAATTGAAT
Organism: Chlamydiia bacterium; assembly: GCA_022601435.1. GTDB lineage: Bacteria > Chlamydiota > Chlamydiia > Chlamydiales > 2-12-FULL-49-11 > JAJACQ01. The sequence goes on from JAJACQ010000020.1 coordinate 136,010, forward strand.
TTAAGTTTTGACCAATCATATGACCGTAAGCTTGAGAAAGAAGCTTGATGTCTTTTTCTGTAAGTTCTGCTTTTTCTGATTCATTTAACTTTTCTTTAGAAACTTTGTTCTCTTCTTTAGAAATCTCTTTAGCATAAACATTACCAGTTAATAACATGATGCTAGAAAGAGTTAAGGTAAATAGGTATAACATTTGTGTCTCCTGTGTTAATGTACTACTTTACTGACTTTTTCTTTATTATCCAAGGCTTTTATTCACAGTTATTGATATTATTTTATAGCTAGTAATTTTCTTTTTTCTATAAATAATTCTTCTAATTGCTTGTTACTAACAATCGAAGGGCAATCCATCATTAAATCTGCCGCTTTTTGAGTCTTTGGAAATGCAATGACATCTTTAATAGAAGCAGCGTTAGTTAAAAGCATCATTATGCGATCGAGTCCGAATGCGATTCCTCCATGAGGGGGAGCTCCGTATGTCAGAGCCTTTGTCAAGAATCCAAATTTTTCTTCGATCTCTTCTTCTGATAGATTTAAAAGACCAAAAATTTTCTTTTGCAGGTCTGAGCTGTGAATACGGATTGATCCACCACCTAATTCTGCTCCATTTAAAACAAGATCATAAGCGTTGGATCTAACTTTTAAAGGATCTGAATCAAGAAGGGGGATATCTTCTTTAAGAGGAGATGTGAAAGGATGATGGACTGATGTTAGTTGCTTGGTGTCTTTATCTAGTTCAAAAAGAGGGAAGTCTGTAACCCATAAAAATTGAAGTTCATCTTTATCTATTAAGTTCATCTTGTCAGCAATATGTCTTCTTAAATGGTCTAATGCCTGCTGAACAACATCCTTTTTGGCTGCTGCAAAAAGAATTAAATCTCCAGTTTTAGAGTCACATGTAGAAATCAAGTCTTCTTGGCATGATTCATCAAAGAATTTAACGATATTTGATGTTAAGCCTTCATCAGAATGCTTCATCCAAGCAAGACCTGCTAAACCAAACTGTCTTGTAAATGTTGTCAATTCGTCAATCTCTCTTCTTGAAAGCTTAGATCCATTAGGAACGCAAATTGCTCTGATAATATGCTGTTGCTCTAATGCTGAATGAAAGATTGAAAAAGATGATCTTTTGGCGATCTCTTCAACATTAATGAACTCCATGCCGAATCTAAGGTCTGGTCTATCTGTTCCATATTTTTCCATACAGTCATTATGGGAATAACGATCAAAAGGTTGATTCAAATCAATACCTTTACACTCTTTCCAAAGCTTTTTGTATAAACCTTCAGTCATCGAGATGATATCTTCTTGAGAGTTAAAGCTCATCTCAATGTCTACTTGAGTAAATTCAGGCTGTCTGTCTGCTCTTAAGTCTTCGTCTCTAAAACATCTGGCAATTTGAAAATAGCGATCCATTCCTGAAATCATCAAAAGTTGTTTGTATATTTGAGGCGATTGAGGAAGTGCATAAAAATGATGAGGGTGTACTCTTGAAGGGACCACATAATCGCGAGCTCCTTCTGGAGTAGATTTTGTTAAAATCGGCGTTTCAACTTCTGCAAACTCAAGGTCAGTTAAATAAGATCTGATAATATTTGTTGCTTTTGAGCGCATAAGAAGGATATCTTTGATTTCCTTTCTTCTTATGTCAAGATAGCGATACTTTCCTCGAAGTTCTTCCTGTACATCGATCTTTTCATCAGCAATAGAAAAAGGAGGGGTAGGGCAAGTTGATTCAACTGTTAAAGATGTGATCTCTACTTCAATTTCACCTGTAAATAGATTTGGATTAGTCATTCCTTCTGCGCGGTTTCTGACTTTGCCTGAAACTGAAATAACCCATTCACTTCGTAATCGATCTGCTTCTTGGTGAGCGTTTTGATCAATTGTGGGGTCAAAAACAATTTGAGTAATTCCAAAACGATCTCTTAGGTCAATGAAAATAAGACCTCCGTGATCACGGCGTCTATTTACCCATCCACAGAGAGTGACCTGTTTGCCAGCGTCTTTTTTAGTCAGTTCTTTTAAATGATGAGTGCGATAAGTTGTCTTTAACATAATGATCTAGCTATCCTTTTAGCTTTGCATTGCTAAAGTAGAGCCTGTCAGAGAGACAAGCCAAGATTCTAATTCTTTAAAAGGGATTGATTTTTCTTCTCTTAAAGTTAAATCCTTTACTTTACAAATGCCCTTGGTTAGTTCGTCTTTCCCTAAGATAATAGCATATTGAGCATTTTTTTGGGCAGCTTTCTTTAGAGCTGATTTGATAGAAATGCCTTCATGGAGATGGGCAGATGCATCATTTTTTCGGACAAAATCAAGAGGTTTTAGTAAATTATTTCTACATTCTTCATCAAGACCAATGAAATAAAATTTTAATGGAGCAGCTTTTGGTATTTCAATGTTTTCTTCTAGTAGATACTGAATAGTTCTTTCAAGACCTAGAGCAAACCCAATCCCAGGAAGATCCTTGCCTCCTAAAGCTTTAACTAGTCCTGAATAAACACCACCGCCTCCGAGTGTGTTTTGAGCAGAAGCATCGTCTTCTCTGATCAACTCAAAAACAGTGTCAGTATAATAATCTAAGCCTCTTACTAACTTATGGTCAATTTTGTAAGAAACACCAATCTCATCAAGGCCTTTTAAAACTTGTTCAAAATGATTTTTGGAGTCCTCGTTGATAAAATCTAAAATATTTGGAGCGGTTACAATAATTTTCTTGTCGTTTTCATCCTTTGAATCCAGGATTCTTAAAGGATTGGTCTCTAATCGTCTTTTACTATCTTCTGATAATTGATCTTTCTTGCTCGAAAGAAAAGATACGAGTTCTTCACTATATTTTTTGCGGCATTCGGGCGATCCAATTGAGTTGATAAGAAGAGTTGTTTTTTTGATTCCAAGGTCTTCAAAGAAATGGATAAGCATACTGATAACTTCAACATCTATTAAAGGATCTTTGACACCGATTACTTCAATGCCGAATTGATTAAATTGACGATAACGACCTTTTTGAGCGCGATCATAACGGTAACACGGGCCTTTATAAAAAAGTTTCGAGACCTTTTCTTCCATCCCACCATTTTCAATATAAGCTCTAATTGCAGGAGCGGTGAGTTCTGGGCGAAGAGAAAGTGAGCGGCCCTTTTTATCTAAAAAAGTATACATCTCTTTGCTGACAATATCGCTTTCTTCACCAGAGGATCTAGTAAAAACTTCAGTATATTCAAAAGAAGGCGTGGAGAGTTCTTCAAAGCCATAAAGCTTTGTTATTTTAGAAATCGTTTCATAGACATAAGACCAAATCTGAGGATCTTGCCAGGACTCTTTTGATCTTGGGTAAAGATCGTAGCAGCCTTTTACACGTTTTTTTAACATAGGATCCATTGTATTTTAAAAAATGAAAAGTGTAAAGAGCGTTTTTAGCCTTACTTGACTTTGTTGAATCACATCTTTTGGAAAAAATTATTCTGGATTCGCTATTTGATTTTGAAGGATAGTAATTATTCGAAGCCATTTTGATAAGAGGCTATCTAAGTTATTGATTTTATGGTCATCATGTAGTGAAGTGAGCATATTAAGATAGGGGATAGGAAACCAGTCTTGATTTTTGTGAGCTTTTAAATAGTAGCCAAGCGCTTCTTGATCTTTACTCCCATAAGATTCGATTGAATAGATCATCTCATCAAGAGTGTCTATATATTGACAGGGAGGTTTAAGGTGTTGTCGTCTTTGATGTGCAAGGAGTATAAAGTTCCAGGTTTCTGAGAGTTTTTGTAAGAATATGGCATCTTTGGATTTATCTATAGAAGATAGGGATAGTAGTAGTGATTTAAGAAATGTTAAAAGTCCATATAGCTCTTTTTCACCAGCATTTAGATGTGATAAATCGAGCGTATCGGGGTTTTCGGTATTTGTTTGCAAAAATCCTATTATAGCAGCATAGAGAAGTTTTTCAGATGAAAAATCTTTATCATTAAAACTTAACCATTTAGATGATCTTTCTTTATTTTTGTGAATTCTTCTGGCTTCGTGAGTTTTTAGATTTTCAGCGCTTGCTTGATCAAATTTCCGAATAGGGGTGTTTTTCGAGATATCGCTCATAATTTAAAGAAATAGGTAAATACCCTTCTCGTCAATGGAAAAAATTATTATTATTTTTACTTGATTTTGATTAGGGAAATTAGTTGACATTTTGCTCAAATAAGGATAAAATTTAACAGATTTTATGTTCGAAAGGTCGTGATGGCATTATTAGGTCGATTCAAAGTTTTTCAAAATGCTCCTGCAGCTGAGAGGATCACAGACAAAGCAAAAATTGATAAGGACTACTCTTATTGGAGAATGAGAACATTCTATTCAATGTATTTTGGATATGCTTTTTTTTATTTAACTCGCAAGAGCTTTACATTCGCTATGCCTTTGATGATAGATGAGTTAGGGTTTACAAAAACTGACTTAGGTATTTTAGGAAGTATTTTATATTTTACATATGGAATTTCAAAATTTTTTAGTGGGATTGTTAGTGATCGATCAAATCCTCGGTATTTCATGGCTTTAGGTTTAATAGCTACAGGAATTTGGAATATCTGTTTTGGTTTTTCCTCTTCGCTTTTTTTCTTTGCCGTATTCTGGGGGCTAAATGGTTGGTTTCAGGGCTGGGGTTGGCCACCATGTGCGCGTTTCTTAACTCATTGGTATGCAAAAAAAGAAAGAGGACGATGGTGGGGAATTTGGAGTACATCGCATAATTTAGGTGGTGCAGTTATTCCTGTAGTTGTTGGATTGATTGCGGCAAGTTTTGGATGGCGTATGGCTATGTATGTTCCTGGTGCTATTTGTATTTTGATGGGCTTTTGGTTAATGAATCGTCTCAGAGATACCCCGTCATCGTTGGGTCTTCCACCTATTGAAGAATATAAAGGTGATGGTCTTACCGAACAAGATAAGATCACAGAAAAGCTATCAAAAAGGCAGCTTTTATTAGATGTTGTCTTAAGAAATAAGTATATTTGGATTTTAGGATGTGCCTATTTCTTTGTTTATATTATCAGAACGGCTGTTAATGATTGGGGGCAGCTCTATCTTTATCAAGAGAAGGGACTTTCGTATTTAAGTGCAGGTGTTTGTATTTTCACTTTTGAAGTGGGTGGATTTTTAGGGTGTCTTCTTTCAGGTTGGTTATCAGATACTGTTTTTGGTGGGAAACGAGGTCCTGTAAATGCTTTGTTTGCTTTAGGTGTTATTTTGGTTACAGCGATGTTGTGGTACACTCCATTAGGAGGGGTTTATTACGCTCATTCAATGATGTTTTTTATTGGTTTATTAATTTTTGGGCCACAGATGTTGATTGGCATGGTAGCTGCAGAGCTTTCGCATAAAAAAGCAGCAGGTGCTGCAACAGGATTTGTGGGGTGGTTTGCTTATGCAGGAGCAGCAGCGGCTGGATATCCTTTTGGGAAGCTTGCTGAGGATTATGGTTGGAATACGTTCTTTATTTCATTGCTTGCTTGTGCTATGGTTGCTTTTTTATTACTTTCTTTAGTTTGGGCTCCTCAAAAAGAAACATCGCTTCCCGCAAAATAAGGAAAATGGATGCAGTATACGCCTCTTTATTTACACTCTCAGTATTCCATTCTTGATTCAACGTTATCAATTAAGAATTTAGTAGCAAAGGCAAAAGAGTTAGAGCTTGAATCAATAGCTTTAACAGACTTTTGCAATCTTTATGGTTGTGTTGAGTTTTATACTGAGTGTCTGAAGGTAGGTATTAAGCCAATCATTGGTTTAGAGGTTATGGTTGCTCCTTATTCACGTTTAGATAAAAAGCGTGTACCAGGAAGGTCTGCAGGGAATCCGATTGTGTTACTTGCTAAAAATCAGGATGGGTATAAAAATTTATGTAAGCTCTCATCGATTGCGCATGTTGAAGGATTTTATTATACGCCAAGGATTGATAAGCAGTTATTAATGGAGTATAGTGAAGGATTAATATGTTTGTCAGGACCTTTTTATGGCCCACTGGCAACTATAATTCAAAAGGGTGATCAAAAAGAAATTGATGAAGAGATTTCTTTTTATAAGACTTTATTTAAAAATGATTTTTATTTACAAGTTTCGTTAAATCGGATGACGCATGAAAGACTTCAAAAATGCGGGGTGATTGATGAGTCTTGGGTTCTACAAAAAATGGAAAGTGGCTTTAAAGCGCAAGAAGAATTGGTAGAAAGTTATAAAAAGATTTCTAAGGAGCATGGAATTGAATTGGTTGTTGCTACAGATATTCGTTATGCTTCAAAAGATGATTATTTAGCGCACGAGGCGCAAATGAATATTGCTTCTGGTGAGACAATTCAGATAATTGAACAAGCAGGTTATGGTCAAGCGCCTAATATATTTAAGAATCCAAAGCGAAAGATTGCAAGTAGTTATAATTTACATTTTCCTTCAAAAGAGGAGATTGCTGAGCGTTATAAGGATTTTCCTGAGGCAATTGAGAATACAAATAAAATCGCTAAGATGTGCGATGTGACTATTGATTTTGATACAAAGCATTATCCTGTTTATACACCGAAGCATTTAGAAGGGAAAAAAGTTTCTGCAAAGAAGCGATTGGAAGAAGCAAATGCTTTTTTAAAGAAGCTTTGTGAAGATGGAATTGAAAAACGTTATGGAGAAGAAGAGCTTGCAAGAGTGCGTTCTAAGCATCCAGGTGAAGATATAACAAAAGTTATCAAGGACCGCCTTGCTTATGAGCTTGAGATTATTATATCAAAAGGTATGGGTGATTATCTTTTAATCGTCTATGACTTTATTCACTGGGCAAAGCAAAATAAGATACCAGTAGGTCCAGGAAGGGGATCAGGAGCGGGTTCTATCATTTTGTATTTGATAGGAATTACTGATATTGAGCCGTTAGGATTTAGTTTGTTCTTTGAAAGATTTATTAATCCAGAGCGTATTTCTTATCCTGATATTGACGTTGACATCTGTATGGAGCGAAGATCTGAAGTGATTCGCTATACAATTGAAAAATATGGCACTGATAAGGTTGCTCAAATTATAACGTTTGGCACGATGAAAGCTAAGATGGCGATTAAGGATGTAGGCCGTGTTTTAAATGTACCTCTTTCAAAAGTCAATATGCTTGCAAAATTAATTCCTGAAGAGATTGGTTCAACTATTGATGGAGCACTGCAGATTGATCCTGAGCTTAAGCGGATATACTCTGAAGAAAAAGAAGTAAAGACGTTAATAGATCTAGCAAGAAAGTTAGAGGGAAGTGTTAGAAATACAGGTGTTCATGCAGCAGGTGTGATTATTGCTGAGCAGCCATTAACGGATTTAATTCCTGTTTGTAATGCAAAAGATACAGATTTATTAGTGACGCAATTTTCAATGAAACCAGTAGAAAAAGTCGGGATGTTGAAGATTGACTTTTTAGGCCTTAAGACTCTGACCTCAATTCAAAAGACTGTTGATGCAATTGCGCTTCACAAAGGAATAGAAATTGATTGGGTGAATCTTTCTTTAAATGATACAAAGACTTTTGAATTATTGAATCAAGGAAAGACAGCAGGTATTTTTCAGCTAGAGTCAGGTGGGATGCAGGACTTGGTAAGGCAGTTACATGTTGATCATTTTGAAGAGATCATAGCGGTAGGCGCTTTATATCGTCCTGGCCCAATGGAGATGATTCCATCATTTATTAGCAGAAAGCATGGTAAGGAAAAGATTGAGTATGATCATGAAGGTCTTGTAGATATCTTGAAAGAAACTAATGGGATTATGATTTACCAAGAGCAGGTGATGCAGATTGCGTCATTGCTTGCTGGATACACGCTGGCAGAAGGTGATGTGCTTAGAAAGGCGATGGGTAAGAAAGACCATGACGAGATGCAGAAGCAAAAAGAGAAATTTCGTTTAGGTGCTAAAGAAAAAGGTGTAGATGAAGCTCAAGCTATTGCGATATTTGAAAAAGTTGAAAAATTTGCGTCTTATGGCTTTAACAAATCTCATGCAACAGCCTATGGGTATATAAGTTATGTAACTGCTTATTTGAAGGCTAATTATCCTTATGAATGGATGGCTGGGCTAATGACTTCTGATATGCAGGATATATCAAAAGTATCAAAGCATATTGCAGAAGCAACAAATTTAGGGATTGATATATTACCTCCAGATATCAATGAGTCTTATCCTTATTTTGTAGCAACTGATCAAGGTGTAAGATTTGCTCTTTCTGCAATTAAAGGTGTAGGCGAAGGTGTTGTTTTAGAAATTTCTGAAGAAAGGCGCAAGAATAAAAGCTTTGCTTCGTTAGAAGATTTTTTAACTCGTGTTGATTTTTCTTCTGTAGGAAAAAAGATGGTAGAAAACTTGATACTATCTGGTTGTTTTGATTTTACAGGATGGAAGCGTAAGTCGCTCTTTACTTACTTACAAGAAAATTTTGATCGTATAGCAAAGTCAAAAAAAGAAAAGCAGAAAGGTATTATGGACTTTTTTGCAGATGATAGCTCTGAAACAGAAAACAAAAATTTCAATAGTGATGAAGAGTTTGAAGACTTAGAAAAACTTAAATATGAAAAAGAACTTTTAGGGTTTTATGTCACAGGGCATCCTTTGGGAAGTTATAAAGAGGCAGTTGATAAATTAAAATGTAAGAATTTTGAAGCGGCAATGGAAGGAGAAAATGCTGAGGTATTTAAGATTCCTTTTGTGATGGATTCTGTGAGTGTTCGAGTGTCTCAAAGAACAAAGAAGAAGTTTGCCATTTGTATTGCCAGTGATGATGATCATCGCATGGATTTACCTGTTTGGCCTGATTTATATGAGAGGATAGCTTCTGATTTAGAAGAAAATGCGTTATATATTGGTATAGTAGCAGTGGATAAGCGTGATGGGAATGTAAGGCTTTCGTGTAAAGATCTATTTAAGCTAGAAGACATTGAAGAAAAAACAAAAGAGATCGAAACAGCATACAAAAAAGCGTCAAGAATGAGTAAAAAGAAAGCAGATTTAGAAGTAAAAGAGCAAAAACAAATGATTCCTATCAAGATCCATGTTGATTTAGATAAGATTACGATGAAAGGCGTCACATCTTTACGTGATGGCATTAAACAATCCCCAGGTAATCGACCTGTGGAGATTATATTTATCTCAAAAGAAGTTAAAAAGGCAAAGATCTATATTGAAGAGACTAAAGGAATTGATCCCTCAGAAGAGATGAAGAAAAAATTAAAACAATTACAGGCAGTACTTGACATTATAGAAGAACAGGAGGTATCATCTTAAGCTTATGAAAAAATATTTATTACCATTTATAATTGTCTCATCTCTGATCTTTGGTTCAGAAGAAGAGCAATTTTCAGATCTGAAAACTGAATTTCACAATAAAGAGTGGAGTAAAGTAGTTTCTCACTCTCAAGAGATGATTAAAAAATACCCAGAGTCAGTTTTTTCTAAAGAGATAAACTTCTTTAGAGCTGTTGCATATTATCATATTGATGATCCAGATTTGGCAAATCAATATTTGACAGCTTTCTTAGAGATGGGTGGCAGTACACGTTATTTTGAAGATGCTTTAAAGTATAAGTACTTTATCGCTGAAAAGTTTGAAAATGGTTATTACGGTCATTTATTTGGAGTGTCTGCGCTCCCTAGATTTGAGTCTATGTGGGAGTCTGCTTATCAATTGTATGATGAAGTTATTGTTTCAATTCCAAGAAGTGATTTGGCTGCAAAAGCTTTGTTTAGAAAATCTGCTATGTATTTATTAGATGAGCAATTTGAAGAAAGTATTGAATCATTGAATAATCTAATTAGACGTTTTCCAAGAAATCCTCTTGCTCAAGAGGCTTATGTTAACATTGCAAAAGTTTATAGAAAGCAAATTAAGGTTCTTTATTTAGATCCGAGATGTTATGAGCTTGCTTTATTGAATAAGAAGCGTTTTGATATGGAGTATCCATCTTCTCCTTTAAAGATTGAGATGGAAGAAGTTGTAGCGGATATCGTTGATTATTTTGCTGAAGATATATATAAAAGTGCTATTTATTTTGATAAGAGAAATAATTCAGAGTCTTCCATTATGTATTTAAGATCATTAGTACAAAAATATCCAACGTCTAAGTATGCTATATATGCAACACAAAAAATTGCGGCTTATGAGTTGAGCTTGGATAAAAAAAAAGTGAATGAAATAGCTGATATTGTGAATTAGGATTTATATGAAACGGTATTTGACTTTTATAGCTATGTCTCTTTTGATGGTTTCTTGTAATTATAAGTCTTCATCTTTATGTCTAAATGGGCAGGATGTTATTGAGACTAGTATTCCTGTTATCAAGAAAGATCCTAATGGCTATTTAAGAAATTATCTTGCAAGAGAGATGTCATATTCTAATTCGTTATATTACAAGGATCGAAGAGCAAAATATAATTTATTAGTTTCTATTACAGAAGATAGAAATTCAAAGATTACTTTCATGTGGGATAGAGATCCTGTCACTGGTAGAGACTTAAAAGTCTTTTATCCTTCTGAAGGAATGCGAGAGGTTGTTGCAAAGGTTGAATTGGTTGATGCAGCCACCGGCGAAAAGGTTATTGAGCCTTTTTTCTTAAATGAATCTGTCGATTATGATTTTGTTAACCCAACTGTTAGATCTGCTGTTGAATTTCCTTCGACAACAGGGACGCAAAGTGTTTTGCAATTTTCATTAGGGCAGCTAGATTCAGAGGAAGGTGCTCAGGACGCGTCATATAACCCTGTGTATGAAAAGCTTGCGAAAAAGATAGTGACTCGTCTTGCAAGAACAAGATTTAATAAGCAAACTTAAAAAAGTGAAATAGTTATGGAATCCAGAGATTTTTCAGCTACATTATCAGAACTTGACCATATCATGAGCTATTTAAGATCAGAAATGACAAAAAGTGGTCTTGTTGAAAAATTTGCTAAGCAATTTGAGGTTGCTTTAGAAGAAGCTGTGGTTAATATCATAAATTATGCTTATGCAAAACCATCAGGTATAATAAAGTTAAATACCAAGTTTGATTCTGATTCGGGCTCTATGGAAGTAATCATTCGTGATAAAGGCAAGCCTTTTAACCCTCTACTTCATGAGTGTCCTAATGTTCCTCCAAAAGATTTAGAGACTCAGAAAATTGGGGGATTAGGCATCCATATCATCAAAAAAATGGTCGATTCTGTTCGTTATGAGTTTGTTGATGGTACAAATGTCCTACATCTTACCAAAAAAATCAATGTATCGTAAAAATTCCTAAAAGGCTCTGAGTAAAATCTCATCCAAAATACAGACAAATTTTGATGCTGTGCAACGAATAATAAAAAGTAAATAATTCTAATATTAAAATTATCGAATTTAATTATGATGTTTTCAGTAGTTACCTTTGCTGAAATCTAGATGTTTTTTATTTTTTGCGATGCAAAAAATCATATATGGGTTTAGAAAGGGTCTTTGACCCTTCTCAGGGTTTGGGACAGAGTCCCATGAACAGTTAGCCTTCGAGGAAGCTGGAGATTTCTTCTTCTGTGTCGATGACTTCGGTGAGGAAGTGGCGAAGAGTCTTTAAAACGTACTTCGGTGTGTTATAAACACCGCTTGTTTTATAGACGATCTCAAGTTTAAGATCTTCTTCTTTGATGAGAGCAATCATAACTGTTGTGGAAGGGATGTCATCTATTACATCTGGAACAATCCAAACGATGAATTGATTATTAAAGAGAGTTACTTTGCTGTTATTTTCTAAAACATGGAAATAGAATGGGAATTGATCTTGCAATAGTTTCTCTTCATCTTCTGTTTGATTGAGAAGACCCCAATCCTTAAGCATCTCAAGATCAACATCAATCACACCATCATGAACCCAATATGATGGGTCATCAAGAAATTGGTGAAAATATTCTTCAAGTTTTTCTGGTTTAATCATAGAAATCAGAACCCCGGTTTAAATCTCTAAATAGTCATCATAGGATTTTATTGATACTTTTTTTTTTTAATTTTTTCATTTTTTTTTGATCGATCATTGTATTTATTGGTTTTACTCGTATAGAATAAATATATGAGGTTAAAACATTTTATTTTTCTATTTCCTTTTTTTCTTTTTGGAAATATTTCTGTTATCACAAATTCTACAAATCTTTGTGTAATGAATGCCGAAACTGGCAATGTTATTTATCAAAAGAACATGCACCAGAAGATTTATCCTGGAAGTGTTACAAAGGTAGCTACCGCTCTTTATTTAATTGAAGAGTGCGAAATTGATGAAGAGTATGTGGTTACTTGTATGAAGGAACCATTAGTTGTCACAACTGAACAAAAGAAGGTGGAGAGTAATTTTACTTTACCCGGCCATATTTTAGAAAATGATGGTGTAACTATTTACTTAAAGAATCAAGAGAGGTTAAAGTTAAAGGATCTATTTTATGCTATGATGATAAAATCCGCTAATGACGCTTCAAATGTCATTGCTTCTGTCTATGATAAAACCATTCCAGACTTTATGTTTAAGGTAAATAAGTTCTTGCGGCAGCTTGGCTGTAGAGACACTCACTTTGTTAATCCTCATGGATTGCATCATCCTGATCATGTCACCACACCTTATGATCTGGCTATTATTATGAAGAAAGCATCTTCTCACCCATACCTTAAAAAACTTATGTCCACTACGGACTATCTGATTCCAAAAACAAACTTATCATCTGCACGGGAAATTAAGACCTTTAATAAACTAATGCGTAAAGAAAGTAGGTATTATACTCCTTCTGTAACTGGAGTAAAGACAGGATATCATCATAGAGCAAGGTATAATATAGCTTTGGCTGCTGAAAAAGACGGTAGAGCAATAATTGTAGCAATCAATAAATCACAGAGTTCTAAAACACTTTATGATGACTGTAGAAAACTTCTTGATGCTGTTTTTGATGAGAAGCCTAAAGAAAGGCTGTTATTTAATGCCAAGGAATCCAAGTTTCATCATGAGTATGAATGGGGCAATCAAAAGCTTACTGCTAGTTTAAAAGAAAATTGCTTACTTTCATACTACCCATCTGAAGAAGAGCCTGTAGATGTAAAACTTCATTGGATAGAGAAAGACTCACCTATCAAAGCAGGTGATGTGGTGGCTACCATAGATATTTATAATCAAGCTGGCGCACCTTTGATGCAACAGGCTGTTTATGCAGAAAACTCAGTAGGGGTTAGATTTGGAAAGAAAGTAGCATTTGTTGTAAATACTATCATTAGATTTACAGCGTCTTATCCTCTTTCATCTATTGCGTTTATTCTATTGATTGGTCTTTTTATTAGATCAAGAAGACGCAAGAAGATCGTATAAATCGATAAAACTTTTAAGCGACAATTGCTCAGGTCGGGAATTCGGATCTAGCCCTAAACTTGCTAAAGCCTTTTTTATGTCCTGTTCCTTTAATGTTGATGAGATCATCTTTCGTTTTTGAGAAAATGCCTTTCTGACCATCTTAAAAAAATCTGAAGGATCATTATAAGGAAGATTTTCTTTAGATTTTAGCGATATAATGACCGAATCAACCTTCGGTTTAGGCATAAAACAACCTGGCTTTACGATAAAAAGAGACTTTATATCAAAATAGTACTCTGAGAAAATAGAAAAAGAACTTCTATTTTTTGATGGGGCAACAGCTAACATGCGATCTGCCATTTCTTTTTGCACCATTAAAACTATATCATTAAATATACCATGCATTGCAGAAATCTTTGCTATGATGGGTGATGTTATGTGATATGGAAGGTTTGAGATGATCTTTGTTCCTTCAGTAAGAAATGAGAGATCCGTGGTTAATATATCTTGATTGATTAGATGAAAATTTTCATAAACACTTAAGTGCTTAGTTAAAATCCTAGTTGAAATAGGATCTATCTCTACTGCATAGACTGTTGCGCCCCTTTTAAGCATGGAGAGCGTTAAAGCTCCAGACCCTGGGCCTATTTCTAAAATGACATCCCCATTTTTCACATTAGCTGCATTTAGGATTTTATCGACAATATTTTGATCAATTAAGAAGTTTTGAGATAGAGATTTTCTAAAAGAGAAGCCTTCTTCTTCCCAAACCTGTTTTATAGAGGAGATCTTAGTGGGTTCGAATTTAGTCATCTTGAAGGGTAAAAGGAGTTAGGTTACTGCTCTGCAGCTTCATTCCATATAGCCCTGCGATGTCATATGATTTATACAGCTTCTCAAAATAACCATGAGCAATTTTTCCGCCTTTGATGTTCAGCATCTTATCCTTGATCTGAGCATTCATCTCTCTATAACTAGGAATCGGTTCTTTTTTAAATCCTTTAAGATGTAGTACTTTTCCGGAATAAGCATTTTGCGTCTTTCCAGAAATAACTTCTGACATCTTTCCTGCTTCGAGATTTTCTAAAACACTTAACAAGTTAGGGGAGAGCTGAGCAGAAGAGAGTGTGATATCCTTTGATAAGCCAACTTTTAAATCCTCAGGAGTATTTATATTTTCTAAAATAGCGCTTAAGTTAGTGCAGCCGCCGTCTTTTAAGAGACTTGCTATGTTTGAAGCTGTTTGATCTACAACCTCTTGATCTTTTCCCTTGATATATAGAGCTTGATAAGTCCATTCGTCTTTTTTAGGAAGTTCTGCAATGTGAGTTTCGTATGCTTTACGAATGATACCAGGAGTTGTCTCTAAAAAAGCCTTGCTCCATATCTTATACCAAGAAAGATGTGCTGAGATTAGTTCTTTTTTACTGTTTTGTAGTGCTTGTTCAGGAGTAATTGAGAGAAATCTAAAAGCATCAACTTGATCATCGCCGTAAAGCTCTTTCATTTTTTGATTCACATCGTGAGACTTTACTTCATATTTTGATTTTTCTGCTTCAAGAAGTAGAATTTCATCATTAACCATTTTCTGTAATATGTGCTTCCAGTTTTGAGCATAGTAACTGTAAACGGCCTCTGGATTTGAAAAGATCTTTTTATCTTGGCGATAAAGTTGTCTATCCATTTCTCTTTTAACATCTAAAACAGTGATCGATTTTTCTCCTACGCTAGATAAGATACGATTTGTTGTCTCGATTGAGACTGCACCTAAAGATGAGAGAGTTGTAAAAAATAAAATAAAAATAATTTTAGTCGTAAAGCTTTTCATGGCTCTGATCATAATGAATCAATCTATTCTACACAAGAGAATTTTTTTTGAAAATTGAGATGTACATGGCGTCGCTTCCTCCTCTTGTTAAAGGAATAAAATGTTCTGAAACAAAGTTTAGATTGGACGTTTCTTTGAAGAAAGCTGTTTGGTCTTGATTTTCTTCTTTTAAGATGCTGCATGTTGCATAAATTAAAAGACCTGATGGTTTAACAAATTTTTCGGCTTGTTTTAAAATGTCTCTTTGCGTGTCGATCACAGATTGTAACGATTCTTCAGTAAGCATCCATTTATGGTCTGGGCGCCTTCTAAATGTACCGCTACAAGAGCATGGTGCATCGACTAAAACGACATTCATAGCATTTAAGAGGCGACTTAATCGTTTTTCGTTGTCGTGATAAATCTGAAAATTTTCAATGCCGGCTTTTTTGAGTCTTTTTTTTGCATCAAAGAGAGGTTTTTCTCTGATGTCATGAAGGTGAATTTGTCCTTTATTTTTCATATCAGGAGCAAACGCAAGGGTTTTACCTCCACTTGCCGCACAAAAATCAAGTATATGTTCACCTGGTTTTGCATTGACAAACTCTGCAATTAATTGTGAAGCTTCATCTTGAGGTTCAAAATGTCCTTCTTTGAAATCAGCAATTGTGTCGAATTTGAAATTCTTTTTTAAATGGAATCCTGCTTTTGCTTTTTTGCATTTTGTCAGGCCAAGGGTCTCTTCGTGCTTGTCAAAAAAAGTATTTACATCTGTTTTATTTGTGTTAACGCGAATAGTAATAGGAGCTTGTTCATTACTTAGTTTACAATATGCAAGAGCTTTTTCATATCCAAGGTAGGAGTCTATTTTTTTAAATAACCATTTAGGAAAACTCACCTGTACATGCGAAGGCAAATGACTTAAATCCTTTTCCATGGGATTGTCAGGGCTTGTATAAAGATCCACAATCTCATCTGCAGACGTTGCTTTATGAGCTATAAAGACTTCTTTCCATTTAATAATGTCATATAATCCTTTTTTTAACCAAAGGCGGTCTTTAGACCCGAGTGAGCGGTTATCTCTAAAGTATTTATGAGCTATAGTATCTAAGGAATTCCTTTTCTTTAAAGAAATTTCAAGAAGTATTTTTAAATGTTTTTTACGATAGGGTGACCACATGAGAAAAATAATACCATTTTAAAAGATTTTAGGGTACTTTCAAAAGTAAAAAGATTCATAAAAGAGGGGATCGATATCAAGGTACTAGGTAGAATTTTTCTTTCACTTATTTTTATAGTCTTTGGAATATTTTCTATTATTAATTGGGATATTTCCTATACAGATTTAGATGCCGCGTTAGTTAACTGGCAAATGTATGGCAATAGTATTGAAATAATAGCAGGATTATTAGATGTTCTTATAAGTTATGTGACTCTACTTCTTTGTGTAGGTGTGGGGCTTGAAATTGTGGGAGGCCTTTTAATATTTTTTGGGATCAAACCAAAACTAGGAGCAATTTTTTTAAGTCTTTATATAATTGGATCGACACTTATCTATTTTCCTTTTTGGTTTTATGAAGGGGCGCAGTTATCCCTAAATTTTGTTTTATTTATGAAAAATCTTTCTATATTAGGAGGAGTGTTTCTTTTGTTTTCATCGAGACGCTCATCATATAGAGGTTATGATATGATGGATGAGGAATGAAGAAAGATAGATTTAGTTTTTATTTGTTGTTTTTAAGCTTGCCTATTTTAATAGTGCACCCATTTTCAATTGTGGGCTGTGTTGTTGCTTACTTCATATCATACCCCGCTTTGTTTTTACTCCTTTTTAAGTTTGAGGGTCGTAAAAAAAGAGGTTTTTTTCTTTATTTCTTTGGGTTGGTCTATTTTTTAATCCAAATGTGGTGGATGGGCCAGGCTAAATACCACGGTGATATGATCGTTCTTGCTTATGTGGTGCTCTCTTTAGTCTTTTCCTATCCGTATTTTGTGATGGGCTATTCATTACCTAAGAAAGAAGAAGATTTAAGCTTTAGAAGAATCTTTTTATTAGCATTAATATTTTCAGTTCTTGAATACTCAAGACTCTTTATTCTATGCGGTTTCCCATTTCATACTGTTGGGATGATTCTAACAGTTCACAAAGTTCCTCTGCAGCTTGTTTCTATGATTGGTCTATATGGATTAACATTTATTGTTATGATGTGGGCGCTTTATGCTGTAAGATTCATTCAACAAGGAAAAACAAGAGCGTTAAGTGTGTCTTTTATTCCAATCCTTGTGGGCCTTTTACTTATAAATTTTAATAAACTTCCTGTTGAAAAGGTTCAGAAGTTAAATGTTGCGCTTGTGCAAACAGGGATAAAGGTTGAAGAAAGATGGGATATATCTGGTTTTGATAATACTTATATCGAAGAAATCGATCAGCTAAAAATAATCTGGAATCAGATCAAGGATTTAAAAACAGCTGATCTTATCTTGTTGCCCGAGGCATCTTTACCTGGTGATGCAGTTGAAAAAAGGTTTGAAAGAAAGAGTTTAGAAGCTCTTTTTGAAGAAGAGCTTCATCCTTTACTTCATACAAACAAGATGAGTTATTTAGATGTATTTGCTATGTTATCTATTCATTTAGATGCGGATATCATGGTGGGACTTATTGAGGCTAATTTCACTTCTGCTTTTTATTTATCTCGAGGGGAGTTAGTGGGCCGTTATGATAAGCAAAGGCTTGTGCCGATTGGAGAATATCTTCCATTCGAATTTTTAAGAAACGTTGCAAGTAAATATGGGGCGACATCCTTTTTTGTGCCAGGGTATAAAAAAGGAATTATCAAAGGAAAATGTAATATCTTGACTTCTATTTGTTATGATGAGGGTTTTCCTGAAGATTTCCTTTCTAAGCAAAAGTTTAATCCTTTGATTCACGTTAACTTGACAAATGATGCCTGGTTTTTGAGTTCATCCCTACTTGATCATCATCTTAATCAAAGCATAGTTAGATCTGTTGAAAATGGGATGTATGCGCTCAGAGCTTGTAATACAGGAATCTCTGCAATCATTTCTCCAGAAGGTGAAATTTTAGAAGCTGCGTTAGAAAAAGACAAAACTGGTCGAATAAATAGAAAAGTTATTCAAAGATCAATCGATTTATATAGAAGAAAACCTTTGTTTAGTTATCTGGGAAATCCGGGACTACTCTTGATTTGCAGTGTTTTGGTGTTGGTTTTATTTTATCTTGCTAGAAGAACAGAGGTCTTAAAAACTTGAAGAAAAAATACTTTTCGACTATTTTCTTATTAATATTTTGACGATACAACGATTCAAAAGGAGATTTTCTTGCTCGAAATTGGTGAAGATCACTTAAAGTGCTTAAATTTTACGACAAAAACACGAAACCAATTCACAATAGGTAAAAATATTTCTTTTGAGGGCGTTGGAGTATTTACAGGAAAACATGTAACAATGACTTTTTATCCTGCAAAGCCGGGTTTTGGTGTCCAATTTAAACGACTTGATTTACCTAATAAACCTCTTATATCTGCAGACGCTTCTAATTTAAAAGGGACTAGTCGCTGTACAATCTTAGAAAATAACAACATGCAGATATTGTGTGTTGAGCACGTTTTATCTGCTCTATACGCTTTTAATATTGATAATCTCTTGATTGAAATAGATGGCATGGAACCTCCGATGTTGGATGGAAGTTCTCTTGATTATTCTATGGGGATTGAAAAGGCAAAAATTAGTGTCCAAGACGCTCAGGTTGAAGATTTTTATTTACAAGAGCCTTGTTATATAGATGATGGACGTGCACAGTTAATTGCTCTTCCTTCTCAGGATTTAAGGTTTAGTTATACATTATCATATCCTAATCACCCTCTTCTTTCAGCGCAGTTTTATTCATGTGAATTTTCAGTAAACCATTATATATCTCAAGTTGCACCTTGCAGGACTTTTATTCTTTATGATGTGGTAAAATCGTTAATTGATCAAGGATTGATCAAAAGTGATAGCTTAAGTCATGGAGTTGTTATAGATGGTGATAAAGTTTTAAATAAAGAAGGTCTTAGATTTTCAAATGAGATGGCAAGGCATAAAGTATTAGATATGATGGGAGACTTGTTTTTGGCTAAAAAAAGGGTGATTGCTCATTTTGTAGGTGTGTTAAGTGGTCATGGTCTGAATACATTGATGGCAAAACAATTATACGAGGGAATGGAGAATTTAAGATGAGTCTTGTAAAAGAAAAAAAAGAAGTATTATCTATAAAGGAAGTGATGGACTCTCTTCCTCATGCTTATCCATTCTTATTTGTTGATAAAGTCATTTCGATGGACCTTAAAAAAGGTACAATGGTTGCCATAAAAAATGTGACGATTAACGAGCCCTTTTTTCAGGGCCACTTTCCAGGTCAGCCGATTATGCCTGGGGTATTGATAATAGAAGCGCTTGCACAAGTTGGCTCTATATGTGTTTCACAGGCAAAAGTTGAAGGTTTAGCTGTATTGTTAGGTGTGAATAACTTCAAGTTTAGACATCCTGTCTATCCAGGTGATACGTTGATATTGTCTATAGAAATCACGCATTATTCTTCTTTTGGAGGAAAGTGCAAGGGAAGGGCTCTTGTGGGTGATAAGCTCTGTGCAGAAGGTGAAATGATCTTTTCAATTTTAAATGAAAAAAGGATTAAGTAATAATGTCTAGAATTCATAAGACAGCGATAGTGCATAAAAAAGTAACGATTGGAAAAGATGTAATCATAGGACCTTATTGTGTTTTAGATTCACCTGACATAATATTGGAAGATGGGGTTGAAATAAAATCTCATGTGGTAATTGAAGGTCATGTCCATATCAAGAAAGGGACAAAAATTGCTTCTTATGCCTCAATTGGTGTAGCAACCACTAATCTTTCCTTTAAGGGCGAAGTAACGTTTGTTGTAATTGGTGAGAATTGTGATATCCGTGAGTACGTTTCAATAAACTCTTCTTGTGGGGAAGGAACCACTGTAAGCATTGGTAATAATTGTTTATTGATGCCTTATTCATTTGTAGCTCATAACTGCACGGTGGGAGATTATGTGATAATGACAAATGGCGCAACCCTTGCAGGGCGTGTAAAAGTGGGTAATTATGTGATATTAGGTGGTCTTTGTGCGATTGCACAATGGCTAAGAATAGGAGATCATGTCATGGTAGGGGGCGGTGCTATGGTTGCTCAAGATATTCCTCCTTATACACTGTGTTCTGGTGACAGAGCAGAGGTAAGTAGCTTAAATATAGTTGGATTAAAGCGACGAGGATTTACACCTCAACTTCAAAGAAATTTAGCAAAAGCTTTTCGTTTAACGTATAAATCAGGCCTTCGATGGGCGGAAGCAAAAGAACAGATTTTAGAGACGATTCCCCAAAGCGATCAAATTGATAACTGGATAGAGTTTTGTTCAACGGCTAAAAAAGGTATTGCAAAATATAGAAAAAAATCTCAAGGGCAAGGGACTGAAAAGTCTTTATTAGGATAAAAAATGAACTCTGTAATATTTTTTGGTACAGATGATTTTGCTACCCATATATTGAGTGTTATGGTTAAAGCAGGTGTGGATGTAAAAGCGATAGTGACTAAACCTGATCGTCCGCAAAAGCGAAAGCAAAAGCTATTACCCCCTCCTGTAAAACAGTTTATTCAGAATGAAGGTGTTCATATCCCTCTTTATCAGCCAATAAAAGCTTCTACTAAAGAATTTGCGCAAACATTAAGAGACTTTTCTCCTGATTTATTTGTTGTTGTTTCCTATGGTGAGATAATCAGCCAAGAGTTACTAGATATCCCTAGATTGCTTCCTATTAATATTCATCCATCTCTACTTCCTAAATATAGAGGAGCATCCCCATTAAGAAGTGCTATATTGAATGGCGATAAAGAAACTGGAATAGCTATTATTGAAATGGTAAAGGCAATGGACGCAGGAGATATATTAGCTCTTGAAAAAATAAAAATTGAAAAAGATGATAATCATTCGAGTCTTCAAAAGAAAGTGTTTGAAAAATCAGGAGAGATTTTACTTAATCTTTTAAAAGAGTTTGAAAAGGGCGATGTTAAAAAAACTCCTCAAGTAGGAGATGTGACATTCACAAAAAAATTCTCAAAATCTGATCAATTAATTGATTTTGGTGATGGTTGCGAAGCTGTTTTAAATAAAATTAAGGCTTTTGGTGATGAGCCTGGGGCTTTTTGCCGTGTAAAAATAGCAGGTGAAGATGTTGTCTTAAAAATTATTCAGGCAAAAAGAATAGATGATAACGAAGGGCAAATTCCTGCAACAAAATGTTTCTCTAGATCAGAAGGATGGGAGCTTTCTCTTTCCGGTGGAACTATTAAGATTCTAAAAATTCAAAAACAAGGAAAAAAAATTATGAGTGTTTTTGATTTCATTAATGGCCTTCGTGGAGTGCCACCACAGCTTCTTTCTATCTCTTAAGAAAAAATAATCTTTATCTTTATAATTCATTTGTTTACTTTAAATAAAGATAGTCTGTATTCTGTTTATTTTTGGTAAGTTAGGAGCTTTTTAGAAATTTTACACCAGCTTGAATGATTTTTTGTTTGTGTGAGTTTTTTTTAAAGTTTTGTAACAAGAGAATGATTAAAACTAATTTAAGGGAAACTATAAAAAGGAGAATTTTATGGCAATTGGTGCGACAGCTACTATTACAGCTGAGACAGACACTTCATCTTCACCGGATGAACAAGTAAATGGCAAAAATGATATACAGGATTTAGGGCCAGTTACTACTAAAGCAAAGGTAAGTGTTGGTTTTAGAATGGTTGATGGTGAACCACAATTAATAAGGCTAGAAGGGGAAGAAGAAGGCGTATTTACTAATAGAGGTGATTATGGTCAAACAGGAACAAAAGCTTATGAAGCTGCTGTTTATGGGTTATTTTTAGCGCCATCTCTTCGTGCAATATTTAAAACTACAGGTGAAGTACTTGGAGGCTTAGCAACAACAGGGTCAGATTTAAAAGACGCGGCCGGTAAAGTAGGTGAATTTGCAGAAGTTTGTGAAAATGTTGACAGATACACTTCATTTTTTGGGCTTCCAGTTAAAGCGATAATGGCAGGTATGGACATTAAAGCTTTTATCGAAGCGTCTAAAGAAGACAAGGTGGAAAGAGGTTGTGATGCTGCAGCTTCAGTATTAAAAGTAGGTGCTACTTCAGTAAAAGCTGCAAAAATTATTGGTACCGAATTCGGGAGTGTATCTAAGACTGTTGCAAAAATCCTTGGTTGGGTGAGTTATGGATTGAAGATTATAGCTGAAGCGTTTAACATATTTGGAGCTGCAAAGTCTCTTGCAAAAGATAGATTTGCAATTCCTCAAGAAAAAACAGCTGCAATCATGAAAGTCGTTCAGGCAATCGTTTCTATTGCTTTCTTCGCATTTATGGTGGTTGCTACTATCTTCAGTTTCGGAATGGCTGGTGTGATAGCAGGTGCTGTTCTCGGTGGTCTGTTTGGAATAGGTCTTCTGGTTACTGGTATCTATAAAGCTCATGTGGATAGATTAAAATCTGGTTTGGCGGTTACCGCGCTTCATAATAATGATGTTGATAATGCAGGCGAAGTTAACGGTTCAGATGATGAAAGTGATGATGATGGTGATATCGAGGAAGTAGAAGGGTCTAAATCTCGTACTGATCTAGTAGAAGAGGCGCGAGTGGCTAATGAAGCAAGAGAAGCTACAGAAAAAACACTTCAAGAACTGCAAGCGCAACTTGCTGAGCAGCAGCGACTAAGAGAAGAAGCTCAGCAGCAACACGAAGTTCAGTTAGCGAGTGTGCGGCAAGGGGCACAAAAAGTAATGCAAAGTCAACGATTGCGCCTTGAGCAACAAAATCAAGAGCTTGAGCAAGAGAAAGATAATGCCATTGCCGCAGCAAGTGCTCTAAATGCTGAAGTTCAGCAATTAAGAGCAGAGCCTCAACAACAACCGCAGTGGCAGGGTTCTGAAGAAGAATACCGTGTTTACTATGGCGGTGGTGCTGATGACGCGCTAGAGTTAGACGCAGGTGCAGAGGTAGAAACTCAAGATGCAGGTGTAGGTGCAGCAGCAGCTCCAGATGCAGCTCCAGCTCCAGCTCTAAATGTAGGTGCAGCAGCAGTAGAAACTACAGCTCCAGCTCCAGGTGCAGCAGCAGTAGAAACTACAGCTCCAGCTCCAGGTGCAGCAGCAGTTTCAGAGGCAGTGGAATTAGGAACTTAAATTGTGTAATTATTTTATATAACTAATTAAATATAGAATACACGTAAGTAATGACTTGCGTGTATTTTTGTTTAAAGCTATACTTTCGAAAAATTAAAAACCTGGTTGATTTTGGAAGCTATTACTACTTTTTTAACCCCAAATGTTTTAAGTACATTTCATCTAGGTGAGCATGTGGTTAAGGCGGGTGTTGTCAGTGTCGAAATTGGCAGAAATCAAAGAGAATTTGTGCCACGCGGCACTTATGGGCATTTTTCAAGCGTTAATCAACGTATCCTTCAGAGAATAATTGCAGGAGTCTTAAATATATCTGCAGCAGTTGTTTTTGCAGTTAAGACTGGTGTAGCTTGGGTTTTGACATCTATGCAAAAAATCGCAGCCGTTATTCATTTACAATTTTTATCTGTATTTGGTGGTTTTTTAAGTCTTATAGGGTCAGCAATTGAATCTTTCAGGTTAATAACTAAGTTAGAAAATTTCAAAGAAAAGATTAATTTTGAGCTTGACCATGCAAAGCGTACTCATAATTTAGTAAAAGAAAGTAAAATTTTAAAGTATAAAATTGCTACTGGTGTTGAAATAGTTAGTAATTTTTTTACTATGGCTTCTGCTGTAGTCTCAATTGTTGTAGTTATCGGCGGTATTTCTTTAAATCCAGTTGTCTTAATAAGCATGATAGCTATTAGTTTTATAGTTTTGATGGCGGCTATTATAATGAAGCATGCTTTTAAAACTGATGAAATAGAAAGAGATTATTTTAGCGAAGATATTCCAATTAAAAATATTCATATAAGTAATGAGGGTCCTGATGAGGTTGAAGTTAAGACAGAAGGGCAGGCTTCAGGCGAGTGAGTGGGCGATTTTTGCTATTATTACAATGATAATTTTAAGTTCATTTTTGATTTCTCACATCAAGACATTAGTGATTAAAAGAATAAATTATGAGTTTTTTGCGGTGGATGATAAGTAAAGTAAAAAAAATATAAAAAAACCATTGTAGAAAAATCGGTTGATTTGATATCATCTTCGCATAACTTATCGTAAATTCCAGCTTTGGAAAAAACGAACAAACAAATTCGGCCTTCTTTAGTGAGAAGGGAAACTGCTATAAAGGAAATAGTATGTCTCTAACTCTAATTGGTAAGAAGCGCGGCATGACACGCGTATTCTGCAAAAAATCTGGAAAGAACCTTCCATGTACCGTTCTAGAAGTTCAGCCTAATCAGGTTGTTCAGTCAAAATCTGTAGAGTCAGATGGATACGAAGCGGTTAAACTATCAGCATTTACATTATCAGAAGTTCAAAAGAAAAGAGCTAAAAAGCCAGATCTTGGGCAATTCAAAGATGGCTTGACTCCAATGAAGACATTGATTGAGTCACGCGGATCATTTGAGCAAGAGCCTGGTGATCTTGTTGATTTGAGTTATTTCACAGTTGGTGGTTATGTAGATGTTCGTGGAACATCTAAAGGTAAAGGTTATCAAGGTGTTATTAAGCGTCATGGTGTAGCAAGAATTGTTTCATCTCACGGCGCAGGACCTGTTGTTAGACATATCGGTTCATCTGGATTCATGACTTCACATGGACGTGTTCATAAAGGAAAGAAAGATTCAGGTCAAATGGGTAATGCGCTTTGTTATGCAGAAGGGCTAGAAATTTTAGAGATAGATCTTGAAAATGGAATTTTAGTTGTCAAAGGCGGAGTTCCTGGTCCAAATGGTGGTACAGTATACATTCGTAACAACATCAAGGGAAAAAAGTAATTTTAGAGGATAGTGAATATGGCAAAGAAAAAAGTTAAGTTGTACGATCTGGATGGAAAAGAGCAAGGAGATGTTGAAGTCTCGTTTTTAGCAGAAGATGACAGAGCAAATCCTCAATCTACCAAAGATTATATTAGAGCATTGAGAGAGAATGCAAGACAGTGGTCTGCTAATACAAAAGACAGAAGTCAGTCTCATCATTCAGGGGCAAAGCCTCATGCGCAGAAAGGTACAGGTAAGGCAAGGCAAGGGTTTTTAGGAGCTCCTCAATATAAAGGTGGTGGACGAGTTCATACGCCAAAGCCAAAATTTGACCAACACGTAAGAATTAATAGAAAAGAAAGAAGAAAGGCAATTGCGACACTTTTATCTGAAAAGATTGAAGCAGGCAGGGTGATTTTTGTAAAAGATGAGATCGAAGCAAAATATAAAGAGCCAAAGACGAAGACAATGGCCAAGTTCATGCAGAATGTAGATTTAACTAAAAGTTGTCTTTTCCTTCTGACACAAAGAGAAGGTATGGAAGTAGAAAACTTTAAGAAGAGCTTAAGTAATTTACCAAAAGTCACGTTTCAATATATTGAAAATGTCAATGGTTATGCTGTAATTGCTCATCAAAACATTGTGGTCGTTGATTCAGCGGCAGAAAATCTTAACGAATGGGTGAGTGCATAAGATGGATAGAAGAAAATCTGAAGTAATTAAGGGGCTACACGTAACTGAAAAATCAAGTATGCTCTCTTCTTTAAAAGATATGGAAAGTAACAAGTCTTTAAAAGCTTGCAAGACTCCAAAGTATACTTTTATTGTTGCTAACTGGGCAAATAAGATTGAAGTTAGAAAAGAATTAGAAGAGGTTTACAAAGATCAAAACGTAAAAGTTAAAAAGATCAATATTGTAAATCTACCTGGTAAAGTGAAAAAATCTAGAAAACGTGGAATCAGACATGGGTCTGCTAAGATGACAAAGAAAGCTATCGTCACTTTGCACGAAGATTGTAATATAGATTTTGAAAGTTAATATAGGGAATTGAAATGGTAAGAAAATATAAGCCTACAACACCTGGAAGAAGAACATTAGTATTACCTAGTATTGATGAGCTCACAAAGAAGACTAAACCATTGAAGTCTTTGTTGGCAAAGAAGACTAGATCAGGTGGAAAAAACAATCACGGTCACTTGACATCAAGAGGTCGAGGTGGCGGACACAAAAAACATTATCGTATTGTCGATTTTAAAAGAGATAAAGACGGAATAAAAGCTAAAGTTGCTTCAATTGAGTATGATCCCAATAGAACAGCCCATATTGCTTTGTTGCACTATTTAGACGGTGAAAAAAGATACATCATTGCTCCGAAAGGATTAAAGCAAGGTGCATATGTTCAATCAGGTGCAGATGCTCCATTAAGAGATGGAAACTGTTTGCCAATGGATAGTATGCCAATTGGATCGACAATTCATAACATTGAAATGTTGCCAGGAAAAGGCGCTCAAATGGTAAGAAGTGCTGGAGGATCAGCACAGCTTATGGCTAGAAGCGGTGGTTATGCTACGCTTAAGATGTCATCAGGTGAAGTTCGAATGGTAAAGGAAACTTGTAGAGCAACCCTAGGTGTTGTGTCAAATTCTGAGAATAACCTTACAGTAATCGGTAAGGCTGGACGTAACAGATGGAAAGGTAAAAGACCTCTATCTCGTGGTACAGTAACAAACCCAGTCGATGGTTGCATGGGTGGTGGAGAAGGTAGACAAAATAGTTATCATCCTTCATCTCCGTGGGGTACTCCTGCAAAAGGATTTAGAACAAGATCCAAGAAGAAGAGTAAGAAGCTAATCGTTAAAGACCGTAGGAAGAAGTAAAGGAGAATAGATTGGGAAGATCGTTAAGAAAAGGACCTTTTGTTGATCATCACTTGAGAGACAAAGTCAAAAAAGCAAAAGAAACAGCATCTAAAGCTCCAATTAAAACTTGGTCTAGAAGATCAATGGTGACACCTGAGATGGTTGGCTTAAATTTTGAAGTGCACAATGGTAAGAAATTTATCCCTGTGTTTGTTAGTGAAAATATGGTTGGACATAAGCTAGGTGAATTTTCTCCTACGCGTATTTATAGAAAACCAGGATCAAAGAAATAAGGTAGGAACGAGATATGACTCTTGCACAAGCAAAGACTAGATATGTTAGATTAAGCCCTCAGAAAGCAAGGGTAGTAATCGCTTTAATTCGTGGAAAAAGTATAAATGAAGCAATTTTCCAACTAAAACAGACTGCTTCTAAACCAGGTAGACAAATTCTTAAAACGCTTTTAAGTGCTGTAGCTAATGCAGTGCATAATAAAGGTGCAGAGAAAGATGATTTAATCATTTCAGCAGCATTTGTAGACAAAGGACCTTCTCATAAAAGAGCATGGACAAGAAGTCGAGGAATGAGAGCACCAATAGAAAGAAAGACAAGTCACATCACAATTGGTGTCGATACACAAAAGACATTAGCAGGCAAGGAGAGTAAGTAATATGGGCCAGAAGACAAATCCAAACGGTTTTAGACTTGCAGTAAGAAAGAAATGGAAATCAAGTTGGTATGCATCAAAGAAAATGTTTGCAGACTATTTATTAGAAGATCAGAAGATCAGAAAATTTTTGAGAGATAAACCTTCGTGTCAATCAGCAAAAGAGTTCACTATTAAGAGAACAGGCGATAAGATCGAGGTGACAATTCACACTCCAAGACCAGGCTTAGTAATTGGTAAAAAGGGAATGGAGATTGAATCTTTAAAAGCAGCTTTAAAGAAGTTTGTTGGAAAAGAGGTTTGGGTTGAAGTTGAAGAAATAAAAAGACCTGATTTAGACGCAAAATTAGTTGCAGAATCAATTGGTCAGCAGTTAAAAAGAAGGGCGGCTTTTAGAAGAGCTCTTAAAAAGGCAATGCAAAACGCTATGGATGCGGGAGCTTTAGGAATTAAGGTTCAGTGTTCAGGTCGTTTAGGCGGAGCAGAGATTGCTAGAACTGAGTGGTACAAAGAAGGAAAGATTCCAATGCAGACTTTGCGTTATGATCTTGACTATGCTTCTGTAAGATCAGAAACGACTTATGGAACTATTGGGATTAAAGTTTGGATCACAAGAAAAGAAATGGCAAAAGAGACAGCAGGAAAGTAAGGGAGTAGATAATGGCATTACAACCGAAAAGAACAAAGTTCCGTAAGAAGCAAAAAGGTAGTCTTAAAGGACTAAGTAAAGCTGGTAATTTCATAGCATTTGGTGATTATGGGATGCAGGCAATGGGTCGTGGTAAGATTAAAGCAAATGAGCTTGAAGCTTGCAGGATTGCTATTACTAGATTCTTTAGCAGAAAAGGACAAGTTTGGATTAGAGTGTTTCCGCAAACACCAGTGACAAAGAAGCCTGCAGAAACTCGTATGGGTAAAGGTAAGGGCGGAGTTGATCATTGGGCAGTAGCAATCAAGCCAGGTAGAATCTTATTCGAAGTTGGTGGAAATATTACGTATGCAGATGCTCAAAGAGCCTTGGCTATTGCGTCAGGAAAGTTAAATATACAGACTAGGTTTGTTAAAAGATTAGCAAAGATTAAGGATTAGAGGTTTTATGACATTTGATGAGATAAAGAATTTGAGCAATGAAGAGTTAGAGAAAAACATTGTGGAATGGAAAAAAGAACTTATGAAACTAAGAGTAGCTGCAATGATGGAAAAGAAAGCTGATAAGCCTCATATGTTTAAAGTACTAAAAAAGCGTATTGCTAGAGCTCATACAGTGAGAACAATGGCAAAAAGAGAGGAAATTTAATGACAGCATTAAACCAAAGAAAGTCTTACAATGGTATAGTTACTTCTATTAAGATGGATAAGACCGTTGTTGTTACAGTAACAGAGACAATCAGACATAAACGATATGAAAAAGTTATGAAGCGCAATGCTAAATTTTATGCTCATGATGAGTTGAATGAATGCGTTGTTGGTGATGAGGTAACAATTGAGGAGACACGTCCTTTATCAAAATTAAAAAGATGGCGTGTGACAAAGGTTAAAGAGAGAGAAAATCAAGAATGATACAGCAAGAGTCAGAATTAGAAGTTGCGGACAATACAGGCGCAAAGAAGGTTAAATGCATCAAGGTCCTAAGAGGATCTAAGAGAAGATATGCTGGTGTTGGCGATCTTATTGTGTGTTCTGTTAAAGAAACTCAGCCCAATTCAAACCTTAAAAAAGGTACTGTAGTTAGAGCGGTGGTTGTTCGTACAAAGAAACAAATAAGAAGAAATGACGGTTCATATTTAAAATTTTATGTAAATAGTTGTGTTATTTTAGATGAGAAGTTAGAAAATCCAAGAGGAACTCGCATTTTCGGGCCAGTGGCAAGAGAACTAAGAGAAAGAGGATTTGGTAAAATTATTTCTCTAGCACCAGAGGTAATATAGGATAAGATATGAGTAGATTTAAAAAAGGTGATCCAGTCATCGTAATCGCTGGAAATGACAAAGGTAAAGAAGGAACGCTAGAAGCTATTAAAGGCCAAAAGGTCATAGTGAAAGGTGTTAACAAAAAAAAGAAGCACATGAAAGGTGATGGGCAAGGAAGAGCTGGACAGATTGTTGAGTTCGAAGCTCCTATCAATGTTTCAAATATAGCTTTTTGTGAAGGTGGGAAGGCTTGCAAGCTAAGATCGCGCACAAATAGCGACGGAAAGAAAGAAATCTTTGTAACTCTTGCAGGTAGCGAAGAAAAAGTAATAAGAACAATTTAGTGATTTAGGAAAAAATGGAAGAGAGTGAATTTCAAAAGCATTATAAGGCCGAAGTAGCAACTAAGCTACAGAAAAAATTTAAGTTTAAGAATAAGCATAATATTCCAAAGCTTAAAAAGATCATTATAAGCATGGGTTTGGCAGAGGCTTCAAATGACAAGCAGATTTTAGAATATTGTATTGAAGATCTAAAGAAGCTTTCAGGTCAAAAGCCTATTGTGACAAAAGCAAAGGGATCAATATCTAACTTTAAGTTAAGAGAAGATCAGCCAATTGGTGCTGTTGTTACGCTTAGAAGAAAGAAGATGTATGATTTCATGTACAAGTTAATACATATTTCAACTCCTCGTATTCCTGACTTTAGGGGTCTAAAGACTAAGTGCGACGGAAAAGGAAACTATTCCATGGGACTTAAGGATCAAACTGTTTTTCCTGAGGTTAATCTAGATAAAATGAAAAAATCACAAGGTATGAATATCACGTTTGTAACAACTGCTACTTCAGATGAAGAGTGTCTAGAGTTACTAGAGTTGATGGGTATGCC
Organism: Chlamydiia bacterium; assembly: GCA_022601435.1. Lineage (GTDB taxonomy): Bacteria > Chlamydiota > Chlamydiia > Chlamydiales > 2-12-FULL-49-11 > JAJACQ01. Next base: position 166,492 of record JAJACQ010000020.1, read on the forward strand.
ATTAAAGAAAAATAAATAAGGGAGATATCGCAAAAATGATACATGATCCAATAGCAGATATGTTAACTCGAATTAGAAATGCGATAAATAGAGAGCATCGTTTTGTCGACGTCTTATTTAGCAAGATGAACCAGAATATCTTGAAAGTATTTCAAGCAGCAGGTTTCATTGAAAAAGTAATCGTTAGCAAAGACGAACGTAAGATTCGTGTTTATCTAAAATATTCTAGAGATAGAAAGTCTTTTATTAGCAAGCTAAAGCGTGAGTCTTCTCCTGGTAGAAGAAGGTATGTTGGAGCGGATTCTCTTCCTGTTTTACAAGGAGGATTAGGAAAGGCTATAGTATCTACATCTCATGGTGTGATGGATGCCGAAGAAGCAAGAAAGAAAAATGTAGGCGGAGAGCTTATTTGCTCTATTTGGTAAAGCAGGTAACGGAAAGGAGAAAATAGATGTCAAGACTAGCAAAAAAACCAGCTATACTTCCAAAAGGAGTGCAGGTTTCTGTCTCAGGTAGAGAAATTACTGTGAAAGGTCCTAAAGGAACGATTTCATATGAATTAAATGATGGTGTTAATGTAGAGGTTTCAGAAAATGAAGCAAATATTATTGCAACAGATGAGCTGAGCCATAAGCCTTTTTTAGGACTTGAGAAATCAAGACTTATTAACTCAATAATTGGAGTAACTGAAGAGTTTACAAAGGTATTAGAATTAGTTGGTGTTGGATATAGAGCAGCAGTTAAAGGGAAAATATTAGATTTAAGTTTAGGTTTTTCTCATCCTTGTGAGCTAGCTATTCCAGAAGGTCTTAAGATTGCTGTAGAGAAGAATACAGTAGTTAAGGTCACAGGAGTAGATAAAGCATTAGTGGGTCAATTTAGTGCGACAATTCGCTCAAAAAGACCGCCTGAACCATATAAAGGTAAAGGTGTTAAGTATCAAGGTGAGTACATCAGAAGAAAAGCAGGTAAGAAGGCTAAGTAGGATAAATTATGCAAAGCGAGTTAAAGAAAGCAAAAATTAGGCAAGATCGTAGAAAAATGAGAGTGAGAGCTCCATTGATCAAATCAAGCAGATTAAGATTATCAGTATTTCGTTCACTAACGAATATTTATGGACAGATTATTGATGATAGAGAATCAAAAACTGTAGTTGGTATTTCAACTCAGTGTAAAGAATTAAAGTCTATTAAGAATAAGACTGAAAAGGCAAAGAAAGCTGGCGAAATGCTTGCAAAGCTTGCTAAAGAAAAAGGCGTCGATAAAGTTGTGTTCGATCGTGGTTATTATAAATTTCACGGTAGAATAGCAGCTTTTGCAGAAGGTGCTAGGCAAGCTGGATTGGTATTTTAAAGAGGATTAGATTAAATGGCAGAAGATAAAAACGCTAGAAGCAATAAGAAAGATGAGGGTAAAAACCCTCGAAGCAGCAAGAAAGATGAGGGCAAAAACCCTCGTAATAATAAGAAAGAAGAAAGTAAGTCTAAGGATTTCGAAGAAAAAGTTCTTTTTATCAATCGTTGTGCGAAAGTGGTAAAAGGTGGACGTAGATTTAGTTTTTCTGCCCTTGTGATTGTTGGTAATGGAAAAGGTGGAGTTGGAATGGGTTTCGGCAAAGCTAATGAAGTTGTTGATGCAGTTACTAAAGCAGTAGAAGATGGGAAAAAGAATCTTCAGACGTTTGAGTTAGAAGGCGATACAATTCCTCATGACGCAATTGCTACTGCAGATGGTGCTAAGGTTATTATTAAATCAGCTGGGAAAGGAACTGGAATTGTTGCTGGATCGCAAATTAGGGCCGTTCTTGAAATGTGTGGAATTAAAGATGTTGTTGCTAAGAGTTTGGCTGGAAACAATCCATGTAATCAAGTTAGAGCAACCTTTAAAGCATTATCAAGTTTAAAAAACAGAAAGAAAACTCTAGAAGCGAGGATGGCTTAAATGTTAGAACTTAATAAATTAGAAAGATCTTCAAATATCAAAAGTAAAATGAAGAGAGTTGGACGCGGTGTTGGATCTGGTAAAGGAAAAACTTGTGGACGTGGAACTAAGGGTGCAAAGGCAAGATCTGGTTATAAAAGACGTTTAGGAAATGAAGGTGGACAATGTCCTGTTTTTAGAAAAACTCCGATTAGAGGATTTACTAGAGGCGCTTTTAAAAAAGAAACTTACTCAATCAATCTGGGCATGATCTCAGAGAAGTTTAATGATGGTGATGTTGTGTCTTTAGAAACTTTAAAAGAGAAAAGCTTGATTTCTAAGAAGTCTTCAGCAAAAATTAGAATACTAGGTCATGGTGACCTAACTGTAAAAGTTAATTTCGAAGCGCATCATTTTACAAAGAGTGCTGAAGAAAAAATTCTTAAAGCTGAATGTAAGGTTGTTCGAGTTTAGTATGATAAATAAATTGCGAAGCATTTTTAAGTCAAAAGAGTTAAGAGACAAAATTGGTTTTGTTCTTTTAATGCTACTAGTATGTAGGATTGGGGCTTATGTGACTGTTCCAGGGATTAATGGTGAATTAATTCTAAAATCTTTTAGGGCTGCTGTGGGCGGTGGTCAAAACTTATTTCAATTTGTAGATGTTTTCACTGGCGGTGCATTTGCCAAGATGACATTGGTTGCTCTAGGAGTTATGCCATATATCTCCGCATCCATAGTAATACAAATTGGGATGGGAATATTTCCAGCATTTCAAAAAGAGATTCGTGAAAATGGTGATGCAGGGAAGAGAAAGCTGGGAAAATGGACGCGCATTTTGACATTGTTTATCGCAGTATTCCAATCAACTCTTTATGCAAAGCAGGCTCTTGGATTCAATCTAGCGACACCAGGTGTTGTTTTTAGTGAGTTTTTAGAAGTGACAGCTTTTGGAGTTCCATGGTTGTTTTATTTAGTGACAGTAGTTTCAATGACGACAGGTTCTTTGTTCTTAATGTGGATAGGAGAGCAAATAACAGAGCGCGGAATTGGAAACGGAATGAGTATGATCATTTCTTTAGGGATCCTATCAGCCTTTCCTAGTACATTAGGAAGTATCTTGAGTGGTTTGAATATAAATTCGCAAGAGGCGGGTCAATTAACACTTACTTCGTTAATTGTACTATCGCTTATTTTTGTAGGGATTGTATTGGGCACTATTATGGTCCTTCAAGGGATTAGAAAAATTCCTATTCAGTATGCAAGAAGAAATGTCGAAAGTTCAGGTGTGAATGGAAAGACTCCTTTCATCCCTTTAAAAATTAACTTTGCAGGTATTATGCCTGTGATCTTTGCCTCATCATTTTTGATGTTCCCGGCAACGATTGCATTGTTAATGAAAAACTACCCAGTTATTACAAATATTGCAAGTTACATATCTCCTGGATCTACAGGTTATGTGATAATGTTTGTAGTGTTAATTGTTTTCTTTACTTTTGTGTGGACTTCTATGCAATTCAGACCAGATCAAATAGCATCTGACATGAAGAAAAGTGGAGCATTTATCCCTGGGGTAAGGCAAGGAAAGCCAACTGAAGATTTTATTAAGCATTCAATGACAAGAATTACTTGTATAGGTGCTTTTTTTCTGGCTTTTATTGCGATTTTGCCTACAATAGTAGGGAAACTTTTATCGGTGGATCCTACAATAAGTCAATTCTTTGGTGGAACTTCAATTTTGATTTTAGTAGGAGTTATTTTAGATACAAGTAAGCAGATAGAGTCGCATTTGATAATGCAAAAATATGATGGATTTATGTCATCTAAGAAAGTGACTGGAAAATTTTAAATATAGGAATAAGGAAATATGCCAAGAGTAGCAGGAGCTGATATACCAAAGAAAAAGCGGTTAATAATTGCACTAACATATGTTTATGGAATTGGTCCAAAAAGAGCAAATGACGTTTTAAAAGCACTGAACTTAAGTGCAGATATGAAAGCTGAAGAGTTATCAGAAGCACAAGTTGCTCAATTGACTTCACATCTTCAGAATACATATCTTGTAGAGGGGGATCTAAGACGTGATGTTCAATCAAATATCAAGCGTTTAATAACAATTGGTAGCTACCGTGGAATGAGACATCGTTTAGGCTTGCCAGTTAGAGGTCAAAGAACTTCTACTAATGCAAGAACACGTAAGGGTAAGAAGAAAACAGTAGCAAATAAGAAAAAATAACACGTGAGGATTTAAAGATTGGCTAAAGAAAAGATAGCGAAAAAGGTAATGAAGAAAAAGCCTGTTAAAGCAAAAAAGAAAAGATCAGTTTCCAGTGGCGTAGCCCATATTAAAGCTACGTTTAACAACACAATTATCACAATAACTGATCCTCATGGTAATGTAATAGCATGGGCATCTGCTGGAAAAGTAAATTTCTCAGGTTCTCGTAAATCATCAGGTTTTGCAGCAACAGTTGCAGCTCAAGATGTGGGTAAGGCTGTTGTGGCTATGGGAATGAAAGAGATTGAGATTAAACTTAAAGGACCGGGTGCAGGCAGAGAGTCAGCTATCCGAGGTCTTGCAAGTTGTGGTCTTGCTGTAACATTAATTAGGGACCTCACTCCTGTGCAGCACAACGGGTGTAGACCAAGAAAAAGAAGAAGAGTTTAATTATTTCTTGAAGAAATAAGGTTTGGAGAAAAAGAATATGACAGTAAAGTATGGAAAGTTTGAGTTACCTACAAAGGTGAAAGTTGAAGAAGATGAAGACTCAAGAAGAGCTCGTATTAGTGCGGGTCCTTTTGAGAGAGGATTTGGGCATACGATTGGTAATTCACTCAGAAGAATAATGTTAACAGCTCTAGAGGCTCCAGCGATTGTCTCTGTATTAATTGAGGGGATCTCTCATGAGTACATGGCATCTGAAGGCATTATTGAAGATATGACTCACATTATCTTAAACATCAAAGAGTCTTTATTAAGAAGACTTCCGATGGGTGATGAGGCTCAAGCACGTGGTGTAAAGACTATATCTAAAGATTTAGAAATCACAACAGATATGTTAGAGCAAGGTAATGGTTCATATAAAGTTAAGCTAGGGGACATCATTGACGATGGTGAATACGAGGTTTTAAATAAGGATCATGAGTTATTTACTGTAACTAAGCCGATGGTTAGAAAAGTTATATTCAAGATTGCAAATGGCCGTGGTTATATGCCAGCAGAAGAGATTCAACTGCCAAATAAAGTAGTAGATGAGATTTATATTGATGCGCTTTATTCCCCGGTAAGAATTGTAAACTATTTTGTAGAAAACGCAAGGGTTGGTGGTGAAACTGATATGGATAGACTCGTATTAGACATCACAACAGATGGAAGAGTAACTCCTAAGGAAGCTCTTACGTTTGCAACACAAATTGCTAATCTTCACTTTTCAGTATTTGATGAGATGCGTTTTCAGACGATTTCATATGAAGAGGAAATTGAAGAGCAAGAAGCAGATAAAGACACTTTATTAGGTAAGCTTTATTTGAAGATTAATGAAATCGAATTGTCTGTAAGATCAACAAACTGTTTACAGCAGGCAAATATCGATACAATTGCTGAACTGGTTATTATGCCAGAGTCAGATATGCTAAAGTTTAGAAACTTCGGTAAGAAGTCTTTAAATGAAATTAAGGCTAAGTTAGATGAGATGGGGCTTTATCTTGGAATGGATCTTTCCAAGTATGGGGTCACTCGCGAAAATGTAAAAGAAAAGGTTAAAGAGTTAGTAGATTAAACTTTGAAGGATCGAAAAAATGAGACATAGAAAGAACAAGACAAAGTTAAACAGAACAACAGAGCACAAGAAAGCTCTGATGAGGAATTTAAGCAAGGAGCTGATTCAGAAGGGAACTATATCTACAACGAAAGCCAAAGCTAAAGAGTTACAGAAGGTTTTCGAGCCTTTAGTAACGCTTGCAAAGGAAGATACTTTGCATGCACGAAGACAAGTTATTTCAAAGCTTGGACTTCATTACAATTCATTGACACCAAAGCAAGCAAGAGCTGCTAAAGCTGGTGACACTTCGATGTATAACATTGATAGAGTTGTAATAGACAAGTTGTTCAAAGAAATTGGCCCACGTTATAAAGAGCGTGCTGGTGGGTACACTCGTGTAGTGCTATCTTCTAGAAGAGTCGGTGATGGTGCCGAGACTTGTTTCATAGAATGTGTATAGCTTGTTAGCTAAAATCAATTCTTTACTTTTGCGCATATCTCATCTAATATAAGTATGAGAGAATGAATATTCCTAACCGGAAGAGGCAGAGGATGAAGATAAAGATTGCAATAAATGGATTTGGCAGGATTGGAAGGCTTGTATTCAGAGTCTTGATGAATGATCCTAATGTGGACATAGTGCTAATCAATGATTTAGCGGAACCAAAATCACTTGCATATTTATTAAAGTATGACACCATTCACGGTGTGATTCATAAAGATGTAAGAGCAGATGATGATTTTTTATTCATAGATGAGCAAAGGATTCAGGTTTTCAATAAGAAAGATCCAAAAGAGATTCCTTATACTGAGATTCCTGTTGATTATGTTATAGAGGCCACAGGAAAGTTTACTTCTTTAGAAGGAGCAAATAGGCATAGGGCAGGTGGAGCAAAGAATGTAATAATTACTGCGCCTTCAGATGCTAAGATGTTCGTAATGGGGGTGAATCACCAAGAATTTAATCCTGAAGATCACAAGGTTATTTCTTGTGCGTCATGTACGACAAATTGTTTGGCTCCTTTATCGCATGTATTACATGAAAGATTTGGTATACTTGAGGGATTGATGACAACGGTGCATGCAGTGACAGCAACGCAGAGTACTCAGGATTCGGTTAGCAAGAAAGATTTTAGGGGTGGAAGGGCTATAATAAATAACATCATTCCATCAAGCACAGGAGCTGCTAAAGCTGTTGGAAAAGTTATTCCTTCGCTTGAAGGAAAGTTGACAGGGATGGCATTTCGTGTGCCTGTTGATGATGTGTCCGTTGTTGATTTAACGGTAAAACTAAACAAAAGTACATCTCTTCAAGAGATCACTCAAGCTTTGAAAGAGGCAAGTGATGGTTACTTGAATGGGATAATGGGTGTAACAGACGATCCAGTAGTATCTTCAGATTTTAAAGGATGTATCCTTTCATCGATTTTTGATATAAAGGCTTCGATTGAATTGAATGAGAACTTCTTTAAGCTGGTAGCGTGGTATGATAACGAATGGGGATATGCAAATAGAGTCTGTGACATGATGTGGTATATGGCATCAACATTACAAAAGATATAAGAGAGATAAATAATGAATTTTACAAGAGAACCAATTTTGGAAACTATCATTTCTGCAAAGGAAGGATATAAGTTAAGCATAAAAAGTACAAAAAGTGAAGGATCAGCAGAATATTTAGTAGAAGCTGTTGAAGTAGTGTGTTTTGGAACAACGTATTTTTATAGATCAGCAGAGCCTGCGCATACATTTTTTGTGCCAGCTCAAGATTTTGAGATCGTTCAAGTAAGGCAAACTCGTCTTGTTCTTAAGACACCAACAGAAAAAAATATTAAGATTGCTGGTGGAGATAATCTTAAGTCACAAAATGATAAGAAGAAGTCAAAATCAAAAACAAAATCTTCAGAGAAGAAATCAGATAGTAAGAAAGAAGATAAAAAGACGAATGATGTAAAAACAGAAGCAAGTGAAGAAAAGACTTCAAAAACAAAAGACGATTCTAAGAAAGACGATTCTAAAAAAGATGACTCTAAGAAAGAGGAAGTTAAAGGTAAAAAGGATTTAAAATCAAAAGCTTCTAAGAAGACAAATGATAAGAAGAAAGCAGCTTCTGCAAAAAAGACTAAGGAAGAGATACCTTCTGTGCCAACATCTATGTTTAGCCATCTGTTAAGGCCACCAGAGTCATTGATTTCTGATAACATTGAAAAGTATCATACGATGCAAGGAACGGATTTACCTGCTGAAAAAAAGGAAGTTAAGTTGACAAAAGAAGTAGAGATTACTGAAGAGATTGTAACAAGTACAGATAATCCTATTGATGATCCAAATCTAACTTCTGAACCGCCTCAGCCATTTGAAAAGCTTACAGAAGAAGATGAAGTTAATGAAGTAATAGATGAAAAACCTCTTTCTTTAAAAGAAAAGGTAAAGCAAGTCCTTTCACCATCAATCAAGCAGGTTATAGACTCAGGTGAAGATGCAGGAAAATAAAACCTTTTCTCAGGAAGATATTGATGATTGCTCATTTAATGAGCAATCGTATTCTGACTGTGTATTTAAAAACTGCTTCTTTCAAGAAACCTCATTTTTAAATGCTCGTTTTACAGATTGTAAATTTATAAGCTGTAATCTTCATTTGGTACAAGTAGATGGATGTTCTTTTAATGGAGTAGACTTTGAAGAGTGTAAAATTGTCGGTTTAGATTTTTTCAAATGTGAAGGGAGGTTTTTTGCTATTGGCTTTAAAAATTGTTCTATAATGGGATGTAATTTTTCAGATTTAAAACTTCAGAAGACAAAATTTATAGAAAGCAAAATCAAAGAGTGTCATTTTAATGATACCATTTTGATGGGAGCTGATTTTTCTGATGCAGATTTAGAGGGAAGTATTTTTCATCACACGAATCTTTCAAAAGCAGATTTTCGAGGAGCAAAGAACTATTCAATCAATCCTCAATCCAATACCTTAAAAAAAGCTAAGTTTTCGGTACCTGAAGCGTTATCGTTTTTACATTTATTAGATATTATAGTAGAGTAAGGATCTAGTTCTTCCATCCTAATCATATATTCTCTTAAAAAGCCGAGGGCAAATCTTTGAAGAGTTTCAGATGAAGCCGTTTTGGGGTTTGCTATATCTCCAGTTTGGATATATTCAGATCTTAATTTTAGAGTGGAGGAAGTTAAGTAATAGGTACTATCATTTAATAACAACAATAATAATAGTATAGGCTGTTGTTTTTTTTAAAGATGAAGTTCAATAATGATTCAAAGAAAATCCATATGTTGAGAAGAATATGAATCCTTTTTTCTTGAAAGATAATGAGTGAATCTGTAAAATAGTGGCACTTCATCGATTCGATGTGCTCAGATGGTGGAATTGGTAGACACAAGGGACTTAAAATCCCTTGACCTTTTGGTCGTGCAGGTTCAAGTCCTGTTCTGAGCATTTTTTTACTTGCTTTAGGTATAGTTAGTGTTAAGACACATTGTAATTATTAATTTTATAAAGAATAATGAGAAAGATTTTAGTGCTTTATTAGAATCTACCAGAACATACGTTGCTCAAATCCCGAGTGTTGTTAGTTATGACATTTTTATAAATGAAAGCGCGTATACTCCTGAAAATATTGAAAGTTTTGGTGTAGAGATTTTTTTTAAGAATAAAGCAGGGCTCGAAGAATTTATGAAGCATCCAAAGCATTATGAAGCAAATGCTCTTTTTGAGCAGTATTTGGCTGATCCACCTTTTATGGTTTTAACTCATCAAGTTGGATCTACAGTTAATTCTTAAGATCTTTAAATAATGTTGACAAAGTTTTGCTTCATGCTATATACTTTTTTTCTTAAATAGTTAATTTTTAAAGAGAAATTTATGGAAGAAAGGATTTTAGCCGAGTGGTTTGAGGCATGTAATGACTGGAATTATGAAAGCATAGAAAATCTTTATGCAGAGGATGCGCTAGTACATGCAAAAGATGGTGATCTGTTTGGTGGAAAGGCGATAGTTAGGCTTTTACAAAAGTGGGTGAAAGCGATTCCTGATTTAAAGATGACTCCTCTTCATTCAAGTACTGAGGATGATGTTGTTGTGGTTCACTGGAAAGCTGAAGGGACTTTGAAAGAAGATCTTGGTGAGGTGAAGGCGACAAATAAGCAGACAATCTTTCATGGATTGACTTGCTTTAGGTTTAAGAATAATAAGATTATAGAGCATTGGGTGTCTGCGGACTATAGAGCTTTGGCAGCTGGGAGGTAGTAGTTTGATAAAAAGTTTATTTTGTGTGGTTTGTGTATGTTTGTTTAGTGCCCTTTCAGCTTCTGATATTCATACAGTCGTAGTTATTTTAGAGAGTAAGCCGGAAAAAGTTCAAATGATGAAAAAGGCTTTATCGAAGGTTGCTGTTTTAAGTCGTCAAGAAGATAGCTGTATTGAATATCGTGTGACTCAAGATAGTGATAATCCTGCGATCTTTGCTTTGTTTGAGCAATGGAAGAGTAAAGAGTTGCATGCAGAACAGTTTGCAAAGCCTTATATTTTAGACTTATTTGATATAGTGCCTGAGCTTTTAGCTAAACCGTATATTGCTGTGAATGGAAAAACGTTTTTGATTGATCAAGTTTGTAAGAAAGAATGTGTTGGAGAAAAGAACATGGAACAAGTAAGAGTAGGAATTGCTACGTTAGTAGTTAACGATGGGAAAATATTATTGGGAAAGCGCTTGAATTCTCATGGCGAAGGGATGTGGGCGCCTCCAGGTGGTCATCTAGAATATGGTGAGACTCCGAAGGAAGGCGCTTTAAGAGAGTTAATGGAAGAGACTAATCTTAGTGCATCAGATGTCATTATGGGACCGTGGACAAATGATTTTTTCCCTCAAAAGGAAAAGCACTATATTTCTCTGTTTATGATTGTGACGGATTTTGAAGGAGAAGTGAAGTTAATGGAACCAGATAAGTGTGTTGAGTGGAGGTGGTTTGCCTTTGATGAACTGCCTGAGCCTTTATTTACTTCGATTGCAAATTTAGTTGGAGAGAAATCTTTAGAGTCTCTTATTCATGAGACCTTGCAGGTGCGATAATGTGGATATTTAAAGGGCTTTTACTATTTAGTAGCATTTCCTTGTTTGGGTCAAAAGGTGTATGGAAGTATCCTAAACGCGATTTATCAAAAGTAAAAAGCGTGGCTATTTATCGAGGAAATTTTGATCCGCTTCATAAAGGACATGAGGCAATGATTCAAAAGACTTTAGATGAGGGGGTTTCTCATGTCTTTATTTTCCCTGCCTATGGACTTGGGAAAAAGAAACAAGCAGATTATAAGATCCGAGTAGAAGCTTTAGAAGCATATACCAAAAAAGACGGTGTATCAATGTTTGAGTTTGATATCGAAGGAAGATCTAAATCAGAAGTCCTTTTAGAGATGAAGACAAAGGTGACTCGATTTGTTGGGGCTTTGCAGAGCAAGGGTATTAAGGTTTATAAGATCATGGGTGGCGATGTTAGTTGTAGTGAATCGAAGAAGGTGAATCTGAAAGTTGATGGCTACATTTTTGCAGATAGAAACGATCGTTTAGCTCAAAATTACATCGATTTTGGAAAAGAGGTGATTTTTGCTTATCCTGGTTTTGAAGAAATTTCATCTTCTAAGATTAAAAAAGTGGATTCAGGTGAAAATTTTATTAGCTTTGTATCAAAGGATAAAAAGATGGTGATAGATAAGTATTAACTTTATACATAACAAAAGGGAAAAAAGGTATGGAAAAAGGTAGGGAAACAAGTATAGACTGGGGGTTTGGCTCAGACGTACTTAGAGAAGACCCGTTTGAATCAGGACATTATTCAAAGGTAAGCTTAATTACTTTGAGTAATGGATCAAGAATGGTCAGCAGAGCAAATCGAAATCAGGGTATTAAGGATTTTTTAGCAGAGGTGGCAATAACAGATTTGATGGCTAATCACAAATTGGGGCCTAGACGTTTAGATAAAGATTTAGGTGAAAAAGCAATGCTTTTAGATTATGTAGAGCACACACCTTTAAAAGTAGGTAGTGAAGATCCAGGGCAATACAAAGAGGTGATGAAGACTTTAAAACAAGCGCATGCTGTTTTAGACTTAAGTAGCGGAACAACTAGTCTTGCACCTTTTACCGTAATGAATGAATATACTAATCAAGTGGGAATACAGGATTGGGTTCCCCAGGCTTTTTATGACACAATAAAGCAAGTTAATGATCTATTTGATAAATTTCAATTTCTACTTGCAAAAGATGCGGTGGTTTGTCATGGCGATTTTACTCCATATAACTTTTTATATGGTGTTGATGGAAGGGTTAAGTTGATAGATTGGACAGAGATGGTTGAGGGGCATCCATTTTTTGATGTGACCAAGTTTACTATTAGGCTTCCTCGTGCAGAAAGACTAAGATTATTAAATGACTATTTAGGAAGAAAAGCGACAGAGGAAGAGGTTCAGATTCATGATCTTGTAGATCTTTCTTTGTTAATGTTGATCGTAGCAAATCGTTATTGCTTGGCAGTGCAAGAGATTGCAAAGGGAGATAATGATGTCCTTTCTCAAGAAGAGTTAAATGCAATTTTGGCCAAAGAAGAAGTAGAGTCATTTTTAAAAACTCCTTTTGGCGATGAATCAGCTAGAGCAAGGCAAGATGCAGGGACTAGAGCATTGTGGCTGGCAAGGCGGAATATACAAGTTTTTTCTAAAGCGATTTCCTCTATGAAAGCACCTGTAGATGAATCTGTTGCTGGTAAAAAGGCAGCTTCTGAATAAAGAGTGTAATAATTACTTTAATTCCCCCATTTATGGAATTGTTGTTAATAATATCATTAACTGTGTTAGAATCTATGTAATTTAAGGTTCTATTAAGAGTTTATTATGAGCGTTATTATAGCAATGTCTGGGTGTAGTGGGGGAAATCAAGGTCCTTTGGGGGTATACCCGAAATTAAAAAAAATTTTTAATGATGAATCTTTTAAATTAAAAAATTTACAGACTGTTGCGAATGATTATCAAAAAAATATTTTAAAAGTTGAGAGGTTGGCTTTAAAGCAATTTGCTAAAGGTAAAAAAGTTCTCTTATGTGGTTATTCGATGAGTGCTTCAGTTATGATTATAGCAGCTCACAAATTAATACAGAGTGGTAAAGTTATTAGTGGGATTATACTGATTAATCCTGAGGCTGAGAAGTTACGTGGTTTAGCTCCTTTAAAAGTGCCTGTATTAAGTTTTCATGGAGAAAAAGATACAGTATTTCCTTTAAAAAACAATGCTCGTTCTTTTACTGAGATTAAAGCAAGGTTTGAGGCGCATGTATTTAAAGATTTAGATCATGATTTAAAGCCTGGTGATTCTAAGCAAGTAGCAGCTGAAATGAAAAATAAAATCGAAAAATTTTTTACCTAAGATTCTGCGATTTTTTTATCTATTCGTCTAAAGAGTTTTTCAAAAAGCTTACTATCTGATGGATCGATTCCGGGGTTAATTCGTATTTTTTCTTCTCCGATAGCGCTCATATTTGGCATGGCAAATCCAAAACTCCCACGATTATACATGAGCTTTTTGTTCGAGTTGAATATGTCCATGGTTTGTTCTTGTATCCATAAAAACAGATCCAGGTTTTCATTTTGATCATCTGATATGGGCGTAAATTCGATAAAAGGTGATAAGTTATTTGCAGCAGAGGTTGCAATAAAAACCTTTTTGTTCATTCCAGGTCTTAATGATAGGGGAACTTTATCTAAAATAGCCCTTGTATTTTTAAAGATACGGCTTTTGTATTGATCGGTCAATTCCATACCTGTAGATGAGGCTAGCCCAAAGTATTGATGTGTGAGTTCATCGGTCTTAAAAGTCTCTGAATCAAATAGAGTATTAAAATTATCCCATTTTTTATTCCCATTATTCACGACATAAAATGGGGCGCCGAAGTAGTTATCAAAGCCAAACATATCAAACTTTTGACCACTTCTTAAAACTACAAGATTTAATCGACCTTCTTCAATTTCTGCTTTGAATGTTTTGAAAAGCTTTTTGATATCCTTACTTTCAGCAAAATCTATTGTGGCATCAATAGCTACGGTTAAAGAGTCTGTTTCAGGCTTTTTATGGAATATATCTTTAATTCTTTTGGCAACATCAACTTTTTTATAATGGCTATGAGTAATATCGGCGTCTATATTATGATAGAATTCCGTGGTAAATAAATCAATTTTTGTAATAGCAGGATCTGATAAAGCATCCTTTAATGTAGGAGTATCTCCTGTGACCATTGCTTCTTCGTAGTATGAGTGCTTTTCTAGTACAATATTGGCGTCAGGGTTATCTTTTAAAATAGTAGAGGCAACTCCTGTATATACAGACATAGCTGATTTAGATAGACCAATTTTTAAATGGGCTGTAGATGGTATGAGGGGGCTTATAAATTCGTGATAGTTTTTTTCAAAGGTTCCTGGTTTAAATGGTTTTAAGAGGTATAGAAGAGTTGTTAACTCTGTATGGTAGCAATCGAGTGCTTGTGTGAACACTCGAAAATCTGACACATTTAAGATAGCAGTACTTAAATGTTGCTGAGCTCTGAAAAGACTTGTTTGAATCAATTCTGCAATAGCAGGGTCATCTTGAATATTTTCCCAGTTAGTTTGTGAGATATGATCAAATAAAGTTTTGGTCATTTTGATAGTGCCATCAGCAAGAAGAGCTTGCCCTTTACCATAAGCTTTCTTGTCCATACCTATTTTAGAAAGAAGTTTAAAGACATTTGCATCTGTGAATTCATTTTTGGTCTTATAAATATTCGTAAGAATTTTTCCTTCTACTACGTACTCAACAAATCCTTTATTACCAGTATTGGCAATTCCTTCAGGATCTTTGTGTTTAGCCAAGGCCTCCCTATATTTAACTCCCCCTGTTCCTACTCCTGAAACTTTAGACCATTGATCCAATTTTGTGATAAATTCATTCTGAATATTATTATCAGGATTCCTAGTTAGGATCTCAAAAGATGCTATTACTGAAATATCCTCTGTTATACTTGTTGATGTAATGAATCCACTATTTGCACCTAAATAGTTTTGTATTTGTTCTTTAGTTTGAGAGATTTCAGGATATTTGGTCTTAATCATCTTTGCAGCAATCTGTATTTGTGAATAGAATTTATCTAATGCTTCTTTTTTTAGATTTTCATATTTATCAATTTTATCTCTATCTGTATCAGTAATTAAATTATCTCCAATTATGCTTGAAGCATCAAAAATTAATGGTTTAGATAGATTTTCTTGGGGAAAATTATGCATTTGTCGTTCAAATGCTGAGATTATTTGTTCAGTAATTTCTGTCTCTGATGTACCTTGAATTACAGAAAATGCAGTGTTTAAAACATCCTTTGCAGATACGGTATCAACTGGGATCAGATTATTAAAATCTCTAATGGAGCCAAGGTTAGGCATAATATTGAGAGCATCAAGTAGGCGGATTTCTGATTGAGCAACTCTATGGTAATGGCCACTAATGCTAGTATGGCCTAGCTGTAGCATGTCTGTATAGTCTTCATTTTGGAGATAGTCATTAGAAAAAAAAGAAACATCATAATTTAGAAAAGCTGCTTTTTGAAGATAATTAACCATTAAAAAACGTATCTTTTCCTTTATATCAGGGTCTTTTGCTCTGTTATAGGTTGAATGTAAGAGGCCGAAGTTAATTTCCCATTGCTCATTTCTAGTGTCATAGTCATTATGGTTTTTGCCTATTTCTTTTAAGAGCTTATGAGGATCTCTGCTTTCTAGAGCTTTTTTTGCTCCTGAAGATGTGGTAGTTAAAAGCTCATCTACTTTAGATGCTGTAGATGAGGTAGGGGATATTGTTGCTTTAATAGGCTTAGGCTCAGAAGATACTGAAATAGATAGTCGAGGGATCACCTCCAAAGTGTTGGGATCATATTGTAGTTGCTTCACTCTTCCTGTAAGGGGCCCGGCATGTTTTTCCTCAGTCTCAGGTGTATGAGAATAAGGGGGTAATCGACGTGGTCCTTTTGGTATTTCCATAATTTTCCAAATTTCTATCTATATCCACATTATTCATGAGTGGTTTCATGTCAATTATGATTTAATTACGACTAGAGTGAAGGGTTTTTTGTCCTGTTTAAATCGTTTACTTTTTAAGTGTCTTTTCTTTATACTTATTTCTTTATATTTAAGTGGAGTGGCTATGAGAATAAAAGAGGGGATTATCATTATCTTGAATGGGCCTTCTAGCGTGGGGAAGTCGAGTCTTCAGAAAGCTTTGCAGGGTAAATCTAAAGAGTTTTTTGTGCGTATAGGGATAGATACTTTTTTTGATGCCCTTTTGCCTGAGCCCGATCTTACTGAATTTGAAAGAGATAAAAAGCTTGATCAAGAAACCGGTATTGGGGAGTATATTCGAGGTATTCGATTTGAAGATGTAAGAGGTAAAGTGTCTGTTCCGCTAATAATAGGACCAGCTGGTGATCGCGTGATGAGAGGTATGCATCGAGCAATTGGAGAGTATGCAAAAGTTGGCTGTAATGTCATCGTTGATTATATTTTGTATAAGCCTGAGTATATGGATGATTTAAAAAGTAGCTTAGCAGGTAGAAGAGCTTTTTTTATTGGGGTTCATGCTCCTTTAGAGGTGATTGAGCAAAGAGAGCAAAGAAGAGGAACGTCTCCAGTAGGGCATGCTCGCAGTCACTATGAAACTTGTCATAAGAATGTTGCATATGATTTAGAGCTCAACGCAGAAACTAGTACGCCAGATCAATTAGCAGATCAGGTATTAGATTTTATGAAGCAAAAACTTTTGATTGTTAATTATTAGTCCAAATAGGACTTTGATTTTCAAGAACGAGGCAGCCTGCCGTATGGAAATGAATGTTTGATCCGAAAAGGGCGGCTAAGTTTCCTATAAATGGATTATGTGTGACTAAAAGAATATCGCTATCTTCTGTTTGCAGTCTATCAAAAGTTAGTTGTGGATCTTTGGATCCGTCTAAGAGATTGGTGATTTCGATTTCTTTTTCTTCGGCAAGAATGGATGCTGTTTGCATTGCGCGTGTTTTTGGGCTAGAAAGAACCCTTTGAAACGTGATGTTTTGGCTTTTTAGTTCTTGAGATAGTTTTTTGACTTCGGTGATTCCTGCTTCGGAGAGTCCATTTTCAGGATCTTCAGGAGCAGGGGTATACGCACCATGTCTCACCAATATAATTTTCATATATTAAATTATACTAGTATGTCTATTTTCAATCACTATTTTTAATTTCTACTTTCCACTGGTAAAATAGTGATGTCGAGTAAGTTGCTAGTTGTGCAGTACTTTAATACTATTTTGGCTATATGGGGGAATACTTTTCCATCTGATCCCACAAAATTCCTTCCTTGTAATTCTATCAACACAATCTTTGGGATTTTATATGAGTCAAGTTTAGATGCTCTATAGAGGCATGGAAGTGTACTAGGGTATAACTTATGATACTGACGTCCATCATTGGAATAGCATTCTTCATCTTTTACTGCCATGCTCTTAAATATGTCTACTATACTCTTTACTTCCCATTTATTTTGTTGACTCCCGTCATTGAAGGTAATAATATCTATTGGATTGTGCATGGCTGCATTTCGGTATGATGTAGCATTCATTTTAATATGACTCCTTATGTTGATTTATTAAAAGTTTATCTTTCATATAAATTTCTGTCACTAAATATCTTAAGATATAATAAAAAAAATAAAAAAGCTTTTGGTTATATCTTTTATGAATTTGTATTTCTTTTAAGAGGGCAGTGAAGTGTATGTTCTGTTTCTTTGAAGAAGTTGATTGTTTCATTGATAGTTTTAATGTTTCGGCAGATAAACATATGTCCTGATGAAATAAACTTGTGATCATGTGGCCGATCAGGGCATGACTCATGAATTGTGACACGTCCATCATTTTGATCATTGAGTATCGGATAGCCTTGAGTTCCTGAAAGCACTAAGAGGGGGCAATCTTTAGGAAACTCTCCTAAGTAATCAAAGCCATTTTCGGGGGTTTCGATTAATTGTTTTCCTGAAAATTGTCCAAGGACTTTTTTAGTAAGAAGCCAGCCTCCTAATTTTCTTGCAAGGCTTGAGCCCTTTAAGGGTGAAGAGATGATGACAATTTTCCCTTTAAAAGCATTTTCTGGACAATGAGGGTGATTAAGGGCGGCTTTTAAGATCAGCCCTCCGAGAGAAAAAGCCACGAAATTAATAGGTTGACCTTCTTTATCGATGTTTTTAAGTCGAATGACAAGATCTTCAGCATGTTGTTCGATTGTTTTTTTGCGGCTTGGGTAATACCATTGCTCTGCATCCCACCCATTTTTTTTAAGGAGGCGATTGAAGGTGGACATTGAGTTGTGTTTTATGATTCCATGAATGAGAACGACTTTAGCTTGTTTTCCTTCTACAGGGTTTGCTTGAAGGTTTGAAAATAGAGCAAAAGACATCAATAAGCGTTTGATAGTCTTTCTCATTTTATATCCTAGCTTTTAGTTTTATTTTAAAGTGGCCAGGGTTTTATTGTCTCTATTTTTTAGATCGCAAGAAGTGATAAGGTGATCGCTTTCTAGAAATTTAATGGCTTTATCAATTGTATAGATATTTTGGCAGATCACTTTATGATGAGATCTTACAAATTGATGCTCATGAGGGGAACTTGGGCAAGATTCTTCTACGGACACAACGCCATCGCTTTGAATACTGAAGAAGGGACTTTTTCGAGCAATCCCGGAGATAATTAGTAAAGGGACGTCTTCAGGAAAAGCTCCTAGCTCATCAAAGCCTCCGTAGGGAGTTTCGTGTAATTGTCTGCCTGCATGTTCTCCTAACACGAGCTTTCCAAGTGCTAATCTACCAACTTGCTGGGCTGTTTTTGATCCTTTAAGGGGCGATGAGATGACAACAATACGACCTTGTAAAGCTTCTTTTGGACAATCGGGATGATTTAAAGCTGACTTTAAGATAAGACCTCCCATTGAATAGGCCACAAAATTAATAGGCTTACCATCTTTACTTACATTCTGAAGACTTTTTACAAGATCATCTGCATGTTCTTCAATTGTTTTATCACGACTAGGATATCTCCAATCTTCGACTTCCCAATTCCTAACAGTCATAACACGTCTGAATGTTCGCATCGTATAAGGATTTAAAATACCGTGAACTAAGACAACTTTTTCTTTTTTTGGGGAGATGTCGGCTTTATTTGCCTGAAGAGCTCCTGTAATTAGGAGAGTAAATAATAGCTGTTTCATAACTTATCGTATAAACGACTTTAACTTGTCGAAAAAGGATTTAGTGTTAGGGGAGTTTGATGATCCGAGGGATTCACCTAGCTCTTGCATCAATTTTTTTTGCTTTGAAGAAAGATTCACAGGAGTTTCAACGTTGATACGAACAATTAAATCGCCGCTGCCGTTTCCATGAACATTTCTAAACCCTTTACCTTTGATTCTAAGTAGTTTTCCAGATCCCGCGCCTTCAGGAATAGTAAGCATAAAGCTTTCCTTGTAAGGAGTTGGAATCTCTTTTTTTACGCCAAGTGTTGCTTCTGTAATTGTTACAGGAAGATCGATGTAGACATCATCGCCTTCTCGCTGGAAGACTTCATGATTTCTAACCGTAACATAGACGTAAAGATCACCTGTAGGACCGCCGTTTTCACCGGCATCTCCGTAGCCTGCGATTTTAAGGCGCATGCCCGAGTCAATTCCTGCAGGAATTTGAATTTTTACATTTTCTTTTGTTTTAGTTTTTCCATTACCATGACATGAGCTACAAGCTTTGGCAATCATACTTCCACTTCCGTGGCATGTTGGGCATGTGCTTGTCATAGAGAAAAAGCCACGAGTTTGCTGAACCTGGCCTGAGCCGTTACATGTACTACAAGTTTTAATATCCGATGGATTTTCAGCGCCACGCCCGTCGCATGTTTTACAGGCAACGTTTCTGTTGATGAGAGCTTCTTTGGTTACGCCATTTGCCGCTTCTTCAAAATCGATTGTCAGAGCAAGTTTTTTGGAAGCTCCTTGCATAGGATAGCTACCAGCATTTCCACCTTGTTGTTCGAATCCGAAGATATTATCAAACATTGAGCCGTGTCCGCCACCTCCACCGCCGCCACCAAAGGCGCCCATGAAAGTGCGAAGTGCTTCTTCCATCGAGGAGAATCCGTGAGCACCACCGCCGCCGCCCATGCCACCGCGCAGTCCTTCTTCTCCAAACTGATCATAAATCTGACGCTTTTTATCATCAGATAGAGTTTCATAGGCCTCTGAAATTTTTTTGAACTTATCTTGTGCCGTTGTATCATCCGGATTTTTATCTGGATGGTACTTAACTGCAAGCTTACGATAAGCTTTTTTAATTTCATCCGCGGATGCATCTTTTGATACACCTAAAACATTGTAGAAATCAGCCATTGATTAACTAGCTCTCTTTTTCTTATTTTTGTATTTTAGCGCTTGTTTTGATTTAAGTTTTTCTTCTACAGATGGCTTATTGTAGTATCTTTTAGCCTTTACAGACTTCATGACGCCTTCTTTATCAAGTTTCTTTTTCAATGCGCGTAGAGCCTTCTCTAAAGTCTCTCCAATACGAACTTTAACAGTTATCATTTATTTAAATTTCCTTTTTTTGGATAGTTTCGAGAGCTATTGTAGCACAATATTGAATTTATGGCCAATTGCTTATTTAAGAGAATTTACCGATTAAAGTTATCTTCAATTATTTTTTATGAATGGATAGGAAAGTATTTGAACAAAATCTTGTCCTAAATTCGCAACCCTTTTGCCAAGTGTCTGCAATTCAGAGCGTAATTGTTTAAGTGTTTGCTCTGGAGTATATGTATTATCGATTCTCTGAGCAAGAAAAACAACGACTTTTTTAAGAAGTGTAAGGGGAGCATCGATAAGTGTATAACCTAATGATTCAAGAATATGGGTAATAGATAAGAAAAAGCAGGCAACTGCTCGTCCTAGTCTTGAAACACCTTGGGGTTTTATGACAACTTGATTCCCATTTGCGTTGTGGCTAAATTTTTCACCTTCCATTTTAAGTAAAGTAAGGGCTGATCCCGTGTGATCTTCACATCTCTCAATATTAATATGACTATTCTCTTCATTATTATATTTAAGAAAATAATGCCTTATACTTGCAGTTAAGCTCATAATAAACCTTTTGTTCAGGGTTAATTATACCATAAACAGAGCTAGTTGTCAATTTATTTATTTAATTTAAAAATCTGATCCTAAACTGTTTGCGTAGGGTAGTAAACGTTTATTTCGTTGTGCTTCAGCGGCTTAAGTGTTTCAAGCTTATTATTGAGTCTTGAGAGGTCTTTTTGAGTACTATGAATATTACTAATTTTTAGAAAAGAGTTAGTGTCGATTGAGAAGATAGGTTCATTGATTGAGACTATTTCAGAGTGCTCTATGAGGGTAATCTCACCGTTTCTATATAGGTGGGCTCGATTGCATTTTGCGTCTAATATAGCCAAAGGATCGCATTCTTTAAATATATCAAATGTTGAGAAGGGGAATAAAGGGATATCTAGTGCATAAGAGAGGGTTTTTGCGGTCATAACGCCCACTCGAGTGCCTGTGTAGAGGCCAGGTCCTACACAGATAGCGATGCCTGAAAGATGAGATAATTCAATGTGATGTTCTGATAGAAGAGCTTTAATAATAGGGATAATTTCTTTGGTTTG
Organism: Chlamydiia bacterium; assembly: GCA_022601435.1. GTDB lineage: Bacteria > Chlamydiota > Chlamydiia > Chlamydiales > 2-12-FULL-49-11 > JAJACQ01. The sequence goes on from JAJACQ010000020.1 coordinate 187,933, forward strand.
GCTCTTTTCTTTCAAGTGGATTGAGAAGAGCTTAGAGCCTAAAAGGAGGCTAATAGAACTATCGATTGTTGCTGTATCTATAATTAAAATTTTTTTCATTTTTGTTATTTTGAAGTGATATAATGCATCAATTATAAAGAACGGAGGGGTTTTAGTCTGCCATTTCTTGAATTAATCTTTAAAACAGAGTAAAATCTTATGCTTTACTAAAGAAGATTGTTGGGAGATATCTGTGGATGATGAATTGAAAATTGAAAGAGATGAGTTAATTTCTTTATTAGATGAAACAGGAGCGATGATTGAAGATGGTGACAAAAATGATTATCCAGATCATTTACCTATTCTTCCTCTTGTTAAAAGGCCTTTTCCTCCATCTTTAACTGTTCCGTTAATGGTAGAAAAAGGGATTTATTATGATCTTTTAAAAGAGATGTCTAAATCAGAGCATAAGTTTATTGGCTTACTACTCACAAAAGATGAAGAACAAGATGTTTATGATGTAAAGTTTGATGATTTGTATGATGTAGGTGTTGTAGCTCGTATATTGCGCATTGTTAATGTGAGTGAAAAAGGTGCTCAGGTTATCGTAAATATCGAAAAGCGTTTTAAGGTGTTAAAGCGTATTTCAAAAAAATCAGATAATTATCTAGTTTCTGCAGTGTCTTATCATGAAGAGAAGATTCCGCCTAAAAAAAAGGATGAGATTTCTGCTTATGTCAGCAGCGTAATAAAGCTTGTAAGAGAGTTAGTGGAGCAAAATTCTCTATACAAAGAAGAGTTAAAAATCTTTTTGAATAATTCTGAGTTTTCTCAGCCATGGAAGTTATGTGATTTTGCTGCTTCATTGACAACTGTTGCTACGCGCGAAGATCTTCAAGAAATTTTAAGTTTATTTGACATGTCTAAGCGGATGGAAAAGGTGTTAAAGCTTTTAAAACATGAGCTTGATATCTCAAAGATGCAGGGGGCCATTAATCAAAAGATTGAGACCACAATTACAAAAACTCAAAGAGAGTACTTTTTAAAAGAACAACTAAAGGCGATTAAAAAAGAACTAGGGATTGCCAAAGATGATAAAACTCTTGACGTTGAAAAGTTTCAAGAGCGGGCAAAAGATTTGAAGATGTCTGATGAGGCAAAAAAGATTTTTACAGAAGAAATTGAAAAGCTCTCTGTTTTAGAAGTTCAATCTGCAGAGTATTCTGTAGTACGAAATTACTTAGATTGGTTAACGATTCTTCCATGGGGAGTTTTAGATAAAGAAAGTCATTCAATTGCAGAAGCGACTAAAATTTTAGATTCTGATCATTATGGGTTAAAGGATATTAAAGAGCGCATTATTGAGTATATGAGTGTTGGTGCTTTAAAGAAAACCGGAACAAAGGGGTACATCATTTGTTTGGTAGGCCCTCCTGGGGTAGGAAAGACTAGTGTAGGGAAAAGTATTGCTCGAGCATTAAATAGACAATTCTATCGTTTCTCATTAGGCGGGATGCGGGATGAAGCAGAAATTAAGGGGCATAGAAGAACTTATATTGGAGCTATGCCTGGAAAGATATTGCAGGCTCTTAAATCGACTAAGAGTTCTAATCCTGTGATTATGCTAGATGAGATTGATAAATTAGGGCAGAGCTATCAAGGCGACCCTGCATCTGCTTTACTCGAGGTTTTGGATCCAGAGCAAAATACTGATTTTTTAGATCACTATTTAGATTGTAGATTTGATTTATCGAATATCTTATTTATCATGACAGCCAACTCTTTAGATACAATTCCATCAGCATTATTAGATCGTTTTGAGGTGTTGCGTCTTTCAGGTTATATAAAAGAAGAGAAAATGAAAATAGCTAGTAAGTATTTGATAAAAAAGAATAGAGATCAGGTAGGATTAAAAGCTTTAGACGTTTCATTTAAAGCAGATGCTCTTCATAAAATGATTGATGGTTATTGTAGAGAAGCAGGGGTGAGGCAGCTAGAAAAATCTATTAATAAGGTCTTGAGAAAAGTAGCTGCTGATAAAGTAAAGAAGATGGAGAAAAAAACCTATAAAAAAGTAAAGGTAGAAGTCTCAGAAAAAAATATAGAGAAGTTTTTAGGGAAGCCTAAGTTTACTTCAGAGCGCTTTTATAAAGAGGATTCCCATAAAGGTGTTGTTACAGGCTTGGCTTGGACTGAATATGGTGGATCAATTTTATATATTGAAGCAATTACAAACCCTGGAAAAGAGCGCTTAAGGCTGACTGGAAATGTAGGCGATGTTATGAATGAATCTTCAAGTATAGCTCTTTCTTATGTTTATTCTCAGAAAAATACATTATTACCAAAAGATTTTTCATCTGAAGATAAAGAGATTCATATACATGTTCCTGAAGGAGCGACTCCTAAAGATGGCCCTTCTGCAGGTATTGCAATGGCAACAGCTATTATTTCTTTGCTGACAGATAAACCAGTGCCTGATTCACTAGCTATGACCGGAGAGATTACTTTAACAGGTAAAGTGCTCCCTATTGGTGGGGTGAAAGAAAAAGTGATCGCTGCAAAAAGAGAAAATATTACAAAGATTATAATGCCTAAGAAAAATAAGCGTGATTTTGATGAATTGCCCGCCCATATTAAGAAAGGAGTGGACATGTATTTTGTAGAGAACTATAAAGAAGTCTATCAGCTGATCTTCGGAGGTCGAAGGAAGCGTTTAGGTTTATAGAGGGCACAATGCGACAAATTGGGAGTTTCAATGAAGAGATCAAGGCGGTCGAATTTTCTCAATTGTTGCAGTCTAATAACATAACTTGTTTGATAGATGAGGATAATGGTTCTTTCTGTATTTGGGTTCATGAAGAAGGGCAGATAAAAAGAGCAAGGAAGATGTTTGATGATTTCAATGAGGGAAAGATCTCTTATTTTAAGAAGTCTAACCCTCCTCCTCCTGGGGTGTCAAAGGAATCAAATTCAGGTTCAAAGCAACCACCTCAAACGTTTGTCTATCAGCCTTATATTACTAAGGCTTTATTGATTCTATGCGTGCTTGTTTATATCATTGCCATGATCCAAACTTATTCAAAAGGAAGATTAGATGTGGGAGGGGGATTTTACCCTCCGATTGCTAAAGACTTATTCATGGACTATCCACGGAGTTTAGAGATTCATGAGGAGTTGATTGATAAATATGGACAAGAAGCGATAAAAAAAAATCAATTGCCTGAAGAAGCTGAACCTTTAGTTAAAGAGTTTTCTGAGAATCCGCCATGGATTGGTGTTTATAATATTATGATGGTTCCAAAAGAAAATAGACAGGCCTTGTGGCATGGTCAATTTTTGCAAAAAGTAAGACATGGACAAGTTTGGCGATTATTTACTCCAGTAGTTTTACATTTAACGCTGCTGCATTTTTTGTTTAATATGCTTTGGTTGATTATTTTGGGAAAAATGGTTGAGTTCAATATGGGAAGGATTAAGTTTGTTCTTTTCATTTTAATCACAGGTATCTTTTCTAATTTTTGCCAATATATTATGACAGGTCCTTTTTTCTTAGGAATCTCTGGTGTATTGTCGGGATTTATAGGATATATTTGGGTAAGAAAAAAAATTGCTCCTTGGGAAGTTTATTTTATTAAAAAAGAAACTCTTTATTTTTTTCTGACATTTATTTTTGGATTTTTGGTGGTGCAAATCGTGTCATTTTTATTACAATATTTTCAAGTTTTTTCATTCCCAGTGCCTATTGCAAATACAGGTCATATTTCTGGGTTAATAATGGGTATGTTTTTGGCAAAAACTAACTTAATGAGTCGCAAATCTGTTTAGAAAGGTGCTTTGCCTTGAAACATTTGTTCTTGCTCTTCCTTGGTATAATGAGAAAAATCCGTCAACATAGGACTTTGTGCTTTTTCTGGTAGACTTGCATCTACATCAAATGTTTCGTCAGGTAGATGGTCAAAATCTATTGCAATGATAGGGAATCCCTCATCATCAAGTTCAATTTCAGTTTCAGCTCTCATTGGAAGAGGAGATCTTTGAGTAAGAGGTGGAGTCAGATCTGATACGCTTCCGGTAGCTGTAGATCTTTGTTGGGATTCAGTAACAGCTCTGACAATATCTACAATAGAGACAGGGGTGATTTCAGCTATGTTAAGTGGAATTGGACTTATTTCTTCTACAACTTCTTCGGCCAGCTGCATTTGTACCCGAGTAATTTCTGTTTCTGGATCACGTTTAGATTCTGGAGTGTCACGACCATCATGTACAATGGGGGAGTCTTCATCTATTTTAGCTTCTATTCCTTGTCCTGTAACTTCCATTTCCTCAACAGGAATTTGCCATGGTTCAAATCTTCTTTCTGAGGTTATAGGCGTTGTGACTGCAATTGAGAGTTCTGTTTTTAATTTATGAGCTTTCTTTTTTAGCTTCCTTAATTCAGGTGTTGATAGACTAGTTTTTAAGGCAGCATTTCCCATCATGATCCTATGAATAGTTCCTCTTCTAATTAAAGGAGCATGTCCTGATGCTGTTTTTGTTGCTGTTGTTGCTTCTTTCATTTTCTTTACTGATTGGATTAATGAAGAAAAAACTGTTTTTACTTTTTCCCTTAGTATTCTTCTTCTTTTTGATTCTATGGATGTTTTAGTCGATGAGACAATTGTGGATATAGTTAAATGTGCTGCAAAATTAACACCAATAGTAGCAGCAGCACCAGCCGTTGCTAAATCAGATGGAATAGCAATCATAAATTTTTGGAAGTCTTTTAGGATTTCTTCTTTATTGAATTCTGCAGAATCAGGAGTTTCAGAGCTATATCTAGAATATATAATTTTACCTATCGCTCTTAATATAAGTAATGCTACAAAATTTGTTAGTGCAGAAGTAATGCCGGCAGCTCCCATTTGCATAGCAGATTCTGCAGCTGTTAGGTTGTACATAGAAGATTCTGCAGTTGTTAGGTTGAACATATCTGCTTGGCCAAATGTCATATTACTACAATCATCCATTGTCATATTTGCATGATTTGTCCAATTCTCAACAAGTTTTTCAGTAACAAGAATAGGAAGAATAGCAGTGGGAAGTGCAGCAAGAGATGTTTTGATGATGTCGAAGGTGCTTTTTTTAAAGACTTGCTCTATAATAATACATCTTTTTTCCATGTCATCTTTATAGTTACGTGAAGCTGTTAATCCTTCGATAAGAGTTGAGATCAACTCGGCAAAGGCTGCACCTCCAAAAGCCCCTAAGGCTGCTCCAACTCTTCCTTTAAGGCTTCCAAAAATACCTCCAATTGCAGTCCCTGTGGCCCCTAAAAGGTTTTTAGCGGCTTGAACAGCGGCTTTGTGCCAGCCTTTGAGAGATTTTGCTTCTTCGAGTACATCAGAATCTACGGGATTATCAGTATGTTGAGACTGTAAAGGGGGTGTATCATGAGATTGGCCATCTTCAATGTCTTGTTCAGGAAGCATTGTTGATTCCTGCCCTTGAGAGACGTTGCTAAAAGCTGATGTAAAGCTATTTGTAAAATACTGAAAATTCATAATAATCTATAAACTTAATTATAATTTAATTAGTTATATTATAATTATATCACTAATTACTTAAAAAACCAATTTTTTGCTTTAAATGTATTAATTCTTATTTATAACTCTAATTGTTAGTTGGTTATGAATCACTTGAGTTTTACTTTTACTTAGTGCATAATTTTCGTCATTAATGGGTTTTTTGGGGCCTTATCAAAGAAGAGATTATGAGTATAAGAGATTTAACGATATTGGGATCCTCGTCCCAGCAGCCTACTAGAATGAGGAACCATGGAGCCTATCTTCTACGTCTGAACGGAGAGGGATTTTTATTTGACCCGGGCGAGGGCACTCAAAGGCAATTTATTCATGCAGGGATCGCACCGCCTACAGTGACAAGGATCTTTATTTCTCATTTTCATGGAGATCATTGCTTAGGCTTTGGGTCTATGCTAATGAGGTTAAATCTTGATAGAGTCGAGCATGAGATTCATTGTTATTATCCTAAGAGTGGAAAGAAGTATTTTGATAGGCTTCGTTATGGGACCATTTATCATGAAAAGATTAAAGTAGTAGAGCATCCCATTGATGAGGCAGGGCTTGTTCATGATGATGGAGAGTTTTGTATTTATGCAGAATTTCTTGATCATGGCGTGGATAATGTTGCTTTCAGAGTGCAAGAAAAAGATGAACGCAAATATCAAAGAGACAAGCTCGAAGAGCTGGGTATTTATGGTGAATCTATGCGTAGATTAAGAGTTGATGGCGAAGTTAAGATTGATGGAAAGACTATTAAATTAGAAGATGTAAGTTTTATGAGAAAAGGGGATAGTTTTGTTTATATCTCAGATACTAGAATGTGTGATTCTGCGATCAAGATAGCAAAAGATGCAACGATGCTTTTGTGTGAAAGCACGTATTTAGATGAGGCCAATCAAATGGCATATAAGAATCATCATCTTACAGCAAAGCAGGCAGCAGAAATAGCAAAGCAAGCGCAAGCAAAGAAGTTAATCCTCACTCATTTCTCTGCGAGGTACTTGGACCTCAGTCTTTTTGAAATAGAAGCCAGAAAAATTTTTAGACGTACCAATGTTGCAGAGGATCTTAAGAAGTTTACCTTTGACAAAACTTGTTAAGCCTTGTTTTTTTGAATGAGTTTTTTTCATGCAGCAAGCTCCTTATAAATAACCATTAAATCATCGAGCAACACTTCTGTAGCCAATTGATCGTTAATTAAATTAGACATAATAGATTTGATCTTAGAAAATTCATGTTTTTTCTTAAAATAGTCAGCTGCGCCAACTAAAGAACATGATTCATTATTAGAATCATCTGGGTAAAGTGGTGTCTCAGTCATATCTTTGATGATACGAGCGTTATAAGAGATAGATTCATCAAGGCTTTTATCTGAAAGAAGCTGATTTGAAAAATGATTCAAACTCCAGACCTTTTCAGCAAAAGAGGCTAAATCTTTATCTTCAAGAGTTTCTTTAGATTTACCAATGATGTTTTGAGTTTCATTGATAAAATTTTTCAATTCTCTACATAGGTAGCCTGATTGTTCTTTTGACATTTTTTAAGCCCTTTTTTAATCTCTATAAATATGACCCTAAAAGAAGACTTTTTTTGTTGCAATATTTTTCTTATCTATTTCTGACGCAGTTGGCTATGATTGCAACTGCCTGAGAAACGTTTAGAGAATTTTTATTTCCGAAGAGCGGAATGTGTAAAATATGGTCTGCTAAAGTTAAAGCATTGTCTGAAAGACCATATTGTTCGTTTCCAAAAAGAAGTGTAAAACTCTTAGGAAAGTTAAATTTATTGCAATCGGTTGCCTCTACTGCCGTTTCAATAGCAATGAAGGGTCTTTTTAGCTTAGAAAGATCATCTTGAATTTCGATTTTTACAAGTGTATCTGTCCCCATCGCGGTTTTTTTGATTTTTTCAAGAGCAGAAGAGGGAAGTTTTTTTGATAAATAAATTGTTCCGAGCCTGAAAGCTTCAATTGATCTTACGATGGCTCCAATATTATGCATGGAGCGAAGATTTTCTAAATAGATATCAATTTCAAGAAAAGAAACATTAGAAACTTTGTCTTCTTTATTTATCTTGTATTGTAGTGAGTAGGGGATTTGAGCTTCTTTTTCGTGAAGAAAGATTCGATCAAGGGTAGGCTTTTTGGAAAAGCAAAGTGGAGTTAAATTTAATAGACTCTCAAACTCTTTGTAGCTTGGAATTTTTGATGTATCTCCTTCAAAAATTTGACGTAAAAATTTGGCAGCATGCTTGTGCTGCCTTTTAGTTGTAAGAGAAGCAAATTTTTGACTAGACAGTTTGCTCACGGATCTGTAAATACTCCTCTAAAGGCCCATCGAATTTATGAATGCCATCTTTCTCAATTGAAATAATACGTGTTGCAACTGTGTCTATCAAATCTCTATCGTGTGATGCAAAGATCACTGTGCCAGGGAAGTTTTTCATGCCCGTCCCAAGAGCTGAAACTGATTCTAGATCTAAGTGGTTGTTAGGTTCATCAAGAATTAATGTATTAAATGTATTTAAGATAAGTCCTGCTAAGATAACACGTGCTGTTTCGCCACCTGATAATTTAGTGATACTTTTAAAAGCATCATCCCCAGGGAATAAAAGCTTTCCTAAAGCAGAACGTATATCTTGTTCGTGTACACCTTGTTTTTGAGTGCGTAAAAAATCCAAAATAGAAATATCTTTAGTCTTATCAATAATTTCTTCGTGAAGTTGTGGAAAATAACCATATTGAGTTTGATGACCAAAAATGATTTCACCAGAAGTAGGAGCAAGCTCTTGAGCTATTAATTTTAGCAAAGTAGATTTACCCATTCCGTTATTTCCGATAACTGCAATTTTATCACCACGATTTATTTCATATGAGAAATTATCAATAACAAGATTATCATCAAAAGATTTAGTTAGTTTTTTAAGCTTATAAGGGATCTGCCCAGAATTTTTTTCAGGATTTTGAAAGCAAATATAAGGTCTTAAAATATTTGATTTTTTTAGCTCGCCGGGCTTGAGTTTTTCGAGTTCTTTTAATCGGGATTGCACTTGAGAAGCTCTTGTTCCTGCTCCAAACTTTGCAACAAACTCTTTTAATTGAGCAGCTTTTTTCTCTTTATTCTTATTTTCTTGGTCAATTCTAGAACGTGTCTCGGATTTAGTCACAAGCATATCATCATAATTTCCTGGGTATGTAATGATTGTCTCATAATCAATATCTGCAATAGAAGTACACACTGCATTTAAGAAATGCCTATCGTGTGAGATGACGATCAAAGTGCCGTCAAACCCTTTTAAGAAGTTTTCAAGCCAGTGAATGGCTTCTAAATCTAGGTGGTTTGTTGGTTCATCTAATAATAGCGCTTCTGGGTTTCCATATAAAGCCTGACACAATAACACTCGGAACTGCATATCAACAGGAAGGGCTTTCATATCTGCTTCATAAAATTCAGGAAGAATTCCCATCCCTTCTAACAACATCTCAGCATCAGACTCTGCTGTATAGCCATCTTCTTCTGCAACGATTTCTTCTAAAGCTCCTAAACGCATGCCAATTTCATCAGTAATCTCTTGTTCATATAGCTTGTCCTGCTCTTTCATGGCAGACCAAAGGCGAGTATTACCCATTACAACAACATCGCGAACCATATCATTTTCAAATTCTGAAATATCCTGCTTCAAAAACCCCACTTTCTTAGGAAGCGTAACCTTTCCAGATGTAGGATCCTCAATACCCATCATGATCTTCATCAAAGTAGACTTTCCAGCACCATTAGGACCAGTTAAACCATAACGCGTATTTGAATTAAAAGCAGCTGAGACATTTTCAAATAAAATTCTAACGCCAATTTTTTTCGTAATCTTTTCAAGAATTAACATAAAGACTCCATAGTAAGCTCTCATTATATTCCAAAAACGCCATATTTTGCAAGACTCGTCTTTTGCAAATATTTTATATAATCACCTTTTAAGTACCTATCTTTGTGCACTACGCAATCGAAATAAGTAAAATACTTCACCTTGTTATGAAAAGGCTGTTTCTGATTAAGTAGCAATTTCAGAGGTGTAATAGCGGAAAAAATTCTAATTAAAATCAATAAGATTAAAATTAGAATTATTCAAATTAATTTGTGTTGCACTAAACAAATCAACCATGGGTTTGTTAAGGGTGTAGTCTTTGACTCGGCTATTAGGCAATGTCTCGGGATCATTTCAGAAGCTTGGTTGAAAGTTAAGGTGGTAAATAGGGTTTTTCAAGTGGTGCTATTTGATGAATGTGGTATATTGAAGTTATGCGCAAAGGGTGGATTGAAGATTTTATTTGCTATTTAGAGGATGTAAGAGGTTGCTCTGAGCACACCGTTCGTAATTATTCGATTGATCTATATGCTTATTCTGAATTTTTAGGGTCACGTCGAGCGACGGCTTTTTTGATTCGAGAGTTTTTAGCTTCTTTATATGAGTCGGGCAAGAAAAAAAGCACGATTGCAAGAACGACTTCTGCGATTCGTTCTTTCTATACATTTTTACTTCGTGAGAAGAAGATCAAGGAGAATCCTGCTATCACTCTTCAGACGCCGAAGAATGTGCGAAAGATTCCGGTGATTCTAGATATTGATGAGATCAAGCTTTTTATGGAAGGAGTGGATGTTTCTGTTTATTTGGGTTTAAGAGATCGGTTGATTATTGAGATGTTTTATTCTTCTGGGATTCGTCTTTCAGAGCTTGTCTCTTTAGATCGTTCTCATATTTATAAAAATGAGTCGTTGATTAAGGTCCTAGGTAAGGGCAAGAAGGAGCGAATAGTTCCGTTAACCACTAGATGCAATAAGATGCTTGATGACTACTTGACGCATAGCAAGAGGTTCAAGGCTCAAGAAAAGCATTTGGCAGAGTTTGATAAGGAAGCGGTTTTTTTGAATCGTTTTGGGGAGCGTATATCTCCCAGGTCTATCGATCGCATGTTTGCAGAAACTCAAGAGAAGACTGGGATTTCTAAGAAAGTAACGCCCCACACATTGAGGCATAGTATTGCAACGCATTTGCTTGAGAATGGGATGGATCTAAGGTCGATCCAGGAGATTTTGGGACATACAACCATCTCTACCACAACAATTTATACTCAAGTCTCTAAAGAGCTTAAAAAGCGAGTGTATGAAGAATTTCATCCATTAGCATAAATCACTAAAAAATAGATACATATAAGAATACTATCAAATAATAACTTTAATTATAATCTTAATAATGTTATAATTAATGCATTGTTTAATAATAAAAGGGATAAATCATGAATTCAACTATTAATTTGCCAAGTATAAGTGAAATTAGGGGCCTCTTGAATAAGGCTGAAGAGCAGGTAAGAGGAGTTAGAAACTTTCATGCTGTGGGGCAGTCAGCCTCAGATACAGTTGTAACGTGTTTTAAGAGAAATATTTGTTGCTTACCTCAAAATAAGAGTTTAATAGACTTGAATACAGCTTACAATAAGGCTATGAAAGCAAGAAAAATGGTTACGGATACCAATTTCTGTCAAATTGTGATAAATGAACTTCAAGTTATGAAAAGCAGTAGAAGGATTTCTTCAGATCATTTAACCAGTTTGGTTGAGGTTATAAGAGAATATAGAGAATATCTAAATAAATTGCTTGAGCAGCAGATTCTTATTCAATGTCAGTTCATGGCTAACGCTTTAGAGGATCCTGCTGTTAAAAGCGCTACTCCAAAGCAAAATATTGAAAGGTTTTCTACTTTTATGGAAAAAGATCTAAAGCAAAGAGCGCAATCTATGAGAACAGATTATCATACTTTCTTTAATGGGCTAAAGAACACAGAGGAAAGATTAACAGTCATTTCTTCCCAAATAAAAAATATAGAAGTTGTGCGTTTACGTGTAAAACAAGCAAAGCAAAAGCGTATAGATGCGTTTAATAAAAGACTTCGACTAGCTCAAGCAAGCGGTGTAGAAAATAAAGGTGCCACAAGTTCTTCGTCAGTAGAAAAAAGTCAGAGTTCTAAAAAAAGAAGAGCGACTTTTGCGGATACTCATGGAAGGCCATTATCTATTTCTAAGCATTTTTATAAGTCAAAACCCTTAAATACTCCTGATGAAGTCAATCATGAAGCAGTAAGAAGAGCAGCAGAGTCTTTGACAATGCTTAAGCATTTAGAGAGATAAGAATTTCATCCCTTGTGTTAATCGTTTCTTAATGATAAATTACCACAGGTAATTGAATCAAGGGAGGCAATATGGATGTAAGTGAAGCTCTAAGCTGCGTAAGTCTTGCAGAGGTCATTGTTAATAACCTAGGTGATCTTTGTCGTCGTAAATATTCGTTAATGAATAAGGATTTTAAAGCACATCCTCAATTAGTTCTTAGCTCTGAAATGGCTGATATATATACAAAGGCAAAAAACAACTACAAAGCATTTTGGAAAAAAAATTTAAATCAACCTTTGAGAGAAAAAATTGAGCTTATAAAAGTGGGAAATGTGTCTGATGAACTTTTAAGTGAGCTTAAAGCAGGCGTTAAAGAGTATAATAATTATGCTTTAACGGTATTTAGCGCTCTTGAACAGGCTATTTTTTTTATTAATCATGATATTGAAGGACCTCAAGAATGTCTAGAAAGACAGGTAGCAGCTAAGGCTTGGAAAGCTTGTCAGTTAAAGGCTCGGTTATTTGAGCAGGGAGATTATGGCGGGGATAAAAGTTCAGATCCTTCTTAAATAAGCTCAGCAGATTGGTTGTGAGTCTAAAAAAGTTGTAGAGGAGATGTAAGCCGGATTCTGTAAAAAGGGTTACTTTATTCAATCATTCATCTAGAGGTTTTGTTGCCAAAACCTTCAAGCGATTCTCAAAGTTCTCATGTGGCGACGACCAGTGATCTTTCGATCGAGAACTTTTGTCTTGCTTTAGATAGGGTTTGCATCCATCTTATTTTTCAATAAGAGGCTCTCTTCACAAAAGAGAGATTTTCATTCTACCCATACTAATGTATGGCGATCTGTTTTCTGTTGCACTTTCCGTAGCCTCGCGGCCCCCAGGCTTTCCCTGGTATCTGTGTCTATAAAGTCCAGACTTTCCTCCCTTGCCATAAATGGCAAGAGCGATTGATACTCCTCTACTAAAGGTTAACTTTTGATTGTCTTGCGTCTTCTGCGACGAACTGCTTTTACGTCTACTTCAGAATCGCCATCTTCACCGCTAAAGTAGTGAATACGTGAGCAATGATCACAGAACACAAGGTTTTCTTGTTTGCGAACGAGTACTTCATGTTGAGCAGTTAGCGCGATATGGCAACCTTGGCAGATTCTATTTTCGATAGGAACAAGCACGCGATCTCTTTTATTACGAAGAAGTTTTTCATAAATCTCTAAAATAGAAGGGTCAGCTTTTTCTGCCAAAACATCTCTTTTAGCCTTAAGCTCGTTTCCTTCTTCATTGATCTTTTGAATTGTTTCGCGAATTTCAGCCTTTAAAGAAACATTGTTTTTATCAGATATGCTAAGAGTTTCTTTTGTCTTTTCTAGAACTTCTTCTTCGATATTTTTCTGATCAGTTAAAACAGAGAGCTCATTTTCAAGGCTTGACTTCTCTTTTTCGGTAACGCTGATTTCTTTTGTAAGAGCATTGAACTCATCAATTTTCTTAATAGAAGATTGGTGGCCTTCAAGTTTTTTAATTGTAGCTGTACTTTCTTCAATTCTTTTTTCTAATTCTTGGCAAGACTCATTCATCTCGGCTAACTCATCTTCTTTATTTGAAAGCTGATCAATAAGCTCATCATGGATGCTTGCAATCTCAAGGAGCTCGTCTTGACGGGCTTTTTTCATCTGCATAAGGCGAATCATCTTGATGTCAAGTTCTTGAATTGAAAGGATGTCTTGTAAAGATTCGGGCATGTTCTGTCTCTTTGATTTAAGTTACATAAAATATGGGTAAGTATACTTGATCAGATCAATAAGAGTAAAGAGAATTGTCTTTCTTTTTTTTGGAAAAAAGCCTACCCTCATAAAAAAAAGTAAGAGGAGGGGGTAGGTTATGATAAAAACGATTTTAGAAAGAGACGATTTACAGACGCTATCAGTGGAGTCAATAGCCTATTTGGCTATCATGGAAATTTTAGAAAAGAAAGATCCTGAGCTTGTTTCATCGTTAAAAAAAGAGTTAGAAGATCAAAGAAATTCTTTAAAGTTAATCGCCTCAGAAAACTATTCATCAATTGCAGTTCAGATGGCAATGGGCAACTATTTAACAGATAAATACGCAGAAGGTCATCCCTTTCATCGCTTTTACGCAGGTTGTGATAATATTGATTCGATTGAATCAAGGGCTTGTGATTTGGCAAAAAAGATCTTTGGGGCAGAACATGCCTATGTTCAACCTCATTCAGGAGCCGATGCTAATTTGATTGCTTATTGGGCCATATTGATAAAAAGAATTGAAGCGCCATTTGTAGAACAATTAGGTAAGAAAAATGTCGCTCAGCTTTCGAATGAAGAGTATGAAGAAGTAAGAAGACTTTTCTCTCAGCAAAAAATGATGGGACTTTCTTTAGATGCAGGTGGCCATTTAACGCATGGAAGTCGTGTGAATTTTTCATCGAAGATGATGAAAAATATTTCATATGGAGTAGATCCAAAGAGTGGCTTGCTAGACTATGCTAAGATTAAAGAGCAGGCGATTAAAGAAAAACCTGCGATTTTAGTGGCTGGTTACTCAGCATATCCTCGTTTGATTGATTTTGAGAAGATGAGAGATATTGCAGATAGTTGTGGGGCGACACTCCTTGTCGATATGGCTCATTTTGCAGGACTTGTTGCTGGAAAGCAGCTGAAGGGTAAGTATAATCCGATGCCATATGCAGATGTAGTCACATCTACAACTCATAAGACTTTAAGAGGGCCTCGGGGAGGAATCATTTTATGCAAAGAGGAGTTTGCTCCATTTATTGACAAAGGATGTCCTTATGCAATAGGAGGGCCGCTTCCTCATATTATGGCAGCAAAATTAGTAGCCTTTACAGAATGTTTGAACCCAGAGTTTGAAACTTATGCCCAAGATGTAATTTTAAATGCCAAAACTATGGCAAAAAGATTTGTAGAGCGTGGAGCAATCTTAGTTACAGGTGGTACAGACAATCATTTACTGTCTGTTGATGTAATGCAAAGTTTTGGTTTGACAGGGCGTCAGGCAGAAAGTTTATTATCAAGATGTAAGATTACTGTGAATAGAAATTCTGTTCCGATGGATAAAAACGGAGCGTGGTATACATCAGGAATTAGATTAGGAACTCCTGCATTGACAACCAGAGGGTTGAAAAAATCAGAGATGGTTTTAATCGTTGATATAATTTTTGATTTACTAGCAGCGGCAAAGCCATTAGTGAATTCCGAAGGTGTAAAATCAAAGGCAAAAGTTGATATTGATGAGAAAGTTGTGAATAAAACTATTGAAGCTGTAGAAACTCTTTTGGAAAAATTTGTTTTATATCCAGAAATTTTGATCTAGAATTTTCCAGGAAAGCTTCTTCCTTTATTTTAAACTATCGGCTATAATGCGAATTTAGAGGACGAAATAAAGCGAGGATATATGAGTCAGCCAAAAGTTGAAGATAAAGAGATGTCTAGCATAGAAGCTAAGATTGATGAAATGTTGATAAATGAGCGAAAGATTTTTTTATCCTCACAAGTAGATGAAAAGTCTGCAAAAGACATTATTAGAAAGATTTGGTATCTTGAGCATACAAATCCAGGAAAGCCGATTTTATTTATCATTAATTCTCCAGGTGGATCAGTAGATGCTGGTTTTGCTATTTGGGATCAAATAAAGATGATCACATCTCCTGTTTATACAATGGTGACAGGACTTGCAGCTTCTATGGGATCGATTTTGAGTCTTGTTGCTGGAAAGGGAAAGCGTTTTGCTACAAAGAATTCTCGAATTATGATTCACCAACCATTGATTGGTGGGGTTATTCAAGGGCAAGCCACAGATCTAGAAATCCAGGCAAAAGAAATCATTAAGACAAGAGAAGCCTTAATAGATATATATATGTATGAGACTGGAAAAGAAAGAAAGCAGATAGAAAAAGCTTTGGATAGAGATACTTGGATGTCTGCAGAAGAGGCTTTAGAGTTTGGCTTATTAGATGGTATTGTGAGTTCTTATAAAGATATTCAAATGTCATAATATTTTATATTATACTATATCATCATAGACGTATGGAAAAAATTAAGTTTTTTAAATATCAGGGTGCAGGAAATGACTTCATTATAATTGAGGACTTTTCTGAGAAGTATTCTTCGATGGGTTCTTGTCTGATTGAGCAGCTCTGTGATAGAAATTTTGGAATAGGGGCAGATGGTTTAGTTTTAATTGAACCTTCAATTATAGCTCATGTAAAAATGCGATTTTTTAATCGAGATGGCGAAGAAGCAGATTTTTGTGGAAATGCGACTCGTTGTGTTGTATGGCATTTAAATAGAGATAATATTTCGATTGAAACAAAACAAGGCATAGTTTTAGGAAAAAAAGAGCAAGAGCTTGTGTCTATAAAGATGCCGTTTTGTGAAGAGGTTTTATCTCCCATTGCTTTAGAAGGTGATCGTATAGGACATTTATATAATACAGGAGTGCCTCATTTGATTCTTTATGTTAAGGATTTGAAGACTTCTAGTTTTAATGAAGAAGCAAGAGTATTGAGAAATTCAGATATGTTTCAACCAGAGGGTGTTAATGTCTCATTTATACAAGAGATAGATAAAAAAATGAAAATTAGGACTTATGAAAGAGGGGTAGAAGGGGAAACTCTGGCATGTGGAACAGCATGTGCTGCAGTGGCTTTATGGATGAGAGGAAATGATAAAAAGAAAAAATCTCAATATACAGTTTATCCAAAATCCCAAAATCCATTACAATTTACATTTGACATTCAAGAAAATATGTGGATGAAAGGGGATGCGCAAAATGTGTATGAAGGCATGATTAGTATTCCTAAATTAAGTAAAGTGGCTAGAGTAAAATTGTAAAGGGGTAAATGTGGGAAAACAAAAACAGTTAATTGGAATTCCAAAAGAGATAAAAGACTTAGAGTTTCGTGTAGGAGCGACACCCACAATGGTGCTAGGGTTTATTGAAGCAGGGCATAGCGTTTTAGTTCAAAAAAATGCTGGTCATCGAATTGGTTATACCGATGAGATGTATAAAAAAGCAGGAGCAAAAGTTGTGGATACGGCAAAAGAGGTCTATGCTGCTGATTTAATCATAAAAGTAAAAGAACCTCAAGAATTAGAATTTTCTTTTATGCATGAAGGGCAAGTGCTTTTTTGCTATTTACATTTAGCGCCTGATGCAAAACAGACAAGGATGTTGTTAGAAAAAAAAGTTGTAGCAATTGCTTATGAGACCGTTATTGATAATAAGGGAAGGCTTCCTTTATTGACTCCCATGAGTGAAATAGCTGGACGTGTGTCTATTCAAGCAGGTGCTTATGCCTTGCAGATGGCAAATGGGGGGCGTGGAGTGTTGATAGGGGGTGTTCCTGGAGTTCCTCCTGCAGAAGTTGTAATTATAGGCGGCGGTGTTGTTGGAACAAACGCAGCTCAAATGGCAATGGGATTAGGTGCCGATGTAACTATTTTAGATAGGAATCTAAATAGATTAAGAGAACTAGATATGCATTATGGAGGAAGGATAAAGACTTTATATTCAACGCCTCAGATTATTAAAAAGCTTTTAAAGCATGCAGATCTTGTGATTGGAGCTGTACTTATTCCTGGGAAAAAGGCCCCTTCATTAGTTAAAGCATCAAGTTTAAAAGAGATGAAGTCTGGATCTGTGTTAGTAGATGTTTCTATTGATCAGGGGGGATGTTTTGAGACTTCAAGACCAACAACACATTCAGATCCTACGTATATAGTAGATGATGTTGTTCATTATTGTGTAGCAAATATGCCAGGAGCTTGTGCAAGAAGTGCTACTCAAGCACTTACAAATGCGACTTTTCCGTATGCAATTAAAATGGCTAATGAAGGATATAGAAAAGCTTTGAAGAATGATCCGTTGTTTATGAAGGGGTTAAATATTTCTCATGGAAGAGTGACAAATGAACCAGTAGCTAACGATCTCGGTTATGAGTATGTTGACCCAGAGCTTTGTTTAAAATAAGAGATAGTTTCTTTTATTGACTAATAAATAAGACATTTGCATTAGATAGAATCAATAGAAATAGAATAATAAGATTAAGAAAAATATAGAATGAAAACAAAATTACTGACTGAAGAATTATTGAAAAGCGCAAAGGTCTTTGTTTCAGAGAAAAAGGTTAAAAATATCATCTTTTCTTCTGGAACATATCAAGTCGAAGTGGATACAGATAAAGGTATTCAATGGACGTTTTTGCAAATGAACGATCAAGGGGAATTTTTAGATCTTTTCTGCGAATGCGGAGGCTCTAAATCAGATTGTTGCGTACATCTTGCAGCATCTATTGAAGGTATTTACAGAGGTCATATTAAACCTTTGCATCTGCGGTATGAGAATTGTTTGTGGAAGACGTTATTTGAATATTGTGCAAAAAGTTTTGGCTATGAGCAGACAGTCATTAAAAAAAATGAAAAGGGGTATTTTCTCAAGAAGGGAGAAAGAGAGCTTTTCAATATTATTCCTAAAAGTGATCGTGCCAAAGATCATTTCAAGATAACGGTTGATGAAAGACAAGAAGAGACTGAGGAAACAAGTATTAAGTTTTCTAATTTAGATACAGATGAAATGGACAACTGGAGAGCAGGAAATCCATCTAGTGAGCTTGCTTTTGAGCTTTCCTTTTGGTCTGACTTAGCAAAGTATTTTTTGTTTTTAGAAGATGATGACAACAAAGCAAATATCGCGCTTGTTGAGCAAGGAGGATTGCCAATCTCTATGAAGGTAGAGATGAAAGATTTTTCAATGGAAGTTGTTTTAGAAAAAAGTGCTTGGGAAAAGTTACCGTTTGTTTTGAAGGATTATAAAACAAATCTTCCTGTTTATGATTTGTCAAACAAAGAGATTGAAGAGATTAGATATGATGAAGATAGTAAGAGCTTTGTTTTAAAAAGCAAATCTTTAGAGGATACAAAAGGTGCAAAAGCAATCTTATTAGAAAATTGGAAGTTCATTCCAAAGAAAGGCTTTTTTCCTAGGCAAGATGATCCTTTACTTCATGCCGATGTGATAGGGCCTGATAGTATCGAAGCTGTGTTAGATAAGTACGGGGATTCGTTTGCAGGATGGATAAAAGGATCTAAGGTTTATAAGAATGAAACTGATGTGAAGTTTCACTTGAAATTTGATCAAGAAAAGAATTTTCATATATCAATCTATGTTTTTGATAAAGGTGATTTAAAAGCAGACAAAGCAGGGTTATTTGGCAGTTGGGCATATATATCAGGAAAGGGTTTTTATAAATTATCAGGGCAACTTTTTACTGGTATTGAAAGAGTTATTAAAAATGAGAAAATGGGTGATTTTGTAGATCGCCATAAATCCTTTTTATCAAAATATGATGGCTATACTATTCATCAAACGAATATTGAATCAAGCGTTAGATATGCTTTTGAAGGAGATACTCTTGTTATTTTAGGAGATGAACTTCATGATGAAGAAAATGGAGTCATTGATTGTGGTAAATATCTCTATGTTCAAGGACAAGGCTTTTTCATTCAGGGAACAGGGCGTTATGATAAGCATGTCTTTCCAGGGATGAGAATAGAAAAAGATGAAATCTCTCAATTTATTACTGTGAATAAAGAAGAGCTAGAAACAGTGCATGGGTTCTTTATTTCGGATGAGGGGTTAGAAAAAACGGGTTTGATGGTTACTTATGTTGATGAGTGCATAGAGGTTGAGCCGAGATATTATTTTTCCGAAGAGATGATGAAGCACGACCCAATTGTATATGGGGATTATATCTATTCAAAAGGGAAAGGTTTTTTAGAAATACCATTATCAAAAAGACTTCCTGAAAAGTATTTAAAAAAGACTCTTATAGAGAAAAATCAGGTGCCATTTTTTTTAAAGCATGAGCTTCCTAAAATAAAACCTTATATTCTTCATCTTGATACTCGATTAGTTGTGCCCTCAAAGCTTTCTTTGCGATTGAAATATTTAGAAAAAGTAGAAGGGACATGGAGAATGCAGTTTACCTTTAATTCTTCATTAGGAGAGGTTAATGCGGTTGATATTTATACAGCCTATATGCATTTTTCACCATTCTTGCTTTCAGAAGCTGGGATGTTGATTTTAAAAGATGAGCGTTTTCATTGGTTGATGAGGCTTCCAAATGAAAAAGTGAATGTAGAAAAAAATATGATTGAACTTTCAACTCTTGATTGGATAAAGCTTACTGTAACAGAAGATGTTTATCTCCCTGCAAGCTCTGAAGATCCTATTCAAGATGCACTTTTGAAGATGCTTAAGAATTTAAATGCTGATACATATTCAGAAATGCCCTCGATAAAAGGTTTAAAAAGTACATTGAGGCCCTATCAAGAAGTAGGGGTTAAATGGCTTTGGTTCCTTTACTCATTTGGTTTACCTGGCGGATTTTTATGCGATGATATGGGTCTTGGTAAAACTCACCAATCAATGGCTTTGTTTGCTGCTTTAATGAATAAGAAGAAAAAAACAGAGCGCGAGAAGTGTTTAGTGGTTTGCCCAACCTCTGTTATTTATCACTGGGAAGAGCTTTTAGAAAACTTTTTGGATAAGGGAAAGGTCCTTTTTTATCACGGGCCATTTAGAAATAATAAAGAACTAAAGAAAAAAAGTTATGATATTATTTTAACTACTTATGGAATTGTAAGAAGTGATAAAGAAATTTTCCAGAAGATGGATTTTGAAATAGCAATTTATGATGAGATTCAAGTAGCAAAAAACCAGAAATCTCAAATACACCAAACTCTTAAAAAAATGAATACCAAGATGAATCTTGCTTTAACAGGAACGCCTATAGAAAACAGTTTGAGTGAGCTTAAGTCTTTGTTTGATATTATACTTCCCAAATATCTTCCTGCTGATTCTGAATTTAGAGAAAAATTTGTCATTCCTATTGAAAAAGATAGAAATATAGAGGCCAATAAATTTCTAGCAGCTTTGATTAAGCCCTTTGTGCTACGCCGTAAAAAGCAAGAAGTGTTAGAAGATCTACCTGAAAAAATTGAAGAGATCTCTATCTCAGAGCTGCTTCCTAAGCAGCGAGAACTTTATAATCAAGTCGCAACTAAATCAAAAGAACTACTTGAAGATGAAGAAGATAAAAGCTTCCATATGCATGTATTTGCGCTTTTGAATAAATTAAAGCAGATCTGTAACCATCCAGCTCTTTATCATAAAGACGTGGCAAACTTTGATGAGTATAAAAGTGGTAAATGGGAATTGTTTGTTGAATTATTAGAAGAATGCAGGCGCAGTAAACAAAAGGTGGTTGTCTTCACTCAATATTTAGGAATGATGGATATAATAGAGAAATATCTAACATCAAAAGAGATCAAATTTTCTGCTATTCGTGGTAGCACATCTGATAGACGTGAACAAGTAGCAAGGTTCCAAACAGATCCTGAATACGAAGTGTTTGTGGGATCTTTAAATGCTGCCGGTGTCGGTATTGATTTAACAGCTGCATCAGTTGTAATTCACTACGACCGATGGTGGAACCCAGCAAGAGAAAATCAAGCTACAGATCGTGTTCACAGAATGGGGCAAAGTAGAGGTGTGAGCGTCTTTAAGTTCGTAACCAAACACTCCATGGAAGAACATATCCATAACATCATCGAAAGAAAAACTAAGCTTATAGAAAATATTGTCGGCTATGATAGCGAAGAGGATATGAAGCGTTTAGGAAAGTCCGAGCTCAAAGCTATACTCAAACAAATCCAATCCGACATATGATGGAGTGTTGATTTTGCGATCTTTGTCACTATTTTGGGCCTCTGAGTACCAACCGTACACTATCGGCCCAAAATAGAACAAATCTCATCCAAAATCCACGACTCCATCCAGAATTCTTTTTTGCATTTTTTTTAAACCGGGCCTCAGAGCAAGAAATCAATTTTTTTAAGTAGATAAAAACTTCCCAACAGACTATGGAAAAAAATTCGCGCTAGATATACACCCCTCCTATCAAAGAAGAGGTTAGGCTCTTAGTGTTGCTTTTGGTGGCTCTTTGCCAAAAACTTTTTCTCATTACATTAGGCTAGCTGCTTTGTAAAGAAGCAGAAGAAGCAGAAGAAGCAGAAGAAGCAGAAGAAGCAGAAGAAGCAGAAGAAGCAGAAGAAGCAGAAGAAGCAGAAGAAGCAGAAGAAGGAGTCACAGGGGAAAAAGCAGAATCAGTTCGAGATCTTTTATTTAATGCTTGTGGTCTTGCATTAAACCGCTGAGGTCTTAAATTCGATTGGCCTTGTGAGGAGTTAGAGGAAGTGGAAGGTCTTGAATTCGATTGGGCTTGTGAGGAGCTAGAGGAAGTAGAAGCAGTTCGAGGTTTTT
The DNA here is from genome assembly GCA_022601435.1 of Chlamydiia bacterium. Classification (GTDB taxonomy): domain Bacteria; phylum Chlamydiota; class Chlamydiia; order Chlamydiales; family 2-12-FULL-49-11; genus JAJACQ01. The sequence goes on from JAJACQ010000020.1 coordinate 209,995, forward strand.
TATTTAATGCTTGCGGTCTTGCATTCAACTGCTGAGGTCTTGAACTCGATTGGGCTTGTGAGGAAGTAGAGGGTGTTGAACTCGATTGGGCTTGTGAGGAGTTAGAGGAAGTAGATGGATTAGTGAGTGTGTTAGATAGCTGTTGCATTCCATTGTGTAAATAACTCAATACATTTTTCATGCTCTGAACAAATGGTTGGTTAAGCCCGTAATAAGAAATCTCTGAACCTAATTGATTATTCCAAGTTGTATTTAGCATCAGTGTATCCTGATTTAAGAGGGATCTTGTCCAGGTATATCCCTCGTATATGTTACAAATACCAGCACTTGTTTCTCTTAATAGGTTACAATTTTTTACATAATTATTACAAATCACTTCAATTTTTAAAAATACTTCTTTATGTGATTTTAAATCAGTTATATGTGTTATTTGCTGAGGAATTATATCTACTAGTTTAGATACAAGGTCATATGTTTCACAAAAAAGATTTCTGAATATAGAGAATATATTAGCAATTATAACAGAACCACTAGCAACAAAGCATTCCCTCTCACTAAAAAACTCTTTCTTATTTATTCTAGGAATCTCTCTGTCTTGTCTCGTTAAATGGTAGCCGAGATTTCTGAGTTTTTCGTTGAAAAAACCAAACTCCATGGAAGCAGCGGGTCTTTGTTCTTCGATGACATTTAATACAGAGACAATAGTTTTTTGAGCAGATTTAAATTCCTGAAATAGGGCGTAAAAATTATTGTAAAGATGTGTTCGATCAGTGTCAAGCATAAATACTCCATAAAAAAAAAGGAAAATATTAATTTCTAGTTGTTTATAAGTCAATGTTAACTATAAAAAATCAATCGCTGCTATAAAAGAGTTTTTATTATGTAAATTAAAAATTTTATAAAAGAAGCCGTTTTAGTAATGAGTTTAAGCATAGTAGAGAAATGTATCTAAAAATCATAAGAGGTTTTTATATTTTGAATAAAAGTAACTTTCTTAAAAAAGAGTTTTTAAGTTTTTATGGGATCAAGATTTTTATGTTTATAGTAAATATTTGAAGGGATTTGAGGCTTAAATTTAAGCAAGTGTCCCTGCTTGTTGTTTAATAGATAAGCATGTATGATAGATGGCTATGGAAAGTAAAAAATTTAAAATAGCTATTGTCGGGCGTCCCAATGTGGGAAAATCGCATTTATTTAATCGTATTGTCGGAGGACGTAGATCTATTGTAGAGGATGTGCCGGGGGTGACGCGGGATCGTTTATATGCTGAGGCTGAGTTTTTTGGAAGAACGGCGCTGTTGATTGATACGGGCGGGATTTGCAATGACAATGAGGGTGTATTTTCTAGATCGATTAGAATACAGGCGCAGATGGCTATTGATGAATCTGATGCTATTGTTTTTGTAATTGATGGGCTTATAGGAATGACTGTTTATGATGAAGAGGTTTTAAATCTTCTTCGCAAGACTCATAAGAATGTGATTTTAGCGATTAACAAGATGGATCTTGAAAAGCAAATGGGTGATTTTTCTGAGTATTATGCTTTAGGATTGGACAATATTTTTCCGGTTTCTTCGGTTCATGGTGATGGAGTTGCTGATTTATTGGAGTATTTATCTGGGATTATTCCTGAAGATGAGGAAGAAGAGGTAGCGTTTCCTCCAAAAGTAGCGATTATTGGAAGGCCAAATGTTGGTAAGTCGACAATTTTGAATAAGTTACTTGGTAAAGAAAGATCTTTAATTAGCGACATTGCGGGAACGACTTTGGATGCGTTAGATAGCCAAATCAATGGTGTTTGCTTTATTGACACAGCTGGAATTAAGCGTAAGCAAAAAGAAGCTGAAAGTATTGAAAAGTTTGCCCGCATTAGAACAGAGAATGCGATTAAGCGTGCAGATATATGTTTACTTGTACTGGATGCGGATGCAGGATTTACTTCTCAGGATAAGAAGATTTTTTCTGATGTAGTAGAAAATAAGAAAGGTTGTATTTTCTATATTAATAAATGGGATAAGATTGAAAAGACTCAGAAAGAGCATTTATTACGCCGTATGAAAGAGATATTACCAGAAGCTAAGCATTTACCTTGTTTGATTGGTTCTGCTTTGAAGGATAAAGATTTGAAGGGCATCTTTGAGATGATCGATCGCGTTTATGAAAATTATCAAAGACGAATTACAACAGGTCAATTAAATAGCTTTATGGAAAAGGTAATGCATGAAAATCCACCTCCTGTTATTGGAACAAGACGCCTAAGGATTTATTATCTAACTCAAGTAAGTTCTATGCCACCGCATTTTGTGATGTTTGTGAATTACCCTGAGCTAATGCCAAATTCATATAAACGTTATTTAGTGAATCGCTTTAAAGAAGCCTATGATTTTTACGGTATTCCAATCACCTTTTATATGAAAGCAAAGAGTAAGAAAAAAGCTGGCGCTCGTTAATAAGTAGGATCCCATTTATATTTTGTGCCATCTATCTCAATCGTTCTATAAACCCACGGATCTTTATTTTCGCGAATGAGTCTATCAAAACCCTTGATTGCCCCTTTAATAAAGCCATGACGGCGGATTGCTAAAAGCATATAGCGAGAACTTGTGGGCCTAAAGTGACTGCGTGGACCATCGACAGGGCTTAAGATATTTTGATGAAAGAGGATTATATTTTCGACACTTTTTGATAGGGGATCATATCTTTTAGGGGGGGCTGTGGACAGGGTCGTTTTTTTGATGATTTCACCGTCTTTCCCCCACGGGGGATGATAACCAACATCTGCATAGAGTGTGCAAACACAAAAGAATATTAATAATCTAAAAGCCATGGCGCAACATCAAGATAGGATAGAGCTTATGATCGCGCATTCTATAGTGAGATGCCTGTTCATAAAGCCTGGTGTTATAAAATTGAGCTTCTTCTTTAGCTCCATAGATACCTCCAAAATACCAACCAGATTCAAAGCTAAGCGTCAAAGCAGCGGCGGGGATGTTATCCTCTTTATAAAAGTAATAAGCTGCGGCAGTGGTAAGAGAGTTAAGAAGCAGAGCTGTTAGTGCAGATTGCTTTTGTCCAAGATAAAGATACCCGAGTCCTGGACAGATAGCATTTAATCCGCCTGCCAGAATAGGATTTTTCTTTGAGCGCTGATAATCATTAAAAAGCTCTTTTGTAGCTGCCTTGCACTCTTTTAAATGACTGAGTTTTTTTAAGTTTTTCTCTGCAGTATAATGCCTTTCTGGTGCAATTTTTTGTCCATTACTCTCATCATAAAAGGCGGCATCTAGTGATGTTTCAACTTGTGCAATCGAAGTTTCAATAAAGTCATCATCAATTGCAAGCTTTACATCATCTAATTCTCCAGAAATAATTGTAGTTGCAATATCAATCTTCTTTTTTTCATAGGGAAAATATTTTTCCATTGTCTTAAGCATACGATCTGCTCGATCGTCTAATTTTTCATTTACCATCGAATCATACAAAATGATTAATAGATCATGAAAGGCTGCAAACCCCGGCTTAATATTTGCTAGTAAGGAATGGTCAAAGAACTGAATGACTGATTTATAGCGCCCCCCTAAATAGTAAGCATTGATAATCTGATAGTCAATCTCTCTGCGTCTTTTAATTTTTTCTTCAGGAATTAATATAGCCGCACGTTTAAATGCTGTGATTGCTTGGTAAAGATCTAGCTCTTTTGCAAAGAAAAGCCCAATAGAATATTCCTTTCCCCAATCAGTTACAATCTCTTCATTGTCAAGGCTCGGAAAGATAGAGTGAAGTGTTTGTAAATACTGATCGTGAACATGATAACCCAATTGAGGCTTTAAACTTTCGCCACCAAAAAGAGCGCTAATTAGTAATAAGAATAGAATCATGATGCTCTCAATATAAAAATTTAAATTATACTAGTCTTGTTATTTCAAGTCCATAGTGAAGGTGCGTGTTTTTTTATTCTAAATGTTGCACTTCAAAATTGAAAGGGCGATTTGGTATGAGAAATAATAATTACCTCATAATTACGAAGTGTATATTGAAAATTTAAAGTAGGATTTTAGAGTGCGAAGCGATTTTTTCATTAGCAAAAACACACATGGGTTTTTAAAGGGCTTAAAGTTCTTTGGCGAGAGTGTGAAAGCAAAGCCCCTGCATTTTAATCGTCATAATAAAAGTCGTCATAGTCATCATCGACATCTGCATCAGAAGGGGCCTTGACGAGCTCTAGGCCATCGCGGAAATCTTCTATATTGGATTGATCTTTGCTGTTATAGAGATTTTCTTGATCTTGCGTGATATCTTTATATTGCTTGTTTGATTCAATGATGTGGGGTTTTACAAAGATGATTACATTTCTATTTTCGATATTTTTTTCTGTCTTAGAAAAAGCCGCTCCGATGAGAGGAAGCCCTCCTAGGCATGGTATTCCAGCAATAGATCTTGTTATTTGATTTCTCATTGTACCACTAAGGATTAAAAAGTGTCTATCTGGCACACGAACGCGTGTTGTCATATTTGTTTTGGTTGTTCTAATACCGTTAATCGTTGCAGTGTTTAAATCGTTAGAAGAATCATCTCCTGTATTATCTTCCTCTGATATTTCTTCATCGATATCTAAAGTGATCATCCCGTCCTCTGATATATTTGGCGTAATACTTAAAGTAACCCCAATATTTCTATACTCTAAGTTGGCATTTGTTGTCTGAGAAAGACCTGATGTCGTTACAAGGGATCCTGTAAATGGAACATTACTTCCTGAGAAAATCTTGGCATTTTGATTATCTTGTGTGACGATCTTTTGAGAAAGAACAACAGTGGTTGTTCCTTCAGTTTTTAGCGCATTCAGAAGAGAACCAATTGATGAGTATGAGTTTCCATTATGGAAGATGATATCTCCTATGATTCCCATATATCCCCCTGCAGGAGGAGGAACAGAGCTTCCTGCCGGTACGGTCTTTCCATCAATACCATTTAAATTCTGAGCAAAAGGTATAGAAAGTGAGTCTGATCCAGGTGTTAAATTTCCGAGGCTATATCCGAATTTGTTATATAAAGTCCCTTTATTCTGCCATCCCAATCCAAACGTTATGTCATCTGTTACAGTGGTCTCAAGAACCAACACCTCAATAAAAACTTGTGAAATGGGCCTATCAATAGTTTTTAGTAATTGGTTAAGCTTTGTAAGTACAGGTGAGGCTCCGGTGGCAATTAATGAATTTGTTGTTTCAATCCATTGTATGGAGCTAATTGCTTGAATAAGACCATCATTTTTCTTAGATTCGGATTCTTGAGCTTTTAAGCTTATGCTGATTTTTTTAAGAGCATTTACGACTTCATTTCCTTCAAGATTCTGAATTTTATAAAGTAAAAATCCTTGATCGCTGATGGTCTCAACTTGTTTATCAGGGCTACCGCCTGAAGATTCTAATGTTTCTAAGTTGTCAAATTGCTTTAATAAAGCTATGACTTCTAAAACGCCCTCTTTTTCTCCTGACACAATAATTGTATTAGTCTTTTGAACATATGTAAGATGATCGATCACTTCTGATAAGCCATTATTCATCATCCCCACATTTGCAAGGTGGGCTTCAAAATTTGTCACCATCTGTACAAGCTCATCTCCGGGGACAAATTGTGGTACATAGATTTGATAACCATCTACACTTCTTTTATTCATCGTTTGAGTTTGTAATGTTGATGATTTATCTTGTTTTAGCATGGGCCCGGCATCGAGCTCACCGAGGATTTTTTGTATTTGAGATAAAGCTGTTTTTGATCCAATAAAAACAAGACTGTGAGAACTTTTGACATAGCGGACAGATTCTATCGCTCTTACAAAAGGTCCAGGTTTTTGCTTTTGTCTTTGAGATTCTCTTGCTAGAGTTTTAAGCTGAGACATTAAGTCTATAGGGGATGTGCTTTTGATTTTGTAAACTAAAACATTTGATCCTATATTAACATCTGGACCTGTTGCCCCATCGACCTGATTTAAGATACCCTTTAGCTTCTCTAGAGTTTCGGCAGGTCCAAGAAATTGTATCCCAGCCGATCCTTTTATTTGTCGCATCGTTTTGATTGTTTTGGCAAGTGGGGAATACCCTGGGCTCTGAAGAGTTCTTGCATCTTCAACTATCCCATCTAAAACAGTTTTTAATCCCTTGAAGTCGAGTGTTGATGGATAGTAGATAAATAACTCACTTTCGTTTGCCCCACCATGACTTTGTAAGTCTAGTTTTTCTAATAAAACAACTAAACGCTTAAGCGAAGGAGCTGTTCCGGTGAAAATTAATTGCTCAGATGAATCTAGAACTCTTGCACTGAGTAGGCATTTCATAAATGAAGGATCAGAAAGATCAGATTTTTTCAGTTCTTTTGCTGTTTCGATGACCATTGTTTTAAGATGTTCTGCACCTGTATTTACAGGCGTAAAAACTAAAAATTCTGTAGATGGAGGCGCTTGGGTTAGTATCCCATGTGACTGAGTTGCATCAACATCAAATGTAGGAAGAAGTTTAGATAGCTCCTCTAAAGATTGCGTGCTTCCTACAAAGAATAAAGAATTTGAAGCTTTTATCCATTTCATTGAAGAGATAGTTTTAATTAAATTTTCATTTGGGTAATCATTTTTCTTAAGATATGACTCTAGGTTGCTTAAGGACTCTCTTATTTGTTCTTCCGAAGCTTTTTTAATGTTATAGATAAGGAAATGAGAGATGCCAGCATTATCTTCATTTGGATTATATGAAGAAAGGATCGAGTCTAATAAAGTCAAAAGCTCTTGTTTTGTATCAGATGGTACTATAAAAAGTATTGAATCCAAATCATAGATTGGAGAACTATGCGTTAAAACATGAAGAAGATTTTCGTTTGGATAGCCACTTTCTTCAAGATTATCAGTGATCTCATCAAGAATTTTTAACATCTCATCTATCTTCATCCCTTTTGGCTCAAATAATAAAAAGGAGGCTTTTTCAGTTCCAAGAAATGAGTCTTTTGTATCAATATCTTTGATAAGCCCATGAATTAAAGCAAGACTATCTGGATATCCAACAAATATTAATGAGTCCGTAGATTTTATATATGTTGCATTCTTAATAATATTGTTCAATGACTTTGCATCAAGACCTTGTTTATTCGATTCCTTCATAATCTTGTGAAGGGTTGTTATGATGGTTTCTTTTCCTTTATGATGAAGCTGATAAATGAGTACATTTGCTGCTGAAAGTTTTTTATTCCCAGATGGTTCAAGAGAAACATCTTTATCAAGCTCTTCTAATAATGACAGTGTTTTATCAATTAAAAAAGGTGTGGAAACAACGTAGATAGTATTTGTATCTGGCTGCTCTACTAACTCAAGCAAAGTATTATCAGTAAGGGGAGTCATAATCTTCTTTGCTAAGAGAATAAGCTCTAATGCGTTTAAGTTTTCGGCTTCAAATGAATCAATATCATAAGGAGTATGAGGAACATCTAAACTTTTTAAAAGCTGCTCAACAGTTGCAATACTTGAAGCTACATCTGTTACAATTATTTGCCTTGTGTCAATTGATACCTCTACTAAAGAAGTTATTGATAATAGGGGAGTGATGATCGCAGCAATGCTTGCAGGATTTCCACGCTGAATATCAAACACCCTAGTCATGATAGCTGGTGTTTCTCCCTTTATAGGATTTTCTCTTGAAACAACAGTTGGTATTTGCTTAACAGCTATATTTTTATGGATGATTAAATTATTTCCCTCTTCAAGCATCTGAAGGTTATTTATCCTTAATATCTGCAAAAGAGCACTTTTGATATTCGTTAACGACGTAGGCTTATCAGACACAAACGTTATATTAAAGTTAACCTCACTTTCATTATAAATGAGATTCAAATTCCCAACCTTACTGATAAACTGCAATAATTCCTTCATCGCAACATTCTCGAAGTTAATAGTATAGCCTTCGACATCCTCCATCTTTTCCGCCGAAAAAAGCGAAAAAGTAATCAAGAGACTCAAGATAAAGTACTTTAATCTATACATTATGTAATTAGCCACAAATGGTTATTATAGTCCTAGCTTCCGACGATAACTAATTATTTTAATCTACGCAAGCTATTTTTAGGGGTGTCTTTTGGTGAGATTTTTCTTATCTCTGACCTCGGAGTACCTTATGTACACTGTCGGTCAGAGATAAAAAAAATCTCATTCAAAATACACCCCTAAAAAAAGAATCAGACTGATTTGCATGTTGGTTATGAATATTATGGGCGAATAATAATAAAGTTATAATTACGGAGGGCTAAAAAGGGGGGGGGAGAAGCAGGGCTTAATTCTTGTATTTTTATTTTGCGCGTGCGCAAAAATCAGACATGGGTTTCCAAAGGGGCTATGGCCCTTTGGCCGCCGGAGGCAAGTAAAGAGTGTTGGCTTTGGTCGCCGGAGGTAAGTAAAGAGCGTTGGCTTTGGTCGCCGGAGGCGAGGGGAGAAGAGAGCGGTTGCTTGCGGAAAAAAAGGGGATGGGTTATTAGAAGATTAAAGATTTGATTAAGAGGGGTGATGGCGAAGCGTCGGAAGCGCCGGAAAAAGGCCATGTTGACTGTTAAGGAACGTCGGAAGAAGATGTTACGTAGTAGCGAATGGGTTTTACTTGGCGTATTATTTGTTGCTATTTCTGAGTTGATAGTTAGTTACTATGGGCTTACATGGCGTTATTTGCCGTATGCTTTTGCTGTCTGGATGATTATTTTCTTCCGAATGTTTTATTTTGTCATGAAAATTGCGCATAAGTGTGCGAATTATCTTTTAAATAGCATCAGTGATTTATGAAATTTGAAAATTTCATAATTAAATTCGATAATATTAAAATTAGAATTATAAACAATACAGAGAGAGGCAAAAGCCTTGATTCATATGGGATTTATTATCTAGAGTATTATACATGGTTTTTGCAAGAGATCCGCTTTCTGAAAATCTATTATCTATCAGCGTATTAATGGTAAGTTTTTCTAGATCACCTTTTTGGCTATTTGAGAGTTGAGGTGCGGAAAATGGGTGTAAAAGGCAGATATCACCTTGAACAAAAGTATCGCTTGTTGGAAAGAAGACATCATCAAGTGTTGATCCAAGGGGCGGGGTTTTATTAAGAAGCAGGCGTGGTGTTGAGCCTTTTGCTTGAAGATGATAGATGCTTTCTTCCATTGAGGTGATATGTTCAATGATTCCATCTGAGGGTTTTACATGTAATAAAGTAGTAAGCACATTTCGATGAAGTTTATCATGATATAAAATACTATTTAGTTTTGTCGCAAATTTCGAAAGAGAAAAATCTTTTATTTCTGTAGAACGAAGATATGAGTTAATAAGAGTATGTGTTATGCCTCTTATATTAACAATAGGAAGAAATGATATCGTATTATCAGGATCCTCTGTATTTGCTAGAATAATAAAGTAAGAGCCATCTGTAAGGTGAAAAAATTCATAGTAGATATTAGGAACCATATCATCTTCAGAGCGGTAGAATCCAATTTCAAGATCGTCATATTTTGGAAGAGTGTCATTCAAAAGATCTTTTTGGATGTTCTGAAGTGTTTGAGATTGATCAAAGTTTTGAATATCACTTCGTAGGTAATTTGAAATCTCTGTTATGAAGTCAATAATATCTTCTGTTCGTTTATTAAAGTCTGAGGCCAGAGCATTTTGGAGAATAGGTCTGATTTTCTCATCAATTAATGATAAATTGACCCGCCCATTAGAGAGTTTTCCTGTTAAAAGTTCATATGTAATAATGGCAAGCGAGTATATATCAGTAGTATAATTTACTGATAAAGGGTTTGCTTTTTGTTCAGGGCTCATGTAGCTGGGCGTTCCAATCATAGCTCCTGAGGCAAATCCTGGAACTGAGCGATTACTTTTCATCAATTCAGCAACTCCAAAATCGATGAGTTTTATCTCGCCTTCTTCGGTAATTAAGATATTCTCAGGTTTTAAATCTCTATGAATAATTTTATGGGAATGAAGGTGCATAAGGGCATAGCCAACTTTTATAACAATTTCAAGAGCTCTTCTTTTAGATAATGAATTTGAAGTAATAAATTGAGTTAAGGTAATGCCGTGGATATACTCCATGGCAATATAAAGACCTTTTTCCCATTTCCCAGATTCATAAACCGATACAATATTACTATGTGAAGCTTGAGCTATGATTTTTGCTTCTAGCAAAAAACGCTCGATCAAATCCTTTTTTTCAGCAAGATCTGGTGCCAAGATTTTTATAGCAGCTAGATGTCCATTTTCTAGATCATGAGCTAAGTAAAGATAACTCATTGATCCTTTGTGAAGAAGCGATTCAATTTTATATTTACCTATTCGTGTCGGAGCAGGAGCTGCTCTTTGAGTCTTAAAGGTGGGCAGAGTTTCTCTGCTTTGAATATCTGAATCGGCCATAGGCTACTTAATTTAATTTTGTTATTCTCACACCAGTTGTTTCACCAATTTGGATGATTTCTCCTGTCCCAATTGATTTGCCTGAAACGACTAAATTTACATGTTGGGGATTAATAGTCACAGGAAGTTTAAATCCTGGAGTCATTTTTTTCAGTTCTTCTAACGACATTGAAAATCTGGCTACCTCTAAATTTATAGTTAGAGGAACGCCTGATAAGTCAGTTTTTTCTGGAGAGAGCATTTGATCTTGATCCATGTTTGTATCATCATCTTCAAAGTCATCTTCATCTTCGTAGCTATCGTCGTCTTCGTAGCTATCGTCGTCTTCAAAGTCATCTTCGTCTTCATCAAAATCAGCACCATTTACGGCATTATTAATAATTTCATCAACTTGCTTGCTTGTTTCTGCATCCTCATCAAAGGAATTCATTAAATCATCTTCGTCCATAGTTTCCTCATTAAAAAAATATAAGTAATCCAATATTTTAATACCATCTTTGGCCATTTTGACTTGTAAAATAGGACTATTTCCTATCAACATCTGAAAAGAACCTTTCTTTTCTAAAGGCTTATAAAAAGTATTGTTTAAAACAATAAAATCACCTTCTTCAATCTTTTTCCACTCATCAGCTTTTAATGTAATTGATCCCGTTCTGATACTCATAGGAATATTTACATTAGTTATGTTATTTAAATTTTCAAGCGTGGGTGCAACAAAAGAGAAATGATTATGTATAGCTTTATAAAGAGTTTTTGTCACTATAAGACGGGCAGGAAGAAGATTGTTTTGGATATGGATATTTAGATCAATTGCAAAGGCAGAAAGATCTGTTAAGGCAGCATCGACTATTTTAATAGATAAATCTTTGTAAATACCGAGTGTTTGAATACTATCAATTGCTTCAGTGATAAAGTAGGTATACAGTCCTTTAATCATATCATCATTTTGTAAAGTAGAGGAAGAAGTGTTTTCTTCTTTAATCATGCTTTGAATGAGTGATTTGACATCATTTGACCCCATCAAAAAGAAACATTGTCCAGGTAGGGGATTAAGAGATAAAGGAATGCTAATAGTTTTATTTGAGAGGTTTTCAAAATATTTTTCTCCATCAATAAAATCCATCTTTTCTATATTGATAGAAAGTTCTTCTTGATTAAGAGCTGTTTTTAATAGATCAACAAATTGCTCCATTAAAAATGGAGGAAGAGTTCCTTGTTCAGATAATGACAGTTCATCAAAAATCTGAGGTGTGATTTTTTTAAGCCATGATTGTGTCATAGTCATTCGATTAACCTCTTATTAGCACCATAACAAGTACTCAGAGTTTTCTCAATCCCTTTTTTCTTTTTAGATTCGAAACGATCTTTCTTTCTCAATGCAGGAGGCGTGATATGGACTTTTATATGAGGCAGTGCTTTATTAATCTCTGAGGTAAGAATATTTTGATGTTTAATTGCTTCATTTTGGATTTTTTGATTGCCAAGTATGGTGATATGATAAGTATAAGGGTTGGTGTCAAAAAGTTTTATGACAATTTCAACTTCATCAAAATATTTTGTTTGGATGGTAAAATTTGTTTCTGTAAGTGCTTCTTTTTTTTGAATAACGATCTTTTGAGTCAGGGCTTTTGCAAGCTGCGCGATTGTTTTTATGGGACAGTTTGTATCAATAGTTGAAATGATTTGAATGTCTTTATTTACAGGCGGTGAAAAAATAGACTCATGCTTTTCTTCTTTCTTAGGTTTTTTCTCAAGACGTTCACTTTTCTCAATCTTAGGAAATTTTTCCTTAGAAGGTTTATTTTCTCTTTGAAAAGATTGTTTCTTTATAAGATTAATTTTTGGTAGATCGAATGATTTCATAAACCATTAAATTATAGCTAATTTTCCTTTTCTTCTCCATCTTTTTTTTCTTGATTTTCCATGTCGGTATCAGTACTTTCAATGGCTTGAGAGTAATTTTTTGAAAGCTTAGGAGGCAAGAGGTTGATTGAAAAAGTAAATTTACTTTCTGCAATAGCATTATTTAATCCTTGCATACTAGCGGCAAATCTTGCAACGCTTTCAGGATTGCCTAAAAACTGGACATTGTAAGCATGGGGAGCTGTATCATAATGCTCTAAAATGAGTTCAGATTTATCAAAAACAGAATTTTTCATGTTTAAGGTGAGCGTAATAGTGCTTTTACCTTCATCTTTTTGCATACTCATCATGCCAACCATTTTTTCAAATAACTCAAAGACATCCTTGGGCATATTTGCAAAAGATGACATTTGTAAAGCTTCAACATGATCAGAGGTTGCAAGCGGGGGAATAGATGTTGGGGCAATTGTGTCTTCATGAGATTTATCAGAGTCTTTATCTTTTGTATCTTGCTTATCTCTCATCCCTTCTAATGGAGTTATTTTACTATCATCAGGTTTATCTATTTCTTTCTCTTTTGAGATTTCTTGCTCGGTTTTGCCTTTGAGGCTCTCTTTTGAGTGAGCAAGTGATTCAGGAGTATCCTTTCCTGTGGAAGGTGATTTACCTTTTTGAGGTTTTTCCTGTTTGAGCTTATTTGTTTCTTTTGACTCAGGTGTTTTACCAATTTTATCTGTTTTAGTTTTTTTGGTTGTTTTAGTTTTTTTATCTAATTTCTTTTTCTTTTCAGAGGCTTTGGGTTTGTCTTTTGTTTTTTCTGGTTCTTTAGTTGTAGAGCGTTCTTTTGACGAAGGAGCTTTTTCTAATTGAGAGTCATCGTCATCATTTTGAAACATAGGAGTTTGTGCGCTTTTGGGTTGATCAGAAGATTGATTAAAAGAATCTTCAGGAGCAGAAGGTGTGGGTTCAACACCTAAAGTCTCATCATCAGATTCTAAAGAACTTGCAAGATCAGGAGTTTCAGGTGGTGCGCTAATTTGTATATTTGCTGTTTGCACATCGCTATCTGGAACATAATTTGCTCCTTTAGTGCTTTTAGGAGCTGATTGATCAGATGTAAGGCTTGCAATTGTTCCTCCTTCTGCGTCTAAAATTGAAGGTCCACTTTCTTCATCTTTCATATAATCTTTGAACAAGCCATCTGGTACATTTATAATTACCCCTGGATCATCCACTTCATCTTCAACCTCTTCTTGTTTTTTTGGACGATTTCGCTTTTCTCGTTTGTCAACATCATCACCTTTTTCAACTTTTAAGGCTTTTTTAAACCTTTCAGGGTCAACTACATCTTTGTCAGAGGCTTTCTTTTTCGGATCTGGAATAGAGTCAATATTTTTCATATAAGTCATTTACGTCTCTTTTTCATTTTTCTGGCGTGCATGCTTGTTCCAAGCTCATCTGATACACCAGCCTCTTCACTATCTATTTCTTTTTGGACCTCTTTTGTCCATTCTTTTTTATGCATATGAATCTTTTCAAGCTCTTGGTTCTTTTTAAGTCTTTCTATACGAGCGTCTTCTAATGCTTTTTCGGCTTCTCTTACGACTTTTTTTTGATCATCGACAGCTTTTTTTTCTTCAGAGAGCTTTACGTTCATAACCTCTTTCATATAAGTGTCATGCCTTTCTAATATGTCACTAGTGGTCCCTTCTTTGATCTTTGCGTAGTGCTTTTCAAGCATCTCAAGTTTAACTTTTTGAGTGGCATTTAGAGTTTTTCTTTTTGTGGCTAGATCTTCTTTTGCAGCATCTAGAGCTTCTCGTCTTGCTTTTAAGATTTTTTCAGCTTCTTCAAGACGCCTTTTTTTTATCTCAGCAATTTGGCTTAAAGGATATTTTCGTTTTTTCATCTAAATAGCGCCATCAATTGGTTCAATGTTTCTTCCATAGAAGAGTCTTCTTTTACTCCCTGCTTTAAAAATCTATTGACCTTGTCGATGTATTTGATGGCATAATCGGCATTTTTATCTGAACCAGGTTTATATTCCCCAATACGAATTAAAAGCTCATTCTTCTTATAATTTGCAAGCACTTCACGTACTTTCCCGATCACTTCTAGTTGATCCTTAGAGACTATGTGGCTGATGATACGACTGACAGAAGATAAAACGTCGATTGCAGGGTAGTGGTATTGACGGGCAAGTTCTGCAGAAAGGATAATATGACCATCTAATATTGATCGTACCTCATCAGAAACAGGCTCATTCATGTCATCACCTGCGACTAAAATAGTGTAAAATGCTGTAATAGAGCCCTTATCTGAATTACCAGATCTTTCTAAGAGTTTTGGAAGGGTAGCAAATACAGAAGGAGTAAATCCAGCTCTTGCAGGAGGTTCACCTGCGGCAAGACCGACTTCTCTTAAAGCTCTTGCAAAACGGGTAACAGAATCCATCATCAAAATAACTTTCTTTCCTTGATCTCGGAAATACTCTGCAATAGCAGTTCCTACATAAGCGGCGTTTAGGCGTAGTTGAGGGGATTGATCTGACGTAGAAACAATTAGAACAGAGCGTTTTGCTCCTTCTTCTCCTAAGTCATTTTGAATGAACTCACGAACCTCACGACCCCTTTCCCCAATCAAAGTGATTACATTAACGTCTGCTTTTGCATAGCGTGCCATCATCCCTAAAAGCGTTGATTTACCGCCACCTGCAGCAGCAAAAATCCCTACTCTTTGACCTTCTCCAGTAGTGAGTACGGCATCTATTGCTCTGACGCCTGTAGACAGGGGTTTATCGATGATTTTTCGTTTTAAGGGATCAGGAGGGGTATTGATGACAGGATAGGTCTCATCAAGCTCTAAAGGCCCTTTTTCATCAGCATCTAAAGGCTCACCTAGGCCATTTAATACGCGCCCTAAAAGTCCATTTCCGACCTTAATATTTAATTTAGCATTCATAGGAATCACTTCAGATGAAGTTGAAATACCATGCATTTCTCCAAGAGGAGATAAAAAAGATTCATCCTTAGTAAAACCAACAACTTCGGCAAGTAGTGGAGGGCCATCCCTTTTAATCATGCAGATCTCACCCATTTTTACATTAGGTACAATGGCACGAATAAGCATTCCTACAACTTCAGTAATGCGGCCGTGAACAGTCGTTAGCTCTACATCTTCTAAATGCTTTTCAACATCATCAACAGAGACGTTAAAAGATAAATCATTTTCGTCGAATTCTTTATGTTTTTTGAAGGAGCGCTTCATATCCCTCCATTAGATCTGAGTATTCATGAGGGTTTTGATCATCGAAGTAGCGTTTCCTAATATAACAGTCGTATAATTAAGCTCTTGTTGTGCTTTTTGGAGCTTGATTTGAACAAGTAAAAGCTGGCCTGGATTGATAGATTTTCCATCTGAATTTAATTTATTGATAGATTGAGCTGCTTGAACCATTTGGTGTTGTCCATCAGAAACCATTGATAAAAAACGGGCAATAGGATTTTTTGAACGCCCTAATTTGGCATCATAACCTTCGTCATCTTCGTTATCAACGCCTACATTTTTTGCCGCATGCTTAAGATGGTCATTTGCATTCCCTAGCTTTTTACGAATAAGATACTTCTCAGAGCTTTTTAGCTTAAGGTTTTTAGTGTGTAGTTGATTTTTAATGTCACCTAAAGAACCGCTTACAGAGTTCATCTGAGATTGCACTTGATCTAAAGTAGGAGGGGAATTAGGAGCGATTTTTGAAGTATTTGCAATATCCATAGGAGAAGGAGCTTTTCCTTTTTGCGCAGGATTTGTGTCTGCTTGTTGCATCTGTTCTTTAAAAGCGTTTTGATCAGGTACAGAAGTCTTTGATTCACCTTGAACAGGGTCAATCTTGTCTACATCGGTAATATCTTTTGGTAAATCTGGCATAATTCCTTTTTAAATTAGTCATTTTTCTTCTTTTTTGGTTTGGCAAGATCGAGAGGAGACGTTGATTTCTTTTTAATGAAATTTTCAATAAAATCATGAGATCTGCTTACGAGTGTTTTAATATCAGAATCAGCGGTTTTTTTTGCGATATCATCCAGCATTTGTTCACCTTCAGAAGTCTTTCCAGGCATCATTGATTTACAAATTCCTAAAAATGAATGAGCCATTTCATTGGTTGGTTCATCTTTGAGTACTCCGTTAAAAGCTTCTTCGGCTGCTTTTAATTCAAGTTTACACATGTGCATGTAGCCATAACCTATTTTAGGAAAAGAGTTATTTGGGCGAAGCGTTTGTGCTGCCATGAATAATTTAAGAGCAGAGTCTTCGTCAGCATTGTTTACTGCAACAAATCCTCCCTCTAAAAAAAGGAGAAAGTCTGTGTCGCATTCTTCAAAAATTGTTTCACTAGCCATAAATTATCCTATTGTGTTTTTTGGTTTTGTATTGCTTTTGAAATCACAGTGTTTACCTGTGAAAGCAAGTTTGATATGGATTGTCCAATTTGCGTCACTTGACTCATTGCAAATTGAAGAAGTAAAAATCTACCTGGTGTTGCAGAAGATACACGAGATGCTACTTTTCTTGTCATTTCCAATACTTGAGATTGAAGTTTCATGTATTTTTTAATGAGGGTGTTAAATGTGATTGTCCCCCAGGGCATGTTTGTCATTATATGTCTCCTTTCCTTTTATTTTTTACCTGGCACGCGGCTAAATATCTTTAACAAAGCACCATAGCCATGTAGCATCGTTCCTAATTTTTCATAATCATCAGGGCTTGCGCCCTCTTTAATTGTCTTTTTGATCGCAAGTATTTTCTTTTCAGCGTGATCCATCATTTCCTTAAGCTTCTCGGTATTCTCGAGATCTTGCTCTAAAGGGAAGCGAAAGAAGGGGTTAGGCTTTTTATCTTTTTTATTTAAACCAAACATAGGTTTTATCTCCATTATTATTTCTTATCTTAAGGACTATGTATTTTACTCATTGAAGTCAATTTTATATTTTACGCCATCCTTGTTAAGAAAGATTTCTTTGTTTAAAATGTGGTTAATTGTCATCCCATCTAACGTATCGTTAACGCCTAAGATCTTTCCGTTGATGAGAACAAATTGATTTTTATCTCCATGTTTGGAGGATCCATTTACTTTATATTTGCTGGTTAAATCGATTGCAACAGTACTTTTTGTGGTGAAAATAACAAAGTTTTTTAAGGTACGCACGCCATGGATACGCTCAATATCAGAGGCAACCATATCTAGTTGACGCTTATGATCTTCATGAGCCCGTCCTGAAAGGACTAGACGTCCATTGTTTTGCTGAAATAAGACATTTGCAAAACCATGTTCAACTAATAGATTTTCTATTTGAGTGTTAAGAGTCTCTTCAACAACAACTTGATTCTCTAAAAGATTTAGATATTGGAAATATTTATTTAAAAAATCTGTTAGAGCAGTTTTTTCGGCTTCACTCTTTATGTAACCTGTTAATACAAAGTGTCCAGGCTTTTTTGCTGTCATTAAAACAGAACGCCAAGCAGGATTTTTCAATAACATAGCATTTATATTATCATAGACTGATTCATCAATAATTACGTTGTCATCAACAGATGAAATGAAAGGGACGTTTTTAAGGCGATATAATAATTCACTATACTCAAGCTCAGTTAAAACATGGCCTGTTAAAAAAAGAGTTGAGGTATTTGGATTGTAGTTAAACTCAATGTCTTGAAAATGAGAGGTGGCACTTGTAATAGCTTTTGTTTCATCAACAATAGGGTTTTTTACTTTTGTACTTCTAAATAAAGCAAGCATAGAGAGGATTCCTACACAAATAAAGACAGAAAAGATTGAGGCAATTGCTAAGTGCTTAGTAGGAATGAAGGTATCTTTCCAATTCTTAGGAGTTTCTTCAATATCTTCTTTATCTTCTGCAAATAATGAACCATCTTGAATATCTCCTTGTAAATTACCAGGGGAGTAGATTGTCTCTCTTGTTTGATCAACATTTATAAAGAGTATCGACGTAGTTCCTAGTGTGATAAGATCTTTAGATGTAAGATTTGTATCATGATCAATCTTTTGCCCATTGACATAAACACCATTACGGCTTTGTAAATCGATGATAGCGGCCTTATTATCTTCTGATAAGGAGATCCTGGCGTGATTTTTAGAAATACTTAAATCATGAAGGATAATGTCTGATGAATTTGATTCACTTCCTATTACATAAGAAGTTGATGGTTTCAAAAAGAAAATAGAGCCACTGGCAGGGCCTGTAATCACTTTTATCATCCATTGAGCATTTGTTTCTTCTGAGGAATCAAAGCTACCAAGAGTTAAAGGTTCTTCTTTAGGCTCTTCAACTGCTTGAGGTGTATCTTCTATTATTTTATTTTCAGGGTTTTGTGTCGTAAATCTAAAAACATTGTTTCCGATTTGAATTAAATCATCTTCTTCAACCTTTGATTTTTCTTCAATGGGTTGATCATTTAAAAGAGCTGGATTTGTTGAGCTTTCATTTTGAATGTAAAAGGCGCCTTCTTCTAGTGATACCAAAAGGTGTTTTCGAGAAACCATTGGATCTTCTATGACAAATCTACAAACATCTGAGTCTCTACCGATAAGCCAAGAATCGCCATCGTCAAAAGTAAAAACCCACTCTGTAAGTGGTCCATCTTCACAGATAAGATAGCCTTTCATTTTCCCCCGCTTGTGTATTCTTTACACCGTTTTTTATAAATCTTTAAAAAGATGCTTTTATCCTTTAGATCTTTGATACTTAGACTTATTCGACAAGCAATAATAAAGAGATTCTCTTTATTTGTCACGATTTAAGTTTCTATTTATCTCTTTCTCCCAAAAGAAAAGATAATTAACAAAATCCTCTAATAGATCAAAAAACATCTTATAATTCACTTCATAAGCTATTAGAGTTGACAGTGTCAAGAATTTCTCGCAGGGGTTTAGGCTGATAACAGCGTCTTTTGTGCCTTGTCCGAGAAAATTTGCTTTCATTAAATACATATAAAAGTCTTCAAGTGAAGGGATTTGCTCTTCAGAAAAATGTGAAATTTTTGATGAAAGATAAAGGCCTCTTTCTGTTTCTTCTAAAAAAATTTCTTTATCATTGTTTAACGTAAGGATATATCCTTGCTTATTTTTGCCTTCCTCTTTGATTAAAGAGATATTTTGATGTTTTTCTAAATCGATTACAAGGTTATCTAGCATAAAAATAGGTTACCTTGTTTTTAAGATTTTAGCCAAGAAGATCCGCCACGTCTAGATTTTCGTCTTTTTTTTGCAGGATTTACTTTTTTTATATGTTTATCAATAGCAGCGCGTTTTTTGGTTTCGATTTTCTTTTTTTCAGAAGAAAGAGCTCTTTTAGTCTTTTGTAGAAGTTCCCATTGTTCTGGAGTAAAATTCTTTTCTTCATTTGAAAGTTCTTGAATTTCTTTTTTAGAAAGGGAGAGGGCTTCTTCAGACGCCTTGCTTTCAATAGAGATTTTCTCTTTTAAGATATTAAGCTTTTTAGTGATCGCTTCTTTATCTTCGTCAGATCCTTCATGTTGAACATGCTTATATTTTTCAATAAATTCAACAGAAAGACGGAAAATTTCATCGAGTCGCTTTTCTTTTTCTTCTGCATCTAAGGAGAATAGATCAATTATTTTATCAAAATCATCTTTCATACTTCTTCAGAGTATAGATTTTCCATTTGTTGAAAAGCTTTTATTGAAATTTAAGAAGAAAGTGACTTAATTAGTGTTAAATAAGGAGTTATAATGGATGAAAAAAGAGAAGGACTGACTATAACTGGATTAGAGCTTGCTATTACAGAATTTAAGCAAGTATTAGAGTCAAATCTTAAAAGTAAAAATATCAATCATCTAGAAGTGATGTCTGGGTTAATTATAGTCCTTGTAAGAGCAAATACATTGCTTGAGAGGGCAAAAGGGGATGATGAAAAAGCTAAAATCTTTGATATATTGAAGACTTTAGATCCTTTTTTTAAAGAGCATATGAACTCAATAATTAATCAAATGAAAATGAAAGAGAAGAATAAAGAGATGGGCCTTGCCTTAGTCCTTTTTGATCAGCAGCAAAAGGTTTTAGATGATCATATCCATGAATGGAATGAAAAGAGAAAATCGTCTTAATTTAAAAAAATATTTGAAATAGACAGAAGAAACAAATAGCGGAATGTACGCTATATCTCTTTAATAACAAGCAGGTTAAGGCATTTTCCTTATAGAAAAAAAATATCAAACCCTAACTCTTTAGTATTTGGGTTGTTATGTCCTAAAATCTTGATTAGATCTTTATTTTTTAATCGAAATGTGCTATAATTGTGTTAAGGAATAATAACCTTTAAAGGGTTAAGGAGTAAATAATGGGTGCAGAGAATTCTGGCGAAATCATTAAATTAGAAGACGCAACATCAGTGTATAAAGCTGAAGATGTGCAAGATGCTAATCAGGATGCAAATCTTGAGCAAAAGCAACCGAACTCAAGTACGGCTGTTTTATTATCTCAATTAGAAGATTATGCTTCTGCTGTTATGTTGAATGTAAATTCAAAAGCAAAAGCTATTGAAGCAATTGATAAAAATATTAGTTCAACTGATAAAAATAAGCCTTCTAGTCTTTTAGGAAGTGAAAAAGGAAAGTCACCTGTAGGTGCGAATGATAATAGTGAAAAAACTAATAAGTTCAAGACTGATCCAGGGCCTGATCCATATTCTCCTGATTCATTAATAGAACTTCAAAAAGCTATTCAGAAGAAGCTTAAAGAGTTGCTAGCCCAGATGAAGGCAAATCCTTTTGCAGATATTACTATGGGTCTTTCTGAAGTTTTCCAGATGGTACAATCTTACGGTGGTAACGTTGTTGGTGCCGATGCTGAATCTCAGCAGGCTATGACAGGTCTTACGAATGTATCTTCATATATTCAGCAGGTTTTATCAGAACAGCCAGCTAAAAAGGGTGATAAAACTGTTAAGAATCCTGATTACTATATTGATCCAAATACAGGAGAAAAAGTAAAGAATGATAAAGGTTATACAGCTGAGCAGTGTTTAGAAAAAGCCGCTACATATGTACATACAAGTGCTATGCAAAAGTATAAGTTAGATGAAAATGGTAACCCAACTAAAGAATTGAACCCTTTATATGAGTTCTTTAATGCACATAGTGGTAAAAATAAGGGATTAGCAGATAACATTCAATCAAACGTTGAGTCATTAATCACAGCTTTAGGTGGTGATTCAGGCAAAATGACTATTCCTGATGGTGCGATTGCAAAGATGTGGAATGATGCAAACCCTCCGGCTAGTAAAGATCCTTCTAAAGATCCGGCGCCTGCACCAGAACCAGAAGTTTTGCAAAATGTTCAAACTCAGATGGGTAACTTAGCGCAAAGTTTGACAAGTTCATCATCTGCTGTACAAGCATTGACAAAGGTAGATACACAAACTTATCAAGCAGAACAGGCTAACAATAACAAATGGTTCCAGACAATTCTTACTCAAAACAAGACATTGATTGGAAATCAAAAAACAAGTTAATTTGAGTTAATTTGATAATTGAAAAAAGGAAATCTTATTTGATTTCCTTTTTTCATTAAGAATCAATAGGTTACGATCCGGCTTTAAATAAAAAACTTGATAATTAAATCATAATTAGGTATAATATAGTTAAGGATTAATAACTTAATATAAAAAAAGAGGTAAAACCATGGTTGCAGAAAATATTGATTTGTCTTTAAAGACAACCAAAGCAGGTGATCTTCATGTAAGTAGTCAATCTGGGAAGGATGAGTCTTCTACAGATGATGCTAAAAAGAGCAATGCAGTTATATTTAATCAATTAGATGCTCATTTAAATACACTGGTTAAAAAGCATAATCATACAACAGATGAGAAAGATAAGGCAGGTAGTCTAGGTGCAACAAATGGAAAAAGTAAGCCAAAGAAAGCTGATAAAAAAGATGGCGATGATGATTTAAGTAGTGATGATCTAGAAAAGCTATTAAATGCAGCATTTGATGCGTTAACACTCGTTGTAGAAGGGCAAATTGATGTTCAGACTATCAGAGTAGCATTGATGACAGCTCTTGGTACAATGTCAAAAGAAATTTCAGACTCATCTACTGCTGTGATAAAACAGCAATCTGATAATTTAGCATTGTATGCTCAATATGGTAATACAGATGGTATTGGAGATTTAAATGTTCGTGGTAAAGAAATGACAGGTAGCATTAAAAGAGAAGGTAATATGTTTGATGTCTTTGATGGTAAAGGTAATTTCGTAGGACAGTTTACGCATAAACAACTTGTAGATGCTAGAGGGAATTTCCAAAATCTTTTAGATAAGTTGAAGGCAGATTCAACAGGAGATTTAACAGGGCCAGGAGATGGTGAAGAAAAAAAAGGTTATAATGATGATCACTTGAATAAAATTGTAGATGGAGATGTCACTAAGATTACCTTTACTTACTATGATACTAGCCAAGGGCACTCTTATGCACCAGGTGGTACGGATGCAATTGATAATTCTAGTATGAGTGATGATGATAAAAATACAGCAAGATCTAAGTTTATGGCTTTTTTACAAGCTGTACAATCAAATGGTCAGGCAGCAACTACGCAGGCAAATACGGTACAAGGCGTCCCAACTACAATGCAGCAAGGATTAACTCAGTCCCTTACTTCGTTAGAGTCTGGGCAATCAACGATTATTAGCGCTATAGGAAAAACAGCAGATTCGTTATCTTCGATTTCTGCTCGTTAAAGAAGTGATATTCAACCTGATTCAAAAAGAGACCTTTATTAAGGTCTCTTTTTTATTATGTTGATAGTTAGGTGTTTATAAGTTTTTAATTGTAAAAAAGACTTGCTTTTTTAATCAATAATTGGTATAATATAGTTAAGGAATAATAGATTTATATAATAAAGAGGTAAAAATCATGGCAGCAGAAAATACTGATTTGGTTTTAAAAATAACAAATACAGATGATCTCCATGTAGGTGCTCAGGCAGGGAAGGATGATTCTTCTGTAGAAGAGACTAAAAGAAGTAGTGCAGCTGTTTACTATCAGTTGGATAACTATATAAAAACAATGACTAAACAGCGCCTTCAGGAGTTAGAAGCATCTGATGAAACAAAAACGCCTCCAACTTTAGGTTCTTCTGATGATGCAAAAGGTGATAAAAATGCAGGTAAAAAGAGTAAAGCTCAGGATAATCCAAGTTCTGTAAAAGTACTTTCATTAAATCCTTTGCTAGCTTCACTTCAAGCTGGTAGTAATGTTCAAAATGCTGGTAATCAGCTGATGATAGCCCTTGGTATGATGTCTTCTAATATAACGGCTGTTACAACAGAAGTCACTCAAATGGAAGCTCAATATGTTTCTGATTATCAACAGTACGGGAATACAGATGGTGTTGGTGATAAAAATGTTCGTGGTAAAGAAGAGACTTGTACGATAAAAAAAGAAGGTGATAACTATGATGTTTTTGACGCAGATGGTCATTTTTGTGGTCAGTTACAAAAATCTGAGTTGAATTCTGAAAATGTGTTAAAGAAGTTGAAAGGTGATTCTACTGGGGATATTACTGCTCCAGAAAGTTGGGAGAAGTATGGGGAGTATAATGATGATCATCTTAAAAAGCTACATGACGGAAAAGAAACTAGTGTCGCATTTACGTACTATGATACAAGTAAAGGGACCTCTTATGCACCAGGTGGAATTGATGCAATAGAAAATGGCCCTGGTGATACTTCAGAAAAATCAATAGAAAAGAATAAATTTATGGCTTTTATGCAGGCAGTTCAAGCATCTGCTTCTGCTGCTAATACACAGGCAAATACCTTAGCTGGCGTTCCTACGATGATGGAGACAAACTTAACGCAATCAAATGATGCTGCACAAGGAAATTCACAAACAATACTACAGGCACTTTCAAAAGTCTCTAATATGATTGCAAGCTTAGCTTCAGCTGGTTAAAAAAGCTTTAGTGTTTGAATTAAAAGGACCTTTCTTTAGGTCCTTTTTTTTATCTATTTGAAAATAAGTGTTATATGTAACTGTATGAAAATAAGTATATTGTGAATTTTCCTCTTAATAAAATCTTGATTTTTTAATCAGGATTTGTTATAATTTAGTTAAGGAATAATAGCTCTATATAAAAGGAGGCAGAAATGTCAGGTTTAGAAAAAAGTTCAAATGATACTTTAAATAGTGTTAATACACTGTCAACTTTAGGGTTGAATGAAAAAGCTGCCGATAAAGATAAAAAAGCAGATCAGGTGCTTTTAAGTGAGATTGAAGATCTTTTAGAGATGCTTGTATCAGAAACTAAATCAGGGAAGAAGTCTTCTAAGAATAATATAGCGACCTTGATGGAGAAGGATCCAAAAAAAGTGGCAGATATTTTGAAGAGCTTTTTATCTGGAAATGTGCCCAAAGCAAAACAAAAAGAGGTTTTAGAGGCTATCTTTAAATTTATGTCAGCAAAAACTGAAAATATTCCAAGTGGTGTAGCGATGCTGTCTGCTTTATTAGAAGGGACAGAGGTGAAAAAAGATGGTCAAGCTTTGATGGGTAAAGCCAAAGCTTTTATTTCTGAAATTGAAGAAGCGGTTGAAACTGGAAAGACTACTTTTGATGAAATTTATTCTCAGCCTGAAGTAAAGGCTTTTATAAGCGGGCTGACAAATACAAAATCTATTAATTTGTTAAAGCAAATTGGAGAAGCTTTAGAAGGAGTTTTAGAAGGAAAAGATGGAGATGACGAATTCTGTAAGGATTTATATGACATCGCAAAAAATGCAGTGGCCTCTTCTTTAGATACAACACACCCATTAGAAGCGACTTTAACAGATACGGCTAGTCTTTCTAAGCTATACAAGCTTTCATCTGGTGATCAAAAGAAAGCTTTAAGTGAATTAAAAAA
This sequence comes from Chlamydiia bacterium, assembly GCA_022601435.1. Taxonomy (GTDB): domain Bacteria; phylum Chlamydiota; class Chlamydiia; order Chlamydiales; family 2-12-FULL-49-11; genus JAJACQ01. The sequence continues at coordinate 235,219 of JAJACQ010000020.1, forward strand.
TCAAGCAAAAGGATCAACAGAAGATTCAAAAACGATTGATGGTATGACTTACAATCAGGCGATGATTTCATTAGCCATTGACTTACAAACATTGCTTACAAATATCTATAATTCTGAAGGATCTCAAAGTGATATCGTTTGTAGAATGGCTGAGTCTTCAGCATCTGCAGCTCAATCGAGTGCTTTGCAAAAAGGTAATGAGATCGAAGATGAGATGAATAAACAAGCAGAAGCCAATAAAAAACCTTGGTGGACATACCTAATAGGAGCTGTTGTTGCTGTTGTAGGTGCTGTTTTAACTGTTGCGCTTTCAGGGTTTGGTGTTGGAGTATTAATAGGTGTAGGTGTAGAGCTTTTAGTGAGTGCTATTATGATGACTCCTGCAGGCGATGCGATCACAACTGGTTTGGCAACAGATCTAGAGGGTGGAGCAAATCCAAATGGATCAGGACCTTCATTAGGTGCTCAAATAGGTGCTACAGCGATTATCACAGTGATTACAACAATTCTATCTATGGGTAGTGCAGGAGTGACTTCTGCTACCGAAGGTGCTGCTAATATTGGAGTAGGAATTGGTGAAGCTGCTGCAAAAACAACTGCAAAAGTTGGAGTAAAAGTAGGAGAAAAAGCTTTAGAAGAAACAGGCGTTGAAATGGTTGAGATGAGTTTGAAAACTGTTGCAAAATCTGCTAAGGAAGCAACCGAAGATGCGGCTAAGGAAGTTGGAAAGATTTCAGAAAAAATAGCTGAAGTAGGAAGTGAAGGGGGAAGCGAAGCAGCCTCTGGAGCGGCAAAAGGATCAACAAAAATTAAGTTTGATGTAGGAGCTTTTAAAGCAGGTCTAGGAAAAAGATTTTTTGGGGCATTAATTCAAAACATCTTAGGTTCAGGTATTTTGATTCAAGCATCAGAAGCTGCTATGCAAACAACAGACGAAGGTAAGAAGCTTCTTCAAAACCAAGCTTTTATGATTGGTTTAGCGATTGTAGGAACAATAGTTGGTGTAGGTGCTGGTATTGGAGCAAATGCGGGTCTTGTAGGAAAAGGTGTTGCTTTAAGAGATGATTATATAGAAAAAACCCCAGGACTTGAGGATATCTCTATGAAGTTTAGTTCTACAGTTAAAAATATTATCTATGGGGTAGAGGCGCTTGCTATGCTTGCTCAAGCAGGAGCTTGTTTCTATCAATATGATCAGAAGAAGGCTGTTGCAGATGCACAAGTTGCTCTTTCAAAGATCTCAGCTGCTAGTGACTTTGATACAAACATGCAATCTCAGTTAACAACTTTACAATCTAGTATAAGTAAGGGAGGTCAAAAAGTAATTCAAAATGCAACGGATAACTTAAGTGCTGCTCTAAATAATATAGGTGGTGGAGATGTTACCCTTACGGGAGCTTTAAGTAGTTGATAATAGGAGGGTTGTCCCTCCTGTTTTGTGTAAAATAATTATTTATTACTTGAATAGAAATCAAAATTATGTTATAATTATATTAGGGAATAATAAAGTTATTAAAATGAGGCCAATATCTTTGATAGGTAAGATTAACAGCTTCAGAAAGAGTTATAAAAAATAAGAGGTAATAAAATGGTACAGTCTAATAAAAGTATAGAGGGTTTAGAGGATATTTCATTAACAAATAAAGCTTTAAAAAATCTGTTAATTGAAGGAATTATCGGCAATTCTGAAGATGATAAAAAGCAAAAAGCTGTATTATTAAAGTATATTGAACAGACTTTAGATGAGATTTCAAATGGAAATTCAAATAATTTAAGTTCTGTTGGTGATGATTTAGATGATGAAAGCGCTTTAAATAGTCTGTTAGAGGGTACAAAAGGTCTTGATCGTACTAATCTTTATATTTCAAATGGTATTCCATTTGATGTATTTATAAAGCTTATGGAAAATGCTTTGAAAGCGGCGCTTGCAAATATCAATGTAAGTAAAACTGTGAAGTTAAGTTCTGTTGGTCTTTATAATAATAAAACAGATGGTAGTGCAAAGGATTCTGACTTTGTAGACTCTGGAACTGGTGGGTTAATAGGATCAATTTCAAGATCAATTATTGCTTCAGGTGAGCAGCAGGCAATGACTACAATCATGGATGCAACAGCATCTTTATCACAAGCAGTAGGTGCAGTAGTAGGTGTTGCAGCAGGTGCTTTTATTAAAACTAAAATGGACATGTCAGAAGAAAAAGATAATGTGACTAAACTAGAAAATGCTGTATCAGAAGTTGAAAATACTCCAAGTGATCTTTTTGAGGTGACAATTGGTGATAATAATGCTGAAGTCTCAAATAACCAAGATTTCAAAAATGCAATTTCTAAGCTAAAATCTGGAGAGCATGATTTTACAAAAGCTAATAGAATCTTAAATGATGATGGAGAAGCAGTAGAAGGTGATCACTTCTTTGGTTCAGCAGATGTTTCTAAAGAAAATGCTAAGAGAGCAAAATTAGTGGCTCAAGAACAAGCTGATAATCATCCTGATATTGATCCAAATAGAGAAGAGTATAATAAAGGTATTTTCTTGGTAGAGGGAGAAGATGTGATTACTGTAGAAGATGCTATTAGATATGCTTCACCAGCTGAAAGAAGAGCAATTAAAGAAAAGCTTCAGAAGCAGCTAAAAGATGCAAAAGATGCTCTTTCTAAGAAAGAAGATAAAGTAGGTCAAAGAGCTCAAATGATGCAGAAGACTTTAAGTGATGCTCTAGGTACTGCAGGTGCTGGTACTTCAAAGATGGCTTCACAAGCAAGTATCATAGAAAAATCTAAGCAAGATGCTAGTACTGAGATTTCTAGAACCATGAGAGATGGTTTCCAGACTCTTGATACTAAGTCTAAGGCTTCTGTTGATGAAAACGTTCAACGTATTGCTCAGATGCAACAAGCTCTGCAGCAGATCATACAGGCTCTTAATAGCCTAGGAAGAGGTTAACCTTTTAGTTAACTAATTGAAAATAAGTATAATAACTAAAAAAGCCCCTGGTTCAAAAATCAGGGGCTTTTTATTGATTTAATTAAAATCTTAATTATGATATAATTATACTAAATAATGAGATATTTATGAGTTCAATTTCAAGTCCAGATCCTAATCATGTGCCTGCTGAGTTTAATGTCGGTATAGGTTCTCGTGGATCTATTGATGTAGATAAACAGACTACGCAGCGCGTATATGATGTCTTTATAGAGTTTAAGGAGCTTGTGCTTTCTCATGTAAATGATAAAAATGCGTTCACTGCTAATACAAGAGGCGAGCTTACTTCAGATAATGCCTCTATTGAGATAAATATATATACAAAGCAAGTTGTGATTTATCGAAGAGATGCAGCACCTGGTGAGGCTCCTGAGACTTTAGATTTAGCTTCATTGCCAGGTTTGGGAAAAACAGATAGTATAGCTGCAAATAGATTGTTGCTTCAAAAGGCTGAAGATATGCAGAATATTTTGGCGAATAAGGACTATATTGCTACTTTTAAGACTTCTGTTCTAGGAAGAGATTATAGCTCTGAACATGCCTATAGCCTTGCTGCAGTTGTAGGGGATAACGCATTTAAAAGTGCTCTTAGCCATTTAAAAGGTCATGACAATACAATAGCTAAATTATCTGAAGAAATAGGAACAATAAGAGCCGACATTATCTCTCATCTGTGTCCTGGATGTGATGCAAAAGAGATTGAGGATTTTGAAGATGAGATTGCCACTAGGTATGAATATGTTGAATCTGTGCTTAAAGATTTGAAAGCAAACGTAGAGGAAATGATAGAGGTATTAACAGAAGAAATTGATGATGCTAAACAAAATGATGATCTTATTAGCCAAGAAGAGTTGGAAAATGATCTTAAAATATTAGAAAAGAAAAAAGCTGAGTTAGAGTTATCTACTCCTGAAAAATGTTTGCTTTATCTTTCAACCGTAATCAGAGTTCTTTCTCACCGTGTAGAATCAATAGAAGGTCCAATTCAAGAGTTTTCGGATAATGCTTCAAGGGTGCTTGAGCAGATATTTAAAGATCATGAAATTGGTAGAGAGTATGGAGTTAGACCTGAGCCTAAGGGGCTTATTGGTAAATTAAAATCTCTTTTTCAAAAGGATACACCAATTACTGTCCGAACACAGAAACAACATAAAGATATCTGCAACTTAGTCGTTGGAGCTGGAGTGTTTTCTAAATCTGATGATCTAGCAGATGATGATTATCATCATACTAATCGCATAGAAAAATATGCATACGGTAAGTTTATGGCTAGGCACCATGTTGATTTAAAACATCTTGGAACTATTGGAACGTTGATGAGGTTACAAGAAGATAATCAAAAAGATGTGTTTGAAAAAAATCTAAGAGCCTTGCTTCATATGTCCGGAGATATAGCTACTGCTGGTATGCAAGATGAGCTTTATAATAGGATAGACGAAATATCTTCATTTTGTCAGGTAGAAGATCATGAACAATTTGAAAGTGATAGAGGAACATCTGCTGAGGTAAGAGCTAGCGGTATAAGATCTATTTCCTCGGTAGAAGATGAGCTTTCTAGTGATGATGATTCTGAAGATGATGATGAGATCTCTATTTAAGAGCTTTTTTCTTTAGGCGCTCTATGAATAATAGGATCGCCTTTTCCATCCATACAATTCTTATCAATGACAATTTCTGTTATATCATTATCTGAAGGTACCTCATACATCAAATCAATCAGCTTATTTTCTACAATCATACGAAGAGCTCTTGCCCCTGTACCTTCTTCCTTGGCTTTTATGGCGATTTTTTCTAAAGCTTCATCTGTAAAGCTAAGGTCGACATTATCTTCAGCAAAAAGGTTCTTATACTGCGTTATAATGGAGTTTTTTGGCTTTGTAAGGATTTCCATCAGATCATGGATAGATAGCTCATTACAGTTCGCTATAGAGTTAAATCGGCCTACAAATTCAGGTATAAGACCATATTTAACGAGATCTCCTGTTTCCACCTTTGAAAGGAGGTAGTTGAACTCATTTAGGTCGAAATTCTTCTTAGAGGCCTCTTCATCAAATCCAATGGTCCCTTTTCCGAGTCTTTTTGAGATAATGTCTGGAAGGTGAACAAAAGCCCCTCCAATAATAAATAGGATATTTTCGGTATTAACTTTTATGTACTCTTGATTAGGGTGCTTTCTGCCTCCCTTTGGGGGTACATTAGCAACCGTGCCTTCTACAATCTTTAAAAGAGCCTGCTGAACACCTTCTCCTGATACATCGCGTGTGATAGAAACGTTTGAACTTGTCTTTCCAATCTTATCAATCTCATCAACATAAATGATTCCTTGCTCTGCACGAGCAATGTCATAATCTGCATTTTGCACAAGCCTAAGAATGATGTTTTCTACATCCTCACCTACATAACCTGCTTCTGTTAATGTTGTGGCGTCTACAATCGCAAAGGGTACATCGATAGCATCTGCAAGCGTTCTGGCAAGCAACGTTTTTCCTGATCCAGTAGGTCCTAATAAAAGAACATTTGATTTAGAATATGAAATTGTATCATCTCTGTGATGCGCTTTTATTCTTTTGTAGTGATTATAAACAGCAACAGCAAGCGCTCTTTTGGCATTGTCTTGTCCAATAATATGATGATTTAACTTATCAACAATTTCTTTCGGCTTAAGACACTTCATCTCATGCTTTGTAGGCTTTTTAGAAATGATGTCAATGCAGAGCCTGACACACTTATCGCAAATGTAAGCATTGGGTCCTGAAATCAATTTTTCAACACTATCTTCAGGTCTTGAGCAAAAGGAACACTTTGCTACATCATCATTACCGCTCATCATGGGCCTCATATATTTATTAAAACGTATTTTAGCAAAAGCTTGCCATTATTGGAAAGCGATTGTTACAGTATATCAAAAAAGCAAGTTGATTTAACCAGGCGTAGAACAAGTTTCAGGAGTCTTTAGTCCTACAACTTGATCAATCAATCCATACTTAACAGCTTCTTCAGCGCTCATATAATAATCTCTGTCAGAATCTTCAATGATTTGCTCAATAGGTTTTCCTGTATGCTTACTTAAAATTTCTGATAGACGCCTTTTTAAATAAATGATTTCATTAGCTTGAAGTTCGATCTCTTTTGAGGTGCCGCCAACACCGCCAGATGGCTGGTGAATCATAATACGAGAATTTGGAAGTGCAAATCGCTTTCCTTTTGATCCTGCAGCTAATAAAAGTGACCCCATTGAAGCTGCCATTCCAATGCAATAAGTGTTTACTTCGCATTCTAAATACTGAATCGTATCGTAAATTGCAAGACCCGCAGATACCATTCCACCAGGGGAGTTGATGTACATGCTAATAGGTTTTTTTGGATCAGAAGCTCTTAAGAAAATCAACTGAGCTATGATGTTGTTTGCTACTTGATCATTGATCTCTGTGCCAAGAAAAATTATTCTGTCGGCAAGTAATCTTGAGAATATATCTGTTGTTCTTTCTCCACGCGCAGTCTCTTCTGTAACGTAAGGGATGATTGAACTAGTGGGTCTTTTTTTTGACATTGCAAATCCTTCTTTTAACTTTTATAGTGGCATCTAAAAAATGCTCTAAATTAAATAATATCGCGAGAGTTGAAGCTCGTCAAGAGTTTTATTTCTTAGAGCCTGTCTCCAATAAAGAATACTAGGTTTTTTAAAAAAATTACACCTGTTTTCATGCAATATTGTAGAGCAAGCCTAATTTAAGCGGACCAAAAAAAATACATATCAGAGTAAGAATTTAGTTAACCAGCAGCATGCTCTAGCTGATCAAGAATATAGTCTTCGGCCTTGTGCATCATTACTTGAGTTAACGCCATTTGCTTTTGCTCATCTGACATTGATTGATACTGAAGCTTCTTTTGATCCGCATACATCATTTCTAAAATTGAAGAATAATCAGGTTTTAAATCGTCATCTCCAATTGAAATTTTATTTTCTTGAACAATATTTCTGCAGAGATAAAAAAGTCTAATCGCTTGTACAGATTTCTCTTTGATCTCTTCTTTCTTGGCATCTTTTTCTTCTTCAGATAAGTTTTCTTCCCAATCTTTTTTGAATTCTGGATTGTTAAAAAGTTGAGACATTCTGTGATTAGCTTCCTTTTCTAATAAAGTAGCGGGGATATCAAACAGTACTTTTTCGATTAATTGTTTTTCGATCTCTTCACGATCAGTTTCTCTTTGAACGCGCTCATCTTTTTTGATAACTAAATTGGTTAGCTTTTCTTTCATTTCAGCAACATCACTTACACCAACTTTTTTTGCTAAATCATCATCAATTGCCGGAAGCGTTGATTTTTCAATGGAGGCAATCGTGATCTTAACTTTTTTCTCTTTGAAGTTTTTCTTATCTTCTTCAGAAGCCTTTTCATCAGGCTTTGAAATGCCCTCAACAGATTCACCTTTCTTAAGGCCCATGACAAGATCTTGCATCCATTTAACCATTTTGCCGGATTTTACTTCGAACCTTGCTCCATTAAAAACTTGCGCCGGAGGGTCTTGATCTAAATCGTCAATGTCTAATAAAACAAAATCGCCTTCTTCTACTCCACGATCTTCAATCTGCTCCCAATCTGCATAAAAAGATCTGACATTGTCAATCTCTTCATTAACTCTTTTTTCATCCACTTTGTTTTCTTTTGTCGTCTTTATATCAAAAACAGACATGTCTAATTCTGGAATGATTGGCTCTGATTCAAAACTAAAAATAAGTTTTTTATCCTCGCCTTCACCCTCAACATTGAAAGTGATATTTCCGTGGCCATGTAAAATAGGAGTCTTAGCTTCTTTTTGACATTCAGTAAAACTTAAATCAGCAACAGCTTGATCTGTTTCTTGCTTCACCTGCGCACTATGCTTTTTTAATATGATTGACTCAGGAGCCTTTCCTTTTCTAAATCCAGGAATCGATACACCCTTAGCAATCTTTTTAATAGCCTGCTTGCGAGCCTTTTCCCAAAGAAGCTTTGAAGGGGACGCTATATACTTAACCTTGCAATTAGCCTCAACTTCCATATCAAACGAAATATTATCATTTTTAAAACTTTCTTTCTTTACCTCAGTCTTAGGCTCAACGACCTTTTTAACAGCTTCCTTTTTAGGGGCCTCTTTCTTAGCATCCTTCTTCACAGCATCTTTCGTTACATCAGTCTTCTTAGCAGTAGTCGCTTTAGTCTCTTTCTTAGGAGCAGCCTTCTTAGTAGAAGATTTTTTAGCAGCAGCCTTCTTCTCTACATTTTCTTCAGTTTCGCTATCAGTTTTCTTAGCCATAATTCCTCGTAATAAAGTTGGAGTAAAATAAAAAGCGGGTGATGAGATTCGAACCCACGACCCTCACGTTGGCAACGTGATGCTCTACCACTGAGCTACACCCGCAAAAAAGTACTTAAAGTTTAGGCGATACCTAAACTTTAAGTCAATAAAAACTGTTTAGTTTGGGTTTATTTTTCCTAATCCGTGCCTCGGAGTACCCTTTCGTACACTTTCGGCCCGGATATAGAAAAACTAACCTCCAAACTATTCCAGTTTTTGCGCTCATGTGGTGACAAGTGTTTTGTTTTGCCTCTGCTTTCCTAATCCGGGCCTCGGAGTACCCTTTCGTACACTTTCGGCCCGGATACCATAGCCTAAGCTCAGAAATTTATTTAATAAGACAATTTGCTCATCTCGCTCTTTTGATTTATGCTCATTGCAGTTGTGTATACACAAATGCTGCTTCACACACCGCTGACGCTAATCAAAATATCAAGCGATCAGTTTGTCTTATTCAAGAAAATTTCTGAGTTAGGCTATGTGAAAAACTAACCTTCAAACTAAACAGTTTTTTATAAATCCACCAGTAGGATTATTTGTAAATATTAGGATGTGGATTTTGATGGGTTGAAGCTGAGAAGTAAATTCCTTTGCGATAGAGAATTGTGGGATTAAATACTTCAATTTTTATATACAAATTTGAAATAATTAGAATAAGGAAAGTTTAGGATTAATTAAATTTATCATGACAATTAGATTCAAATAAGCTATAGTCTCTAGACTTATAAATTATAAAAAGGAGTGGGCGTGGCTGGAAATATACCAATAATGTCGGATCAAAAATTTGCTTTAGTTGTAGGTTTTTTTGCAGATACAAAATACAATAAAGTCTTTCAGAAGTTAGAGCTTATTGCAGTTGAAGGGCGCTTCAGTAATGTTGTTACTCTAGTAATAGATAGCGCTTTCAGATATTTTCAAGTGCCTGCGAAATTTATTCAAGCGGTAGCTCCAACCAATTTTCAAGGATTAGTTCTAACAGCTCCTGAAAGAAAATTATTGCATAAGATAAAACAACAACTAAATTGTGTTCAAGTGCACCTGGATTTGCCACGCAATGCAATAAATAGAGTTGCTAGTGTTATAAACAATTATCCTAATGTACTTAATTATTTTGAGGTTCCTGCTGTGAGAGACGGTTATATACGTTTTGCCTTAAATTTTAATTCTGATAATCGTAAGCTCTGATTGAGTAAATAGATTATTAAATTTATTTGCATATGCCTTTTCAAGTTTGAAGTGCAGCATTAAGAGTAAAAATAATGAATAGGCGGATGATGTGAAGCATTTTATGGTATTCATTTATATTTTTTTTGCCTGTAGGCGAAAAATCAAGCATGGGTTCCCAAAGGGCATAGCCCATCTTAGTACCTACAAGTTTTTAAATAATTCAACTTCATGCCTCAAATCAAAATGGTAAGCATAGATGGGTAATAACTGAAAAACTCATAATTAAAATCAATAATATTAAAATTAGAATTATTTATTATCCAATTTTTTTGCATTGCAAAAAATCAAGCATAGGTTTGTTAAGGACGTAGTCCTTGACCAGGGTATGGGACAGAGTCCCATAGGATTTTAAAAAAAGATGTGGGTACTAAGATGGGCATAGCCCTTTGGCCTGCAAAGCACCTGCGTGGCAATGCAGAATGGCCATTGCTAGTCGTTGGTCTTGAGAAGATCGAGGACGTCTTCCCATGTGAGCTTAGAGATGATATCTTCGTCTGAAGAAACGATCTTTTTGACAACGCCCATTTTCTTTTGTTGCATCGCGACGATTTTTTCTTCGATCGTATCGAGCGTGACGAGCTTGTATACGGAAACATTGTTCTTTTGCCCCATCCTGTGTACACGGTCTGTTGCTTGATTCTCAACTGCTGGATTCCACCACATGTCGTAGTGAATGACAGTGTCGGCGCTTGTGAGGTTAAGCCCTGTTCCACCTGCCTTGAGAGAGACGAGGAAAATGGGGTTATCGCCTTCATTAAAGCCTTTAACAATATCCATACGATTCTTAGACGATCCGTCAAGATATGAGTATTTAATCCCTTTAGCGTCAAATTCATTACGCATGATCTTGAGCATTTTTGTATATTGTGAGAATATAACTGTTTTGTGACCACCATTTATGAGTGTCTCGAGAAGTTCAAGCAGCATATCGAATTTTGCTGAATCACCTGCTTCGCCATCTTCTTTTGCAAAGATCGCTGGATGACAACAAATCTGCTTAAGACGTGTGAGTGTTGCAAGTACATGGATCTGCACTTTATCAAACCCATCTCTTTCAACAAGTTTTGTGAGTTCATTCTTGGCAGATGTTGCATAAGAGTTATAGAGCTCTTTTTGAGCTTTAGAAAGCTTATTATGGAAAACAATTTGTGAGACATCTGGAAGATCGTCTAGCACATCTGATTTCATTCTACGCAAGATAAAAGGAGCAACTTTCTTTTTAAGGTATTCTAGGTTCTTTTTAAGATCGTCATTTTTCTGTCTTACGTACTTTTCAAGGAAGCGATCATATGAATTAAGGAAGTTCGGCATAAGGAAATCAAAGAGGCTCCACAGCTCATCTAAAGAGTTCTCAATCGGCGTACCTGAAAGTATCAGCTTATAATTTGATTTTAGCATTTTAACAGATTTAGCATTTCTGGTAGCTCTGTTTTTAATGTGCTGAGCTTCATCGAGAATTGAATAGTGGAAGACAGTCTCTTTATAAAGCTCTACGTCTTTTTGTAGTAGGCTGTAGGATGTGATGATTGCATCATAGTTATCAATTGTCATGATGAGCTTCTTTCTTTGGTTCGGAATGCCGTCAATAACAATTGTTTTAAAGTTTGGGTTGAATTTATGAAATTCTTCTTTCCAATTGTATAAAAGGGATGTCGGGCAGACAATGATTGATGGTGTGTTTGCTGAATCTTTACTTTGTGTGAGTGTTACAATTGTTTGAAGTGTTTTACCAAGTCCCATGTCATCGGCCAAAATTCCCCCTAAGAACATATTTCTTAGTCTTTCTAGATAGTTTACCCCATCAACCTGATAAGGCCTGAGGGTAGCATCGATTTCTTTTGGAATAGCAGAGAATGTAAATTCCTTTTCTCCAAGCATTTGAGCTCTTATTTCTTCAAGTCTTGGTGATATTTCAAATGTTACAGGAAGGTCATTAAATTGTTCAGCGCTGATATTTGCGATTGACCAGATAGGCGATGTGATTGTGTGGTTAGAAAGTTTTTTGATGCCTAGCTCATCGAATAAATTAACAATCTTTGACAAGCTCTTTAAATTAAGCACTAAAATCTTATTCATTCGTGTAGTGGATTCTTTTGGGGCGCCTTTCTTTTTATAGCTGAGTTCTAAATATGATCTTTTTGATAAGATGCAATCCCAAAGACTATCCATGGAAAGGCCTTTTAAATCACCTTCTACATTCAAGTTAAGCTGGTATGAGTCTAGACGATCTGAATGTGTTAATGACAGAGTGAATTTAGAAGAATCATAGATAAATTGATCTAAAAGATTTTGAGGACAGTTAAAATCAATGGTGTCTTTATAAAGAGGAAGGCGTTCAGTCATGAATTCAACGACCTTTCTTTCACTTTTTGTGACAAAAGCCCCGCTATCTTTTTCGTAGATAAAATCTAAAAATAGATTGTCTATAATTTCTTTTTCATCAGAAAGGTTTCGAGCCATCAATCCGCTATCATTTTGGAAAGGGTTTAAATGGTCAATTGAAAGGCAGTCTGATGTTGCTGGAATCTTAACATTGTTATAGATAAATTCTAAAGAAGCTTCTAGCTCGCCGTCAAGATAGGATATTTTACATTCACCTTTGATTTTTCTTACGTATGGAAGGGTTGTAAATTCATTGAAAATCTCACTACCAGTAATATTTGCATAAGAAGAAAGTTTTCCTAACCCGTTTTCTATAAACGTTCCAAATAGTGGTTTACAAATCGTAATCTCACGAAGAGGCATTAAGTTTAAAAGGTGTTGTCTTGTCACAGACTTTCCAAATAAATAGAAGGTGTTTTGATAAATAAAAGAAGGGGAGGCGCACTCAAAAAAGAGAGCGTCTTCTAAAGAGATGACATTTTCACCTGCTTGGATAGACGGGTTAATCAAAATTTTTGAAGCAGGTGGTTTAATATATTCAAGCTTCATATTGAAAGTTGCATAGACAGGAGAGAAATGAAGGGGCGTGTCTAGGTTCTCAAAAAAGATACCTGGTAGAGGGTGTGAAATGGGGCTGTTTTGGGATCCAGTAGGGAGGCAGTTGTAGGCGCTTGAAAAACACTTTGCTAGCAGTAGGCCTAAGGATTTGGTTTCAATATAGGCTGATTTCTGACCGCGTTCTGTGGTAGCTTTTTCATGCACTCGAGCATAATCAATGATCATCCGCACGATGTCTTTTGAGTTTTCAGGGAAAGACTCTGTTGTGAATAGATATTTTTTTCCACCAATTTGCAGAGGCTCTTCATAACGAATGCCATCTAAAAAAGTTTTGGCATTTGGGATGTGGAGAGGTTTTGATCTTGAGGGAAGGCGCAGTGCAAACTGAAGTTCTGCAATAAGCTTTGAGCCATCACGTCCTTCTGGAAAGGAATAGGTAATCATAATAGAGGCGCGACTTACCTCAACTTCTGCTTTGGTCTGGAAAAATGGAGAAATAGCCAGAACATTTGAGGCAAATATGTATTCCTGCATAAGCTCTTTTTGAAACTCTTCGTCTTTACGCTTTTCTTCTTTTGATACGGCGTCTTTTACAGCTTCTAAGATCTCATCTTTTTGGTTTTCGTGAACATCTTCTAGATCTGAATCTTTTGAATAGCTGACAAGCATTTTATCTAGGTGTGCTTCTAAATAAAATAGCAGAGCTGCTAAGTGTTGGCAGTCGTAGTGATAAGGGCAATTGCAATCAGAATCTATAGTTTCACAATCTAAGCGATCGATCTCAATTTCGCATTCATAAGAATTTTCGAATTGACCTGCTACTTTTGCACTAATACGTAAAGTGGATGAGTCAATGTTAACTATTTTTGCAGAAGTCACCTTTTTGTCGGTGAAGAGCTCTTTACCTTCTCGCAAAACATTTTGTGAAAAATCTTGCTTGAGTTTTCTAACGTTTAGCATAAAAAATTTCCCGCCTTGTAAAAACGTGTGAAGGATCCTTTGTAACCTATTTCGTAACATTCTACAAGAAAAAAGATCATTGTTTTATGCGAAATTAAATGACTATAATGTATAGGTTGATCGGAAATAAAATCTCTGGTACCATGAGAAAACAGAAAATTTTACCAGAGAATCCTCTCATGAAAGAATTAGAATTCATCAAGAAAAAATCCTTGCAGCTTAGTAAGATGGCGTTTGGAAAATGGCAGAAATTATCAAACTTATTTGCAAGCGATATAGGTATTGACTTAGGTACAGCTAACACTTTGGTTTACGTAAGAGGTAAGGGAATTGTTTTAGCAGAACCATCTGTTGTGGCCGTTGATTCATCGACAAACGAAGTGCTTGCAGTAGGACAAAAGGCTAAAGCGATGCTTGGTAAAACACCTAGAAAAATTCATGCTGTTAGACCGATGAAAGACGGTGTAATTGCTGATTTTGAGATTGCAGAAGGTATGTTAAAGGCGTTGATTAAAAAAATTACTCCTGCAAGAAGTATTTTTAGGCCAAAGATTTTGATTGCTGTGCCATCCGGGATTACAGGAGTAGAAAAAAGGGCTGTAGAAGATTCTGCTCTGCGTGCAGGTGCTCAAGAAGTTGTTTTGATAGAAGAACCAATGGCTGCAGCTATTGGTGTAGATCTTCCTGTTCATGAGCCTGCAGCTAACATGATCATTGATATTGGTGGTGGTACAACAGAGATTGCGATTATTTCTTTAGGTGGTATAGTTGAATCAAGATCCCTTCGTATCGGCGGTGATGAGTTTGATGAGTGTATTATTAACTATATGAGACGCACATACAATTTAATGATTGGTCCAAGAACAGCAGAGGAAATTAAGATGACAATTGGCTCTGCTTATCCATTAGGAGATAATGAGCTTGAGATGGAAGTAAGGGGGCGCGATCAAGTAGCAGGTCTTCCTGTGACTAAGAGGATAAATTCTGTAGAAATTCGTGAGTGTTTATCAGAACCTATTTTACAGATCGTTGAAAGCGTTAAATTGACACTTGAAAAGTGTCCTCCAGAGCTTGCTGCTGACCTTGTGGACAGGGGTATGGTTTTAGCAGGTGGTGGCGCGTTGATAAAAGGATTAGACAAATTCTTGATTAAAGAATGTGGGCTTTCAGTTATTATTGCTCCGAATCCTTTACTAGCTGTTTGTTTAGGTACAGGAAAAGCATTAGAATACCTAGATCAATTCAAAAAAGGGAAAAAGACAGCAAACGCTTCATAAGGAGACTTCCATGAAAGAATTAGAGGTTTCACTTTCCAAAAAGATTGATGAATTTAAACAGCTGTGCAAACCTGAATCTGTTGTTATTTGTGATGGATCTAAGGGTGAGTATGATGGCTTTATTCGTGAATTAGTGGGAAATGGGATTGCTAAACCTTTGAAGCGAAAAGGGTGTTATTATTTTAGATCAGATCCCAAAGATGTGGCTCGTGTTGAGAGCTGTACATTTATTTGTAGTAAAAAAGAAGAGGATGCAGGGCCAACTAATAATTGGTCTGAGCCAATGGCTATGAAAACGCGACTCATGGCCCTTTTTGAAGGGTGTATGAAGGGAAGGACTATGTATGTCATTCCTTATTTGATGGGTCCTGAATCAAGCCCTATGTCTAAAGTAGGAATTGAGATTACTGACTCTTTATATGTCTGTGTTAATATGTATATAATGACTCGTATGGGAAAGGCTGCTATGGATCGTATTGATCGGGGCGAAAAACCTGTTATTGGGCTTCATAGTGTAGGTATGCCTTTATCTGAGGGTATAAAAGATGTTGCTTGGCCTTGTAATGATGAAAAAGTAATTGCTCATTTCCCTGAAACTAGGGAAATTTTTTCATTTGGAAGCGGCTATGGTGGAAATGCCCTGCTTGGCAAGAAATGCTTTGCCTTGAGAATTGCATCGAGCATGGCCAAAGATGAAGGGTGGTTAGCAGAACATATGCTCATTATTGGAGTGACTAATCCTGAAGGTAAAAAGAAGTACTTTGCAGCTGCATTTCCTTCTGCTTGCGGAAAGACTAATCTTGCTCTTTTAAAATCTCAGATGCCTGGTTGGAAAGTTGAATGTGTTGGTGATGACATTGCTTGGATGAAGTTTGGGGATGATGGAAGGCTATATGCTATAAATCCGGAAAATGGTTTCTTTGGGGTCGCACCTGGAACCTCTTATGATACAAACCCCTATGCTATGGAGACAATCAAAGAAGATGCACTCTTTACAAATGTAGCCCTAAATGGTGATGATGTTTGGTGGGAAGGAATGAGCAAAGATGTGCCTGATAACCTGATTAATTGGAAAGGGGAAAGGCATGATAAATTTTCTAAAGAGAAAGCTTCTCATCCGAATGCTCGCTTTACAGCAAAAGCATCCAATTGTCCTAATATAGACCCAAATATGGAGGCGGCAGAAGGTGTTCCTATTGAGGGGATTATTTTTGGTGGTAGAAGGGCTTCTTTAGCGCCACTTGTCATGGAGGCCAAAGATTGGACCATGGGAACCATATATGGGGCGTCTTTATGTTCGGAGAAGACAGCGGCAGCAGAAGGCAAGGCAGGAGAGATGAGGCAAGATCCTTTTGCTATGATCCCATTTTGTGGCTATAATATGGCTGATTATGTAGCTCATTGGCTCTCTATGGAGAAAACTGGCCGTAAGATGCCTAAGGTCTTTACTGTTAATTGGTTCCGTAAAAATAAAGCTGACGAGTTTATTTGGCCAGGTTTTTCTGAGAATATGAGGGTTCTTTCATGGATGTTTGATTCTATTGATGGAAAGGTTGAGAAGCTTGAGACTCCTTTTGGGAGCCTTCCAGTCGCTATCAATACTAAAGGTCTTAATATTGATGAAAAGAGCTTAAAAGAGGTCCTGACGATTGATCAAAAGGATTATAAATCAGAGAGCAAGCGTTTAATCGACTATTTTACAATGACTTACGGCGATAGTCTTCCAGATGAAGTTCTAACACGCTTATCTAAAAATAATTAACTTTAACACACTGATTTTTAGTGAGATAAATGTGTTAATTATTTTTTTATTTAAAATAATCTTTAATTGTTTTATAATTATGCATTAACGATAATTAAAGGTTTATTATGTCAATTAGCCAGGATTTTTTGTGCAGATATGGATTGGACTGTGATCTAGAAAGTAAGCTAGCTCGTTTTTTTTCGTTAGTTGGTGAGGCAGAGGGGCTTAAGGGGAAGTATGTTTCTTCTCTGGGTAATATTGATGCAAGATATAAGGCTGTGTTCGATTTATGTGGCTATACAACTGAATATGCAGCTCTTGTTTCTAAAAAAAATAAGAGCGGACTCGAGTTTAAGGCGATTGCAAAGCAAATTACTCATGTTTCTGAGGTTGTGGAGTCTCATAAAAAGAAGCTTTTAGAAATACTGAATCCATGGATGCAATTATTAAATGTATGTACATTTGGAATTCTCTTTGGCGTCATATATAACGATAAGATCTCTTTATATAAACGAGAAATATCTTATTGGAGTCAAAAACTAGGCGATGAAGTCCAGTTTGCAGAAAAAATTATAAAAAAAGAACGTAATATTAATAAAACGGCAGTAGAGATTGGTCAAAAGATTAATGCCATAAAAAAATTAGTGACATTTTCTCATATTGGGCTTGATCAGTTTGAGTATGAGATAAATTGCCAGAAAAAATTAGAAGAGGTTTTAAATGTTTGAATTAACAAGTTTTGGATTACAAAAATCAAATCCTATCAATCCCCAGGACCATTTCAAAAAATTCTCTAAAGTTTCTGAGCAGGCCGAAAGCAAAGGCGAAGCTTTTATGTTAGCTCATGAAGAATTAAAACCACTTATTGCTATGAAAGAACAAATAGCCCTTCACAAGCAACTGCTAAAGGCAAACCTTTCTAAATATGAACAATTAAAAATCAATAAAGCCAATTACTTAGATAAGCATATTTTTATTGTTAAAACAGATGCTCTGAAAGATAAGATCTTAAAGATTGTTGATTGGATATTGTTTATTGTGACTGTAGGTGTTTATTATGCAATAAAACATGAGCAATTACATAGCCTTGTAAGAAACATCGATGAGACAGATAAGAGCCTTAATTTTCTTTCAGGTGACATTGTTCAAAAATGTATGGATTTAAAGAGACAGTTTGGATCAGAAAAGCTAGCTCAATTAGAAACAGCCTTGGTAGAGTTTAAAGAAAAACCTCTTGTTTTAGAAGATAAGCATCTAAAGTTTTTAGACGAAGTTTTCGAATCGACTATTTATAAGATGAAAGATGAGTATTTCTTTATGATGGGAAAAGTAAGCAAAGATTACGCTCAAAAAATTACTTCTTATACTGTTCAAACTATATTACAAGAAAGTTTTGAAGAGGAACTAAAGAAGCTTGAGTTATCTGATGAAAAAGAGTTTAGAAAGGCTGTTGCTGGATTATATGAAGAGAAGCAAGAAGAACTTATAAAAGTTCCTCTGTTTATCAATAATTCATTAAGAGAGATCTTAACTCTTCAGTTAAAACTTGCAAATGGAAATACAGAAGAGCAAGTAGCTGCTTATAAAAGGCAAATTACAAGCTTAAAAGATGGTATTTCAAAGTGTTTTGATGATCCTAAAAAACTTTATGTAGAACCTGTTGCTCCTAAACCCGTAGATGCAGTAAAACAAAAAAGAACATCTGGTGGGATTAAGTTTACAACAACTACAGCTGTTTATAGAGATATTTCAAACGGAAAAGTTGGTTGGAAGCCTGTTCATAAAATGACTCCAGCAAATAATAAACATTATAGATTAATTCTACAAAAAGAAGCTGAAAAAAGAAAAAGAGAGTTAGAAGATTCTATAAAATCTGAAACAGAAAAACTAGAGGAAAAAACACAATTGCTAGAAAATGTTCACTTATCATTACCAAGATTAGAAAAGTCTCTATATGCTTTTAGACATTTTGATAAGACGTTACTAGATATTCAAGAGCATTCAGTAGGTTTTATGGCTCTTCTACAAAGCTTTGATCAATCAAAAAATGCTTCTAAATCCCTTATCAGATTGATAAAGCAGATTAAAAAATGCTTAAAATCTGTGGGAGATTTAAAGGAAGATGAAGTAACTGAAGGATCTGAGTCTTTGAAAAAACTGTTAGAAAAACTTAAAAATGAAAAAGAATCTTTCTTTAAGGAAGTAGAGATTGTTAATCAAAAAAATCCAAGAGGTGATGTAGATCAGCTTATTGCTATGATGCAAACACTTGGATCTAAAATTAGCTTTGCTCAAGAGGTTATAAAGATTCCAGAAATTGTACCTTTTTTAAGTACTATAAGGCATATGAGATTGCAGAAAGCAGAATTTTCAGCTCAAATTATAGACACAACTTCTAAAATAGAAGAAGCTCAAGCAAAGCTTAGCTTAGAAGAAGCAGAATTAGCAAAGCTAAGTAGTTTAAAATAAGAAGAGGTTATTGGGCAAGTTCTTCAGATCCTTAATGTAACTGGAAGTTAAGTATTCAATCTTACTTGCAAAAAAAATTAAAGCCCAATCTTCTGGATCGGGCTATTACTTTATAGCTCTAGCTTAGAGATAATTTCATCTTCTCTAAAGAAGAACATGATCTCTTTGATAGCGTTTTCATGACTATCGGAACCATGAACAGCGTTTGCATCGATTGATTTAGCAAAGTCCTTTCTGATAGTGCCGTCTGCTGCTTCCTTAGGATCAGTAGCCCCCATGATTTCTCTATTTTTAAGAACAGCGTCTTCGCCCTCAAGGACAGAAACAAAAACAGGTCCTGAAATCATGAAATCAACAAGATCAGTAAAAAAAGGTCTTTCTCTATGAATATCGTAGAATTTCTCCGCTTGCTCTTTTGTTAAAAAGAGGTACTTACCTGCTACAATAGATAGACCATTTTTTTCAAAACGTGTAAGAATTTCTCCAATTACATTCTGTTTAACTGCGTCTGGTTTGATGATAGATAGTGTTTGTTGAATAGGCATTTGTTTTACTCCTGGTTAGATCTGCTAAATAGTTTACTTTAAGAGAGTTTTTTTGGCGAGAAGGAAGAGAAGGGGGGAAAAAATGATTTTTTTTTCCTTCGAGAAAAGAAAAAACCGAAGATGAAAAAAAAACGTCAAAAACAAAAAACCTCTCTCTCTCTCTCTTACCACAAGG